>JAMFSA010000178.1 GCA_026225055.1 Mucilaginibacter xinganensis | reverse complement strand
CTCTTACTTGTTATTTAAACTTTACTCGAGCTGCTTATAAAACTACTAATTCAAACCTTTCCTTCACAGTACTATACGCTGTCGCTTATATATCATATTTAGCCTTAGAGGAAGGTTCCCCTTTATATTCAAACAGGTTATGCCCGTTTTACTTATTAGTCTCAATTACTAGTCTCAACTATTAGCCTTTTCTACTTTAATTCTCACTAATAGTAGAATCTCGTTTGATTTCTTTTCCTGAAGTTACTAAGATATTTCAGTTCACTTCGTTTAATATTGAATTTCTCTAAGAGTACATAGTTACACCCTACCTATCAGTCCTTCATCTGTTTTAGTTTATTACTTCTGATTTACTTTCAATCCACATATAATGGATTTAACCTCATTATTAATTATAAGATTCAAAGGCGGGGTCGGGCTCCACAAAAATTAAATAAACATCTCTCGTTAATATATAGCCAGGTATCCCTAATAGTTTCTTTATATACTTCCCTATACTAAAAAATAATTAGTATAGAAAAAATTCATTGATATACATTATACTATAATACATAGTTATTAGTTTGTTAGTATTAGATTCGGATTATCACGATTCGAACATGACTGTTCCTCAACCCAAATGAGGCGCCTAACCAACCCGGCTCTAATCCGTTTTAGTGTTTTCACTTATCTAATACACAGTAAGTATAAACTATATATTTATAAACAGAGAATATCCGATTTGAACGGATGTGATCTATTAAATCAAATAAGTTTCAAGCTTATCGCCTTAAACCGCTCAGCCAATTCTCTTTTATATTGTAAATAAAATACAATTAATTAAAAACTACAAAAAAAAATATAATGTAATTGAACTATAAATATATTATAATTAACCTATAGCTGAACTTTATATTATGTAATTAAACCATATACTTACCTTGATTCCTCAGAGAATTGAACTCTGGACGTATCCTTATCAAGAATATGCTTTACCAATTAAGCTAAGGAACCTGTAAATCAAGAGTACTCAGACTTGAACTGAGAAATTGAAGTTTGGAGTTTCAAGTTTTACCATTAAACCATACTCTTTATTTAAATTTTTATTATAAACTCCTTATTTAATCCTACTCAGAGTTAAGACTTCAACTTAAAAATAAATTATCTATGGTTTGTTAATATTTTATAAATATTTGGATACAATTAACCTGGGTCCTGTGTTAGTTATGAGACTAAATTAAGGCTTAACATTAGGCTTATACGTTCATATTATTTCTTTACTTTAATAATATTATATATTATTTAAATATAACTATAGTACTACTATAGAAAAATAAAAGCTAATTTCTGCTTAATTACCCTTTGTTTTTACAATACACTCATTGCTTATGTGCCATATATGCTTAATAAGCGCCAGATTTTCCTGTACTAAAGTACTTTACTATTTGTATCACAAATATTTATTTTATAAATAAACAAGAAAAAAAAATAATACATGTTTACCTTTTTATACATGCCCTAATATATGTTTGCCTTTAAATCTAATAAAATAATTTAATTTAGCCAAGAGCACTCAGATTTGAACTGAGAAATTGAAATCTGAAGCTTCAAGTTTTACCATTAAACTATGCTCTTTATAATGTACTATTATTTTGACAATATACAAGTAATATGTCTAAAATATTAACTTTTTTAGGTTTAATTATTGTTTATTACTAGCTTTTATATATTATTACTTTCTTTTATATTTTTAATTAAGCCGGAAAAGAGGTGATTCGAACACCCAGGTGATTAACACAATATTTAGCAAATATCTCGTTTTACCAATAACAACTTTTCCTTTAAAAAAGTATTTTTAATTAAAGGCTTTTTAAGGAATAATAGTTTTTAATTAAAAATTTTCCTTTATTAGTAATTTAAATTAATTTAAGACCTAAGGGATTCGAACCCGTATAACAAAGATTAAAAGTCTCGTATTTTACCATTAAATTAAGGTCTCTTTTAAAATAAATATAACTATATTTATTTTAAAATATACTTTTCAAAAAATAATATATAATTTATTGTTTTTAAAATAACACAAAAATAACCTGAACTTTATTAAATCTAAACAATAAGATAATAAAATTTTTTGTTTATTTCATAAAAGGACTTTATTTATATTTTATTTTTAATTAAAAATATATGATTTTTTTTATATTTATTTAGGAACCTCAGTAATAAATCGATATAAAAAGGAACAGTCATACCACGTCTACGAAATGTCAGTATAGAATGCTTGATTCCAAACCTAAGTGATGATTGTCAGTAGAGTGGTAAGCTAAGACACGCCATAAACCCACAGCTATAAAAGCAGTCCCAATCATTACATGTAACCCATGAAAACCTGTACCAAAGTAAAAACATGATCCATATATTCCATCACTAAGGGTGAATGAAGATACAGAGTATTCTACTCCTTGAAAACATGTAAATATAAAGGCCAATAAGACAGTTATGATTAAACCATTTAAAGCTCCTTTTCTATTGCTAGCTATTACAGAGTGATGAGCGTAGGTAACTGTAAAACCACTAGATAACAGAAGTACAGTATTAAGTAGAGGTAATTCAAAAGGGTTTATAGCTTCTATACCCATAGGAGGTCATTGAGCTCCTAATTCTATTGTAGGGGATAAAGCGCTATGAAAGAAGGCTCAAAATATGGCCAAGAAAAATAAACCTTCTGACACTATAAATAGAGCTACTCCCATATTTAAACCTTTTTGTACAGCTAAAGTATGATTACCTAGATAAGTACCTTCGCTTATAACATCTCGTCATCAAAATGACATAGATGAAATTAAGGCTAGAAGAGCTAATAAAGGTAATAAATTAGCATTATTAAAACCTTGCATAGTTAGCACTCCACTTGCAGTTAATGTAAATAAAGTAATACAAGTTAATAATGGTCAAGGTGAGGGAGATACTAGGTGGAATGGATGTGCTTGAAACAAACTTCTAGTGGTATGATTTAACATTGTTTTTTTTACTAAGAAGTAAATATTTTAAGCTTGTTATCTATTTTAGATAATCAACATGCACAATAAAAAAAAATTGCTTTTTATGCTAGGACAACCTTATTTAATTAAGACTTTTTTTAATTAGATATATATATTCTCATCCAAGACTTGAACTTGGATCTAGATATTAGAAGTATCCTGCTCTACCAATTGAGCTAATAAGAGTTTTACATTAAAATTAATATAAAAATAATATATAAATTATAACTTTAGAGTGCATATAATAT
>JAMFSA010000177.1 GCA_026225055.1 Mucilaginibacter xinganensis | reverse complement strand
CTCTGCGGGGGAAAGGGGGAGTGTGCTTAAAAGTCCATAAAATGGATACATTAGCCATTTTTATAGCCTTTTTAAGCGTTCCTTTTCAAACTATTTTTTCCAATGAAACGGCTGCGACTTTTGGGTGTAAACTGAAGCCAGTGTAGTGCATATTCGCTTTGTACAGTTGGGGATTGCTTCGTACCTCGCAATGACGCTTGGAAAAGAATCAAGCTTAGTGTTGTGGGCTCAACCTCGCCACAAACATCGTATCAGCCTTATTAGTATAGCCTTTTAATACCTGCTGTTCTTCTAACTTCAACCCTAACTCTTTTACCAAAAACTCAACCACATCCTCATTCTCGGCTTTAAAGGCAGAGCAGGTAATGTAGATAAGCGGTTTGCCGGGTTTCAGGAACTTCACCACGTTACGGGCTATGTTTTGCTGTAGTTTTTGGAAGAATTCTATCTTCTGTGGATTAAACTGGGCGATCATCTCCGGGGTACGGCCCCAGGTGCCTGAACCGCTGCATGGTGCATCGAGGATAATACCGTCGAACTCATAATCATGTAAAACCTGGTCGGGGTTTTGGGTGAGGTCGAGCAGTTTTTTCTGGTATTTACGCAGACCAGCCTGCTGAAAGCGCTCATCAAGGTTGGCTAATATCGATTCGCGGATATCGGATACAACCAGTTTAATATCAGGCTCCAGCTCATGCAGCAACAATGATTTACCGCCCGATGCTGCGCAGGCATCCCACCACTGATCCCATCGCTGTGGTTTAAAATAATTGGCTGTTTGCTGTGATGAATAATCCTGCACCTCGAACCAGTTCTGATTAGGGAAGATAGTTTCGAGCCGGGTGCCGTTCGGCAATGAAAAGCAGCCGTTGCCTTCATCCTTAAAAGCGATCTCGGCTTTATTGAGTTCGGCTTTTACCAGGTGGTCGTAGCCGTTATGTACGTGTATAAACAGATCGGGCTGAACAAAAAACGATTTGAGAAAATCATTCTTGTCAATCCCCGCTGAGATCTGATTAGCCCAGGGAAAAACATCGCCCAAATTAAAATCTTTGTAAGCTGCCTTTACCAGCGCCAGTTTTTCATTAATGCTGAAGGCGATGCAAGCCGCCCAATCCGGTTTAAAATGTTGAAGGAATGAATTTACCTGTGTATTACACAAAAATTCCGCAATTACCAAGCGCTCGTCGGCTGGGAGATTTGGCAAGGCATTACCTAACCGGAAATAATTATAGATTAAACGGTTGGCGACCCGCCTGTCGGTTGAGCCCATTTGTTTATTCTGGCGATAAAAACCGGGCAGGAATTTGCTTAAAGGCGTTTCGGCCGGGTACTCTTCTAAAATTCGCTGAAATGTTTTAAGCTGGTTTATCGCCTTCATTGCACCTGTTTTAATTCAAAATTAGTATATAATAACAGGTTTACATGCGTATTAACCCAACCTGTACCGGTTTTTTTTATAAAATGGAAATCATTATGTAAGCCGGTAAAATCTGTACTGCATAAATTCTTTAAATTATCTGTACCCAGCAACTGCCCAAAGTACAAGCCTTCATCAAAGCCCTTTATGGCATATGCAGTGGGTTCGGTATGGTAGGTATTACGATATCTGCGGATAAAGGTCAGGGTTTCCGCAGCCTTATAATCCACATGATCGGCAGCGGTAATGTGTGTTTTAAGGTGCTGTAATATGGCCGTATTTAAGTAGGTAAAATGCGCCCAGCTCGGGTGACCAAACACCGTTACCGGGTAATGCTTCAACAAGGTATCTAATGAGCGTAAGGTAACCGTTAAAAACGCCTGATCGGTGGAGGGAACAACAAATACATTTTGTTTGGTTCTGGAAAGTTGGGCTAATAGCGGGCTCAATTGCCCTTTCTTCACGGTAATGGCTATTACCATTATATGCTTTCCACTCAGGCTGTCAATTGCTTTGGTAAATGGAATGATATAATCATTATCCACACTATAACCCGATTGGAGTATGAAAACCTTCTGGGGTTTTACCTTGTCATTGATATATTGCGCAGTCCCCCATGCATGGTACTCCAGCGGTGGGTTAACCGTTACTAAATTCTGGTTATTAAAGGTAGATGGCGACTCCGGCGAGAGTGGTGAAACAATAGGCTTGCGCGCACTGGTGAGCACAGATACAAATGCCTTAATATCATCCGGAAAAACCGGGCCAACTATCAGATCGCTTGCCCTTATTTGCGGGTTATAGGCCAGCTTGTGGGCCAATGCGGGATCATCCTTTGAATCATAAAGCTGTAGTTTATAGTTATAGCCAAATGAGGTAAGTGAATCCAACGCCAACTTAAAACCCAGGTAATAATCGGCAGCTATACGGGCTTTTTTAAGGCTTACCTCCGTATAAGATGAACCCGGGCCGATATGATCCAGCCCGAAAGGCAACAGTAAGGATATTACCGATACTTTTGGCGCAGCTGGCTTTACAGGCAGCGGAGCAACTTTTACAGGTGCTTCGGGTGGTTTTACAGGGGTGGGTACCGGCCGCAGTTTAGGCGAACAGGCACCCACTATCAGTGCTATTACTAAAAATAATAAACCCCTACTCCCACTCAATGGTTGCAGGCGGTTTCGAACTGATGTCATATACTACCCGGTTAATTCCTTTTACGTTGTTAATAATATCGTTTGATATTTTAGCCAGCAGATCATAAGGCAAATGGCACCAGTCGGCGGTCATGCCGTCCAATGATTCCACTGCTCTCAGGCAAATTACGTTCTCGTAAGTACGCTCATCACCCATTACCCCTACCGACTGTACCGGCAAATATATAGCACCGGCTTGCCAAACTTTATCATAAACACCATAAGAGCGCAAATTGTTGATATAAATCGCATCTGCTTCCTGTAATATTTGAACTTTCTCTGGTGTAACATCGCCCAAAATTCTAATTGCCAAACCTGGACCCGGGAAAGGATGGCGACCTAATATATTTGGATCGATACCTAAAGCTTTACCAACTTTACGTACTTCATCCTTAAATAAAGTATTCAGTGGTTCAACTACCTTCAACTTCATAAAATCAGGCAAACCACCTACGTTATGGTGTGATTTTATAGTAGCCGATGGCCCTTTTACCGATACCGACTCAATAACATCAGGATAAATAGTGCCCTGACCCAGCCATTTTACATCGGTTACTTTATGTGCCTCATCATCAAATACCTCGATGAACACACGGCCTATGGCTTTACGCTTTTTCTCAGGATCGCTTATTCCAGCCAAAGCATCATAAAAACGCTGCTTGGCATCAACACCTTTTATATTAAGGCCCATGTGCTGGTACGAATCCAGTACCGATTGGTACTCATCCTTGCGCAGCAAGCCATTATCAACAAATATGCAATGCAGGTTTTTGCCGATTGCATGGTGCAGCAATACCGCCGCCACCGATGAATCAACACCGCCCGATAAACCTAATACTACTTTATCATCACCCAGTTTTTCTTTCAGGTCAGCAATGGTGCTTTCAATGAAAGAATCCGGTGTCCAGTCCTGTGAGCATCCGCAGATATCAACCAAAAAGTTTTGCAGCAATTGCTTGCCATCAATACTATGCGTAACCTCTGGGTGGAACTGTATACCGAAAGTTTCGGTACCTTTTATATGGTACGCGGCTACTTTAACGCTGTCGGTACTGGCAATAATTTCAAAATCATCACCAACACGGGCAATGGTATCCGCGTGGCTCATCCATACCTGTGATTCAAGCGGGATGTTCTTAAACAGCTTATTTTCCTTATCGATATAGTGCAGGTTGGCCCTTCCGTACTCGCGCGTGCTTGATTTCATCACCTCACCGCCATTGTTGTGCGCAATGTGCTGTGCACCATAGCAAACACCTAAAATCGGTAAAGTTTTATGGAATTTCTTAAAATCGAAGTTCGGCGCGTCATCCTGGCGCACAGAATACGGACTGCCTGAAAGGATAATGCCTTTTACAGTGCTGTCAACTTCAGGAACATGATTAAAGGGGTGGATCTCGCAGTAAATATTGAGCTCCCTGACACGGCGCGCTATCAATTGAGTAAACTGAGAGCCGAAGTCAAGAATGAGGATTT
>JAMFSA010000176.1 GCA_026225055.1 Mucilaginibacter xinganensis | reverse complement strand
TTAGGTGATACAAACTTGCTGCTCTCGTTTTAATCAATATTGCAAAAACAAGTTATAATCTCAAAATTATAACACTATAGTTGCGCAACAGTCACCTTGCGGCAGAGAGGGTGGGCGAGCGAAGCAAAGACCGGGTGAGTCAAACGGAGCGCGTCGAAGTTTCGCGTTAAGGATGGGAGCGGATACCGGCCTCGCGCTTAATGCCTGCAGGCGTATGAGCGGATAGCCTGACCCGCAGGGAAACGCCCAAATTAGTGATTAGAGCGTAATTGACTAGTGATTAGTTGCCTAAGTAATGTATAACACACCCCTAACCCCTCTCAAGAGGGGAACTATGGCGTATATGCCTTTTTCAGCGCTTCGCAAACTCACCCCGACTACGCTTCGCTGGTCGACCCTCTCTACGCTGCGCGCAAAGAGGGTTGGGGAAAAAAATAATCAGCTAAACCTTTTCCATTTCTCCCGATCTAAAATAAAAATCAAATGTTCAACCAACAATTAAAGTTTGTGCAAATAAACTTATCTTTATTATTAGTTAATAGGGAATGAATTTTGTGAAATTGAACAAATCAATTTTAAAATATTAGTGTTAAAGATGTATAGCGAATTTTTTTATATATGAGATTAGTAGTAGAACGTAAACCTTTAAGAGTTAATCCCGATCCTAAACGTGTAATTGCCAGGTTCTTCTTTAATGGGAACGATCGCGCTAAAGAGGTTATTGAGCGGGTAATGGAAATAAGCGAGGCGGCCGCCTTTAGCATTGTATCGCCGTTATTACAGGAATATTCAAGACGCCACCGTAACATTACCCGGGTTTTAAACCGCCATTGCAGCAGGTTAAAGCCGCTTTTTGCTGAACTGGAAATTGATTATGATACCCTAACGGTATACCGTAAATTACTGGTCGGCTCGTATTTTACACATGAATATTCAATTGAGTCGGCGGCGTTTTTTAACCCGTCGATTGTTGAAGACCCTGATCAAAGCGAGTTACAGGAAGGGCAAAAACGGATGATCATCAGCTTCAGGGCTGTGGGCGAAGGGCACATATCATCTATCACTTTCCGCCGTGCTTTGGTTGATCAGAATAATAACATCACCGTTTTGCCAGCCGGCAGCTATATTGATGAAGCCGAAATTGTTCGCAACGCCGTTTACAATAAGAAGCTGTTTTTTGATAAGGCTGTTGCCACCCAGATAAATATTGATGTGCTGAAAGAGGTGGAAACAAAACTCGATCATCATTTTGAATATTCTAACCTGCGCAGCGCCATCCTCGATTCGCAAAAATTGCAGGAAAGCGATATGCAGAAACTGGAGTACGACAAGATCCTTTGGCTGGCCGATTCTTATTATGAGATCGTATTTTCATTGGACACCGATATCTCCGACCGTGTGATATTCCCGATATCAGAATATGAACGTAAAGGTATTGAGGATGCCAGGTTCGTACATTTTAAACACGATGACGACACCTCGGTATATTATGCCACCTACACTGCTTATGATGGCGCGCTGATAATGCCAAAGCTGCTGCAAACCACCGACTTTTATAATTTTAAGATAATGCCGCTTTACGGTGCCGGTGCGCAGAACAAGAACCTGGCACTGTTCCCACGTAAAATTAATGGTAAGTATGTAATGATATCGCGGATTGATGGGTGTAATAACTATATCATGTACTCCGATAAAATAAACATTTGGGAAAAGCCGGAGCTGCTGCAAAAACCAAAGTTCAACTGGGAATTTATACAGATAGGTAACTGTGGTTCGCCAATTGAAACACCGGATGGCTGGATCATGATAACCCACGGTGTTGGCCCTATGCGCAGGTATGTGCTGGGTGCAAGTTTGCTAAAACTGGATGACCCGGCTATTGAAATTGGCCGCCTGCGTGAGCCATTACTGATTCCTAACAGCGAGGAGCGTGAAGGCTATGTGCCAAATGTATTATACTCCTGCGGTGCGATTGTGCACAATGGTAAATTGATCATTCCTTATGGGGTGTCAGATTCATCAACAGCGTTTGCCGAACTGGATCTGAGCGACCTGATCAACAAGCTGAAAGAGGATGGTGGTATATCAGCCCAAATTGATGCGGAGGCCGCTGAAAAGAAGAAAAAAGGGGAGAAGACCGCGGTAGCGGGATAAGGTATATAGAATTTGGTATATATAGCCACTGTGTCATTGCGAGGAGGAACGACGAAGCAACCTCGTCGCGTTTAGATATATAAGCGACGAGGTTGCCACGCTATCGCTCGCAATGACATGTTTATATTGATTCCTTCTCTAATTCCTCTCTTTTCCTCTTCTGCGGTTCAATAAACAAAAAGTAAACAGCTGCGCCGGTAAGTATAAAACACGTAGCCCCAACAATGTACTGCCAGTTATTACTGAACAAAATAAAAAGCCATATGATTATCCCTATGATAGCTGGCAGTGGATACAGCCACATTTTATATGGCCTAACATCATCGGGCTTGGTTTTGTGCCAGTAGATAACGCCTATTGACTGCCCCACAAACTGTACTATAATGCGCATGGTGAGGATGGCTTTTATTACATCCGTTAATTTAAATAGCAGGCTGAATATAAAACCTATCCCACCTAAAAACAAAAGCGACACATACGGGAACTGTTTTTTTGGATGGAGCTTTCCAAATATTTTAAAAAAGTTCCCATCCAACGCAGCGGCGTAAGGTATTCGGGAATAACCAAGCATCACCGCCAACAATGATGCACTGGCAATAATCAATACCAATACTGTAGCTATCTTACCAGCAAGCGGCCCATATATCAGCTCAAAATAAGTACTTACTATAAAATTTGATTTAGCGATCTGCTGCCAGGGCATAGCACCCGAAACCATGATCTGCATGCCGAGATACAGTATAGCAATGCCACCTACCGAAATGAAGATACTGCGTGGGATATTTACCTCCGGGTTTTTAATATCACCGCCTAAATGGCATACGTTATAGTAGCCTAAATATGAATATACAGATTGTAACGACGCTTGTCCTAACCCCACCCAAAATACTGGTGTAAGATCAAATGCATCCTTACTAAAGCCAAAAGCCCATTTGGGATTAAAATTATGAAAGCCTGAACCGATGAGCCACAGGAATGTACCACCGGTGATGATCCATAACAATACCGATATTTTACCTATACTTTTAATGTTTCGATACAGCAAAATGGTAACTACAATAACCAAAGCGCCACTCACCATTTTTTGCTGTATGCCATTTAAACTTACCAGGTAGGTAAGGTATTTGGAGAAGCCTATTGCCGCACTGGCTACAACCAATGGTGCCTGTATAATGGTTTGCCATACCAGTAGGAACGACATCATTTTGCCGAACCTATTTTCGCCATAAACTTTTTGCAGAAAAACATAGCTGCCACCTGCCATTGGCCATTTTGCTCCAAGTTCCGACCATACCGAACCATCTAAAAAAGCAAGCGCCGCACCTAATAGCCAGGCCAGTATGCATTGCGGGCCCCGCATATAACCAACTATAATGGGGATGGTTATAAACGGGCCTATCCCCACCATATCAATCATGTTGATGGCTGTAGCCTGTGTTAATGATAGCCCGCGCTCAAGATGAGTAGAAGTTTCTGCCATGCTTTGTTGTATCAGGATTTAAATATACAATCAAAAAGCGGTATGGCTAATGGTGGAGTGATTTATGACAAAAGGTACATCCTGAATAAGAATATGGATGATTATATTAGTAGGACATTAAACACACATATTTTGATAGAAAAAGACAGCTATTTATTACTTGAAGAAATGTGTAATGATCTGGGTATTCATTATGATCGTTACGATGCTCAAGACTGGGGAATAATTAATGCTGATGCTAAAAGAGTTGAAGAGTTTATAAACTACTTCATGGAAAATACACTGCATAGAACGCAACAATTT
>JAMFSA010000016.1 GCA_026225055.1 Mucilaginibacter xinganensis | reverse complement strand
CATTGACATAATTTGATTATTTTAAATAGTTTAAAACAGAAGTTACCTGGTTCTCGGTTATCGCTTTCTGGAACAGCGCGTTGGCATAATCATATTTTGCCTGCATATAATCTGTTTCGGCGCGATAGAGAATATTGAGCGCGGCATCCAGCTCTATAATATCGGTCAAGCCGTTTTTATAGAGAGATAGCTTTTGCCGGTAACCATCATTTGCTGCTTTTAATTGGTGAGGAATTTCCTTTAGGCGATCCAAAGCGGTTTGCATTTCCACATCGGCCTGGGTGGCGCTTACTGAAAGCAGCTCTTTTTGCTCTGCCAGCTTTTGCATGGCATAATCAGTACTTGCCCTTTGGGTACGCAGCTTTAATTGCTTACGCCGCAGATCAAAAAGATTATAGGATATGCCTATACCAACCAGGTAATTGCTCCTGTCGAACCCAAAGCCATTACTCAAATCATTATAATTCCCTTCGCCGTCAACACTTGAACCGCGCGACCAGGCGGCAGCCTGTAAGGAGATCTTTGGGTTATATTGCTTTTTTACCAGTTCTTCCCGTTGCAGGCTGTTTTGATAAACAGATTTATAGTAATTGATGATGGGGTGATTAGCAGTATCCGCCGGGAACAAATAGGCAGTAGGCTCATTGATCAGCGTAAGCTCAACGGTAGTATCGGGTACTATCGACTGGTAGTTAAAACCGCTTACAGCTGATAACTGTAATTGCACATGTTTTAACTGGTTGTTCAGCTCTATATAGTTTAACCTTGCTTTTGATAGCTCGGCCTCGGCTATGCTGGTATCAACCCCGGCACGTACACCGCTTTTTGCCAGTGATTCAATTGACCGTCTGATCTGCTGTGTACGCTCGATATTACGCAGCTGGATACCCAGGAAATTCTGCAAGCGAACCAGTTGTAAATAATAATTGATGGTATAAGCCTGCAGGTCGTATTTTGATTCGGCAAACTGGTTTTGCTGTACCTGCACATCAGAATTGGCCACCTTATTTTGGGCGCCGTATTTACCAAAGTTGTACACTTCCCAGTTAAAGGCCGCAATGCCCAGATTATCCGACATGGTGGTAGTAACGCTGGTAGTATGGATACCGCCTGAACTTGATGGCACAATGCCGAACCCAAAATACGGCCCGGTGACATTGTTTGCCGTGCCAATATCAGCCTGGTAATTAAGGGTAAGATCGGGCAGCCAGTTGTTCCGTACTTCGGCGGCCTGCGCCTGGCGAATAGCAATGGCTGCGGAATCGGTAAGCAGGGTAGGTGCTTTTTGATTAACGCTGTTCAGCAGTTGTTTTAACGTAACAGTTGCCGGTGATTGCTGTGCATGAGCCGCGGCTGTTACCAGCAATAGCAAAATGCACAGGCATCTTTTTAAACTTAACATTTGATTTTAAGAATTAATAAAAATGGAAATAAGAAAATGAGGAATAAGCGGACCGCCTAAGTCGGGCTATTCAGGTATCATCGCGATAGCAATGATGAAAAGAAGAGAAAAATCAAATAGTAAGTTTGCCGCTGAGGAAATAGGGCGGATGAACGGGCACTAAGGCAACATTCGTATTATTTATAAAGCTGTTATTAATATCAATTGCGCGTTTATATAATGCCGGAAACAAAAGCCCAAGCAATGCCATTATGGATAATAATACAGGTGGATTTGTTAGTTTATGATGTATATCGGCTGCTACAATTTTAGCATCCTCAAAGTCTTCAGGCTTACGTTGGGAAAATATTTTAACCAGTATATTACCGGGTTGGGTAACCTGGTGGTCGACATAAAAAATGCCATAGCCCATGAATGGCTTTGCTATGAATAGCAAAACAGCTAAATAAAAAAATATTTTAACTGTATTTATGGGTTTCATTTATTATTTATCAATCTGATATTATTATAGACAAAGGTCATAAGAAATAGTTTACTAAACGGATAGTAACATAATTGTTGCAGTTTGTTGAAAGAGTCAGGAATTAAGAGTCAGGAATCAGGATAAACAGGCTTATTTTAATCAATACTCCTGTAATCGTGTTCTTATGAACAAGTATATTTATATTTATAGATTGATTTTATCTTGATTCCTGACTCTTAATTCTTGACTCTAAAACTACATCTATGAAAAGTAAAATATTATTTAAGCAGAAAATGATAAACCGGGCCGGTATTTTATTGGCTCTGCTGCTGATCTCTGTCTCATCATTCGCGCAAAATTTAAAGGTGGCAACTGCCGCTAATCTACAAGGCATTATAAAAGTTTTGGGTGAAGACTTCACTAAGAAAACGGGCATCGGTATCGACCCTATTGTTGGCTCATCGGGTAATTTGGTGGCACAGATAAAAAATGGTGCGCCTTTTGATGTTTTTTTGTCTGCTGATATGGGCTTTCCTCAAAGCTTATTTGCGGATGGCTTTACCTTACAAAAACCTGTGGTATATGCATCGGGCAGCTTGATCATTTGTAGCACACAAAATCTGGGCTTTGAGAACTGGGAGCGTTTATTATTAACAGAAAGAGTAAAGAAAATAGCGATAGCCAACCCTAAAATTGCCCCTTACGGCAAAGCCGCCGAAGAATCATTACAACAAAAGGGCGTATTGAGCGAAATAAAAAGCAAGACAGTTTATGGCGAAAGTATATCGCAGGTGAACACTTACATCACAACGGGTTCGGTTGATGTAGGTTTTACAACGCAGGCGCTAATTAAAGATTCAAAAACTACCCTTTACTATAAAGTTATCGACCCTAAAACATATTCGCCTATTGAGCAGGGCATAGTTATATTAAAGCATGCAGAAGGTAACGCTAACGCAGAAAAATTTTACCAATACATTTTAAGCACCGATGCTAAACGTATATTTAAGGAATATGGCTATAATGAGCAGTAATAGGGCTACAAATACTATCGGTTAATGGATCTCTCACCCATTTGGCTTACGTTAAAACTGGCGAGCATTACCACTTTGCTGTTGCTATTGGTTGGTTTGCCGCTGGCCTGGTGGCTATCGAAAAGGCGATCAATCTTTAAAATAATATTGGAGGCTATCATCACTATGCCGTTGGTGCTGCCGCCATCTGTATTGGGGTTTTATTTGCTGATAGCGTTTAGTCCGCAGCATGGGGTGGGTAAGTGGCTGCTGAATACCTTCAATATCCAGTTTGTGTTTTCTTTCCAGGGATTGGTACTGGCATCGGTTATTTATAGCATGCCTTTTATGATCGGCCCTATAAAATCCGCTTTGCAGCAATTGCCAGCATCGTTGGCGCAGGCATCCTATACTTTAGGAAAAAGCGAGCGGGAAACATTTTTGAGTGTGTTGCTGCCCAATATAAAACCATCTTTACTAACAGCCATTGTGCTCACCTTTGCGCATACATTGGGCGAGTTTGGCGTGGTGCTGATGATAGGTGGCAATATCCCTAATGTTACCCGGGTGGCATCCATAGCGGTGTACGATTCCGTGGAGAACATGGATTATAGTACTGCCAATGTTTATTCGCTCATATTGTTCTCCATCACTTTTGTAATGGTGATTGGGGTATTTATTTTTAACAAAGCCCACGCTAAAAGTCCGCTGGAATGATCAGTATCAACATTGAAAAAAAGCTAAAGGCTTATAGCGGGCAGCAATGGTTAAAAATTAACTACGTGTTTGCCGATGGCAGTATCACCAAGATCTATGGCCCATCAGGAGCGGGTAAAACTACTTTTTTAAAGATCATAGCCGGATTGGTTGCACCTGAAAAAGGAGTTATTACGATCGATGGCATAACCTGGCTCAACACTTCATCTAAAATATCACTATCGCCACAAAAACGATTGGTTGGTTTTGTGTTTCAGAATTATGCGCTGTTCCCAAACATGACGGTGCAGCAGCATTTGGAATATGCCAGTAAAGATGCGCAATGGATACAGCGACTGCTGAAGATCGGCAAGCTGGAAACTTTAAGTGATCATAAGCCGGAATATCTATCTGGAGGGCAGCAACAACGCCTCGCCATTTTACGCGCCATAGCCATTAAGCCCAAATTGTTGCTGATGGATGAGCCATTTTCAGCTCTTGACCCTAAAATGAGATCGGCACTTATTGCTGAATTGAAAGTGCTGTTTGTCGAATTAAAAATGACTGTACTGATCGTAAGTCATAATCCGCAGGAATTGGAGAGTTTGGTTGATGGCGAGTTGGTTATAAATGCGGAAGAGTAGCAAATTGCTACCGCGGGTTTAGCGTAACCCGTGGGCGGCATGGCCAAAGCTTATAGCTTTAGTAACCCGGCAACACAAGCTAAGAAGCTTGTACAATGCATGCCACGAGTTACGCTACGCTAAACTCGCGGCAGCATAAAAAAGTATTACATTTTGCTGGAGTCTTTTGACATTTTGCCTTTGCTCATCTTGTCGGTTGACATCTTGCTTTTCGACATCTTGTCGCTGCTCATTTTATCAGTTGACATTTTGCTTTTACTCATTTTGTCGGTAGCCATTTTACTGCCTGCCATTTTATCAGCCGACATTTTGCCTTTGCTCATCTTGCTTTTGCTCATTTTGCCGGTATCGCTTACGGTAATAGTGTTTGCTGTTTTAAGTGATGGGGCAGCATTAGCTGTTAAACAGGTAGAGAAAATGCCAGCTATAAATGCGGCAGATAGAATTGATTTTTTTAAGTTCGTTTTCATGTGATTCTTTTTAATTTTTAATAATCACATGTTTAGTCGGGCGGGTGTTATAATCCTTACAAAATATTTTTAATGATTGTTCAACTCTGCTTCAATACGCTCCTGCAGCTCTTTTTTAAAGTTATCGTCAAGCCGTATTTCGGGTTTTATGGAGCTGCGGAAAAGCTCCTGCACCATTTGGTTAATAACGCGGCTTTGCTTGCCGTATAATACGCATACCGAACATCCCGCCAGGTGAATGCGCAGCTCAATCATCTCGCGAAAAGTGAGTTTGCGGATCATCTTCTTTTCGATCAGAAAAGTTGCCTGTTTACAGTTATACTGTATTTTTCTTAAATAGCCCATAATCCAAATTTTATTACCAGTTCTTTTGCAAACAAGCCCGCAGGTTGAGTTTAGTACGATGAATGATCACCCAAAAGTTTGATGGTGAAACCTTCAGTTCAGTACAAATCAGTGTGGTGTCCTCGTCATCAATATGCTTCATGGTAAAAACCGACATCCACAATACAGGTAGTTTTTGCAGGCACTTTTGCAAAATAGCGTTAAACTCCTTATTGCCCAGGTGGTCCTTGTCTTCAATACCAAATTCCAGCGGACGGTAAGCCGGGTTCCAGTGCCCGTCGGCTTCAAAAAAGTCGTGCTGCTCATGTTCGGCCTGCTGTACATCCTTTGTTAAGCCCGACGACTTTTTGCGGTAAACATCAATGATCTTATTTTTTAAAATGGCGGTAAGCCAGGTGCGTTCGGAGCTTTTGCCTTCAAAGTTGGCCGCTTTTTCAAGCGCTGCTAAAAACGTTTCCTGTACCAGGTCCTTTGCCTGTTCCTCATCGCTTATGCGCCTTATGGCATAGGCATACAGGTAATCGGCATAGTCTTTAACCCATTTATGAGGGTCTAATAAATAGCTTTCGGCTCCCATTTTAAAACTTGTGTATAAGTTGATCTGCTGGTTAGTCGGAAAGGTAGGAAGAACCTTACAAAGATTTTTAAAAAAATAAGATTGTCATTTTGAATGTTATTTTCTCACGTTTTTAGCGCAAGTCTTGTGCGGCTGTTTGTGTGATGATGACTTGCGATATAGATGAAGCACAAGTCAGCCATTTCTCCACTCCAACACACAAGACTTGCGCTAAAAGTGCCCCGACTATTTGATGACAGGGAGTAATTTTATATCCTTACTTCACCAGAAACTCATAATACGGTGTATACAGATAATCATTAGGCTTTAAAAACAGTTGGTTATGATGAAGATCCAGTATCACATCGAACCGTTTAAGAAAAGCATTGCCAAAGATGCCAGCCAGCTGCTGGCTGCCTAACACACCTGATTGTGCCCCGGATAGCAGGGATGGGATCCTGTAAAAGCTTTTTGTGCCCAGCGTAACTTCAGGAACTATAACTATGGATGTTTCTGTTTTTGCCCCGTCAGATCCTACTGAACCAGCCGTAGCCACCTGTTTTAGTTTTTGCGCGAAATTATTGTTTTTTGAAAAATAATCGGCAATAATAAGGCCGCTGTCGCCACCTGTATCCATTTCAAATGTTCCCTTTATTTGTATGCTGTCGATAAATAGGGAAGCGGTTATGGTAGGCACACCCATTACAAATTTCAGGTCGAATTTGTCATAGGCCTTCGCATTTAAAACATAATCTTTAATGCTATACAAGTAGATGAGCTTTTTATGGTAGTTTATTTCGATGATGTATTTCTTCATCAGGTTGTTCCCGAATACTCCATCAAAGGGAGCATCGCCGTAAGGGATAGCCAGGTAGGTAACGCTGTCTATATTAATATTGCCAAAAGAGAGCTTATTATGCTTGCTTGCTTTTATTTTACTTTCGCCATTTGAGCCCACATTATTGGCTGTAGAATCTAAAACCAGATTCAGCTTTTTGCCTAAGATGGACTCATTAATAACCATAGCACCAGCCCCGGTATCGAACAAAAAAGTTAAGGTATCCGATTGGTTAACGCGGCACTTTACGTAAATGCGGTTATCGCTTTTTAACTCGAATGGTAGGGTGGCAATGGGTTTGTTTTGCGCCTGTATTTGAAAGCTGGAGATGAGCAGTAAAATTGCAAGGAGAAGATTTTTCATATTTATGTGCTAAGGCAGTTTTTATACTACAATAGACACGGGGAAAAATCATTTGTGACAGGTGGTGATGCTGTCGAAGATTAGTTCCCCTCTTGAGAGGGGGCGCGGCAGGAATTGTAGTGGCAGGGGTGTGTTATCAAAGCGCATAACACACCCCTGCACCCCTCTCAAGAGGGGAACTGCACACGGCCCGCGCTTTTGTTACTTACTATGCGAAAACAACCACGGCAATAACTCCGGTTCGGCGAAGGCGTCGTTCCAGCTGTCGTGGCCATCATTCGGATAAAGGGTGAATTTAGGATCGCCGCCAGCAGCTTTGATGGCATCAACCATTACTACAGAATGATCTGGCGATACAACCGGATCTTTACCACCATGGAAGATCCATAGCGGAACTTTCTTTGCATATTTTTTAGCGTTCAGCGTATTATCTCCACCGCAAATAGCAAAAGCGGCCGCAAATAGTTTTGGCTCGCGACCAATAATTTCAAATGTACCCATACCACCCATCGACAGGCCCCCGACATAAACATGATGTTTATCTGCATAAGGCTTATCCAGAAAATCATCAATAAAAGCCATTAAAGCGTGCATGGCTTTGGTAGGCGGCGCATCGGTTTGGAAAGTAAATGTATTAACGGTTGAATCTGTTTTATAGATCACATTGCTCCAAAAGCTGTTTGCCGGGCATTGCGGGAAGATCACTATTGCCGGGAATTGCTGGCGCACCTCGCCTTTTAAAAACAGATCACTGCCATGTATAAGCTGTGCCTGGTTATCATTGCCGCGTTCACCTGCACCATGCAGTACAAAAAGTACAGGATATTTTTTAGCCGGATCAAAGTTGAGCGGAAACAGGATACGGTAGGGCAGGGTATCGCCTTTGGCTATGAAGTTTCCCCTGTCATAAGTAGCGGCGGCTTGCGCTTTTACTAAAACAGGCATAGCCAGTGCTACAAAGCAGAGCAAAAAAGGGAGTAATATTTTTTTACGCATAATACCAGGTTTAACGGTAAATAATCCCGAATGATATGCGTAAATATATATTATTTTAAAGAAGATTTTAATATTGCAGTTTTAATCCCTTTTTATCGGTATTAACGGGTTGGGGGACTTTTACATAATACCCGGTGCCATCATATACACGTTTGCGCGGATGGGTTTTGCAATCAGCGCTGCAGCAACCTTCCATTGCTTCGCCACAATTATCGCATTGGGTGAAATGCTCGTTACATTCAGGGTTGGCGCAGTTGATCATTTTATCGGTAACTGTACCGCAGTTAAGGCATTTTGAAATAACTACCGGGTTAACCGAGTTTACATCTACAGATAAGCGGCCGTCAAACACGTAGCATTTACCTTCAAAATCCTTACCACCGGCTTCCTTGCCATATTTTATGATACCGCCATGCAGCTGGTACACTTCAGGAAAGCCTTCGTGTAATAGCAGGGCCGATGCTTTTTCGCATTTAATGCCGCCGGTGCAGTAGGTAAGTATCTTTTTATCCTTGTATTGGGCAAGCTCGTTGATCATCGCCGGGAAATCGCGAAAATTCTCAATATCAAGCGTTATAGCATTCTTGAACTTACCCAGGTTATGCTCATAGTTCGAGCGTACATCAAGCACCACTACATCGTCACGGTCCTTCATCGCCATAAACTCGGCAGGATCAAGGTGTTTGCCTGTTTTGCTTTTGGGGTCGATAATCTCTGGGTTGCGCAGGCCCGAGTGTACGATCTCTGATTTATAACGCACATGCATTTTAATGAACGATGGGGTATCGACCTCATCCACCTTAAAATCGATCCCGGCAAAACGCGGGTCGGTATGCACAGTATCCATATATTGTTTACAAGCCTCGGCTGTGCCTGATACGGTACCGTTAAGCCCTTCTCCAGCCACAATAATGCGGCCTGTTAAACCCAAAGATTTACAAAATTTTAAATGATCGGCAGCAAATTGCTCCGCATCGGCTATTGTTGAATAACAATAGTATAGTAGTGTGTTATACTTTTCCATACAATCATTGATACTGCTGCAAACAGTGTTAAATGAGGCGCAAATTTAGTGATTTGTGATTAGAGATGAGTGATTAGTTTGAAAAATACTAATCGGCATGTCAAATCCTGGAAAATCAAGCATAATCCGTTGAATCCTGGTTCCTTATCTTATCCCGTAATAGATCTTGAATCCCTGCATGTATTTTTTGTCGCCGGCGTAAGAGATACCGTAATCAACCCTGAAGATGAAGCGTTGCAGGCCGACATAAAACTCCGTATAATCGGGATGGCCTTTTTCTGCAAGATAGTTAGCGCCTACAATTTCTTCCAGTTTCAGGCTGCGTAAAAAATCGAGCTTGTCAAGCAGTACGCCTGCAAAATTATGCTGGTAATGAGCTTCTAAAAAGGCTTGATCGGTACTAAAAGTATAGAACGGCAAGAAGTGAAAACTACCCACATAGGTAGGATCGAAAGTGGTACCCTGGTTACCTAAAAAGTGATTATAGTCCATAAAATACAGCTTGTCGCGATTAAAGAAATCGCCTGCGGTAAGACTGAATGCCGAGTAGCCAACCAAACCTATCGGAATACGGTTTTGTGCTATATTTAAGGATGCGAAATTATACTTAACATCAGATCCCAGGCTATTAATGCCCTGGCGGTAATCAACTGTTACAACCGGATACTTTGAAGTCAGATCGATCCTGCCGGTTGGGCGCGTGATGTATTGCTGATCAAAAGTCAGTCTGAAGGAAGTAAAAAAGGTCAAAGCCTTATTCTCGGGGAATAATATGGATTTATCGTCGGCCGGGGCATCAGGCATTAAGGGATTGTTGGAGGTGTACGACCTGTCCTTAAAAGTATTTATATGGTTAAATGAGGTGTTGAATAGTTGGGTACGGTCGGCGTAGGTTAAACTGGCGGTCCACAAAACACCGTTGGCTATTTCGCGCTGATAGCCGATATCGCCATATTCTGATTTATAATATTTAACAAAGTTACGCTCACTTAATAGAGTACTCAACGTGTTAAAGTACAATGAACGTGTACCCACGTTATTCAAATCGAGTATAGCGCTGCCGAAGCCTCCGAAGAATTTAGCGTTGTGAAAAGGATCGTAATTATATTCACCATTTACGTTGGCAGTGAACATTTTGTTACCAACTCCATATCGCAACTCCGGTGTAAAATCATACGACTGCAGATCGTTGATCTTATGTGTATACCTGGCCTGTAAGTTTAGGCCGTAACCTTCAACTGTATTGTAATAAAGTGTATTGAGAAAAGGGTACAGGTAAACTGAATCGGTGCCGTTTTTATAGGTAGATGTATGCCCGAACACGATATACGGAATAGGCAGGAACCTGTTATTTGATTTTTGTAATGAATCCAGATAGCCTTTGGATCGCTTTATGCTGGCCAAACTGTCTTTTTCATTTAGATCTTTTGCTTCCTGTACGGTTAGTGGTACCGGGCGGTTAGTGTTCCAATAATCTGCACTTTTGGTTGTGGCCGTGGTATCAAACTTCAATATCTCACCGGTAAAATAACCGTCCGGAAATTTGGGGGCGAGGTTATAATTGTTGTAAATGCTGTTATAATATCCACCGAAGGTAAAGCCCAATACGGTGCCTGAAAAACTGTATTGCGACGAAACCAACTGCCATATATTGTCCTTTATCGGGATGTATTGCTGGCTCACCTTCATGGTGTCAATAAAATTAAGGCCGTTATCTTTTTTAGTTAGGTAAAGATCGATGCTATATAGACGCCAATCGCCTTCCAGTACATAAATGCTGCCTTTAAAAGTAGGGGTATGATCATGGCGGGGAATAACCTGGATCTGGTCGATAACCCGTCCGTTTTCGCGGGTGCGGCCAACTAATTTATATCTGTATAAATTAAAAGCATTACTTGCCACTGGCGACAAAAAGCCATGACTGCTTAATCCCGGGATGGAGAATATATTCTTGTAAAAATTAACATTCAGGTCGGATGCTTTTGTGTAATTAAATGTTGGGTTTAGTCCTACGGTTTTGGTTGCTATGGTTTCTTCCCTTATCTGGTTAGGCTGTTTAATGCTTAAAGTTGAAAATGATTCAGCCTGAAATAATATACCACGGCCCATAGAATCGAGATCAAGTTTCTCTTGTACCGTTTTACCCATTAACTTTTTCGGGGCTTTGAGCAGCCTTTGCACTCCTTTAATGTATACCGCGCAAGAGTATTCATTAACCTCGTTCAAATAAAATTCACGTTTGGCTATAACCTGCCGCATAATATCATTGGCAGCGGTATCTTTTACATGATGTTTGCTTTTTACCTGTATTGTATCAAGCTCAAATACTTCATTTTCCATTTTAATATTGCGTACTTCATCATGGTCGGCAATGGTAACCGATTCTATTCGTTCTTTATATCCCACAAAACGATAAATTACACTATAAGTACCTGGGTTCAGCTTAAACTGGTACCGCCCGCTCTCATTGGCAGTAGTGCCATATGTACTGTTTCTTATATAGATGGATGCAAACTCAACGGCATGGTTTTGCTGATCGGAGATACGCCCCGATAAAGTATATTGCTGGGCCGACGCCGAAAGCGCAATAAATGGGATGAAAATAAGTAGTAAATGTCTCAACATAGGATACTTATAAATACTTTTTACAATAAAAATGTTTTAAGCGGCAGCTAATAAATTTTAATCATAAAATTTAAGTTAATCGTTTGCCTGTTAATGCTTAATTTTGCACCTCAAATTAACTGACCATGTACGATACACTAAAACCGGTATTGCAGCAGGAGCTTGCAGATATTGAAGCGGCTGGCTTATACAAAAAGGAAAGAATTATAACTTCGGCACAGGGTGCTGATATCACCGTACAGGGTGGTAAGGAGGTAATAAACTTTTGTGCCAACAACTATTTGGGCCTTTCAGGCAATAAAAAAGTTATTGAAGCTGCAAAAGCAGTTATGGATACACATGGTTATGGCTTGTCATCTGTAAGGTTCATCTGCGGTACGCAGGATATCCACAAAGAGCTTGAAACTAAAATAGCTGAGTTTTTGGGCACGGAGGATACTATATTATATGCAGCAGCATTTGATGCCAATGGTGGGGTGTTTGAACCTTTGTTCAATGACCAGGATGCCATCATATCGGATGAATTGAACCATGCCTCAATTATTGATGGTGTACGTTTATGCAAGGCACAGCGCCAGCGCTACAAGCACGATGATATGGCCGACCTGGAAGAGAAATTAAAAATAACTGCCGGTTGCCGTCACCGTATCATTGTTACTGATGGCGCATTCTCTATGGATGGCACGGTTGCCCAGCTGGATAAAATTTGTGAGCTGGCCGAAAAATATAAGGCTTTGGTGATGATCGATGAGAGCCATTGCTCGGGCTTTATGGGTAAAACAGGTCGCGGCACGCATGAGTACCATAATGTAATAGGTAAGATTGATATCATTACCGGCACATTAGGTAAAGCTTTGGGTGGCGCTTCAGGCGGTTTTACATCAGGCCGTAAAGAGATTATTGATATGCTGCGCCAGCGTTCGCGCCCGTACCTGTTCTCTAACACGCTAGCCCCGGCAATTACCGGCGCATCAATAGCGGTGCTCAACATGCTGAGCGAGACTACCGACCTGCGTGATAAGCTGGAAAAGAACACCCAATATTTCCGCCAGAAAATGACGGAAGCGGGTTTCGACATAAAACCGGGCGTACACCCAATAGTGCCGGTTATGTTGTACGATGCTAAGCTGGCCCAGGAGTTTGCCGCTAAAATGCTGGATGAAGGTATCTACGTTATCGGTTTTTATTACCCGGTTGTGCCGCAGGGTAAGGCCCGTATAAGGGTGCAGATCTCTGCCGCGCACGAAACCACTCACCTGGATAAAGCTATCGCCGCGTTCAGCAAGGTGGGTAAGGAACTGGGAGTTTTGAAATAATTTGTTAATTTGCTGCATAATGCAAGAAAAAATAGACCAATATACTGCTGAGATCAACGCCTTTTCGCCGGCAAATGCTGATGAACTGGAAACTTTTCGTGTAAAATTTTTGGGTACAAAGGGTATCATAAAGGATTTGTTCGAGGAGTTTAAGACCGTTGGTCCGGAAGAGAAACGGACTTTCGGTAAAGTGCTTAACCAGTTTAAACAACTGGCCGAAGCAAAGTATGCTGAGCTGAAAGAGGCTACCGACTCACAAGTCACCACTCACGACTCACAGCAAGACCTGACCTTACCCGGCGATGGTTTTGATATCGGCTCGCGCCATCCGCTTTCGCTGGTGCGCAACGAGATCATCGATATTTATAAACGCTTAGGTTTCGTTGTGGCTGAAGGCCCGGAGATTGAGGACGACTGGCATAACTTTTCGGCGCTTAATTTCCCTGAGGAACATCCCGCACGTGATATGCAGGATACCTTCTTCATTAAAAAGAACAGCGGCAAGGATGATATTGCCCTGCGTACACATACCTCATCGGTACAGGTAAGGATGATGGAAAGCGGCAAACCACCGTTCCGCGCTATAATGCCGGGCCGGGTTTACCGTAACGAGGCTATCTCGGCCCGTGCGCATTGTTTCTTTCACCAGGTTGAAGGTTTGTATGTAGATGAGAATGTATCATTTGCTGATCTTAAACAAACGCTTTACCACTTTGTGCAGGAGCTTTATGGCGAAGGTACCAAGGTGCGTTTCAGGCCGTCGTACTTCCCATTCACCGAGCCATCGGCAGAGATGGATATCTCTTGCACCATTTGCAAGGGCTCTGGCTGTAATATGTGTAAATACAGCGGCTGGGTGGAGATATTAGGCTGCGGCATGGTTGACCCTAACGTGCTGGAAAATTGCGGTATCGACAGTAAGAAATATACCGGCTTTGCCTTTGGTATGGGTATAGAAAGAATTGCTAACTTAAAATATGTTATACGTGATCTGCGTTTGTTTTCTGAGAACGATGTTCGTTTCTTAAAACAATTTCAAACAGAGATCATATGAAAAAGAGCTACCTTATAGTGTTAATAGCCATTGTTTGCCTGTCATGCGGTAAAAACAGTGATCCGGTACCCAGCGTTGCGGTATATATCCAGGGTTCGTTACTGAGCCCGCAGTTTAGCGCGTTACGGGGTGTTGGTGTTGCCATTAATATTAGTGGTGGGGTAGCTGGTATAGTAGTATATCACAGGGCCGATGGTGCATATGTGGCCTATGACCGTTGCAGTAGTTATCAGCCTGAAAAAAGATGCGCCGTAACTATTGATAGTGGAGATTTGACCGTGACCGACCCCTGTAGCGGATCAAAGTTCTCGTTATATGACGGCACTCCTGTAAAAGCGCCGGCTACACAATCGCTGCTGTCGTACAGCGTGTTTGTTGATTCCGGTTATAACATCGTTATTCAAAATTATTAAATGGAAGCCGACAAAATTAAAGATAGTATAAAGCGGGCGGCACAGGAGTTATTCCGCAAATTCGGTTATCATAAAACCAGTGTTAATGAAATTGCTAAAAAGGCTAAAATAGCCAAGGCAACTATCTATAAGTATTTTGATAGCAAGGAAGCTGTTTTGCACGCCTTGCTGATGGATTATATTAAAGTGAGCGTTGATGAGCTGATCCATACCAATACCCCTGATATGGGTGAGGAGGAACAGTTGAATAACCTCATCATGAAAACCTGCCGCCTGTCATATACCATCTGTAACGAGTTTATCGGATGGGATTTCATCCGCGAATCCGCGAACTCACAGGCTTTTCTCAAAAATTTATCAAACGAGCTGGAAGAACTGCTGGTATATGCTTTCTCGCAGTTAAATGGCATCCGCAAGCATGATGCTTACCTGCAAAAGCTGCGCTTTTTGGTGAAGTGCAGCAAAAGTATTGTTTTCAGCTTCGCTTTTACCTCTGTAAGTGATTCAGATGTACGCAAGAACTTTGTGTCTTTCCAAAAAGAGATCCTGCCGTATTTGGTTAAGGCGGCTATAACTATTTAAGACCTCACCCTGCCGAGGATTCTGATTGTTACCATTCTCATTTTCTCCGCGCGTCATTGCGAGGTACGAAGCAATCTCTACGTAGGCAGATCAACCTTTAGGATTTTATCCCATTTTTTTCGCTCTGTATAGTTTAGAGATTGGTTCGTACCTCGCAATGACGCTTGGTAATAACTGTGTTTCCCTTCAGGGGGCAAAATGTATTGCCTCCAGCGATGCTTTACGCAGCACCACCCGGTTTATACTTTCCACACTATCGCGCATCTTGTTAGCTAACGACTGCGCGGCAGCTACACGTATTGATCGCTGGTCGCGTTTTTCACGGGCTGTGGCAACTTGCTTCATTAGTGCATTGTTGGTAAAAACGGCAATCCCCATATCTATCTGTGCGGAGTAATTGAGCGATAAGTTTATAGGGATCGTATTCCAGTTATATATATCGGTGTATTCCTGCGGCTTTTCGTTAAACTGCCCGTAGCTATCCAGGAACTTACTCATTACTTTATAAGCTTCCTCCATCCGGAAGAACAGGTAGATGTTAACGATGGTATCTTTATAAGCGCGTATGCCAATGCCATCAAGCTTAAGGTTGGTGTCAATTTTCAGCAATTCTTCATTGGTATATACATAGCGCAGGCAGCTATCGGCGTCGACCCGGCTGTTGCCATCAAGGTAAGCCAGCGAGCCGGTTAACTGGTTTACATTTGCACCCATGGTTATGCCATTAAAGCCATTGTTTGCCTTTAAAACTTTAAGGGAACCATGCTTTTTCGACTGTGTAAGGGCTACTACAGGCAATAGGAGGATTAAAACGAAGACAGATTTTTTAGCAATAGGGGAAACTAATAGCAATAGATCAGATAGCATTGGTTCTGTAATAGGTATAATTGATTACAGCAAACAATAATCAGGCTAACCACGTATAATGCGTAACCTGTTAACAAACAGCTAAATTAATGTAAATAAATACCGCTGTTTTGAACGGAAGGGCCCTAAAAAGATAATAGGGATATTCAGCGGAATTACGGCAGACCAAATCGGTGACTGAGAGATTATTTACCCGCGGTGCGGAAAATATTCAACACAACTAACTCATTATCAATAATTATACCAATTGATGTTGTTGGCTTTCAACTTAACTGTTAGCGTTGATTATGTAATATTTAGCTAATATTTTCGGTTGTGTTAATGCTTGTGTGATGCCCTTATACGGCAACAGTTAAGCCATGTTTAATCATGGCGAAAAATATAGCCAAAAGGATTAAGCGCCGGGCACATTAATTTTGCCTGAATCTTTAATTTTCAACTCGTCGTGCTGTTGTATTTTCAGTAATTGGCGTAAAGCAATCACAACGGCACAAACCACCAACGCCCCCAAAAGCGAAACTTCACCTTTTCTTTTTGTAGATATCCTGTCCATATATATTTACGGCTTTAAGATGATTGAAATAAATTAATTTGAAACGGTAATAAAGTCGGAGGTTATTATATACAATAACACTTTAACAATCACCTTGTTTTAAGTTCTAATTAATATTATTTCATAATTGGTTTTATTAAAATATCACCTGACGTGTAAAATAGCGCGATTCCCTCTCCTTTGGAGCTACTATGTGGACCCAAGTTGTGCCTTAAACCCCGTAGGGGTTATATATTGGTAGAAAAACAGGTTTGAAATATTTATATGTGCCGTAGGTACATAACATAGCCCGCTTTTAGTTTAGCCATGCCTGTTTTTAATACATGGTCCAATAATATCGCACCTAACGGAGCGAAGAATGCCCTTCGTATATAATTTCTACCAATATTTCATTCCTAACGGAGTGGATATGCAAACCAATTTTATTCAAAAAGATGTGTTCACACAGTAGGCGATAGAGAGGGCAGGGAGGGGTTTCTCCATCATGCTTGCTTTGCTGAGAACGCTAATTATCACTAACAATAGCTGCCTTTTTCCGCTGCTTGTTAACGCTATGCGGCTTTAGGAAATTATAGGTGAAAGCGAAGCCCATATACTGCGTACTACGGCTGCTGTTTGTTCCATCGAAAAAGTAGTAGCCCTGGGTAACCGCTACAGCTACTGTTTCGGATATATTAAAGTTGATGCTATTGCATATCTCCGTCATTAAGCCTTGTTTAGCTTTGAAAAGATACCCGCCACCCAGGCAAAGCGCCTCGGCGAAACGGCCTTTGGAGAACACATTTATAGTGGGCCTGAACTCGATATACCGGGTAGTATCGCTGCCCGAACCAAGCGAATTGGTGCGCCCTGTTGCCAGCCCGATATCAAAAATGCCATAGGTACGGCCAAACTCTACCGCCGGCGAAAATCTTTTTGCCACACCGCCCTTGGCATTCACAAACACATCCGCGTTAACCGACAGATAGAAATATCGCGGCTCCTTATTCTCTTTGGAGGTATCCGATTCAACAACCGTATCCTTACCGGCCTTTGGTTTATCCGAGCCATGCGAAATAAAGGCCTTGGTGATATTAGGCCCAACATTAGTGCCCTGCGCAAACAAACACGCGCCGCAAAACAGCAGCAGTATGGTAAATATTATTTTCATATAGGGGTATAATTAGTTTAATACCCTTAATAATATTTATGGGGAAATTGTTTTGAATAACCACAAACGGGACGCTTGCGGGAGCAAGGGGAAATGAATAATTCTTTCCTTATAATATCTCAACAACAGTTGCAATTAAAAGATCGTTAATTTTGGTTGGATAAAACCTGATTTTTTTTCCAACGTGTAAATTTTTCTTTCGATCTGCTTTTATTATCTCATTATCGTTAAAATAATACGTTTCTTCATGTTCATCTTTAGCTAACCAACCAGAATTTCCTTTAAAAACTAGTTCGCCATCTATTTTTCCTATTATTTCCGACTGTGTTATTAAATCGTTATTAATAGTTGTAATTCTTGTAATCCACTCACCATAACGTAGTGATCTTGACTTGTCAATTTTTTCAGTATTTTTTATATAATGAGTGGGAATATCTTGTAATATACAATATGAATAATCGAAGGCATATGTAGTTCCTTTTCTTCCGGATCCTGCCTCAATAATTTTAATCAAATTGTATTCTTGTGATTTTGTAAGATATTTATTTAATGCGATTGAATTATTTGGAAACTGAAATCTACTGGTACTTCTTCCTTTGCAAACCTTAGATATTGTATTTAAATACTCTTTATCCAAATCAGAAAAAGAGTTTAATAGCCCCTCGCAATTGCTTTTAAGGGCTTTTATAACATCTTCAATTTGAACCTTTTGTGTTCCCATGCTTGATTTGAATGATTCATTCATTGCCCCGTCAAGCAATTGGATCAACCTTCTAAAATTACCGCCTGAACCGTTAATCACCTGCTCAATACAATCATCGCCCTCGCTACTTATTTCAAAAACATCACCGATAGTATAAAAAGAATCTGTCTGATTAATATTTATATAGTTTAGCAATATCCCATAAACCTTAGCCCTAAACAGTTTATAACTATTTAGATTGTCAATATTTTCTTCTAAAGTTACAATGTCTCCGTACCTTGTTTCTGTTAAGATATCAGAAAAGGAATTTGGATATATTGCAATTTTGGTTCTTATAAAATCGCAAGTACGAAGCTGATTCATCAATATTTCAAATGGGGAATCATCTCCATCTGATTTAAAAAAGCTTTTATCAAGTGCTCCGGCTTCATCTATTAACAGAAGTATTTTGCCGTCGGAATCTCGTAATAATGTCTCATAGGTAATTATAATATCTTTAATACCCGGGTCGTTTTTTTGCTTTATCTCAATAAGCTTATTTTTTTTAAATGCAGAGGATAATTCGAAGAAGCTATGTTTAATCTTTCCTCCAAGATTAAATTCCGTGCTGATTTTTTGAATATATTCTTCAGAACCTAACTGTAAAAGTTTTTGCGTTGTTTGTTTAATTTTATCATTAAAATATATATCGCTAGGTATCTTTTTCATTCCAAGATGAATATTGGCCATTTCTTTTGCATCTTGAAGTTTTAAGTAAATGTTAGATAATTCTTCTACAATGGAAATTATTACTTCTTTGTAAATCTCGGAGGGGTCTTTTATGTGTTGAAAATCACTTAATTTGATAAAAACCGGTAAAATGAGTTCTTCATTTTCAATTAATTTTGGAACTATATTAAATAAGTAATAGGCATAGTTAGCTCTAAGAAACATTGTTTTCCCAGAACCCATTTTTCCTTTTATAATTGTATTTTCAAAATCTAAAGGGGAACTTAACCCATTAATAGGATTAACAAATAGGGATAAAATATCACTTAAATTATATTCATCTGCATTTCGAGTTTTGAATGGTCTACTCTTAAATAAGTCAGTCATTTTATAGGTTTAGGTTATACTAACAAATATAAATTAATTTATATTTGTTAGTATAGGAAGAAGCATTGAATTATAGATATAATTAAGCCAATCTATCTCCCCGCTGTTCGAAGTCTCTGACTTCGAACCACTATGCCTGTAGTTTACAACTACTCCCCCGTGTTAGCGATGGCAGCGGATACCGGCCTCGCGCCTAATGCCTGTAGCCGTATGAGCGAACAGCGCGGCCCGCAGGGAAACGCCCAAAGCATAATCTTCAATTTAAATAAGCATTATCGTTAACTCAGCATATGGGATGTTGAAACAAGTTCAACATGACGGATAGCTTTTATTTAATAGCATAGAAAACATCCTGTAAATCTAAAAATCACCCAAATTCCGGTTCAAATCCTTATTTTAGGCGCCAATTAACCCCGCACAATTAATTGCTAATCCACGGGCCGAAACGCCCGACTTTTATGAAATTTAAAATACCCCAACTCCTCGCCATTTGTACAATATCCCTGGTTTTTTATTCCTGTGCCGTCGTCCCACCACCCGCGCCAACTGATGCCGGGGTTGAGATCCCTAAGATAGTTCAGCCGGTATCAAACGTGGAAGTGCCTGTTACTGCCGAGCTGAAAAGCTATTTTGTACAGGCCGAAAACTCGGTGCCGAATAAATATTCGGATAACCAGCAACCCTGCGAGGGCCTGCGCTATAACTATGTGTTCACCCGTACGCCATTTGCCATTACGGGCAGCAACAACGTGGTGAACCTGAAATTTACGGGCAGCTATGGCTTCACGGTGTCGTACTGCGCAAAATGTACCACGCTGCTGGGCGCACAGCAATGTATTGTGCCGGTTGTATCGGCGCAATGCGGTATGGGCGATGAGCCGCCGCGCAGGATGGAGATCTCCTATCAATCCACCATCAACGTAACGCCTGATTACCATTTACGCTCAAAAACTGTTTTGTACCCAGCTCCAAACCCTATAGACAGGTGCAACGTGCTGATGGGCAAAATAGATGTTACCGACCGGCTGATCCAATACATCACCGGCCCGCTTAACGACCTGGGCAAGCAGGTGGATGCCCGCATTGCCACTTACAACGTAAGGCCAATGGTTGACCAGCTATGGAAAAACATAGCCACCGAAATTAAACTAAGCGACATTGGCTACCTGAACATTAACCCGCAAAGCGTGCGCCTGAGCAATTTTAGTTTAAATGGTTCGCAGCTAAATTTTTCGGTGGGTTTATCGGCAAAGCCGGTGGTAACGGTGGTCAGCAATGCTGCGCCGCCAAAGCCGCTGCCCAATTTATCGGCCTATACACCGGCTAATGGTTTTAATATTTACCTCGATCTGCTGGAGAATTATACCCACCTAACCAGTATTGTAAACCAGCAGGTAGTTGGCCAGCAAATGGATGCGGAGGGCAAACACTTTGTGGTTGCCGCCACTAAAGTTTATGGCATCGGTACCAAAATAGTAATGCAGGTTGATTTTACGGGCTCAAATACCGGCACCATCTACCTGGTAGGCACGCCGACTTATAACGCAACCACACACCAACTCTCGTTCCCCGATCTTACCTTCGATCTGCAAACAAAGGCGTGGATATTAAAAGCGGCGAAATGGATGTTCAATGCTAAAATAACGGAGATGATGCGCGAGAAAGCTGTTTATAACTTCTCCACTTTTATTGCCGAAAACAAAGCTAAATTGCAGGGCGAATTAAGCCGCGACCTGGGCAATAACATACATTCGGATGTTACTATAAAGGATATGGATATACAGGCCATATACCCAACCAGCGAAAAACTGATCATACGTACCCTGTCAGACGGGCAGATAAAGATAAAGGCGGTAATGTAGCAATACATTCTGGGCCGCCCCCTCGTTCCGGCCAGATCCGGGACTTCATTATATATGTAACCCGCGTGCTGTTAATTCAGTGCGCGGGTTGCTGAAAGCTCAACATAACGTGCGATTTTTTCATCTGCACATCTGCATATCCGCACACTTACACATCTGCATAACATCAAAAAATCTTAACCTCTTTCCGCTTATGCAGATTGCTGTTCTGGCGAATGGCAATTTTATTGCCCCAAAAATCAAAGTACTTATCCCAGGCATGGCAGGCAAAGGGCATGCGTTGCCCGGTCAGTTCAAATGCCCGTTCTGGTTCATTTTCAATGGAGAAGAATACCGCGGTTTTATAGTCGGGTATCTTTAATACATTTTCATGGCGGTTCAGCTCAATGCTCCACCAAACATCCTCATTAAAATAATGCTCAGGCCTGAAAAGGTATTTGGTTATTGACTGCTTGTGATTTTTTAAAGCGTGGTAAAATGCATGCACTTTTCTTAGTGATAAACCGCCATTGCCGACTTTGTTTTCAAACTGTATATCGGTAGGCAGATCAGTGCCCGGCTGTGTACGGTTAAAGCGGGTATGCATAAATATTTTAAGCCTTGATTTTATGGATTTAAAGGTATCGACATATTTAGTGCCCCTCAACCATGGCGCGCCAATATAGTCGTAACCCATTTTGCACCAGTGCAGCAGCACATCGTTAAATACAAAAGCATCAAGCTGGTAAATGAGTATGTATTCATAAGTAAAGAAACGGCCATAGAAACCTTCCCAAAGCATCAGGCGGTTATAGCCGCGCATATCATTAAAATAAGCGTCGTCAAAATCCATGTATTCAATGCCGCTATAACCATCAAGCACTGTTAAAGTCAGCGAACGTGGTTTTACAACAATAATGGGGTGCTTGCCCAATACGGTAAAGCATTGGTTTAATGATGCTGCTTCATAGTCCGATAGCTCATTTTTGTACATGGGTATTACAATGGCTACCCTTTCGGTAAAATCCTTTATTAAATACATATGCTTTTTAATTTAGCTTCCAGCGCTTTTGCTGTTTGCAACAATGCGTCATCCTTTACAAAATGGTCAATATCATCAACCTGGGTCATCAGGGTCGATTTAAAAATTGACTTAAAGTCACAGTATTTGAGATCAAAACCCCAGTCGTTGATAATAGCGAAAATCTCTTTGTCGTGGTCCACGAGGCCCAGGTAATCTATCGTCAGATACTTATCGTCTGGCAGGGTTTCAATATTGTTTAATATCTCCTGGTTATAGGCTATCCATATGCGTAAATAATAGGCTGTAAGTTGCCTGAAGAATTTTCGCTTGCGCCCGGCTTTCTTAAAATTTCCCCATATAAAACGCTGCAACCAGCCACGAGTGAGATATTTTGTTGAGTAATGCTCAAAATCACGCCTGATGAGCGAGCTCACGGTTGAAGTATAATCGCGGATAACATTGAGATAAAAAGCATCGGGCAGCAATTGCCTGTAGGAGGCAAAAAACAAGCAGGTTCGTGGGTCTTTCCATCCCCATTGCGTAGTTGTGCTGTTTTTAAAGCTGATGATGCTTTTTAATTTTTCCTGCTGATAATGATTAAGCGCCGGAGCCGGATGACTGATAAACCCAAAGCGTGAAAGATTATTGGCTGCCAATGTATATTCATGAAAACAGTAGAAATTCACATCCTCGTAATGGCCCTCAATATTGCCGATATCAGGGCCCAGCAGCGTTTCGCCCAGGTTTAGCCCGCAGCTATTAAGCCAGTGACTAATAAGCGAAGTGCCCGAGCGATGCATGCCTGCAACTATCATTACATGATTATTCATTTACGCGGGTATCAATTGGGAGGTTATTAAATCCAATAGCAGTTCGGTACTCTCAGTAAGGGTTTGTGTGCCGGTAAGTATATGTAGGTCGGGTGTAATTACCACATCAAAGCGATCGTTAACACCAGTGAGGTTATGCAGCTTATCCGGATGGTCATCGGGCAGCAGTGCCCTGGCATAAAGGCCTTTGGTGTCGCGCTGTGTTAAAATATCAATGGGACAGTCAACAAACACAGTTCTTACATCGGGGTAGGTATTAATCAGTTCATCCCTCATCTCCTGGTAGGGGTTAATGGCACTGATGATAGTGATAATACCATGTTTTGATAGTTTGCCCGCGATAAAACCCAGGCGGCGTATATTCTCCATTCTATCCTGCTGCGAGTAGCCCAGCTCTTTAAACAGCATTTTACGGTATTCGTCACCGTCGAGTATTTCTACACGGTTACCCAGCTCGTCAAACTTATTTTTCACACTGTAAGCAAGGGTTGTTTTTCCGGCTCCTGATAGCCCGCATAGTAGTATTATCATCACAAATATTTTAAAATATGGATGGAGTAATTCTCCGTTTCAGTTAATAATTTGCCCTATTAAACAATAAAATAAATGCTTTTTAACGAGGTTTTTCCCTATAGATTATAGCTGAATCGGTTGTGTGCCGATGAATGATAGATATGTATCGATGAATTGAAAAATGTAATGGTATTGTTACTTTTTGTGATGCAGTAACTTGGGTGTTGAATGGCATTGGATTTAAGAAGATAATAGTATCTTAAATATCGAACATGCTATGGTGAACATTGAAGTTAAACTTCGGCATTCAATATTAACATCTGCATATCTGCACGCTTGCACATTAATAAACCCAAATCAAAAATTTCTTACCTTTGCACCCGCATATGAGCAGGAACAAAGCTAACTACAATAAAATTTTTGAGGACGTTGAGATAATCGATATTGCCGAAGAGGGCAAGGGTGTAGGCAAAGCAGATGATTTTGTATTGTTTGTTGATAAAGCCATCCCCGGCGATATTGCCAACGTGCAGGTGTACCGCAGCAAAAAGAATTTCGGCGAAGCGAAGATCATCGATCTTAAAAAACCATCCGAATACCGTGTTGAGGCTTTCTGCGAGCATTTTGGTACCTGTGGCGGCTGTAAATGGCAACACATGAGCTATGAGGCGCAGCTAAAGTTCAAGCAAAAATCAGTAACCGACGCGTTGAGTCGCATAGCAAAGATTGATGTAGATGGTATGATGCCCATAGTAGCATCTCCGGCCGATAAATATTACCGTAATAAGCTGGAGTTTACCTTCAGTAACAAACGCTGGTTAATGGACGGTGAGAACCGTACCGATGAACAAATGGAAATGGATGCCCTGGGTTTCCATATTCCCGGCAGGTTTGATAAGATACTGGATATTGAGCATTGCTACCTGCAGGCCGACCCATCCAACGCCATCCGCAACAGCATTGACGAGTTTGCTAAACGCGAAGGCTATAGCTATTACGACCTGAAAGGGCATGCGGGCGCGCTGCGTAACCTTATTATCCGCACCTCATCAACCGGTGAGCTAATGGTGATCGTAGTGTTTGCCTATGTAACCGAAGAAGAGATCAGCAAGCTGATGAATTTCGTTGCCGATACTTTTTTACAGATCACCTCATTATTGTACATCGTTAACCAGAAGAAGAACGATACTATTTTTGACCAGGATGTAATTGCATTTCGTGGTCCGGAGTATATATATGAGGAAATGAACGGCATCCGCTTTAGGATCGGCCCGAAATCATTCTATCAAACTAACTCCGAACAAGCACTGCGCCTGTACGAAATAACCCGCGATTTTGCTGAATTTAAAGGTAACGAACTGGTTTATGATCTCTATACCGGTGCCGGTACGATAGCTAATTTTGTAGCAGGACAAGTAAAAGAAGTGGTAGGTGTAGAATATGTGCCAACGGCGATTGAGGATGCAAAGATCAACTCTGCCATTAACAACATCACCAACACCAAATTTTATGCAGGTGATATGAAAGATGTGCTGGTGCCAGATTTTATAGCAGAACACGGCAAGCCGGATGTGATCATCACCGATCCGCCGCGTGCAGGTATGCACCCTGATGTGGTGGCCCGCCTGATGGAAATTGAGGCCCCAAAAATTATATATGTAAGCTGTAACGCAGCAACCCAGGCCCGCGACCTGCTGGTACTAAAAGAAAAATACGATACCGTAAAAATACAACCGGTAGATATGTTTCCCCACACCCAGCACGTGGAGAATGTGGTGTTGCTGGAGTTGAGAAATATTGAGTGAATGAGTGAGTTAGTGAATGAGTGAGTGTTTGAATTTTTAAAGTGTCAAAAGGCAATTCACTAAATCACTAATTCAGTAATTAATTATTACTATGGAACGCGAAGAACTTTTAAACGAAAATAACGACGGTAAAAAACAAAGCCCGTTGCTGAGCCTGGAAACAGATCTCAGGTTTTTTAATGAATCTATAAAGGAAGTGGCTATTGAGATAATGGTTGAAGGGTTATCATCATACCCTATTTTCATTGCACATCAGCATGATATAACCTTGGGTGAGGTGATCCTCGACAGGCACGATATCAATAGCGAATGGTCCATCCATGCCTCAACCCTTGAAGAATTTATTGAACGTGGTGTGATAAAAAAAGAACTTAAACAAAGGTTTATCGATACCTATAAAAGCGCTCACGATTTTATGTGCGTATTTGTAGTAGTACCCGAGGGGGCTAACTTTGTTTTCTTCCCATACGTAAAGGATTGATACATCTCACCAAGCGTCATTGCGAGGAACGAAGCAATCTCTAAACTATACAGGGCAATCATACAAATCAACACTACATTTTAATATAGCTAAGGTATAATTTTAATTTAATTTCTACCTTAGATGGTGTAAACGATAGGAAAATATCATGTCAGCAAAAAAACTCCTTATATTAAATCAGCAGCAGATACAGCAAAAGATTGATCGTATTGCCTACCAGATACTGGAAGACAATTTTGATGAGGAAGAAATACTGATAGCCGGCATACTGCCCCGTGGTAACCACATTGCCGAACGACTGAAAAAGATCCTCGACGAGATAGCGCCTTTTAAAATTACGCTCCTTACCATCGAACTGGATAAGCAAAGCAGTAAGCTTAAAGCCAAGATAGACTTTGATGTGAACGACTGCCGCGATAAGGCGGTTATTTTGGTTGATGATGTGCTGAACAGCGGCAAAACCCTCGCTTATGGCTTCGGTGTTTTTATTGATGTGCGACTAAAAAAATTGCGTACCGTGGTATTGGTTGATCGTAACCACAAAAATTTCCCCATGACTACCGATTATGCAGGCGTAGCACTATCAACGGTATTGAAAGAACGTGTTGATGTTTCGTTAATTGAAAACGATGCTGAGGATGCGGTTTATTTAGTCTGATAATTTTTATTTCCCCATTCAGGCTGTTTCCCCAATTAAATTCCATCGATTGCATAGGTGTGTGTAATTTTTACCCGTGATTTGGGTAAGGAGTTCCACAAACAGAAAGCGATCCGGTTTTAAACGCTTAACTTTTAGCTTAAATTATAGTGTTTGAACAATTGGCATTGCTTTTGACTATACAATAATGCCCTTACTCAAAAAGGGTTGTTTTCATAGGTAGATGTAGGCCGAAAAACTGCGAGAGTCTTTTCGGCCTTTTTTGTGCAATAAACTTTCGTTATATATTATTTCGCTATAAAGAATTTCATCATGTTACTTACCCTCTTTAACGCTTGCGGCAGAGAAGGGCGACGAGTGAAATGAAGTCGGGGTGAGTCAACGAAGCGCGTTCTCTGTCATAGTTCCCCTCTTGAGAGGGGTTAGGGGTGTTTTAAGCAAGCGCAAAATAAACAATTTGTCGTACTGAGGTACGAAACATCTGTTAAACAGGTGATACAATCAAACGGATTATTTATTATCGACTAAAATGAGAATTAAGGATATTAAAGTCTCTATGATACTTAGTGGATTTTCTTTGTGACTGCGATTATTAACTACAAGGGTCACAAAGTTAAGACACAAAGATCACTAAGATTGGATTTATATATATGGGCGTTGCCTCCGGCCCGGGCTTTCCACTCATACTACACATGGCTTTAGCCACAGCCTGCACTGAGGCCCTCGCTTCGCCGGTATCCGTTTCAATCCTTAACGCAAAACCTAATAGGTAGAAATAATAAAGCAAACTAATCAACTAATCTCTAACCACTAAATCGTACTCTTCTTACTCAAACCCTGCTTAGCAAAATCTAGCAACTGGCTTACATTCATATATCCGGCTTCGCCTAAAACCGGGCGGCCTTTAGCATCGAAAATAATTAGTGTGGGATAGGCTTGTAAGCGCCAGGCGGTAGCAAGGCTGGGTCCGTCGCCTTTTTCCATATCTATAGATACGTTTACAAAGTTGGCATTAAAAAAGTCGGCCACCTTTTGGTTACTGAAAGTATATTTTTTGAGCATTTTACATGGGCCGCACCAGCTGGCATAGGCATCAACAAAAATATATTTGTTTTGCTGGGCCGCTTGTCGCAGAGCTTCATCCCACGAATCTTCAATAAAAACTATATTATGAGGTTTGGCCGGTGCCTTGGCATTTTGGGCCTTACATGCAAAAGCTAAAGAGACTATCGTTAGCAGTACGATCAGCCCGGCAATCTTGTTGGGGAATAGTTTAAGCATAATAATTAGTCGTACAAAAATAGCACATATAATTTTATTTATATGTGCTATCAATCAAAAAATGCGACTAAACAATATTATTGCCCTCCGTCATGAGGCTGTGGTTTAGGCTGTTGCTTCTGCTGTTGTTGTTTTTGCTGCTGCTGGCGTTGTTGTGCCTGCTGTTGTTGCTTTTGTTGCGCCTGCTGAGCTTGCTGCTGTTGGCGTTGTTGAGCCTGTTGTTGTTGCTTTTGTTGCGCCTGCTGGGCTTGTTGCTGTTGGCGCTGTTGAGACTGTTGTTGCTGCCTTTGCTGCGCCTGCTGAGCTTGCTGCTGTTGGCGTTGTTGAGCCTGCTGTGCTTGTTGCTGCTGACGTTGTTGAGTCTGTTGCTGTTGCTTTTGTTGCGCTTGCTGAGCTTGCTGCTGCTGGCGTTGTTGTGTCTGCTGTTGCTGGCGTGCCTGATCCTGCTGCTGTTTTTGCTGTGCTTGCTGTTGTTGTTTTTGTTGCGTCTGCTGAGCTTGATGCTGCTGACGTTGTTGTGTCTGTTGCTGGCGAGCCTGATCCTGTTGTTGTTTTTGAGCAGCGTTATTAGTCTCTGGCGTTTTAGGCACTACCGCGCCCGGTGCACGGCGATCATTTGCATTTTGCCTGTCCAATTTATTTTGTTCAGTTGGGGTGCTGCCTGCTTGTGCCGGCCGGCCCCCATTTGCAGGTTTAGCTTGATTTGCACCGGTAGCAGGTTGGCGACCATGGCCATTATTAGCACCAGTTGCAGGTTGTTGTGGGTTTGGCTTCACCGCAGGCTGGCCCGGGCGGTTGTTATTCGCTGGTTGCCCAGGCTTTTGATTATTTGCTGGGTTTACCCTTACCACTTTGTTATTAGGGTTTTCGCTGCGTGCGGTTGCTGCCAGTCTTTGCGCATTTTCGCGGTTATAAGCCCCCGCGCCTGGTCTGCCTATACCCTGGTTGGGGTTAGCTTGTTTGTAAGCCGTAGCATTTACAACCCTTGCCGGGCGTGCATCAGGCGATTTTCTGATTGCTGGCCTGTAAATGTTTATTGAATTATTTTCAACCCGTCCAACACCTGGCCTGCTGGCATTATTAATTTTATATACCTGTACCTGCTGGCGTGTAATTCGCTGAATTTCCTGCGGACGGGGGCCGGTTACGTAGGTACGGTTATTATATATATAAGTATTATGTACAATAGTTGTTCTGTTTATAATAGTTACTACCCTGGTAGGTGGCGCATAATAATTATAAATATTCGGCCTGTTTATATAAGCCTCCGGCGCGCACACCCAGTAATTATTAGGCACACGGTATCCGCTGCCTAATGATATGGCAATAGTTATACCAGGCCCTAATGGTGCCCATCCATAATAACCGCCACCATGGCGCCAGCTTACCCAGGCCGGTGCCCACTCATGGCCCGGTACCCATTCCCAACCATAATAGTTGTCATAATGCCACCTGCCATAATGGAAAGTTGCCCATCCCCATGGGTAGTCTGATACCCAGGTGCTGCCGTATTCTGTTTGTACCCAATGACCCTCTGTAGCATAAGGCCTAAAATCACCGTCGACATCCGGTACCCAAACGTTACCGTAATTAGGGTCATCAACCCACGTGCCATATTGTTGCAGGTTGTCGTAAAATTCCTGATCCGATACATAGCCACCATCCTGCGCCATACTTTTATGTGGGGCTGTTATCGTGATGAAAAAAGCCATGAGGCCTATTCCAAATATTTTTTTAAACGTTTTCATAGTATTTTTATAGATGATAATATATGGTTTCGACTGAACATGATATAAATCGTTTAAACCAATAATTGTTTTGTTCATTATATTATTTAGCTGTTAAACAGCATTATCGCTTTTATAATAATTTATAATTCCTTTAATTTACAAACCACTGATTAACTTTGAACGTTTTTTCCATCTACATTTAACTGACCATGAGCAAAGTAAATATCCCCCGTCTTGATCTGAATACCTATATACAGGGTAATGCCGATGACCGCAAGCGCTTTTCGGACGAAATTGGTAAGGCTTTTAACGAAACCGGGTTTGTAACCATTACCAATCACGGCCTAAGCAAAGCATTAATTGATAAGCTATATGAGCAGGTTAAAGAACTGTTCATCTTACCGGAGGCTGCCAAACTTAACTATGAAAAGCCCGAATTAGCAGGCCAGCGTGGCTACACCGGCAAAAGCAAGGAAACCGCTAAAGGGTTTAAAACTCCCGATTTGAAGGAATTTTGGCAGATAGGGCAAACCGTTGCGGCTGATTCGCCACTTAAAGCTGATTACCCCGATAATATTATAGTTAATGAACTGCCCGACTTTAATACAACCACCCAGGAAGTTTACCAAAAGCTGGAACAAGCAGGCATCCATTTATTACGCGCCATAGCAGTATACTTAAACCTGCCTGAAAATTATTTTGATGATAAAGTGCATGATGGTAATTCTATCCTGCGCACACTGCATTACTTTCCTATCACCAATCCGGATTCAATCCCTGATGATGCTGTACGTGCAGGCGCGCATGAGGATATTAACCTCATCACCTTGTTAATAGGTGCCAGCGCTGACGGGCTGGAACTGTTAACCCGCGAAAATGAATGGTTCCCGGTTAAAGCGTATGGTGAGGACTTGGTAGTTAACGTAGGCGATATGCTGCAGCGTTTAACCAATAACAAGTTGAAATCAACAACGCACAGGGTAGTAAATCCGCCGCGCGAAGAAATGAAGAACTCACGCTATTCGGTACCATTCTTCCTGCACCCCAAACCGGATATGGATTTAACCTGCCTTGAATCATGCATCGATGCTGAACATCCAAAGCATTATACCGACATCACCGCCGGTGCATATTTAGATGAGCGTTTGAGAGAGATAGGGCTGAAGAAATAAATTTTAGAATTGAAATTATTCACTTTGCGTCATTGCGAGCGATAGCGTGGCAATCCCCGATTAGCAGGTCCGCCCTGTATAGTTTGGGATTGCCACGCTATCGCTCGCAATGACGCTTGGTTAAAGACTACCTTCTCGGTGTATAAATAATAACACAAACCCCAACCAACGCTATAACCGCGCCGATAATATCATATTTATCAGGCTTAAAATTATCCACCTTCCAGGCCCAAAGCAGGGCCATTACAATAAATATCCCGCCATAAGTAGCATACACCCTGCCGAAATTATTGGTTTGCCAGGTAGCTACCACGCCGTAAAAAGCAAGTACTACAGCACCCAAAGCAGCGTACCACCAGGGCTTGTCCTCCTTAAGGCAAAGCCAGATCAAATAGCCGCCGCCAATTTCGCACAAACCGGCAAGTATGAAAATAGAAAGGGATTTTAGTATGGCCATAGCTGTAATTTAAAAAAGTGTTGTCATTCTGAGTTTTAAAATCCGGGGACTGTGAAGGTGAAATGACACATTTTTTCAATTCTGTCATGGGTAGCGATAGCGAAGAACCTGCCGGCGTTCAATCTGCAAGCGATACCTGCTGCTTGTATAATAGATGCTTCGTTCCTCAGCATGACAATTAGGGTAAAGAATATCTTAAAACAACTCCACCAACCGCTCCAAAGCCATACCCCTTGATCCCTTTATCAACACCGTTGAATTTTTAACCGGGTGAAACTTCAACGCTGTAATGGCATTCTCTACCGTAGCATGAAAGGTGGCATTCTTTAGCTTATCACCTTTAAATTTCCATTTCTGCGCTAAAAAGTCTTTGCCGATGAAAATGCATTCATCAACATTAGTAGCTAAAGCTTTCCTGATAATGGCTTCATGTTCCGCGGCGGATTCATCGCCCAGTTCGAACATATCGCCCAATATCAATACTTTTCTGTCTGCAGTAAGCTTACCTATATTTTCAATAGCCACAAACATGCTGCTGGGGTTGGCATTATAATAATCGCAGATGAGTGTATTGGTTGCGGTTTGTTTTATCTGCGAGCGGTTGTTTTGTGGTTGATAACCCTCCACACCTTTATTAATAGCATCGGCATCCAGTTCAAAATAAGTACCTATACAGATGGCCGCTAATATATTATCCAGGTTATAAGCCCCGGTAAGCTGTGTTTTAACGGAATGTGTTTCGCCGGTTTTGTTATTGGTCCATTGTAAAGACAGGAGCGGAGAGTTTTCAGTCAGCTTACCAATAACAGCATTATCCCGGTTGTTGGTGCCATACAGCACTACTTTTTTTAAGTCGCGTGCCCGCTGCATGTCCATCAACACTTTATCGTCGCCATTAACAAAAGCAACGCCCTGCTCAAGACTTCCAGCTTCCGGACTTTCGGACTTCCCTACTTCCCGACTCAAAAAATCATACAGCTCACCCTTACCTTTCTTAATCCCCTCAACCCCGCCGAAACCTTCCAAATGCGCCTTGCCAATATTGGTAATAAGCCCATGAGAAGGCTGAGAAATACTGCAAAGCAGTTCGATCTCTTTCTGATGATTAGCCCCCATTTCAATAACCGCCATTTCGTGCGTGCTGTTGATGCTTAAAATAGTAAGCGGCACACCTATATGGTTATTCAGGTTACCCTGTGTTGCCAGTGTTTTAAATTTCTGCGATAGTACAGCGTTGATGAGTTCCTTGGTAGTAGTTTTGCCGTTGGTGCCGGTTAAGCCTACCACAGGAATAGTTAATTGCTTTCGGTGGTAACGTGCCAGATCCTGCAGGGCAGCCAGTCCGTCATCAACCAAAATATATTTTTCATTAAGCTGATACTCCGGGTTATCGATAATAGCATATGCAGCGCCTTGTGCTATGGCTTGTTCGGCAAAAGTGTTAGCATCAAACTTTTCACCCCTCAACGCAAAAAACAGGCTGCCCGGCACAATCTTACGTGTATCGGTGCTGATAACCGGGTGCTGTATAAAAAGCTGGTATATATCTTCGGTACTCATTGGTATAAATTTCAACAAAACATATTATTTATTGCCTTATATTCTATATGTCATTGCCACGCTATCGCTCGCAATGACAAGCTTATTAACTAGCTGTTTGTCCCTTCATCCACGCTATCACCGCCTTTATCTCCGTATAACTATAATCCTCGCCCAATATTTCTTTTAATGGCGATAACTTCTCATCGCCGTAACTTTCTACCGTATCCTGTATCACTGTTAATTTTTCCTTAGTCACAAACTCCGATACATCAATATCGCCCGTTTGCACATAATAGGTGAGGTGGCTTTCCACCGTCATGGGTGATAACTTACGTTCATGGGCTATCTCCGCAATGCTGCTGCCTTCTTTAAATAAGGTAAAACTAGCCCGCCGGGTATCACTCGATCTTTCGGGCCGTGGCTTGCGCTCCCGTTTCTGCACCTTTTGTTTTATTTTGGACGACAGGCCGCGCATACCGCAATAGCTTTTTACCGGGGCCAGCATCTCACGACCGTAACGCGCCAGTTTTATATCACCAAAGCCGGAAATCATCCGCAGCTCATCCAAACTTTGCGGCAAATAGGTAGCAATCTCTACCAAAGTAGCATCAGATAATATCACATAGGCCGGTACATTTTCATGCGTGGCGATATCGCGCCTTACATTCTTCAATTCGTTCAGCAGGTCAGCCTCAAATGGTAATACTTCAACAGCCGTATGTTTTTCCTCAACTGTTTCCGCCGCTATAAATTCTACTGTTTGCAATCCTTTTAATACGGCCTCGCTTTGGTGTGTTAGTTTCAACACGGGATATTCGCCGCCTTCTACCTGGAGATAGCCCATCGCGCTTAATTCGCGCAGGTATCGCTGCCAGTCGGGTTTGCTGATATCGGCACCTACGCCATATGTTTTCAGCTGCTTATGTTCTTCTCGTATTTTTTCACTCTTCGATCCACGCAAAAAATCGATCACATAATTACTGCCAAATCTTTCCTTTAACCTATATACCGCCGACAAAGCCTTTTGTGCGATCAATGTACCATCAAAGCGTTCAAACTCCGTTAAACAAACATCGCATGATCCGCAGGTAGCATCAGATTCCTCATCAAAGTATTTTAACAGAAAATGCCGTCTGCAAGTTTGCAGCTGGCAATAATTTACCATGTCATCCAGCTTTTTAAGCATGATACGGCTTTGCTCCTCATTATCCTCAACCTTTGCAAAGCCCTTCAGCTTCATGGCATCGCCCGGCGAATAATATAATATAGTATCTGAGGGCAAACCATCCCTGCCCGCTCTGCCGGTTTCCTGGTAATAGCCCTCAATGTTTTTAGGCAGATCCATATGCACCACATAGCGCACATTCGATTTATTGATGCCCATGCCGAAAGCGATGGTAGCCACAATGATCTTCACATCATCACGTAAAAAAGCTTCCTGGTTGCGGGCCTTAATGGTATTATCCAGTCCGGCATGGTAGGCCTCTGCCGAAAAACCTTCTTCTTTAAGGTCAGCCGCCAAAGCTTCTGTCGATTTACGCGATAAACAATAGATAATGCCCGATTCTTCCTTGCGGTTCTCCAAAAAATCAAGCAACTGGTTAAAGCTGTTCTTTTTCGGGGATACGGTATAAGTAATATTCTCCCGGTTAAAGGAGGATATAAATATAGCCGGATCTTTTAGATTTAATTTTTCGAGGATGTCCTTCTGGGTGAGCTTATCGGCAGTGGCGGTTAAAGCAATGACGGGGATATTCGGGAAATAATCTTTCAAACCAGCCAGCATCAAATATTCAGGCCGGAAATCATGCCCCCAATGCGAGATACAATGGGCCTCGTCAATAGCGATCTGCACAACTGGCAGCGACTTTAAAAACTCAACCAGTTTATTTTCCGATCCAAATAAACGTTCGGGAGCAAGGTATAATAGGTTGATCTCGTTATTCTTGAGCCTGCCCATCAGCCGCTGCTGTTCATCAGGGTTTTGTGCCGAATTGAGGAAAGCCGCAGTTATGCCGTTCACATTCAGGCTATCCACTTGGTCCTTCATTAAAGCGATGAGGGGAGAGATCACAATGGTCAGCCCACCCAGCAAAACTGCCGGCAACTGGTAGCATAATGATTTACCACCACCGGTAGGCATCAGCGCCAAAACATCTTTCTTATCTAAAACATGCTGAATAATAGCCGCCTGCTGGTGCCTGAACTCGCTGTATCCGAAATATTTTTGCAGGGCCTGTATAGGTGTCATACTATGCAAATATATTATTAGTTTGCTGTTTGCGAGTGGATATAAACTAAAAGACTTACGAAGTTTTTAAAACTTCGTAAGTCTCCATTTCTCGAAGCGTCATTGCTATTAGGCTTGGTGAAAACATATCGCTTGGTAAGAAAGCGCTCCGCTAACTCACCCCGACTTCGCTGCGCTGGCCGCCCTCTCTTTGCTGCGCACAAAGAGGGGGTGAAAAAAAGGGAAAAAGAAAATGCGCTCTGCCCTCTTTCCCGCTTGCGGAAGACCGGGTGAGTTGACTCTACGAGCGATGTCTCGTCGATTCTTTTTCGCGCTCCGCTAACCCACCCCCGACTACGCTATCGCTGGTCGCCCCTCTCTACGCTGCGCATAAAGAGAGGATAGGAGTTAATTGCCTCCTTTTACCCTTCCACTCTCATCTTCGGCACCAGTCTTATGTTCGCGGGCTTTAATTTTATCGTTACCAAAGTTGTAGGTGAGGGTTAAACGGGCAATGCGTGATGTGCTTTTTTGGTGAATGCTGAAATCATCAGCCTGGTAATTGGCACTCAGGTTATTGGTGCGTGTGTTAAATATATCGTTAACCGCGAATTTTATGTTCAGCTTTTTATTATCAAACGAATGGCTGATACCTGCATCGGTTGAATAGCGTGGCCTTAAATGATAAATACCATAGGTCATGGCCGATTGATAATTAGAGTATAGCTCAGCCTTAAATCCTGCGAAGGTAAATGTTTGCGATAATTTTAAATTGTATGCCAGCTGCCCGCTATTAAGGTTGCCACCAAATAAGGAGTCCGATTTAAATTTCATATCAAATAAATTGCCTTCAGCATTACCTGTCCACCACTTGGCAATTGTAAAAGGGGAATTGATATCTATACTGTAGGAATCCTGTGTTTGCAGGTTAGTATTGGTTTGGTAGGTGGCTTTGCGGGCCACATCTGTTAATATTATCTCTGTAATAGCATCGGTAGTATGGGCGTAGTTTAAGCTTACATTAATGGTTTTATTATAGGTATAATCCAGCTCGAAGTTATTGGTGTACTGTGGCCTTAAAAATGGGTTACCTTTTGAATAGGTGTACTGATCCAGGTAATATATAAAAGGGTTCAGATCCTGATAACTTGGGCGATCAATACGGCGGCTGTATGAAAAACTCACTTCATTTTTATCAGAAAAGGTATGGTTCAGGAAAACGCTTGGGAAAAGGTTGAAATATTTACGCTCTGCAACAGAATCTTCGGTAACCAGGTCGCCTCTTGAGCTGGTGTATTCGCCCCTTAAACCCAACTGTACCGATGTGTTTTTGTACTTTTTGCTTAATGAAAAATAGGCTGCATCAATCTTTTCGTCGTAAACAAATCGGTTGGTACGGGTAGTATCATTAACATACTGGCCATTCTGCAGTGTTTGTGCTTCAAGGTCGTTGTCAGTTTTTACATCGCTGAATTTTACACCGGCTTCCAGTTTTATGCTTTTTGTAATTGGCTTGGTGTAATCTAACTTGGCTGTTTTTATGTTGATGGTTGATGGTGTTTGCTCCTGCAAATATTGTGTTGGGTGTTGTTGTGTTCCATCAGGCAATAAAAATGTAGTATTATAATAGTTAAGGCTGTTGTTGGTGAATTTTGAATAATCAAGGTCGATGCCAATTTCCTGGCCAAGCGTGTCAATCTTCCAACGGTCATTTAAATTCACCGCAAAGTTTTTGTACGACTGGTTAAACTGGCCGGGAGTTTTCTGTAAAGAATCATTCGCGGCAGGAGTAGATCCTATATAAGTATTGTCAGTATTGTTATCCTGTTCGGTATTAAAATAACCGTTTACAATAAAGCCTAAGGTATTGGTTGGTGATGTATCATAATCAGCGCCGAAACGGTAATTGTTCCAGTGCGAATCACTCTTCATGTAATTATATTGTTTAAAGTAGGTCGATTCATCTCCGTCAGTAACCGTACGCATAATATCCAGGTTGCGGCCCTGCTCATAATCGCCATGTGTAAAACTGCCGAATACATTCAGGTTGCCTTGTTTGTGGTTTAAGGTAAGGGTTGAGTTATCATTTCCATAAGCGCCAAAGCCGCCGGTAGTTATAATACTACCGTTAGTGCCCGACTGGCTATTCTTTTTAAGCTTTATGTTGATGATACCCGAGTTGCCCGCGGCATCATATTTTGCTGATGGGTTGGAGATGATCTCGATTGACTGGATTGTATTGCCATCAGTTGATTTTAACAGTGTGGCCAATTGTTGTGATGATAAATAAGTGAGCTTATCATTTATCATTACGGTTACACCTTGTTTACCTTTAAGGCTGATGTTGTCGTCCTTATCAACGGTAACACCGGGGGCGCGTTCCAGTATATCCATGGCGGTATTTCCGGCTGCAAGCACGCTACCGGCAACATTCATTACCACTTTATCAGCCTGATGCTCTATTAATGGTTTTGCAGCTGTAATGCTTACTGTATTTAAGGTGCGGTTGGCAGCGGTTAGTTTTAAAACCGGAACAGTATGGGTTGATGTGCCATCGGTAATGGTAAGCGGCTGGCTCAATGTCTTTGTATATCCCACAGCTTCGGCTTTAACTACATAGCTCCCTGCTTTAATATGATCGAAAATGTATAGCCCGGCCTCGGTACTTAAGGTGCCCATAACTACGGTTGAATCCTTGGTGCGTAATAGGCTTACCGAAGCATAATCCATTGGTGCTCCCTGTGCGTTTACTAATGAACCTGATACTTTTGTGCCGGTTTGTGCAAAGGCTATGGCAGAGCATATGATTAGAATAGCTGTAAGAAATGTTTTATATAGAGACGATTTCATGATATGTTAAAATTTTGGCAATAGCTCTCCCTTTAAAGTTTTTTCTCTTTTTTTTCAGATAGATCACGAAAGTTTGAGCTTGCCGGTTTTAGCCGTTATTTATTATATAGTATAGATAGTACAGTTGTTATATATAGTTCAGTTGTTAAATTGTTATTTGTATATAAGATGCACAAATAGGGGGGAAGGTTACAATTTAATTTAAGTTTTTTAATACCGGGAAGATATTTCCGAGTATGTACTTGTAAAAGAAGTGGGTATGAGTTTGGCGATTACAAAGCTTTTCGGCAGATTTTTTCAAAGGCATTGTTTTTACCGGCGCTGTTATAGTTATATAAAGCGGAATAATGAGCCCGCTGAATATCAGCAGGCTCAGGTATCTTACCAGTAGTTTCATTATTAGTGTTTGGCTACGCTATCAGCTTTTTTAGTCGAATCTATTTGTGCCTGCAGTTTGGCTATTGTTTTTGCGCTGCTGGCTTTACGTGCAGAGTCGACTTGCGCAGGTGTTTTTACAATTACTACGGTATCAACTTTGCATTGCAGGCCATTATCCGTCATAATAAAAGTAGCCGATGTGGCATTTTCCTGTTTGTTCAGGGTTTTACAATCGCCAACACTTGCATTAAGATTAATACGGTTGTTCAGATCCTGGTCAATGATCACCTTTGAATTTAAAGGAAGTTTTATGGTAATATCCAGGTATTCTGCATGCCATGCTGAATTAGGGCTCCTGCGGAGTTTATCGTCAAGCTTTAAAACCGAATCTTCCTGCGTAAATATATATTTGGTGTCGCGTGCATTTAATAGCGCGCTCTCATAATTGCCGCCTTTTGCTGTAAATGACTCTATCATAACCGGCTGACTAATATCACTGCGCTCAATGCTAACGCTGATGTTACGAGGCTCCGGATCATCCTCAAAATCATTAGTAAGGATCATGTTGCGAAAGTTGTTTTTTATATCAAGGCGTAAACTATCGTCTCGTGTAAGGTATTTAACGTTATCCAATTTTAGGTAATAAACATTATTAGGTGCTGTTTTTAAATTTACGGTTTGAGTGAAGCTAGCCGTTTCCCTGAAATTTGAACCCACTTTGGCAATATAAAATACCAGTACACTTATAGCGCATATCCAAATTACCAGTATGATGGTACCTGTTGATCTGCTGATGGATGTTGTGTTAAAAACTGCGCTTATCAACATTAATATAATAGTAAGTACAGGTATAAAGGCAGTTAAAAATGCTGCTATATATATCCTGTCTGCATGCTCATTCGCCCATATCGACATTGGGAACATACCATTACCATGCCCGGCACCAAAGCCTAAAAATGCGACCAATGCTACAACTAAGGCTATAGCGCCTGCAAAAAACGCCAGCAATATTACTACGCCTACTACTTTAATTATTATTTTACCTGCACCATTAAAAAATAATCCGAGGTGATGTGCAAAGTCGGTTATAAAGTCACGCAGTTTATATACAAGGGGGCGTGCTTCCTGGCCTAAGTTGTTCAGGTGGTTGCGCACAGAGTGCAACTCTTCTTCAAAATTGTTTTTAAAGCCCTGCAGATTTAGTTTTTCGCCCTTCATGGCCATACGGTCGGAACGGGTTAATGCTTTGGGTATCACTATCCATAGTATTATATATATTAATAGCCCTGATCCGGCAAAAAGAAAAGATAATGCAAATGCCAGCCTTACCCACACCGGCTGAATATTAAAGTAATTGGCTATGCCCGCGCAAACACCACTCACCAGGTGATCATCCGGATCACGAAACAATCTGCGCTCGCCGGTATTATAGGCGTAAGCATTATTAGTATCGGTTTTTGCGTCCTCATATATTTCGTCAAACTCGTCCACGGTACCCATTTGCTCAATAATTGAGCGCACATCCTGTTCAACTATAACCTGTTTGTTCTCAGCAGTTAGTATATCCGAGAACATTTCAGCAATGCGGTTTTCAATATCTGTAGTGATCTCCAGGCTATCTGCTGAATCAAGAAAATGACGTTTCACGTTCGTCATATACTCTTTTAGTATTTCATAGGCGTCTTCTTCTATATGGAATACGATGCCGTTTATATTTATGATGATAGTTTTGTTCATGATTGATAATTATTTATCGGTTTAGTCTTGTTATATTAATATAATCCGCAAGGGGGGTTAAATTTCAGGTTGATTAGCTTCATTATTGGCACTTGGCTCAGCAGGTTTATTCCTGTTGCCTATAGCGGTTTGGACGGCAAACTCCAGCTCCAACCATGTTTTATCCAACTGTTCTAAAACCTTTTTGCCCTCATCAGCAAGTATATAATACTTGCGCGGCGGCCCCGATGTCGACTCTACCCAATTATAAGTTAGCAGTCCATTATTTTTTAGGCGCGTTAATAAAGGATACAGAGTACCCTCAACTACAAGCAGTTGGGCCTTTTTAAGCTCAGCAATGATGTCTGAGGCATATGTTTCGCCCTTAGCTATTATGGAAAGTATGCAATATTCTAATATGCCTTTCCGCATTTGGGTTTGTGTATTTTCAACAATCATACTACAAAGATATATGTTTAAAAATGTATTATGCAATGCATAGTACTATAAATTTTAATTAAACTTCGTAAAACTGCATTTATTTTAAAAAAAAAGACATTTCTCTTGACTATTTGAAAATCTAACATTACTTTTATAATTAATTAACTATTAACTGATCTTATTATTAACAAAATGAAAAAACTTCTACTAGTAAGTTTGTGTTTCCTGATGTTAAGTATTACACAGGT
>JAMFSA010000175.1 GCA_026225055.1 Mucilaginibacter xinganensis | reverse complement strand
CATCACCTAACCAATTAACTATCAATAAAGAAAAATCATCAACCCTATTGAAAATTAGAAAAATTGTACCTACCTTTGCAGTCCTTAAAATAAGGATAAAACTGTAATTACAAAAAAGGAAAAATGCCTACTATTCAGCAATTAGTTAGAAAAGGTAGAGTAGCTCTGGTTGACAAGAGTAAGTCACCAGCGTTGGACAGCTGTCCACAGCGAAGAGGAGTATGCACTCGCGTGTATACCACTACCCCTAAAAAACCAAACTCAGCAATGCGTAAAGTTGCACGTGTGCGCTTAACCAACGGAAAAGAAGTTAACGCTTATATCCCGGGTGAAGGACACAACTTGCAGGAACACTCAATTGTATTAATTCGTGGTGGTCGTGTTAAAGATTTACCAGGTGTACGTTACCACATCATCCGTGGCGCGTTAGATACATCAGGTGTTGCGGGTCGTAATCAGCGCCGTTCAAAATACGGTACTAAACGCCCTAAACCAGGTCAAGTAGCAGCGGCTCCAACTAAAGGTAAAAAGAAATAATTAAGGAGGATAGATAGCAATGAGAAAGTCAAAACCAAAAAAGAGAATTATCCTTCCTGATCCAAAGTTCAATGATACTTTGGTAACAAGGTTTGTAAATAACATGATGTATGATGGTAAAAAATCTACAGCATACGCTATATTTTACAACGCAGTTGAAATAGTTGAGAAAAAAACAAGCGAAAACGGGTTAGATACCTGGAAAAAAGCTTTAAATAATGTAATGCCAGCTGTTGAAGTTAAAAGCCGCCGTGTAGGTGGTGCAAACTTCCAGGTGCCAACTGAAGTTCGTCCGGAGCGTAAAATCGCTTTAGGTATGAAATGGTTGATCAGCTATGCACGTCGTCGTGGTGAAAAAACCATGATGGAGAAATTAGCAGGTGAGATCATCTCAGCAGCTAAAGGTGAAGGTGCAGCAGTGAAGAAGAAAGAAGATACGCACAAAATGGCTGAGGCTAACAAGGCGTTCTCACATTTCCGTTTCTAATAAATTAGATTACACCGATTTAATAATACGATTACACCGATTATATATGTTTACACGTTATAATCGGTGTAATCATAAAATAAATTAGTGAAATCCAAAAAAAACAAAGATGTCAAGAGATCTAAGATATACAAGAAATATAGGTATTGCCGCTCACATTGATGCCGGTAAAACTACAACAACAGAGCGTATTCTTTACTATTCTGGCGTTAGCCATAAAATAGGAGAGGTACACGAAGGCGCGGCTACGATGGACTGGATGGCTCAGGAGCAGGAACGTGGTATCACCATTACCTCTGCTGCTACAACTGTAGGCTGGAAATACCGTGGCCATAACTACCACATTAATATTATTGATACACCAGGACACGTGGATTTCACTGTTGAAGTGAACCGCTCACTGCGTGTATTAGATGGTTTAGTATTCTTGTTTTCAGCAGTTGATGGTGTTGAACCACAATCTGAAACCAACTGGAGGCTTGCCAACAACTATAACGTTGCCCGTATAGGTTTCGTTAATAAAATGGACCGTTCTGGTGCCGACTTTTTAAATGTTGTAAAACAGGTAAAAAGCATGTTAGGTAGCAACGCAGTTCCATTACAATTACCTATTGGTGCTGAAGAGCATTTTAAAGGTGTTGTTGATTTAATTAACTGGAAAGGTATTGTTTGGAATGAGCATGATAAAGGTATGACCTTTACTGAAGTGCCTATCCCTGAGGATATGATCGAAGAAGCGACTGAGTGGAGAGAGAAATTACTTGAATCAGTAGCTGATTATGATGAGAGCCTGATGGAGAAATTCTTTGATGCTCCTGAAACTATTACTGAACGCGAAGTGCTTGACGCTTTACGTAAAGCAGTTTTAGATGCCAAGATCGTTCCTATGGTTTGCGGTTCATCATTCAAAAACAAGGGTGTACAAACCATGCTTGATTATGTGATGGAATTGTTGCCTTCACCTATGGATGTTGAAGGTATCATTGGTACCAACCCAGATACAGGCGAAGAAGTTTTACGTAAACCATCTGAAAAAGAGCCTTTTGCAGCTTTGGCATTTAAAATTGCAACTGACCCTTTTGTAGGTCGTTTATGCTTTATCCGTGTATATTCAGGTAATTTGGAAGCAGGATCATATGTGTATAACATGAGATCTGAAAGCAAAGAGCGTATATCACGTATATTCCAGATGCATGCTAACAAGCAAAACCCTATACCAAATGTAGGTGCAGGTGATATTGCAGCGGTAGTAGGCTTTAAGGATATCAAAACAGGTGATACCCTTTGTGATGAGAAACACCCGATCATTCTGGAATCAATGAATTTCCCTGATCCCGTTATTGGTTTAGCTATTGAGCCTAAAACACAGGCTGATGTAGATAAATTAGGTATGGCTTTAGGTAAATTATCTGAAGAAGATCCTACCTTCCGTGTAAGATCTGATGAAGAAACCGGCCAGACTGTAATTTCAGGTATGGGCGAGCTTCACTTAGATATCATCATGGATCGTTTGAAACGTGAGTTTAAAGTTGAGGTTAACCAGGGAGCTCCGCAAGTAGCTTACAAGGAATCAATCACAGGTACCGTTCAGCACCGCGAAACATACAAGAAACAAACTGGTGGTCGTGGTAAATTTGCTGATATTCAGGTCATTATTTCACCAAACGACGAAGGTAAAGAAGGTTTACAGTTCATCAACGAGATCAGCGGTGGTTCAATTCCACGTGAGTTTATCCCGTCGGTTGAAAAAGGCTTTGCAGCTTCAATGGCGAATGGTGTATTAGCCGGTTATCCGTTAACCAGCTTAAAAGTACGTTTAATTGATGGTTCGTTCCACGCGGTCGATTCAGATGCGTTATCTTTCGAGATAGCTGCAAAATCTGCTTACCGCGAGGCGTTGCCAAAATGTAAACCAATGTTGCTTGAGCCGATCATGAAAATCGAGATCCTTACCCCTGAAGAAAACATGGGTGATGTAATCGGTGATATGAACCGTCGTCGTGGCCAGCTTTTAGGTATGGATTCACGTGCAGGCGCACAGGTAATTAAAGCTACTGTACCACTTTCAGAGATGTTTGGTTATGTAACCCAGTTACGTACCATCACTTCGGGCCGTGCTACTTCAACCATGGAATTTGACCACTATGCTGAAGCGCCACGTAACGTACAGGAAGAAGTAGTTGCCAAAGCAAGAGGTAAAAAAGCAGCTGCTAACGCGTAAATAGTTTTAGGTTGATTAGGTTGGATTGAGTTGATTAAGTTCAACGTTTTAACCTAATCAACTTATTCGACATAATCAACCCGGTCAACTATAATTAATAGCTCTTATAGTTGGCCAAAAACAAATCAGTGAAATCACCCTAATCGGTGAAATCACAAAAATTAAAAACAAAATGAGCCAAAGGATCAGAATCAAATTAAAATCTTACGATTACAACCTGGTTGACAAATCAGCTGAGAAAATCGTAAAAACAGTAAAACCTACGGGTGCTGTTGTAAGCGGACCACTTCCCTTACCAACTGAAAAAAAAATCTTCACAGTTTTGCGTTCACCGCACGTGAACAAAAAAGCCCGTGAGCAATTCCAGTTATGTTCATACAAAAGGTTATTAGACATCTATAGTTCAAACTCAAAAACTGTTGATGCACTAATGAAACTTGAATTGCCAAGCGGCGTTGAAGTTGAAATCAAAGTGTGATAGTACCGGAAGATCGGATATTATTAAAAGGAGCCATTCTGAAAAGAGTGGCTCCTTTTTACATTTTAATTTTTTCAACTAAATTTGATAGATGGCAACTTATGTGATATACCCTACCGATGAGCAGGAAAAATTTATGAAAGCTTTCCTTGAAGCATTGGAAATTTCTTTTGTTAAAGATGACGAAGACGAATTGCCACCCCACGTGTTAGCTGGAATCGCACGCGGACAGGCCGACATTCAAGCAGGGAGGTTCGTTTCGCTTGAGGAATTTAAGAAAAAATTCCCGCTTAAATAATGCGTCTTAATGTGATTTTCTCCAATGAAGCTGTTGATGCTTTTGACGCTATTGGAGAGCAGATACGAATTAGATGGGGCGATAAAGAAGCCAACGAATTTAGGAAGCGTGCGTATAAAGTTGTCGATATTATCAGCAAATTTCCTTTAATTTTTCAGGCAGCAAACAAGATGGAAAATATTCGGAAAGCGTTCGTTCATAAAAACTGCCCGATGTTTTATTCGGTAAGTGACGCCCGCATGGCAGTTTTATTCTTTTGGGAGAACAGGCAGGATGCTATATTTCACTAAGTATTATATCTTAAAATAAAAGGCGTTTTGTCTGTACGTATAAGCGCATTATTAAAGATACACCCATCTTCATGTACATGGCGATGAAGATGAACCGGGTATTAATAAACTCCATCCGGCGCCTGGTAATCTAAAATAAAATTGGCTATTTGTTTTTGTTCGTCGAGATTCAGCTTATCACCTTTATATTCCCAGTAGCCTTTTGCCTTATCAATTATTACCTCCCCTAAAAATTTAGAGCTATTAATATCGTGCGGCTCGGGAGTTGGTTTATCCTCTTTTAAGAATATAGCCGAAAATAAATGGTAGCTGCCGCTATCCCAGGTGCCTTTCTCGTTTACAATCTCAATTTCACGCTCCTGTTGTGTATCGGCGGCAATTTTTACAATGATCATCTTACTTTGTGTTTTATGGTATGAGTAAGACAAGGATGTCCCTCACTTGTTTGGTATTCGGATAAATATCAGATCTCCCATTTATGGGTGGAATCCAGGAAGTTTAACCAAACGCCTTCTATTTCATCCACCAGTTGTGGTCGTATAGATATGCCGGATGCCTGCGGTGCCCAGGTTTGCGCGGCAAGGTTTCCGGTCTTCAATATATTCATGGAAAGGATAGGCTCCTTATCCGGGTTCAATAAGACATCAAGTGTGATTTGTATCCGGTAATACGACCTCCCTTTGCGAATGGCGGGGTAGGGGGCAGAAGTGATAACGCCCGAAGCAAAGATCCCCTTTGGCTCAACGCCTACACGTACAATGTAAGCACGGTCGCCGGGCTGAATGGTTTTGTGACTTACCACGCTCCAGTTATCTTCCAGCTTGCCGGTTTCTGAAAGCTTTTTGATATCAGCATCAATATCCACCCAAGGCCATTTCAAAGGGTTCCAGCCAAACAGGTAAGCTTTCATCAACCCCCTAACCCCTG
>JAMFSA010000174.1 GCA_026225055.1 Mucilaginibacter xinganensis | reverse complement strand
TTAAAAGAAAAACTTAAAACCCTTACCGATAATGGCCAAGATATTGGTAGTTGATGATGAAGCTGATCTTGAATTATTAGTAAAACAAAAGTTCCGCCGCAAGATCAGGGAAAATATATATGAATTTGTTTTCGCCCAAAACGGCGAAGAAGCACTGGTAAAAGTAAAGGAACACCCCGACCTCGATATTATACTAAGTGATATAAATATGCCGGTTATGGATGGCCTAACCCTGTTAAGCCGCCTGCCCGAAGCTAACCCTATGATTAAAGCAGTAGTGGTATCAGCCTATGGCGATATGCAAAACATCCGCACAGCTATGAACAGGGGAGCTTTTGATTTTGTAGTAAAGCCGGTTGATTTTGAGGACCTCGACCTCACCATGGAGAAAACCATACTGCATGTAAAGCAATTGCAGGATACCATAAGAGCCATTAAAGAAAACAACATACTAAAAATGTATGTAGATGAAAATGTGCTCAACTTTATGACTCATAAGGAGTTTGAAACCAGTCTGTTGAACAATGAAGTAGTCGAAGCTACTGTAATGTTTATCGATATCTGCGGTTTTACCGCCATTACCGAACAGGTAGCAGCAAACACCGTGGTAACATTGCTTAATGGCTTGTTTGATAAGATAGTTAAAGAAATAATTACTCAGGGTGGCCATGTAGATAAGTTTATGGGTGATGCCGTTATGGCTGTTTTTAGGGGCGATTTTCACCTGGACAGGGCCATTGATGCTGCATTGGCTGTAAGGGAACAACTTAAAAATGTAGATAAGATAACAACCGGCGACCAAATTTATAAACCTGAAGTATCGGTAGGTATAAACTCGGGAGAAATGGTGTCAGGTAATATTGGCTCTGTATCCCTAAAACGACTGGATTATACCGTGATAGGGGACGCTGTTAACTTGTCGCAGCGCCTGCAATCTGTTGCTAAAGCCGGGCAGATCATTATAACGGAGGAAACCTACGAAAAAGCCAAAGAATCATTCAGCTGCGAAAAAATTGGCGAGGTTACGCTGAAAAATAAGGCCAAACCGGTTACCATTTACCAGGTGCTGGAATAATAAGCAGCTAAAATCCCCACCGGAATGGCGCGGCAGCCAGTGAAGAAGAAGGGGGGCTTTTACGCTAATAAAAAGCATAAACGCTGCGAAAGGACATTGAAATTTCTTTTCAATAAACAACCATTCAAAGGATATTACAATAACCCCATCGGGGTTAAATATTGGTAGAAAATTAAATAAAACAGATGATATGTGCCGTAGGTACATAATTCTACGCTATAGTCCGGGTGTTATTTAGCACCTACGGAGCTAATTTAATGGATAATATATTTCTACCAATATGTTGCTCCTACGGAGCATCTTCTGAATATATCAGATATCCCAGACAACCCAAACGGAACTTTCATTACCTTTGCTAAGTGGCAACCCCTAAAAAACCAGTATCAAAAAAACCTGTTGCTGAAAAGCTGATCACAGAAAGAGCTGCTCCGAAAAAAACTGTTACAAGAAAACCTACTGCCAAAAAGAAGGGTGGTAACTCTGGGAATACATGGAAAATTCTTATCGCCGGTCTGTTGATTATCCTGCTATCCCCGTTCTATTATGGCTACGTGCTTAAAATGTTCTCATCAACCTGGCAATGGTTTATGGATACCGGCGAAAATCCGCATTACCGCGTTTATAAGAGCTTTAATATCCGTATCCCCAATAAATATCAGGTGCATGGTATTGATGTGTCCTACGCGCAGGGGAAGATAAACTGGCCTAAAGTGAAAGCAATGGAGGAGGATAGCGTACACGTAAGTTTCGCGTTTATTAAGGCAAGTGAAGGTTTGCTTAAGGTTGACCCTTATTTTAAGCGTAACTGGCGCGAGGCACCAAAGGTAGGGATTACCTGCGGGCCGTATCATTTTTTCAGGTCGAATAAAAACGGTATGTGGCAGGCACGTTTCTTTCTGCAAAACTTTACTCTTGAGGCTGGTGATCTGCCACCTGTAGTTGATATTGAAACCCTTGATGGTGCCAAGCCAGAAGCCATGCGAAAAGAGTTACAGGCATTTTTAACATATGTTGAGGTGCATGCTAAAGTAAAGCCGCTTATGTACACCACCCTAAGTTTTTATGCTGATTATCTGGCCGGATATTTTGACGATTATCACCTGTGGATAGCCCATTATAATGAAGACGACCTGAAGGTGGGGCCACGCAACTGGTTGTTTTGGCAGCACTCTGATAAAGCCAGCATAAACGGCATTTACCACACTGTTGATTTTGACGCCTTTAAAGGCGATAGCCTGGCATTTACAAAACTGTTGGTTCAGTAAACGCCAGGCTATCAGTTTGTTTTATTCGTTTATCTTAAAAAGCGGCATTTTGCATTGCTCCGATAGTAAGCGGAGTAGTAGTAGAACCGGGAACTCCGTATAACCAAATGGTGTAGGCACCAGCTGATTCAAAAGTAATATTCGGCAGTGTGGCCAGCACAGTGCTTGTACCTGCCTGTAGTACCTGTAAGGTATCATTTGTCATAACCGGGGCGGAAACAAATTTTGTTACGCCTTTGTAGGCAATATTATTTATCAATACCGATCCTTTTTTAACAACCACATCAACCGCCGGGGCATTTGCGCTTGCATTTATAAAACGAATAGATGAATTGGTTTGTCCGGGAGATACCAGTGTATCGGCCAACAAAATAAAATCAGGTGTTTTTATGGAGTTAGCAAGTATCAGGGTGTAGTAATGATTTGCCGTTAGGGTTACGTTATCGGCGCCAAGTTTGGTACTGGTTCCGTTTCCGTCAAAACTGAAAGCCACATTACCTGCATATGAATTAAAATAGGCCAGCCCGCTGCCATAATTAATAGCATTTGTGTTTATCACCGTACTGTTCTCATAAAAATCAAGCGCTGGCGCATCTGGTGATACATCAATAACCGATAATATACTTACCGGCGTAACTGTTTGGTTATTTGAAGTTTTTGTACATGAGAAAAGTGTTACAGATGACAAAAATATCAACCCTGTAATAACATGTAATCCTCTTGAATTTAGTAAATTATTTTGCATACCGTCAGATTTAAAATTGGGTGCTGATTTAGCTACATAGCTAAGCTTATTGTAGAACGTTAAAAATTGCTGAATCGTATTAGAATCGCGGCAAATAACAAAATTTCGGGCTGATATACAATTGTAAAGTGTATGGTATTTATTTTACAACACTAAAGGTAAAGCTACTGCTGCCGGCTTCGCCGGTGGCTGTTAAGCCCTGTATTATGCCAATATACTGGCCAGTTTTATCAGATGTGTAAAAGCTTAGGTTATTTTTACCTTTTAAACCGGTAGTTATATACGGAGCCCAATAAAGCACATTTCTAAAATCTGGTATCCGGCTTGCGTAAGCTTTCTCGGTATCATATGCAGGTGAATAAAATTCACGCTGTAGTTCAAGGCCTTCGTAATCAAGCACTGCCGCATGCGGGTCTATCTCTACACCGCCAAGGTCGCCTTTATAGGTTGTGAAACTAAATATACCTTCTTCAACCGACGGGCCCCAGTAATAAGTAAAAGGCATATCGTCCAGTTTACGAATTTTAAGCGGATCAGCCGCGAATAGTTTATCAATATCAAAGAAAGGAACCCCATCTATCAGTACCAGCGGGTCGGTGTCGCTTAAATAAGCAGGATTGTTAGCGCTTATAACCTTTATATGGAAATGATTTTTAGGGTGAGTAATATTTACTTCGCTTACATACTCACGCATTACTTCTTCCATTGTGGTAAAGCGGGTATAATTATCTAACAAATAACTTTTATAAGGTGTGCCAAAAAAAGCGTTGCTATCAATATGCGGGTCATAAAACTGCCTTAATTTGGTGCTGCTATAGATGTTTTGCACCTGCATGTTCAGGCTTTGATCTTCAATAGCGGTTTGCATACCGGCGCTTATGTTTAAACGCGGTAAGGCAATTTTGGCATATTGCTCAGAAAAAGGATTGGCTACATCAATACGAAAAGTAGTATCAATCAATGTATTGGGTTGAATAACTATCTCGCCCGGCCCGAAAAAATCTTTCATGTTAAATAACAAATGCCCAAGCGAATCACTGTATGAGGTATACATTTGTACCTTTTTACCCGGAATAGCCAGGTAGGTCATAATGTTTTTTGCAGGGGTGTTGGTAAGCGTATTAGTTATTTTTGCCAGGATAATCGGCCCGTTAAATTCAGGTAAGAATGTAAATTCAGGCTGTCTGTTACTTAATACATTCTTCCAGTCGAACCTTCTCCAGCCCTGGGTAAGCATCAGGTTATCAATAGCCTCATCTGTTTCAGCGCTTTTAAAGTAGTAATCAGGCGACTCTATATTTCCTTTCAGATCAGAACTCAGCCATAAATAATTCTGTATATCTTCCTGACCGGAATGCTGTAGCGAGTCCAGCCGGTAAACGGCCAGCGATAGGTCGGCAACTACAGGGTTACTGTTGCCATTTTTAGCGTCAATAGCAATATTTACCTTTCTGCGGGTGAAGTATTGCTGCTGATCGGTTGCGGCGCTAATGAGCAACTTTTTAGCAGGGCGTTTAAAGTATAATCGTTCACACACCGGCTGCTTGTCGTTATTAAAAATGGTTAGTTGTGATATGCCATCTCCCAGTTTACTTTTATCTATATTAAATACAGCCTCACCATTATTAACCGTTGCTGATTCTATAACCTTAACTGTGCCACGGGTATGCGCGAAAAGATAAACCGTTGTACCGGGCAGGGTTGAATTAACCGTGACAGCTAACGACCCGCTGCCGTTATCCTTTACGCTCATTACATAACCGTTGTCATTTATAGCAGGTAGATCTTTCTGAATAGTTTTACCTGCTATTTTTATAACAGCCCGGTAAGTATTGTGGTTATCAGGCTTAAAGGTAAAGTGGCCCATGCCAAATTTATAAGGGGTAAACCGCGCCACGGTATCATTACTTTTATCCAATATGGCGCCAGTAAAGTTTACGCCTTTGCCCCATTGGTCGCTTATTTTAAAACCTACTACACTGCTAATGCCATTCACCAGGTTGCCGCCTTCGGGAAAGAACTGCGCATCATAGTCGGGAGTAGCAGTTTTAGCCTCAACATCAGGAGATTTTAGCGGATTTATAATAGACAGCCTTTTATGAAAATAATAATCCGGGTTAAAATTTTTCATCCAGTTGGTATAGGCCCTCAATGTAAAATTGCCTGTTGCCAGTGTTACCGGTATAAAAAGCGAACCACTACCAGCGCCGTTATTCAGGGCTATTTTTGCCTGCATAACCGCGTTTTGGTTATTGTCTAAAACCTCAACATAGGCAACTCTGCTTAAATCAACAGGTTTGTGGTTTATGCCATCTACATAATACAGCTTAAACCATATCAGTTCGCCCGCTGTATAGGTGTTTTTGTCGGTATGTACATACAGCTTTTCCTGTAAGGTGTTTGAGTTGTATCTATCAAAGCTATTTTGCACATCAGGCAACGCGGCAGGGGCCTGCGAATAACCTGCCGTTATGCACAATAACAGTAATGAAAGTAAGCAAATGATATTTTTAATATGTTTTCTCATCGTTTATCCAACTCAATAGTTTCGATCATTTTTGCATAGTATTATCTGTTTATTATTGCCAAAAACTTGGTTTAATTAAAGTCCCGCGTATACTGCAATCTGTGCATTCAGGATCAGAGTATGTATAACCAATAGGGTTTGGCCCATTACCAAATATCGCGTATACCGGTATATCAGAGTTAGGCTGCGGCACTAATATTTGCAAAACCTGATTTATGGATTGTGGAGGCTTGGTCATGTACAGCGCAGTATCCAGGCCGCAATCATATGGATAAGTAGGTTGCCAGGTTGGAAGCTGCGAATTATTGATGTACACTCGTTTTTGCTGGATTGCTCCTGCTGTAATATATCCTATTACAGGCAATGTTGCATCGGTGGTACAATGTATGTTCCCGGTTAATTGTGATGGCTGGGCATCAAAAATACTACCCAGTTGCTCTGTGTTCTTTTTCAGGATGCTGTAATAGTTATACCCGTCGGATGTCATGGCGTATTGTTTAAGCAATATGCTGTATCTCGATTCTATTTTTTCTGAGGTCGACGGGATAAAAATAATAGGGCTTTGATAGATCACATCCTGTGCAAGTTTGGCAGATGAACCCAATGTTATAACAGTTGAAATACTGCTTCCCCAGCACTGGTAAATTTGCTTGTTTATTGGCCGTATAACCAAATCGGTACTATCATTTGATATGTAATCCGATTCATATCTTGCATGAAAGATCCATGTTTCATTGTAATCCCAGCGGTAATAATGGGTTTTGTTATTTGGGTCGTGTGTATTTACATAAATTTGTATGCCATTATTCTGTACGGTAAAGCCGATACTATCAATAGGTGGTGATGCCATAGCAGGTACATAGTCCGACTGATATGTTTTACCATCAGAAGTAGTAATATTTAACCTGTAGGTGCGGGTATTGTCGAGGGTTAAAATAGCGCTCGTATATATGCCGCCGCCTATGCTGTGTAAATTATAGGTTTGATTTTGATTATCCTGTATAGCTACTGTAGCATTCAACTCCGGATTTATGTTTACACCCGACGAAAGATTAACCGTACGGCTCAGCCTGATGGTTGTAGAATCTGTTCCTGTATTTATATTCCCTTCAACAACCAGATAATTATTATTACTGCTAATAATATTAGGCGTATATGGCTTTTTACAACCCAATGCCCATATAGCTATTATACTACATAAAATAATATATGTCCCATTCTTTCTCATTGCCTAAAAGCGTATATTATAGTTAATAAAAGGTATTGGTTTTGCAAAAATAGATAGCTGATAACCGTTTATAGCGCCGCCCTGTTCTGTAAAATAGGTTGAGTACGCATTGGCCCGGCCGGTTAAATTATATACCCCAACCGTCCATGAGTTATGAAACCGCTGGTGAACCTTATGGTTCCCCTCAATATTAATCGAAAAATCCGACCGGAAATAGTCCGGGATACGATAAGCGTTCCTGTCAGAATAATACACACGTTCGGCATCATCGTAATAATACTTAGCCTCAGGCAGCGTAATAGGGCGACCGGTGCTATACACCACGTTTAACGATATACTATACCTGTGGGTAAAACGATAATTGCCCGTGAAGTTAAAATCATGTGGCTTATCATAGTTAGCCGGGTAGTAATCGCCATTATTTATGAGTTCACCAGCATTAGGATCGTCCTGCCTTAAAAAGGTGCGTGAATAGGTATAACTTACCCAACCATTTAGTTTACCCTCGGTTTTTTTAACTAAAAACTCAATACCGTATGCTTTTCCCTGTGTATTTATTACATCCTGTTCGATATGATCATTCAATAGCAAGGTGGCACCGCTCTTGTAATCAAGGTAATTTCTTATGCGTTTGTAATACACCTCAACAGAGGTTTCAATAGTATTCGATTGCAGGTTTTTGTAAATCCCTAACGACACCTGGTCGCCAGTTTGCGGTTTAATATTGGGGTCGCTTAGTTTATAAACATCAGTAGGGGATATAGCCGTAGTGTTTGATAACAGGTGGATATATTGTGTTAATGTATTATAACTGGCTTTAAGTGAGGTGTTATCATTCAGGTTATACCTTGCCGATGCCCTTATCTCGGGCCTGCTATACGTTTTAATTACCTTGTTTTTACCATAGGTAACGCTATCCAGCACATTTGCACTTTCCTTTGGCAGATTTGGCGCGTAGTAATCTACAGTTTGTGCGCCCAGGTAATTATATATCGAATACCGTACGCCCAGGTTTAGGGTGAAATCAGGAGTTATATCATACTTGTCGCCAAAATATAAGGCGCTTTCCAGTGCCTGCTCGGCAGGTACAACATCAGGCACAACCAATGATTTGTTGTTGAATGGTTCCTCATCGCCCGAATGCAGCTTATAATATATCGAGCTCAACCCAAAATCAATAGTGTTTTTACGGGTGATGTAATAGGTAAAATCGGCTTTTAAGTTTGATTGATTTACGTTGTAATTCAAATTATAACCATCTACAGGGTTCGCATCGCTTGATACCGAATACTGGTAACGATCATACCCAACCAGGAACACACTGAAAAGCTTGTCGTTAAAATTATGCTTCCATTTAATGTTCGCGTTCTTATTGCCATACTTGTAAGCAGTATCGCTGTTCAGCTTAAACTGGTCATGACTTAAATAGCCGTTCACATAAATGTTATTTTTATCATTTATCTGGTGGCTTATGCCCAGGTTAACATCATAGAACGATGCCTCGCTATGCTTATACTCTTCGGGCAGCAAGCTCAGCAGCCAGTCGGAGTAGGAGGTACGCGCGCCTAAAATAAACGACGTTTTATCTTTTATTATCGGTCCTTCAATATTTAAACGGCTGGTTAATAGCCCTATACCTGCGGTTCCGGTAAATAGTTTTTTGTTGCCTTCACGGTCGTTTACATCAAGTACCGATGCCAGGCGGCCTCCGTATTTTTCGGGAATACTGCTTTTGTACAGTTCAACGTCCTTTACAATGTCCGGATCGAACGCGGAGAAGAACCCAAAGAAATGCGAAGGATTATAGATGGTTTCATCATTCAATAATATCAGGTTCTGATCGGCCGAACCGCCACGTACGTTAAAGCCGGTAGTTGCTTCACCAACAGATTGTACGCCAGGTAAAGTTAGCACCACGCGCAATATATCGGCCTCGCCAAATACAGCTGGCACCTGTTTAATGCTCTTAATATCCAGCTTGTTCGTACCCATTTCGGTACTGCGCACGTTGGCAACCTTATCGGCAGATATTTTTACCTCTTTCAGCGCGAATACCTGTTCCTGCATTTCGATGTTTAGGCGGCCTTCGCTGTATAAAATGATCAGCCTTTTTGTATCACGCATGCCAATGCCATGTATAATAAGCGTTTGCCTGCCACGGGGCAGCGTTATGGTATAATAGCCAAACTGATCTGTTACTACGCCTGTTTTGGTTCCTGCCACCACTATGCTGGCACCAACAACCGATTCGCCTGATTTAATATCTTTTACGTAACCCGAGAGTATGGAATTGCCGGGTTGTATATTATTGGTTCTGAGCCCGATTTCGTAAGTTTTGTTTTCGATAGTTGCTTCTGTGGCCTGGGCTTCCTTATCGCCGGTAAATTCGGTAGTTGTTACAGCTGCAGCGGCTACTCCTGCCGCGGGTAATCCCTGGTTATTACGTTCAGGCTTGGCATTATTAAAATAGCCGGATGCCAGCCCCGTTTTTAGCTGTTTGCCTTTGGTTAAAAATACCTGTGCAGCTTCGGGTATAATGGTAAAATGGTAGGCCGTATTATTAAAAGCCATGCCCAGTATGGTTGATAATGGCTTGTTATCAACCTGCAGTGTTATTTTCAGGCTATCAAACTGTGCGGTATCTACATAAAAATGATAACCGCTTTTGGCTTCAAGCTCATCAACAAAAGGCTCAATTTTAGTTTGCTGAAAGTTTACACTGATATTCTCCTCCGGCGTATTTTGTGCCGAAACGAGTTTCACAATAAGCATGCATATGATTAACAGGTAGGTCTTCTTCATATTAATCGGCTAAATGGTCATAATATGCTGCTACCTTAGCCATCGCGTCTTCGCGCTGGTATTTCTTAAATTTTAGCTTATTAGCTTTTATATATTGCTGCAGGTCTTTCTTTTTGTCCTTTAGTACATTCAAAAATGAGCCTTCGCTGCTCACGCTATAATAAGTGCCATTTTTATACAGATAATAACCCAGGCTGGGCAAAAAATACGATTCGAGCGCCCCGGCAAAGCCCTGGCTTGTTTGGATACTTTTTTCACGCCGGGCTAAAACCTGTATTTTGCCACCATATAACTGGTCATAATAACCGGGACTAACTGAATTAGTGTTGGTAGAATCGGCTTTAATATTAACAAAGTGATGGTCGAGCAGATCAAAGCTGGTTACTCTTTCCTTTAGCAGGGTTATTTTTAATGCGCTGTTATATAGCTGTATAACTACCTCGTCTTTATAAAGATCATAAAGCATGTTTACATTTTTGTACAGAACGCCGTCATATACTACTGTGCCCGGGTTGAAAGTATTGTTATCAAAAACATAAGCATTCCCCTTCAGCAGGGGATCATAAAATTCATAGTCCTTGCCATTATATAGCATAGATTGTGAACCGATGGTACGGTAAAAATTATCGGTTGTATTGACGTATAAAGCTTGTTTACGGTTTAAACTATCGGCTGCAATTGTTTGTGCTAATGCAGAATTTCCGGCTAAAAGCACGGTAATAGCGCACAGAAATGATGCAGTGTAGGTTTTTAACATTTAGGTAATGCTTTGGTGGCCGTAATTTAGGTGATTTATAATATAAAACAACACTAAACAATTGCTTTGTGTCAAAAAATGAGGGTTTTATATCATTTTGTTTTTGCTAAATGCATTTAATTTTTATAAACTGTTTAAAAAACAGGAATAATAGAAAAAGGCCCTGGGGTATCCCCAGGGCCTTTTTCTATTCCTTTGCATAAATATTGCAGATAAGAATGAAAAATTTGTGTAATAAAAATATTACAGGTTCATTCCGCCTGAAACCTCGATACGCTGGGCATTTATCCACCTTGCATCGTCAGTACATAAAAAGGCTACCACTCCGCCAATATCATCGGGCAGGCCAACTCGGCCTAATGCTGTAATACTGGCTACGTGCTCATTAATATGTGCGTTATCACGTACAACGCCGCCGCCAAAATCTGTTTCAATAGCGCCAGGTGCAACAACGTTTACAGTTATGCCACGTGCGCCAAGTTCTTTAGCCTGGTAGCGTGTTAAGGTTTCTATAGCGCCTTTCATAGCTGCATAAGCCCCATAACCCGGCATACTGAAACGGGCCAGACCTGAAGACAGGTTTATAATGCGACCGCCATCGTTTATTAATGGTAAAGCTTTTTGTGTAAGGAAAAATACACCTTTAAAATGTATGTTCATCAGCACATCAAACTGATCTTCGGTTGTATCAGCAAAAGAGGCGTTTATGCCAATGCCCGCGTTGTTTATCAAAAAGTCGAAATGATCTGTATTAAATGTATTTTTTAATACCTCGCCAAGTGTTGTGAAAAAGGTATCAAAGCCATTAACGTTGGCTGTATCCAGTTGTAAAGCTGCTGCTTTCTGGCCAGTTTTTTCAATTTCTGCAACTACGGCAAGGGCTTCATCTTTTTTGCTGTTATAGGTAAGTATTACGTTAATGCCTTTTGCCGCAAGGCTCAGGGCCATGTTTTTACCTAATCCGCGACTGCCGCCGGTAACAAGGGCAATCTTATTGTTATTTGTCATAGTGTTTATTTTTATTTTTTTGTTGATGTAAAGTTAGACACATAAACAACAGGCAGTTTGCAAACATCAATCCAATGTTTGCGAAATTCAAATACGGAGCGTTTATCAAAATAAAAATGCTTTTTGCCCTCTTTGCGCTCGCGGCAGAGAGGGTGGTAGGGCGCAGCAAAGACCGGGTGAGTCAACTATACCAGTGCAAATTTAATAGCAGACAAAAAAAGTAGTAAGGATATTATCAACAGTCTAACATCACACCACCTAAAAATTAAAAAGATTCCTATTTTTATGCTTTGTAAACCATCATTATAAAAGCCATTCCTTTTTAAGGAAGATACAATGAAATTTATACGACTGCTATTTTTTATTAACGTACTGGTATTTACTGCTTTTGAAAGCAATGCGCAATCGGCCGTTGATAGTTTATTAAATGAATTAAATACGGCGTTAGCCAATAAAGGAGTATATGTAGCCCGCAAACAACAGGCTATAGATAAATTAAATGCAGTTTTAAGTGCCGCCATAAGCCCCCAGGAAAAATACACTGCCTATGATCTGCTTTATGAGCAATACAAATCATTCAGTTATGATTCGGCATATACTTATGCTAAAAAATTACAGGAAAGCGCGCAGCTATTAAAAGATCCCGTATTGATCGCCTCTGCAAAAACGAAGCTGGCCTTTACTTTGCTATCATCGGGGTTGTTTAAGGAAACACTGGAACAACTGAACAGCATCAACCTGAAACCATTGCCGGTAAAAGACAAGGTTGATTACTATTTCTTAAAGGCCCGCAGTTATTTCGATCTCTCAGATTATAACCGTAGCCCCGATTACACTGCTATATATAATCCTAAAGGTATCAGTTGTATCGATTCGGCATTGGCAATATGCGAGCCGGGTACATTTAATTACCTTGAATTAAAAGGCCTGAAGGACCTGCGTACCGGTAATTATGATGATGGCAAAGAAGTTTACATTGCCCTTTTGCAAATGCCCGAACTTACGCCGCATGATTTTGCTGTTAATGCCTGTTGCCTCAGTTTTATCTATAGTGAGCGGGGCAATCAGGAAAAATCGGTGGAATTGCTGATTAAGGCATCTATATCTGATATACAATCAGCCACTAAAGAAACTGTAGCCAGCTACCAGCTTGCGGATTACCTGTATAAAAAGGGTGACATAAAAGACGCCTACGTATATATTAAGCAAGCGATGGACGATGCCACCTTTTATGGTGCCCTGCATCGCCAGGTAAAGATCAGTAGCATATTGCCCATTATTGAGGCGCAATGGATAAACCAGATAGAACACCAAAAAAAGCTGCTTTACATGTATTCCTTTATTATTACGCTGCTGGTTTTATTTGTGGTGATATTTGCCGTAATCATTTTCCGCCAGTTGAAAAAACTACGCATTGCAGATAACCTCATTAAAGAGGCCAATGCATCCTTACAGGAAAACAACCTCGCCCTTGAAGAACTGAATAGGAACCTCAGCACTGCCAATAAAATAAAGAACGAATATATAAGCTATTATTTTAACATCAACTCCATATATATAGAGAAGCTGGAAAGCTTCCAGAAGTCGATAGATAAAAAGTTAAGCAGCAAACGGTACGAGGATGCGCAGCATGCGGTTAAAAGCCTTAACCTGGAGAATGAACGCCACGAGCTTTTCTATACCTTTGATAAGGTTTTCCTCCGTTTATTCCCCGACTTTATTAAAAAGTTTGATGCCCTGTTTAACGAAGGGGAGGAGATCCACATCCTCGAAGGGCAACTGCTCAGTACTGAGCACCGGATCTTCGCCCTTATCCGCATGGGTATTCATGATAACGACCGAATAGCAAAACTGCTGGGCTATTCTGTTAACACCATTTATTCCTATAAAAACCGCATAAAAAACAGATCGTTCATAGCCAATGACGATTTCGAACAGCACATTATGCTGATAGAAGCTGTATAAATCGCCTTTTTTCAGAATTTTAAATCTATATTAACCCTAATTGATTTGGGTTTAATTAATTCATTATCAATTTGTTGTGTCAATATAGATCTAATATTTTCTATATTGGGGGTTGCCACTGTTGTCTTTGAATTTTCATCCACCTTTCTTTGATTCGGAATTAGGCCAGAAGAACCAATTCCAGTTTAACCAATTTTAAACCAATAAATGAATGAAAAAGATTTACTTTTTAAGGTACAGTTTTCTGCTACTTTTTATTTGCTTGTCCAATTGGGTAGTAGCTCAATCAAGCACAATAACAGGCCGGATTGTTGACGAGGAGAACCTGCCTCTGCCAGGTGCAACAGTTATTATAAAGGGCACAAGTATTAGTGCCGGTACTGATGTAAATGGCTATTTCAAATTAGCAAACGCTCCGGGCGGCCAGCAAACACTCGTAGTACGTTACATTGGCTACGAGCCGCTTGAGAAGCCGGTTACTGTAGCTAACGGGCTTGTGGTAAACCTTCAGCTAAAATCATCATCAGTATTACTTAACCAGGTAGCCGTAATTGGGTACGGCACGGTTAAAAAAGCTGATGCGACTGGTGCTATTGATGTAATTACCGCAAAAGATTTTAACAAAGGCGCCGTAAACACCATACAGGATGCTATTTCGGGCAAACTGCCGGGTGTAACTATTACATCAAACAGCGGCGCACCCGGTAACGCATCTACTATCCGTATTCGCGGTACCACTTCATTAAACGCGAGCAGCGATCCGCTGATAGTAATTGATGGTGTGCCAATAAGCAACGTAGTTCAGGGTGGTTCGGCTAACATTTTAGCAGGTATTAACCCCGATGATGTTGAAAATGTTACCGTGTTAAAAGATGCCTCTGCAACTGCTATTTATGGTTCAAGAGGATCAAGCGGGGTAATTTTGATCACTACCAAACGCGGTACAAAAGAACTTACAATCAATTACAATAACACAGCTTCATTATCGGTAATTCCTAAAGAAGTTCCTGTTTATACTGCCAATCAGTTTCGGGCTTTAATTAACAGCCCCTCATCTTTTTCTACTCCGGGCGCCGAGGCCGCTGCCCAGGCACTGCTTGGTAATGCCAACACTAACTGGCAGGATCAGATCTATCACAAAGCATTTGGCGATGATCAGAACATAAGCATTGCAGGGATGGCTAAAAATATGCCTTACCGCGTATCAGTTGGGTATGATGATGCTGATGGGGTATTAAAAACCTACAATTTTCAACGTACTACAATTTCGGTAGGTTTAGATCCCAGCTTTTTTAACCATACTTTAAATGTTCACGTAAACTTAAAGGGTTTATATAATACCAACAACTTTGCCGACCAGCAAGCTATTGGCAGCGCAGTTAATTATGACCCAACACAACCGGTTTATAATGGTAACACGTTATACAGAGGTTATACTACCTGGACAACAGGTGGCCCGTCTGACATTAATGGCCCGCCTGTTACCTTGGCAACAGCTAACCCTGTTGCTCGTTTAAATGAAACCAACAATACTTCAACAGAAAGAAGAAGTATTGGTAACGTACAGATGGATTATAAAATACCAGGTATTGAAGGCCTGCGCGCTAATGTAAACCTTGGTTATGATTATGCTCTGGACTTTGGTAAAAATGACGTTTTGGATAGTACGCAATGGGTGTACACACCTGTTGCTATGGGTGGTCAGTTAAAAAATTACAACTCAGTTAACCGCAATATACTGGGAGAATTTTACCTGAATTACAAAAAGGATATTAAATCAATAAAAAGCGTTATTGATGCAACGGCAGGATACTCTTATTCTGATTTTTATACCGAAGGTAATTTAGTTCAATCAGATGTGGCTCAAACGCAGGTTACAGCATTCCCTTACAGGACAGATTATAAACTGATCTCATTTTTTGGAAGGTTAAACTACACCTTTGATCAAAAGTATGAACTTACCTTCACGATAAGAGACGACGGTACTTCGAAATTTGGTCCGCAATACAGGTTTGGTGTTTTCCCGGCAGGAGCATTTGCCTGGAAAATTATGGACGAAGACTTTATGAAGGGTAGCACTGTGTTCTCAAACCTGAAATTACGTTTGGGTTATGGTACTACAGGTCAGCAGGATTTGGGTAATAATAATAACTATCCTTACCAGGCAACTTTTGTAACAAGTGATGCCGCGTCAAGGTATCAGTTTGGTGATACATTTTACTATACACAGCGCCCAAGCGCATATGATGCAGGTATAAAATGGGAGTCGACCACAACAGCTAATATTGGTTTGGATTTCGGCTTCTTTAATGACCGCTTAACCGGTAGTGTTGATGTATATCGCAAAAAAACATCCAATTTGCTAAATATTGTGAATGTAATTGCATTAACAAACTTTGGCTCAACCGTACTTGAAAATGTTGGTGATATGGAAAATAAGGGCGCTGAATTAGCATTAAATGCAGTAATAATCGCTCAAAAAGACTGGCACTGGCAATTAGGTTATAACGTAAGCTTTAACAAAAATAAGATCACAAAATTAATAGGTGGTAACAACCCTGGCTTTATACAGGCAAATACAAATTCAACCATTCAGGGAACAACTTCAGGTGTTATACAATACCAACAAGTAGGTTTACCTATCAACTCATTTTATGTGTACCAACAGATATATGATAAAAATGGTAAACCAATAGAAGGTGGTTTTGTGGACAGGAACGGTGATGGCCAGATAAACAGCAGCGATTTATATTTTGATCACAGCCCTAACCCAACAGTATTGATGGGTATTAACTCAGATATTGGTTATAAAAGATTTGATTTCAGTTTCTCAGGCAGGGTAAGTTTAGGAAACTATGATTATAATAACGTAGCGGCCAACAGTACATACCGTGGTTTATATTCATCACTTGGTTATTTATCAAACCAAACCACCAATGCAAGTGCAACACAGTTTACAACTGCTTTAATGACCGATCAGTCTGATTATTACATACAGAACGCGTCATTCTTCAAAATGGATAATATGAACCTGGGCTACACTTTCCCTACTTATGTTAAAAACAAATTGAAGCTAAGGTTAAGCCTTGGTGTACAAAATGTATTTACAATTACCCCTTACAAAGGTTTAGATCCTGAAATATCCGGTGGCCTGGATAACAATTTCTTCCCAAGGGCCCGTATTTATCAATTGGGTTTAAATGCAAGTTTTTAATATAAAAGATATTATGAAATCATATAAGATATTTTCAACTCTGGTAGCCTTGACGGTCTTGTCTACCACGTCTTGTACTAAAAAATTAAATACGGTGCCTATTGACCCTTTGGTTAAAACTTCGGGCAATGTATATGATACGCCGGACGCCATTATAGGTGGTTTAGCCAAATTGTATGCCTCAATAGGTATTTCAGGTCAAAATTCGAACTTCAACGAACCTGATATAGCTGCAGCAGATCAGGGTACAGCCTGTTTTATGCGTGAGTATTGGGCGGCAGAAGAAGTTACTACTGATGAGTGTATCAATGCCTGGGGCGACGGCGGCCTGGTAGAATACCACGGCGGTATTTGGTCTGACGAAAACCTTTATGTAGGCTTAATGTATAACAGGATATTCGTAAACATAGCGTACTGTAATGAATATATAAGAGATATAAACGCCAAACTTGGCTCGCTTCCATCGGGCTTATCAGCATCAACTGCACAACAATATTTAGCTGAAGCCCGCTTTTTAAGAGCATATTTTTACGAGTGTGCCATGGATATGTACGGGAATGTGCCTTTCGCTACTGAAGCGGATCTTCCGGGTACATTTACACCTAAACAAATTTCAAGAGGCGATCTGTTCAAATATGTTGAATCAGAGTTGCTTGCTATACAAACTTTACTTGCAGCTCCGGCTACAAATGAATATGCACGTATTGACGAGGCTGCTGACTGGGCTTTATTAAGCAGGTTGTATCTGAACGCGCAGGTATTCTCAGGCACTGACCGTTATACCGATTGTATCACTTACTCAAATAAGATCATTGCTTCAGGTAAATATTCATTGCATCCTAACTATCAGCAATTATTTTTGGCTGATAATAATGCAGATCGTGATGAAATAATATTACCTTTTGCAGAAAATGGACTAAACACACAAAGTTATGGCGATGTAACGTTCATTATCCACGCCGGTGTAGGTGGTTCTGAAGATGCTACCAATGAGTTTGGCATTTCAAGTGGTGGCTGGGCGGGTAACCGTATGACCAATACCTTCGTTACCAAAGTATTCCCTGACGCTACTGGCAAAACAGATCAAAGAGCGATCTTTTATACTGCGGGCCAAACGCTGGGCCCAATTGCCGATCCAACCATATTTGCCGAAGGATACTTATCAGCAAAATGGAAGAACGTAACCTCAACAGGTGTGGCGGGCTCAAACAACACTTTTGTTGATACCGACTTCCCATTATTCAGGTTAGGTGAGGTTTACTTAAACTATGCCGAAGCTGTATTACGTGGTGGTGCAGGTGGTGATGCAGGTACCGCGCTTACTTATATTAATGCTTTAAGGGAAAGAGCTTATGGCGGTAAAGCTGGCGATATAACAGCGGGACAGCTTAATTTAAGCTTTATGATAGATGAGCGTGGCCGTGAATTGTATTGGGAAATGTTCAGAAGGACCGACCTGATCCGTTTCGGATTATTTACAGGAGGTTCATACCTGTGGGATTGGAAAGGAAATGTAAAAGGTGGAACAGCTACTGATGCGCACTTAAACATATTCCCGCTGCCAGCATCTGATCTTCAGTTGAATAGTAACTTAAAACAAAACCCAGGCTATTAAAAAAATCATCATCATGAAAAAAATATTCATTATAGCAGCTGTTTTGAGCTTTGCCTTGCTGCAGGCCTGCAAAAAAGACAAGCTGGTTACCGTAGGTACTATTACCGCCCCGGTAATTAGCAGCCCGGCAGATGGTACCGCAATAGCAGTAACCGTTGCCGACTCGGCGCAAACACTTAACGTAACCTGGAGTTCGGCAAGTTATGGCGTATCAGCAGTTGTTAATTACTTTGTGCAGGTAGGTGTAGATGGTACGAGCTTTAAAACTTCTACCACACTTGCCAACCTAACGCAAAAAAATGCATTCTCAATAAGCTACAATAACTTAAACAATGAATTGATAAGCGGATTAAATCTTGCTCCAAACAGCACAACAAACCTGCAATTAAGAGTAGGTTCGGCAATTTATGGTAAGGATACCACTTATTCAGCACCGGTTAAGATCGCGTTTACATCATTGCAGTTAAATCAACTGTGGTTACCGGGTTCATACCAGAACTACACACCGTCAACAGCACCAACCATACAAGGTTTAACTACACCAACCCAGTATGAAGGTTATGCCTATTTCAGCGCGGCGGGTAACTTTAAGTTTACGTCGGCCCCTGATTATAACCATATTAATTATGGTGACGGCGGCAACGGAAAGTTAACTACCGATGGTAATGCCGGTGGTATTGGTTACGCTAATGCAGGTGAGTATTTGCTGGATGCTGATATCCAGGCTTTAACCTATTCAGTAGTTTATATACAAACTATGGGTATAATAGGTACCGCAACCGCGGGTCAATGGAATTCTTCAACAGCAATGACCGTTGGTTCAAAACAGGGCACATGGACAATAAAAACAGCCCTTGCCGCAGGAGCGTTAAAATTCCGTGCAAATGATGGCTGGGATGTTAACTATGGTCCTGGCGATTCAAACGCACTTGCAGGAACGCTTATTTTTAATGATCCTGGGGCAATTAATATCACTACTGCCGGTACCTATACCATCACTATTGATATGACCAAATCAGCATCGAAAACTTATACCTATACGGTAACTCAAGATTAACTAAAATAAAAGAGCAGTAAGCGGTTATCGCTTGCTGCTCTTTATAATTTCTGCAATGAAAAAAAAATATTCTGTTATTGTTCCCGCCCTTTCTTTATTTATGATGACTGCTGGTTATTGCCAGCAAAGCCCCGTAAAAAATGTTGGAAATGTAACCTCGGTTAAGATCGAAGATCAAAAGGTTAGCATTACCACCAGCAACGCCAATGCCGAAATAACCGTTTATACACCATCGGTTATAAGGGTGCGTATGGATAAAAAAGCGTTATCACCCGATTTTTCGTACGCTGTGGTTGGCAAACCAATAGTGGTTAAGGCTAACATTAAACAAACGGATACCGAAATTGATATCGTTACCGATTCATTAAAAGCGGTAATACAAAAACAACCATTTGCCATAACCTATTATACGCCCGATGGGCAGGTTATAAATGAAGATGATAAAGGTTTATCAACCTCGTGGGTAAATGAATCTGTAACTGATTACAAAAAATTACAGCCCGATGAGCACTTCATAGGCCTGGGCGAAAAAACCGGAAACCTTGACAGGACCGGGAGCGGGTACACCAACTGGAACACCGATACTTATGGTTATAGCATTACCCAAGATCCGCTTTATTCAAGCATCCCGTTTTATATAGGTATTCACCATGGTTTAAACTATGGTATTTTCCTCGATAATACTTATCAAACCGACTTCAACTTTGGGGCGAGTACCAACCGTTTCTCCTCATTTGGGGCACGTGGCGGCGAAATGAACTATTACTTCATTTATCACAAGCGCCTTGCCGATATAATTACTTCTTATACTTATTTAACGGGCCGTATGCCGTTGCCGCCACTATGGTCGTTAGGCTATCAGCAAAATCGCTATAGTTATTATCCTGAAGCGGAAGTAATGCGCATAGCACATACCCTGCGCGAAAAACATATCCCTGCCGATGGTATTACCCTTGATATCCATTATATGGATAAATACCAGCTTTTCACCTGGAACAAGAACCGTTTCCCTGATCCGGCAGGTATGAATGCCGAATTGAACAAGCTGGGCTTTAAAACCACGGTGATCGTTGATCCTGGTATTAAAGTAGCGCCCGGTGCACCTGCTTATGAAAGCGGTTTAAAAAGTGATGTATACATCAAATATCCCGATGGCCAGCCTTATGTAGGTGCTGTTTGGCCGGGCTGGTGTAATTTTAATGATTTTACAAGTCAAAAAGGCCGCGACTGGTGGCATAGTCAGGTTAAATTTTTTGCTGAGTCTGGCGTTAGCGGTATCTGGAATGATATGAACGAGATAGCTACCTGGGGATCAAAAATGCCGGATAACGTATTATTTAATTATGACGGCCACCAAACGAGCCATTTGCAGGCGCATAATATTTATGGTATGCAAATGGCCCGTTCAAGCTACGAGGGCGCTTTAATACAGTTTAAAGAGCGTCCGTTTATTTTAACACGCTCGGGCTTTGCCGGCCTGCAGCGCTACACCGCTATATGGACAGGCGATAATCGCGCCGAAGAAGACCACATGCTGCAAGGCGTGCGCTTAATGAACAGCTTAGGTTTAAGTGGTGTTTCATTTACGGGGATGGATATCGGTGGTTTCACAGGTAACCCTACAACCACATTGTACGCCCGTTGGATGGAACTGGGGGCTTTTATACCGTACTATCGTAATCACACGGCATTTAACAGCAAAGCTGCCGAGCCATGGACATTTGGCGAAGATGTTTTGGATATTACACGTAACTATATCAGCCTGCGTTACCAATTGCTGCCATACATTTATTCAGGATTTTATGAATCAACCCAAAATGGCTTGCCTGTAATGCGCTCACTGGCTATTGATTATACTTTCGACCCTAAAGTTTTATGGGCCGATTATCAAAATCAATATGAATTTGGTAACGGTATTATGATAGCGCCGTTTGAAAGCACTAAAGATTATGGAAAGATCTATTTCCCCGAAGGTACATGGTATGATCTGTATAACGGATCGCAGGAAAATGGCAAGCAGGAAAAAATTGTGCCTTTAAGCCTTAATAAGCTGCCTGTGTATGTAAAAGGTGGAAGTATAATACCAATGCAGTCGCTGGTACAATCAACAGCAGAGCAGCCTGTTGATACCTTATTTGTGCATGTTTACAATGGCCCTACGGCAAACCATTTTGTTTATTATGAGGATGATGGCAAAAGCTTCGGCTACCAAAAAGGCGATTTTTATAAAAGGCTGATTAACTTTAACCCAGCTAACCAATCAATAACATTTAATGCTGCCGAAGGGAATTACAAAACTCATTTTAAACATATTAAACTGATATTGCATGGGTTTGATCAGGCAAATACAATACAAACAGGTAACAACCAGTTAAAACTGCAAAGTGCAAGCTTCCAGTTTTTAGGTGCGGCAGCAGGCGGAGATCCGCAGGGGAGTGCTTATCCTACGGAGAGCTGCGCGGTTAAGTGCGTTACTATTGATAACGCAGCAACAACTATTCAAGTAAACTATAAATAAACATAAAGGGAGAAGTGGAATGAAATTAAGTGGAAAACTAAAAATGAATGCAGTATTATTACCCGCCTTGCTATTGTGCTTTGCTTGCAGCAAATCAAACAGCGGGCCAACAACCGTTACTAAAACAACTACAACTACTACTAAGGATAGTACTTATAAAGATCCTACGCAATATGGCACGCCTTATGCCGGTGTACCTGCTACCAAGGATATTGTGATGTACGAGGTGAATACGCAAACCTATTCACCCGCAACATTTCAGAGCGTACAGGCCAGGCTCGATTCAATTAAAGCGCTTGGTGTAAATGTTATATGGTTGATGCCAACGTACCCGGTAGGAGTGCTTAAAAGCATTAATTCGCCTTATTGTGTTAAGGATTATAACGGGGTTAATTCAAACTTCGGTACACTGGCCGATCTGCGTAACCTGGTTGCAGCAGCGCATGCACTGGGCATGGCGGTGATATTTGATTGGGTGGCTAATGATACCTCATGGGATAACGCCTGGATCTCCAACAAATCATGGTATCAGCAAGATTCAAACGGCAATATAGTATATCCTCCGGGAACTACTTATACCGATGTAGCTGCTTTAAACTTTAACAGCGCCGCTATGCGTACCGCCATGATAAGGGCAATGAAATACTGGATATTTAACGCCAACATTGATGGTTACCGTTGTGATTTTGCTGATAATATCCCATCTGATTTCTGGGCTCAGGCACTTGATACCTTAAACAATATAAAAACCCACAAATTGATCTATTTAGCGGAAGGCACAAACAGTGCTGAAATTAGTGCAGGCTTTCAGATGGATTACGCGTTTAGCTATTACAGTACGTTAAAAGGCGTATATGCAAACACGCAGGCACCAAGTGCTTTGTTTACTACAAATACGGCTGAGGTCAATTCAATCCCATCAACAGGCACAAAATTAAGGTATATCACTAATCATGATGATGCATCATCAGATGGTAGCACTATTACCGAATATAACGGCAAGCAAGGCGCACTATCAGCATTTGTATTGGCTGCCTACATGAATGGTGTACCATTGATCTATGATAGCCAGGAAGTAGGTTATCCTAACGCAATCAGCATATTCTCAAATGTGCCGGTTGATTATACTGCAAACCCGGATATGGTAGCTGCCTACAAGCAGATCCTGGCTTTCCGCGCGGCACACGAAGCTGTTAAAACCGGTGCCTTAACGCAGTATAATGATTCTAATATTATTGCTTTTGAGAAAACCTTAGGTTCGGATGATGTATTGGTATTGGTAAATGCCAGGAATACTGCACAAACCTTTAATATACCTGCTGGCTTGCAAAATTCAACCTGGACAAATGGTTTAACCAACGCAAGCGTTACGTTAGGCACACAATACAATTTTGCAGCTTACGGCTACCTGGTTCTGAAAAAGTAAATGTTTAAAGCCTGTAGGGCTTATTGATGATGAACGCTGTTTTTGTCTCAAATATATAACAGGGTTAATAGAGAGTCCATAGTCTTTTGGTTTTGGTTATGGACAATGAATGCAAGGCGATCAGTTGAAAAACTGGTCGCTTTTTTTATGGTTTTTGTTGTTTTATTATTCTTTAATAGCACGGGTTTTTATCCGTTATAAGCTTATAATTTACTGGTCAGCGTGGCGTGGGTGAACTGTTTGTTTTGTCATTAAAATCAACGTAATACAGGGTTGTTTTTTCACCCTAAAATATCCTGATTATGGGCAAAACATCGCTTATAATTTATTTAATCAAGCCGCAAAAAGTGCAATTATGGGCAGAAAGACGCTGAAACACTGAAACGTGCCAAAATGCTTCAAAGTGAAGCATTTTGGCATGTTGTTAAACTGGATAACTTTAACTAACTAATAGTCAAATGCTATATTAATTTAGCTAATTTATATAGCCGAAAAACTGTTAAAATGACGGTATTTGACCGTTTTTAGCCCTTATTTACCTATAAAAGGGGCATTTACTCTATATCCCTCTAAAAACGTAAAAAAAAGCGTTTTGGGAATGAACCGTATCATTTTTTTTTAATTAAAAATGCAAATACACCTTTTGTGCTGATTATCAAGCATAATTTGATTTATGAGCTTGTGATTGAAGCGTTTCAAAAATTGTATAAATGCTTAAAAATCAATCATTTATGCAAAATAAATTTGTTTTTATATTTCAAACTTTCATATGTTTGGTGCACCAATTACAAGGATACCTAAGAACTCCCTGTAGTCTTATTATTATTTACAATTAAAATCATAGCTATGGATTGTCCATTCTACTTAACTGCGTACGGCTAATTGCCAGTAGTTCTTTAAAAAGGAACAGCAAACTTTTAAACACTTATCAAAAACCAACTATTAATTTTTTTATTCATGAGAAAAACAATTACATTTTTATTTATCTTCCTGTTATCGGGCATGTCATTTGCCTTTGCGCAGAACATTACCGTAAAAGGTACGGTAAGCGACAAAACAGGAGCGCCTTTGCCGGGGGTTACAGTAAAATTAAAAGGCACCCAGGACGGCACAGTTACTGATGCTAACGGTGGTTACTCAATTAAAGCGCCATCAAATGGTACTTTAAGCTTTTCATTTATCGGTTTCGAAACAAAGGATGTATCCATCAACGGCCGTTATGCACTTAATGTATCCTTATCAGATAACGCGACCGGCCTTAACGAGGTGGTTGTTATTGGTTACGGTACACAAAAGAAAGCAACTGTTACAGGTGCTATCTCGAGTGTTAGCGCAGCAGATCTGAAAGACCAGCAAATAACCCGTATTGACGATGCCCTTGAAGGCCGCGCAGCAGGTGTTTTGGTTACTGCCAGCTCAGGCGCGCCGGGCGCAGCGCCAAATATCCTTATCCGTGGTCAAAACTCTTTAACAAATAGCTATCCGCTATATGTAATAGATGGCCAGATATGGGATAACGGTGGTTATGATGCTATCAACCCTAATGATATTGAATCAATACAAGTACTAAAAGATGCATCAGCCGCTATTTATGGTTCACGTGCATCAAACGGTGTTATATTGATCACAACTAAAAAGGGTAAAGAAGGAACACCAAAGATCACTTATGATTTTTACTACGGAACTCAAAAAGTTGATAAAAAACTTGACCTTGCTAATGCATCGCAATATGCGCAATTAAGGAATGAAGCCGTAACAAATGATGGTGGTACAGCTCCTTTTACTAATCCATCTCAGTATGGTACAGGTACTAACTGGCAAAATGAAATTTTTGGCAGCGCGCCAATTATGAGCCAAAACCTGTCAGTAGGCGGTGGTACTGAAACTTCAAACTATTACACCTCGTTAGGTTATTTAGACCAAAAAGGTATAGTAACGCCTAATGAATCTGACTACAAAAGGATGAACTTTAGGGTTAACACCAGTTTTAAACCTAAAAAATATCTTTCGTTTGGTGAAAACTTTGAATATACCTACACCAGGAGCACAACCAACTTTAACACAAACAGTGTGTTTGGTGGCCCGTTAGCTGACGCGATCAACCTTGATCCGATCACACCTGTTGTGGTTACTGATGTAAACGCGCAACCTAATGCTGCTGTTTACAACAACCCGGCTTATGCACCTTATATTTTAAGAAACTCACAGGGACAGCCATACGGTATCTCAAACTATGTTTCTCAGGAAATAGCTAACCCTATTGCTGCTCAGCAATTGCAGAATGGTAACTATAACTGGTCGCATAACATATTTGGTGATGTTTATTTACAAATTGAGCCAATAAAAGGTTTAACCATCAAAACAGAAATTGCAGCTAAGCAAGCATTTTATGGTACAGAATCATTTAACCCGCTGTACTATCTTAACTCAAGCACAAGCAATCTGCCGCCGGCAACAAACAGTCAATTCCGTTCAATAAGTCAGGGTTTAGAGTGGAACTGGGATAACACAGCAACCTACACCCGTTCAATTGGCAAACACAATTTTACTGTTTTGGTAGGTCAAAGTGCTGAACAGGAAAGTGGGTATGGAGTAGGCGATACCAACTACGGCGAGCCTATTACCTTACAACAGGATGCTTCGTTCAACTTTAGCTTGCCGCAAGCCGATCGTTTTGGTTATGGAACTGATAACCAGCCTTTAACTCATGCTTCTCTTTTTGCACGTGCTACTTATGATTACGATGGTAAATACCTGTTACAAGGCATTGTACGTCGTGATGGTTCATCAAAATTTGGTAGCAATAACATTTATGGTACATTCCCTTCAGTATCTGCTGGTTGGGTAGCTACAAAAGAAGATTGGTTCCCAAAAAATACTTTTGTTGATTATTTGAAATTGCGTGCTTCATATGGTGTATTAGGTAACGAGCTTGCTTTATCTACGTTTGAGTATTCACCAATTGTAAGCGGTATCGGTACTTATGTATTCGGCCCAACAGGTGCTACACTTGTTCAGGGATATGGTCCTCAAACTCTTGCTAACCCAAACTTGGAATGGGAAAAGGATAAATCAACTGATATAGCGTTAGATGCTACATTATTTCATGATTTAAGCGTTACCCTTGATTTCTACAAAAAAGTAAGTAATGGTTTGCTTATGCAGGTGCCGCTACCGGCTTATGCGGGTTTCGCAAATGCGCCATACTCAAATGCCGGTGGTATAACCAACAAAGGCATTGAATTACAATTAGGCTACACCAAAAAAGTTGGTGACTTTAACCTGGGCTTTAACGGTAACATAGCTTACAACAATAACAAAGTTACCAGCCTGAATGTATTGCCATATATTAACGAAGGAAGCTGGCAAGGTGCTAACCCATCAAACATACAACGTATGCAGGTTGGCCAACCATTCGACGCGTTCTACGGCTATAAAGTGTTAGGTATATTCCAGTCACAAGCGCAGATTAATAACTATAAAGATTCTCAGGGTAATGTATTACAACCTAATGCAAAACCTGGTGATTTTCAATATGCTAACCTGGGTGGCCCTGGTCAAATAGCAGCAAAAGACCGTACATTCTTAGGTAGCCCTATCCCTTCATGGACTTATGGTTACACATTCACTGCCAGCTACAAACAATTTGATTTGAGCGTATTTGGTCAGGGTGTATGGGGTAACAAAGTATTCCAGGAATACCGTCGTTTAGATGTAACCCAAGCTAACTACCCGGCTGCAGCATTAAACGCATGGTCTCCAACCAATACCAGTGGTAATTATCCAAGGTTAACAGATCTTGACCCTAATGGTAACTTCCACTATCCATCAAGCTTCTGGTTACAAAGTGGCGCTTATATGCGTATAAAAAATATACAAGTAGGTTACAACTTTCCAAAATACATACTTAACACATTGGATATAAGTAAATTGCGTATATATGTAAGTGGTGATAACTTATTTACTGCTACAAAATACAATGGTTTCGATCCTGAAATTTCAGGTGGTGTTGATCAAGGTGTATATCCAACAGCCCGCACATTCAGAGTTGGTTTAGATGTGACCTTATAATATTATTATACTTAATTAAAAAATATTCATATTATGAAAAAAAGTTATTTAAAGTACACAGCGGTTGTTTTGCTGGGAATGGGCGTACTTGTATCCTGCAAGAAATCCTTCCTGGAAAAAACGCCAAAGGGTGAGTTTGCTGAAGCAAATTATTACTCTACACCAGATCAGGCATTTGCCGGCCTTGTATCTGCTTATGATCCATTAGTTACTGAAACCGGCGGTCTTGATCAAACCTATAGCGATTCACGCGGTATGCTTAATGCAGCATCTGATGATTGCTACGCTGGTGGTGGTGGTACCGGTGATACGCCTGACTGGCAATTATGGAATAACTACCAGTTATCCCCTGGTTCTGGTCCGCAACAAGCATTTTGGGCTATCGATTTCCTGGGTGTGAGCAGGGTTAATACCATTCTGTCAAAACTTTCAGGAGTACCGGGCTTAAGCGCCGATGTGGCTACAAGGTACACAGGTGAGGCATTGTTCTTGCGTGCGCATTATTATTTCGACCTGGTAAGGTTATTTAAAAATGTTCCGTTAATAACAAAGCCACTTGCGCCTGCTGATATCTATAACCAGGTACAAGCTAAACCTGAAGATGTATACGCGCAAATTGAAAGCGACTTAAATACTGCTATCGGCGATCTGCCGGTTACAGTTATAACAGCCGAACAAGGCCGTGTTACAAAAGGAGCGGCTATAGCATTGCTTGGTAAAGTGTATCTGTATGATAAAAACTATACAAAAGCAATTCAATTTCTGGCTCAGGTTAATGGTACTAACCCAGGCGGTGTAACTGCTACCTATAATTACCAGTTACAATCAAACTTTGGTGCTATTTTTAGCCCTGATAACAAGTTTAACAGCGAATCGATCTTTGAACTTTCATTCTCGCCAACCCAGGCTTATACCTGGAATAACTGGGATGCATTTAAAGGCGACGTATATGTACAAATGGTAGGCCCAAGAAGCTTTGGCGATGCTACTTACGCAGGCGGATGGGGCTTTAACCCTGTAACTCAGCAATTACATGACGCGCTTAAAGGCGACCCAAGGTATGGTTACACTGTTTTAAATATGGATAGCCTTGTAGCAGTTGAAAAATCATCTTACCAGGCAAGCTACCAAAACACAGGTTTCTTCCTGTTAAAATATGCACCGTTAACCAAGTACAAAGCAACACAAGGCCAGGTTGAGCTGAACTATCCTAATGATTACATTGAGATACGTTTAGCTGATACTTACCTTATGGAAGCTGAAGCACAGTTAGCTGGCGGCGGTGATGCCGTAAGAGCGGCAGCATTGTTAAATGCAGTACGTGCGAGGGTTGGTTTAGCTCCTGTAGCTGCAACATTGGATAACATTAAAAATGAGCGCCGTTTAGAGCTTGCAACAGAAGGCCATCGCTGGTATGATCTTGTACGTTGGGGCGATGCAGCAAATACCCTTTCGTTTAAAGGTTTCAAATCTGGTAAAAACGAACTTTTACCAATACCGCTAACCGATCTTAGCAACACGAAACTGGTTCAAAATCCAGGTTATTAATAATAATTTATAATTGGTTTAATAAAACTGCCGGGTACTACCCGGCAGTTTTTATAAAAGATGAATCGTATGAAATATAATCTTAATATATGGTTGGTGGGGTTGGTGGGTGCTGTTATGCTGGCATCATGTGGTGGAAAAAGTAATGATGCTAAACCATATGTTTATACACCTCCCGCGGCTCCGGTTGATAGCAACTGGACCTTTGGTACTACGCCTGTTTGGGCAGACGAGTTTACCAATACAGGTACCCCTGATCCAACAAAATGGACCTATGACCTGGGCGGCGGCGGCTGGGGAAATGCCGAACTCGAAGATTATACCGATTCATTAGGTAACGTAAGTGTAGGTAATGGAGTATTAACTATTACAGCAAAAAAACAATCGTTAGGTGGTGAAAATTATACATCATCAAGGATAATATCAAAAGGGTCCATCACCTATGGCCGTATTGAAGTAAAAGCAATGCTTCCTTCAGGCAAAGGCACATGGCCGGCTATCTGGATGCTGCCCGATGATTACAAATATGGCGCATGGCCAAATTCAGGCGAAGTTGATATTATGGAAATGGTAGGCTATGATCCTAACAACGTGCATTTTAGCGCACATAATGAAACTTATTTCGCAGGTAATGCCAAAACAAGTACCTATAACATCCCAACTGCTTCAACAGCATACCATTTATACCGTGAAGACTGGACACCATATGCCATCAGAGGCTATTATGATAACCAGTTAGTTTTCACCTACATCAATGATGGTAAAGGTTCAGCTACCTGGCCCTATGATCAGAAATTTCACCTTTTAATGAATATTGCCGTAGGCGGATCATGGGGTGGTATTGATGGGGTAGATGATACCGCTTTCCCAACCTCAATGCAAATTGAATATGTTCATTTCTTTGCAATGAACCCCGCTTCTAAATAATTTTGATGTACGTGAACGTGATAGTGAAAAAGAAAACAAGACTTATGAAAATCATACGAATTTCTATTGCTGCAATAATACTTTCCGGTTTAACATTTACGCTGCAAGGTTGCAGCAAAAAAACAATTACCGGTAACGGAGGCAGTACAACCACCACAACTACTACCACCACTACTACTACACCGGTTAAAACGGATGTTAAGATGTGGCTAACTAACTCGGATAAATCGCAGTTGCTTGCTAAACAAAATGTTAGCTTGCTTTTTACAACTGCTTCAAATGCAAATACAACTATTAATGTTGATACTACAACTACCTATCAAAACATTGATGGGTTTGGTTTTGCGCTTACCGGTGGCAGTGCCCAGGTAATAAACAGCTTAACCACAGCAGTAAACAGTTCAATAATAAACGAATTGTTCGCAACCGATACCACAGGCATCGGTATAAGCTATATACGCTTAACAATAGGTGCATCAGATATGAGCGCGGCACCATTTACTTATGATGATGTGGCAAACGGGTCGACAGATGTTAACCTGGCACAGTTCAGTATCGATAAAGAAAAAACCGATCTGATACCTACGCTAAAAAAGATACTTGCAATAAATCCAAATATAAAGATCCTTGCATGCCCATGGAGCGCGCCAGCATGGATGAAAGACAGTAACAACCTATCGGGCGGCAGCTTATTACCACAGTATTATACCACATATGCCAATTACTTTGTAAAATATATACAGGCAATGGCCGCACAGGGTATTACTATTGATGCTATTACCCCTCAAAACGAACCTTTAAATCCATCGAATAATCCCGCAATGGTTATGCAGGATACTGCCGAAGCTAAATTCATAGGCAGTTATTTAGGTCCGGCCTTTCAAACGGCGGGTATAACAACCAAAATAATCTGTTACGATCATAACTGTGATCGCCCGGATTATCCGGAATATGTTTTAAATGATAAAACTGCTAACCCTTATGTTGATGGTTCGGCATTTCACTTATACTTAGGTGATATTTCGGCACTTACTCCAGTACATACCGCGTTCCCTAATAAAAATATTTACTTTACCGAGCAGGCTACATTCGGCACAGGCTCATTCAGCGGCGATTTGTCATGGCATGTAAATAACCTCATAGTTGGCGCTATCCGTAACTGGAGCCGCAACGTAATAGAGTGGAACCTGGCTTCTGATGCCAGTTATGGGCCACATACTACCGGTGGCTGTACTACTTGCCAGGGTGCTATAACGGTTAATAACAATACATCCGTATCGCGCAATGTTTCTTATTACATTATTGCGCATGCGTCAAAATTTGTAAAGCCCGGTGCTGTACGTATCGCATCTGATGCTTCAACAACTTTACCAAATGTTGCCTTTAAAAATACCGATGGCACAAAGGTGCTTATCGTTTTAAATAATACCAGCGGCGTACAAGTATTCAATATTAAATTCAACTCAAAAACAGTAACCAGTACTTTGAACTACGGCGCCGTAGCAACATATGTGTGGTAATATAAAATCTATATACTAAATGAACACCAAACTGAAATTCCCTTTATTTTGCTACATACTCTGTTCTGTTTCAATTTTTTCTGCAAAAGCGCAGTCAACCTATACTGATGCGCAAATAGCTTTTAAAAGCGATAGCATTATTAAATTAATGACCCTTGAAGAAAAGGTGAACATGATACATGCAAGTTCATCATTTACTGCTGGCGGTGTGCCACGTTTGGGTATCCCCGAGATGGTAACTTCCGATGGCCCGCATGGCGTGCGCCTTGAGCACGGCAGGGGGTGGGACGCCAAAAAAGGGGTATTAGACTCCGGAACTTATTTGCCGACAGGCATATGCCTTGCTTCAACCTGGAACCCGGCATTAGGTTTCGCTTTTGGTTCAGTTTTAGGCAGCGAAGCGAATTTCAGGGGTAAGGATGTGATCCTGGGCCCGGGTATAAATATCATGCGTTCGCCATTAAACGGTCGTAACTTTGAATACCTGAGCGAAGACCCTTATTTGGTATCGAAAATGGTAGTTGGTTATATAAAAGGCGTACAGTCGCAGGGAATATCAGCCTGTGTAAAACACTTTGCAGGTAACAATCAGGAAACCAATCGAGGTTCAATTGATGTGCAAATGAGTGAGCGTGCTTTAAGGGAGATTTACCTGCCAGGTTTTAAAGCAGCTATACAAGAGGGTGGGGTATACACCTTAATGGGTTCATACAATAAATTCAGGGGCCAGTGGGCTACACAAAATAATTACCTGATAAACCAGATACTGAAAAAGGAATGGGGTTTTAAAGGAGCAGTGATCAGCGATTGGGGTGCAGTACACAGCACAACCCAGGCTATGTGGAATGGTACCGACCTTGAAATGGGTACTGACCTGGATATGGGCCCACATCCAAACTACGGTAAATTCTTTTTGGGCGATACTGTTGTAACATTGGTTAAAGCCGGTAAAATGCCGGTAAGCCTTGTTGATGATAAAGTTAGGCGTTTGCTATACGTAATGTACAAAACCAATATGATTGGTGGCGGCAAACGTATAAAAGGCGAGTACAATACGACTGCACACCAGGCAACAGCGCAAAAAGTTGCTGAAGAAGGTATTGTATTATTAAAAAATGAAGACAAGATTCTGCCGCTAAAATCAGATGTTAAATCAATTGCTGTAATAGGTTATAACGCCGACAGGAAACAAGCAATGGGCGGCGGAAGCTCACAGATAAAAGCATTTTTTGAGGTGACACCTTTACAAGGCTTGCAAAATATAGGCGGCAAAAAAGTGAAGATCACTTATACCAAAGGCTATAATATTGCAAGAGGTGCCTGTGCAGATGCTGACATGATTAAACAAGCGGTACAAGCGGCTTCAAAAGCTGATGTAGCTATAATTGTAGGCGGCTGGACACACGGTTATGACTATAATGTGTGGGACGACAATGCTTACGATACCGAAGGCTTTGATAAAAAAGACATGCAAATGCCTTTCGGTCAAAACGAACTGATAAAAGCTGTTTTAGCAGCAAACCCGCACACAGTAGTTGTGCTAATGGGTGGGGGGGCAATAGATGTAACCCAATGGGTTGGCGATGCTAAAGGCATTATACAGGCATGGTACCCGGGTATGGAAGGTGGTAACGCGCTGGCTAAGATCATTTTTGGCCAGGTGAACCCATCAGGTAAATTACCGGTTAGTTTCCCTAAAACGCTGCAAGATGCGCCTGCAATTAAACTGGGCCAATACCCGGGCGATGGCGTAACCGTTAACTACTTTGATGATATTTATGTAGGCTACCGTTATTTTGATACCTACAAAGTTGAGCCACAGTTTGCCTTTGGCCACGGTTTATCATACACCACATTTAAATACAGCGATCTGCATGTACAAACAGGCGATAAAACAGCTACAGTTACTTTCAAAATAAAAAATACCGGAGCAGTAGCAGGGGCAGAGGTTGCGCAGCTATATGTTAAACAGGAAAAACTGAACCTGCCAAGACCTGAAAAGGAATTAAAAGGTTTTGACAAAGTATTCTTACAGGCAGGCGAAGAAAAAACAGTTACGCTTACTTTAAATGAAGATGCTTTTAAATACTTCAACGATGTTAAAAACCAATGGGAAATGGACCCGGGAGTATTTGATTTTATTGTTGGCAGCTCATCAAAAGATATCAGGCTAACAGGTTCAGGAACTTTATAACAGGCACAAACTCTAAATAAAAATCACTACCCCAGTATAAATTGGAAATGAAAAAAACTTTATCATTAATACTATTAGGTGCCTGCCCCTTTTTATTAAACGCGCAAAGCACAGTTCACAAAACGGTTAAGCCATATGCGGCTACAGGTAAATCTGTAGCGGTATATACTACAGCCCAAAATACCGACTACCGTATAACACGTACGGCAACACTGGCGTTTAAACCGCTCGCGCAGCCTGTTGAAACGCAAGCCTGCATTTTTGTTGATCCAGCGAAAACATTCCAATCTGTGTTAGGCATCGGTGGCGCTTTAACTGATGCATCAGCCGAAACCTTTTATAAATTGCCTGCCGATAAACAAAAGGAAATACTGAATGCTTATTACAATACCGAAACAGGTATTGGCTACACCCTGGCACGTACGAATATCCAAAGCTGTGATTTCTCAAGCGATACCTACAGCTATGTGGCTGATAATGATGTTGCTTTAAAAACATTCAATATCGATCATGATAGGAAATACCGTATTCCGTTTATAAAATCGGCCATCACGGCAGCTGGTGGTAAATTAACGCTGTTTGCAACACCATGGAGCCCACCGGCATGGATGAAAACCAACAACGATATGTTGCATGGCGGCAAGCTAAAACCTGAGTTCGACCAGGCCTGGGCCAACTTTTACGTTAAGTTTATCAAGGCTTATGAAAAAGAGGGGATACCTGTATGGGGCCTTTCAACACAAAACGAGCCGATGGCAAACCAAAAATGGGAGTCATGTATCTATACTGCCGAGGATGAGCGTGATTTTATCAAGAACTATTTAGGCCCAACACTGCACAAAAGTGGCATGGCCGATAAAAAAGTGATCGCATGGGATCATAATCGCGATTTGATGTACCAACGTTTAAGCACCATATATGAAGACCCCGAAGCTGCAAAATATGTTTGGGGTGCCGGTTTTCACTGGTATGTACGCGATGTGTTTGATAACGTAAAACGTGTTAATGAGGCATTCCCTGATAAAAACCTGATGTTTACCGAAGGCTGCAGCGAGCGTTTTGACCTTAGCAGAATTGAGGACTGGAAATGGGGTGAAGTATACGGAAAATCAATGGTTAATGATTTTAACAACGGTATTGTTGGCTGGACCGATTGGAATATTTTGCTTGATGAGCAGGGCGGACCTAACCACGTAGGTAATTTTTGCTATGCGCCAATACATGCCAATATACAAACAGGCAAGCTTACGTACATGAATTCGTACTACTACATAGGGCATTTCTCTAAATTTGTGCGCCCTGGTGCTAAGCGTATTATCAGTTCATCAAACAGAGATCAATTATTAACTACAGCTTTTGTTAATAAAGATAACAAGCTTGTTGTAATTGTATTAAATTTGACGGAAGAAACGCTGCCTTATTACCTTTGGATAAAAGGCGAGGCAGCCAGTACAACCAGTTTACCGCATTCAATTACAACGCTTATTGTTCAATAGCATAAAATAAATGAGCAGGCTATTCAGGTCTGCTCATTCAAAATATGTTGCTGATGTCATTTATTTATACTGATGAAAAGTAAGAGGAATTTATTTTTAGCATTAGTTTTTTTAGTTCCGCTTGTCGTTATTTTTTCGCAGTGCCTTACCAGCAATCCAAAGCCTGATCCGCGTGGCGATATTTTCGCCGGCTCATCAACTTGTATCCAGTGCCATAAGGATGTTTATGATAATTACCTGCACACGGCACATTTTGCTGCCACCAGTTTAACTACGCCTGGTAATGTGCACGGCAGTTTTGAGCATGGTCATAACGAATACGTTTTTAATAAGGATCTGAAGATAGTTATGGAAAAACGCAGCGCCGGCATGTACCAGGTTGCCTATTTTAAAGGTAAACAAATAAAGGCCGAGCGTTTTGATATCACCTTCGGCAGTGTAAAGGCCGAAAGTTACCTGTACTGGCATGGCAACGAGATCTTTCAATTGCCAATATCATACTTTAAAGCGCTAAACAACTGGACCGATAGCCCCGGGTTTGATACAACTAATGTTGATTATACCCGCATGATAGGCACACGTTGTTTCGAATGCCACAGTTCTTATATTAAAGCATTACCAAACCCAGAGCAAAATCTATTTAACCGTACCATTGCTTTCGATAAAAATTCGCTGGTTTTAGGGATCGATTGTGAGCGTTGCCACGGGCCATCAGCCAACCATGTTAACTATCATTTAGCTTACCCCGAAGAGAAAAAAGCTAAATACATAGCCACCTATGCCTCATTATCGCGGGCTCAGAAACTTGATATGTGCGCGGTTTGCCACTCTGGTAATAAAAGCCGTATTATTGGGCCAATATTTGCCTTTAAACCCGGCGATACGCTATCTAAATTTAAAGAGATACCTTATTATGCGCCCCTGGTTGATTCAACCAAACTTGATGTGCATGGTAACCAGAACCAGTTATTAGCCAGCAGCAAATGCTTTATTAAAAGTAATATGGATTGTGCAACCTGCCACAATGTGCATAATAATGAGCGGCAACAGATCGCCATGTATTCGCAAAAATGTATGAACTGCCATAAAACCGAGAACCATAACTTTTGTAAAATGGCTAATTCAATCGGCGGCATCATAAAAAGTAATTGTATTGATTGCCACATGCCGGCACGGTCATCAAATGTAATTGCGGTGCAAACAGAAGATAAAGGCAGGGCGGTACCTTATACCGTACGTACGCATCATATAGCTATTTATAGCGATGCAACGCAGGCAGTAATAAATTATCTAAAAAAATATAACAAGCTACAGGCAAATTAAGTACACAATTCAGATTTTAAATCCCCTTAAACATTGCATCATGAAAAAGTATTTATTTATTATAATGGCCCTTCTGGCTGTATTTCCGGTTGTATCAAATGCACAATCAACAAAATTTATATCGGTAAAGGGCAAAGAGATCATCGGTACTGATGGTCAGCCATTTTTAATTAAAGGAACCAACTCGGGTAACTGGTTAATACCCGAAGGTTATATGTTCAAGTTCACCAAGATCAATTCGCCAAAGCTCATTAACCAGGCTTTTATGGAGCTTATCGGTCCTGATGAAACCAAGGCCTTCTGGAAAAAGTACCTGGATACCTACATGACACAGGCTGATATCCATTTTATGAAAACCAGCGGCATGAACACCCTGCGTGTGCCTTTTAGCTATCGCCTTTTTACTGATGAGGATTACCTGGGCGAAAATAACCCTAACCGTGGTTTTGAATTGCTCGACAGGCTGATAGGGTGGTGCAAGGCCGAAGGCATATATGTTATTTTAGATATGCACAGCGCCCCAGGAGGCCAAACAGGCGATAATATTGACGATGGCTACGGATATCCGTTCCTGTTCCAAAACGAGGGCAGCAGGCAGCAATGCATCCAGATATGGACAAGAATAGCCGATCACTATAAAAATGAAACCGCCGTACTGGGTTACGATTTGCTGAACGAACCTATAGCGCATTATTTTAATAAAGAAGAACTAAACCCCTTCCTTGAGCCATTTTATAAGGAGCTAACCAAAGCGGTACGCACAGTTGATAAAAACCACCTGGTTATTTTAGGCGGCGCGCAATGGGATAGCAACATGCATATGTTCGGCCCTCCGTTTGATTCAAAGGCGGTATATACCTTCCATAAATACTGGACACCAACCACAAAGGATGTGATACAGGAGTATATCGACTACAGGGATAAATACAACGTGCCAATTTATTGCGGCGAAACAGGCGAGAATAAGGATCAATGGGTAGGTGATTTTCGTAAGCTGTTGGAAGACAATAACATCGGCTGGACCTACTGGCCGTACAAAAAAATGGATAACGTAAGTGGCATCGTCACTTTCAAAAAACCAATGGCTTATGATACTATTGTAAATTATACTAATAAGGAGCGTACCAGCTTTGAGGATATCCGTAAAGCGGCCCCAACAAACCGCGCTCAGGTTAAACAGGCCTTATATGATATGATTGAGAACGCTAAATTTGAGAACTGTACACCAAATACTGGTTATATACAAGCTTTAGGATTAAGTGCAAATAAATAATATTTACATATTATTTTAATATATTAGCGTTGCTGCAGTAGTAAATAAATAACTGCAGCAACCAATTATTAATTTTTTCAGGCGAAGGCTTTTTATTCGGGGCGGGATTATAGGTGTTGATTTAATGTATGGGTAAACAGTTACTAAAACTATTATTTATTAGTGTTACAGTGTTTTGGTGTATAACCATGCATGGTTATGCGCAAAAGGCCGTTACCCTTAGCGATACCAGCACACACCACCCATTCTCATACGATGAGATCGTTCATTTTGAAGATACAAGCGGTAAATTAACTTTTGATCAGATCCGCAACCCCTCAATTGCTTCTAAATTTGTTATCAGTGGTTTATATCCAACAACACACGATGCGCATACAACTTATTGGTGCCGGATAACCATAAACCATAATAAACCAACGCAAAACAACTGGCTGCTGGAGTTTTATGATCAAACCATTGATGATATAACCGTTTATTCGCCAAATACAAACAAAACTTACACCATAGTCAAATTTGGTAGCAGCCATCCGTTTACCGACCGTTTGTATCAGCATAAAAACTTTAGCGTAAATATTGATAATGAGCTTTATGGCGTACACACTTATTATATCTGTATACGATCGCATCAGCCGTCGAATGTTATTATTGTATTAAAGTCGGTTAACTGGTTTATCCATTACGCGCTTGATGAATATTTCTTTTTCGGGGTTTTTTATGGCATGCTATTCGTATTTGGCCTCTACAACCTCATGATGTTTTTTGCCATCAGGCAAATACAGTACCTGTATTACATTTTGTATAACCTGAGCATCGGGATGTATGAAATGTGTACCGATGGTATAGCCTATCAGTACCTATGGCCAAACTCGCCCGTGTGGAACCAATATGCTTATGGTGTGGCCCTGTTTTTTGCCAGCGTTTTTGGTATGCTGTTTACCAAAAGCTTATTGTATGTACAAGCTAAGGCGCCAAGGCTTAACCGCTTAATATGGGTGGTTATAGCCCTGCGTACGGTATTCTTTATTTTGTGCTTAACGGTAAATAACGCATGGTTTAATTATCGAATAATAGAATTTATACCGCTGTTATTGGCTTGCTATACAGGTTATTATGTGCTGAATAAGGGTTACTGGCCTGCCCGTTTTTTTGTGGTTGGCTACAGCTTCCTGTTCCTGGGTTTTATTATAAAGATACTGGAATCAAGGGCGTGGCTGGGCTTTGGTCCGCTAACACATTACAGCCTTAGTTTTTGTTTTATAATGGAGATGCTCTTTATCTCATTCGCGATAGCAGAAAAAGTGCGGATCCTGAAAAAGAAAAAGGATTACGCGCAGCGCCGCATCATCAGGCAGATGAAGCAGAACGAGGAGTTGAAAGATAACCTGAATAAACACCTGGAAGAACAGGTGCGGGCGCGTACCCACGAGCTGGTTGAGAAATCGCAGGTGATTGAGGAGCAGAATGAGGAGCTAAAATCTGTTAATATATTGCTGAAGGAGCAGTCCGAGGAGATCTCGCGCATAAACGTTTTATTGGAGAACGATAACATTACCCTGCATACCAATATTGAAAAGGTAACGCATGACCGGGTGATGTCGGCAGCGGTGGATTTTGAAGAATTCAGCAAAATTTACCCCGACCGCGAAACCTGCTTTAAGTTCCTATCCGACCTTAAATGGGAGAAGGGCTACAATTGCCGTAAATGCAATAACACACACTATGGCAGCGGGCATTTACCATACAGCAGGCGTTGCTCCAAATGCGGTTACGAAGAATCTGTAATTGCCTATACCATATTGCAGAATACCCGTATCCCTATCAACAAGGCGTTTTACATGATATTTTTGATGTACTCTACAAAAGGAAAGATCTCATCGCACAAACTATCAGAAATAGTAGCCATACGCCAAAGCACCTGCTGGGCCTACAGCACCCGCATTAAAAAGCTAATGGACGACAAGAAAAAGCAACTCAGCAACGCCGGCAGCAAAGGCTGGAGTATGCTGGTGATTGATGATTCGGAAGAGTAGAGTAGAGAATCAGGAATTAAAAGGCAAGAATCAGGAGATTGATGCAACCAAGTTGGATAGCAACTACGGAAACAAGATTATCTTATGGTTTTGATTAACTTTTTGTAATCTAACGTATCCACAGTCATGTTTTTCTTGTACACTTCTACTTGGAATGTGCCTAAATCCTTCGATAATGAATCACCAACGGTGACTAGGGTACTCCAATCCGGATAAAGCCAATATCTATATCCATCGGACAATACCAATGTTTCTGCGCTATGATTGGTCTTATCAAAATAAATTGATTTAATCCTTCCATGAAAAGATAACGTTTTTGCTTCATCCAAAATCATTTTCTGTCTGCCTGGAGTATGGGTATAATTCCAGTAAATTATTACTGCCAATGATCCAAGAGTAATAAATTTTATTAAGAAAAAAACAAGTTTTGCCGCCTTTCCAAGGTTGAGGTTTTTCTCCATGTAGTTCTATTGTTTTTTTTACTCAATTGTGGTAACGTGCTATGCCTCAATTACGCTCGGTTGTGACGAGTGCTTAAAATGGTTGGCGATTGCAACGCCCGGGCATTGCAAATGCCTTAATTGTGATATGTATTATCCTAATTGAATGCAATAATCAACTCAACCCCAGTAAGTATCATCATCGATAAAAAAATTCCACCAAATATTATTGCAATCTTTTTCAATTTCTTACCGTCCTTAGCCTTTCGCCATGAAATGAGATTCAAAAAAATAGATACCATACCCGTTATAATTATAAGGGCTTTTAAAAGTGTCAATATTATGTAAATGGTGTTCTTATTCATATTAATACTCGAATTAGCGCACGCGTGCCGGGTGTGTTTTTAATGAACTTTATAACGTAATCTAATTCTTGATTCTTACATCTTGATTCCTGACTCCCAAAATCACTCCCCCGAATCATCCGTAGTTTCCTTCACCGTACCTTCTTTTTTACCGTTGCCCAGCTTTACTTTAGGGTTATCCTGCGTGCCGGTGATGTTCATCGGGATGCCTATTATGCCCAACGGCGGCAGGCCCAGCCTGAATTTGATATCCATTTGCTTATCAAAGTTCACCTTACCCTCAAACCTGGCCCTGAAACCGGCCATGCGCAATTTGGTACGCTCAATGGTGATCACATTATTGGCAATAGTGCTTTTGATATTTACCTGCGATACATCGGCATTGTTATTCACGCTGTCCTTATTAGCCGCTTTACCCATAGCACTGAACAATTTATAGCCATGCAGCTGGATCTTTTTGGCCGATAAAGTGCCACCGCCTTTTAATGATGGATACACCGGCTGCATATTGCTGTTCAGCTTGCCGCTGATCTGGTAATCCAACGAAACGAGGCCCTGCGCGTATGCCGCTGTGCTCACCATATCATGGAAAAGCTTAATATGGTCATAAGCCTTCTTAATATCAAAATCCTTGGCGTTTATGTGGTAATTAAAAAATGCCATCCGCGGACTGGTGTTGGTATAGCTCGCATCCATAGTTACCGGGGTGCCGATGATGGTGAACCCGGTACTTTTCATATCAATATTGCCATTGTTGATAGCCATTTGCCCTTTGGCATCAGTAAGTGTAAGGGTTTGGTATTTTACCTTTTTTACAGCGGCGGTAAAGTTCAGGTCGAGGTTTTTGGGCACCATCACCACGCCCGATGGTGCGCCTGCGGGTTTAGGTGCATCAGGCGTACCTGCGAAAACCATAAAATCATCAACAGTGATCAGGTCGCTGCTCAGGTTAAAATCGCCTTTTAATATCGATTCCGGTTTAATGGCATAGTTAATAACGTTGGATAGTGAACCATTCAGCACAAGCATGGAGTTACCATACTTAGCGGTAAAGGCATCAAAATTCATTTTATCCTGGTTAAAGCTAAAAGCGCCTTTGGTGATATAAAACGGCTTAGGGAACAGCTCGGTTGTAAGCGATATGTTCTTAACCTTCAACGTTCCCGAGTTGTTCAACTTATCATAATGCCCCGCCACCGCATCGCTTTGTTTGCCCTTGAGCGATACATTGGCGGTAACCGCGCCATTTACATCGTAACCCTTTATAGCAAACACCTTATAAATTTTGCCAATGTTGATTGTGCCCTGCGAGTTGATATTATACTCCACGTCCGCAAAATTATTCAGGCTGGCTTTCAGGAAGAATGGTTCCCCCTCAAAATTAAAGGAGATTGGCTTAATAAATACCTTCATGCCATTCAGTGTGCCCGTGCGGTTAATAATAGTAGTGTTAACCTGTATATTCTGGATAGGGTGAGGGTAGTATTTGGTTTTTACTGAACCATCCTTCATAATAATATTCGCCACCATTACAGGGAATTTCTTTTGGGCAGCTATGTAGTTACCTTTTATCTGCATGTTGGCATCCAGGTCGCCTTTAACATCGAACAGACTGTCGGCCGGGTAAAATTTCTTCAGATCTGCCAAATGGAACTTTGTCTCAATCTTAGCATCAATCGGGAAGGTATCGGCATTGCTTAGCTTAAAATATCCCTTTATATAATTAGTTAAGGCAGTGGCATACAGGTTATCCACGCTCATGCTGATGTGCTTGTAATTATTGTCGGGGCAATCGGCCTTCATATTAAAGCTGATATTACTAACAGCCTCCGGCAGTGAGCCGTATTTAAAGTAACCATTCTTAAATGACGATTGCATGCTGAACTTAGGTACGCTGGTGATCACAGTATCCACCTTTTTTCTCAATCCTTTGCGAACTATGCCGGTTGTGTATCGCCCTTCACTTAATAAGTGCATGGAGTAGCGGCCTTTTACATCAAATGTTTTTATGCCAAAGGCCCGTGTCCACTTGTCCATGTCTATCTCTGTATTTACTTTGGCATAAACGTATGGGCTTTTTACACCTTTAACCCGTATTACCGAGCTGAAATAATCCTTATCAATATTAAAATAGATGGAATCTACATTAACATATAAGCTATCCATGTTTAAATGCGGTAGCTTGGTTTCCATATTCAAATACAAATTACGCACTGGAGATGGTGTTGCTTTGTTGGATACATAACCATTCCTAACCATTAAATTCATGCTGAAATTAGGTTTAATATTGTCCTTGGCAATGTATTTACCTGTCAACGCTATTTTTATATCACCAACGCCTTTTACATCGGTTTTGTCCAGCATTTTAAGGTAGGCGGCAGGCATAGCGGTAAAGATGTCGTTCAGGTTAGTTTCATGCGAATCTATTTTGAAATCCATATCATAGCCATCTTTTATGAATGCGAAACGGCCTTTAAACTGCACCGGCAACTGGTTTATTTTCAGGTCATTCTTTTGAAACTCGAAAGCCAGGGATTTGGTATTGATATTGGTCACCAGGTCGGCATTTACTTTTTTCGATAATACATAAGGCTGATTGCCATAATAAAAGTCTATCGACCCGATATCTGTATGCGAGTGCAGCGTGAACACATCCTTGCTCAGATCGCCACTACCTTTATAATTAAAATTGCGGGCATTGATCTTCGTCGGGATAGACAGGTCGTTATATATAAGGTGGCTATCCTCAATCAATATCTGGTCGATACCTAATGATGCACCGCTGGTATCTGACGAAGCGGTTGTGCTTTGCTGCGCTCCTTTATAAATACTATAGTTTGCCTTGCCCGCGCTATCAACCTGTATATTTATGAAGGCCCTGTTCAGGAATATTTTATCAATATTGATCTTGCTTTTAAACAGCGATGAAAGATCGATACCCAAAGATAATTCCTTGGCTGCTATTAAAGTGTCTTTCTGAAACGGGGCACTGCCTTGCAGGTTAACATCGTACAAAGTAAGCGTTAACGCCGGGAATTTTTTGAAGAACGACAAGCTGGTACCCGAAAAGGAAATATTGCCGTTGATGTTGCCATTTATCCACCCTTTTATTTTGCTGGTTACCGTTTGCGGGAAAAGATAGGGCAGCAAAAACATAAGCAGTATAATACTACCCAGTACAATGCCGCTTATTTTAAGCGTTTTTAGCAGGGGCTTTTTTATAGATGTTTTCATAAAATTGTGATAAGAGCATAAACAATAGTCGATGGGGCATCAGCTAATTACAGCAGTAAAATTAGTATAAATATACATTAAGCATTGTTATATAATAATTGGTTTTTGGGTGAAATATAATTAGAGCCTTGCAATTGCGCATAAAAATCATTGTTTATAAAATCGATAGTTTATTTCTAATTTATTAATTATCATTCAGGTTAATTATATGTGGAATTATAATGTTATTTTTACAAAATATACAAAACCATAAATGCTTAGTTGATGTATTTTGTATATTCAATAGTAGTTTAAACTAACCGTAAGCGTGGCAGATATTCAGGTAGATTTTAGTGCAGATGTGGAAGCTGTAATGAGCATTCCTATCGTTCCCAATTTATTAGAGGTTATTTGCCGCACCACAGGCATGGGCTTTGCCGCTATAGCGCGTGTTACTGATGAGAAATGGATTGTTTGCAGTGTACGCGATGAGATTATGTTTGGCCTTGGCCCGGGTGACGAACTGAAACTGGAAACCACTATTTGCCACGAAATACGGCAAAGCGGTAAGGGGGTAATTATTGATCATGTTGATAATGATCCTGCTTTTCGCGGCCACCACACACCTGAGATGTATGGTTTTCAAAGTTATATCTCAATACCCATCATCCGCAGGGATGGTACATTCTTTGGCACGCTGTGCGCAATCGATCCAAAGCCAGCAAAACTGAACAACCCGGAAACAATTGGCATGTTTAAGCTCTTTGCTGATCTGATAGCTTTTCATTTACACTCCATTGAGCAACTGGCTTTTGCAAAGCAAAAGCTGGAGGAAGAACAAAGAACAGCAGAATTACGCGAACAATTTATAGCCATATTGGGCCATGATTTGCGTAACCCGGCCGGAGCAATATTAAACAGCGCGCAATTATTGCTCAGGATGCCTTTGGACGAGCGTACCACTCGTGTAGCCAATATTATAAAAGACAGTTCGTATCGCATACGTGGTTTAATAGAGAATATTATGGATTTTGCCAGCGGCAGGCTTGGTGGCGGCATAAGCCTAAACCGCAATGTCAATGAGCCAATGGCTGATATTTTGAGCCATGCTATATCAGAGCTTCAGATCGTATATCCAGATCGGATAATTGAGGCTGATTTTGAATTTAATGAACCTGTAAACTGCGATGGCAAGCGTATTGCCCAACTCTTCTCTAATATATTAAGTAATGCCTTTACTCATGGTAAGCCAAATGCGCCAGTTAAAGTAAAAGCTATAAGTGCCGATGGCGAGTTTGTTTTATCGGTAACCAACCAAGGTGCTAAAATTCCTGATTCGGCAATGGCGCGCCTGTTCCAGCCTTATTCACGTGGCGAGGCCAAGCCCGGGCAGCAGGGCCTGGGCCTCGGTTTATACATTGCATCTCAAATAGCTGCTGAGCATAATGGTAAACTTTCGGTAGTATCAAGTGATGAAGAAACTTGTTTTACCTTAATAATGCCGGTTAATTAAGATTGCTGCAAGCCAAATTCTCAATATTTTACCTGTTTATGCAATAATTGCAATATTTTATCTCTTTCAATGCTGAAATTGCAATTTGGCACAGGCTGATTTTGGGTGTTATCGCCTAATATTATTCTGTTTGAAGCTAATGGTAGGGTTTTGGCAGGTTTTGGCAGTTTGATTTCTGGCCATTTTGGCAGTAATTTGATTTTTGTCATGTTTTATGACAAATTGTCAAATATTTCTTTTCGGATAATATTTCTTTCAAATAATATCATAACGGCTATTTTAAAAATCACATCCCGTTAAAAAGCATCGTATTTTACAGACGATATATCACGGGAAAAAAACAAATTCTTAATTTCTTTTTAATGGCGATAAAATCCGTTTAAAATCAATTTTTGACGTCTTGAAATTTCTTTTTGGTCTGAAAACAGGGGAATATTTTTTTTTGAGCCATTTTTTCGACCTCTAAATCTAAAACAGGCGATAATTTTTCATAAAATCAGCTTTTTTCAAGTGATTTCTAAAAAATAATAAATTCTGATTTTTGGCATTTTAGCCCGAAAAAAAAATATTTAACAGTGGCATAAAATTAGACGATACCATATCAGGAAAAATAAAAGATTGTTCTTACATCCTAAACCTTAAGCAAGGTATAACTGGAAGAGTAATTTTTTTCTAAGAGATATATAAATCAATTTATTAAAAAAATTAAAAAATTAAAGTCATGTTAGTAGTATTAGAAGTTGCCATTTTATTAGCTGTTATTATTTTACCTTTAACTCCAGCTAAAAAGAGCGTTAAGAACTAATTAAAAAAAGTTCAGTTAATTATAAAGAGGGGATTGCTACAAGAGGGCTATCCCTTTTTTATTGCCTTATAATTCGAGTGTAAATATTTTGTTATCATAATTTATGCTCAGTTATAACTTATATATTTAGGTGCTAACCTTAAAATATATATGAAAACAACAAAGCTGCTGGCGCTTTTACCTGCCTTGTTCTTTATCCATGCCAGTTACGCGCAGGATAGATCTCCAATTACTTTATCAACCCCATATCCCGAAGCCGGTAAAAAGATCGCTATTACCTATAATACTACGGGAACTGCTTTAAACGGTAAAGATTCACTTAAAGCCAGGGTGTATTATATCGATAATAAAAATTTCCCGGTTGATGAGATCGCGCTAAAGCAAAACGGCCGGTTGTGGCACGGTGAAGTAACTATAACTGATTCAACAAAAGCCTTTGTGGTAAAAGTACTGCGCGATACTATTATTGATAACAATAAGGGTAAAGGTTATGTATACGTTATTTATAATGGGCAAAAAGCAATCCGTGGCGCATATGGTGCAAAAGCGTATATCTACCAGATAGGGAAACCAGTAGGTGTTACAGCTGATATGGCAGAGGCTACTGCAGCATATGAAAAAGAAATCGAACTATACTCAAATAAGAAATCGGTTAAAACTCCTAACTACGCGCTGATGCTCAGATCATCAGATCCGGCTAAACGTGATATTGCTAATAAAGCTATTGATTCATTAGCCAAATCAGGTACTGAAGTTAATATGTTTTTGGCAATCACATTACTGCGATCTGAGCGTAAGAATGAATTAGCAGATTCGCTTACTGCCATAGGAAAAGAGAAATACCCGAATGGTAACATTGCCATGACAGCCTTGCAAAATGAGTTTTACGCAACAACCGATCTGGCTAAAAAAGATTCTATATATCAATTATATAGTAAAAATAGTCACGCCGTTAAATTTGCAACACAGCACATGATTGCCTTACTCGCGTTTGGCTATTTAAAAGCCGACAACATGGGAAAATATCATCAATATAAAAAGCAGATAACATATTCTGCTGATTTAAATTTGATGTTCAACAATACGGCATACTTTTATGCAGTATCGGGCAAGCACCTGCCCGAAGCAGAAGAATTATCAAAGGAAACAGTTGATTCAATAACCGCGCAGGTAAATCATCCTGTTTCAAAAAGCTTTCAAACGGCAAATGAAATTAAAGCGGGCAATATGCAGCTGCTTGATATATGTACCGATACCTACACCTATATACTATACAAGGAAGGTAAAAACTATGCGGAAGCTTTAAAAATTGAAGCCCCTGTTTGGGAAAGAAATAAACTTAATGCTGGTATCACTGAAAATTATGCATCGTTATTGATAGCCAATGGCGATTACACCAAAGCAACAGAAATAATTGAAGTAATTGTTAAAAGTGGAAAAGCGACAACAGTACTTAAAGATGCATTGAAAAAATGTTATCTGCATAAAAATGGCAACGACAACGGATTTGATGAATACATGGCTCAGTTAAATGCAGTATCAGCACAAAATGCTAAAGAGTCGTTAGTTAAACAAATGATTAATATACCCGCGCCTGCCTTTACTTTAAAAGATCTGGATGGCAACCCTGTGTCACTGGCCAGCCTGAAGGGAAAAACCGTGATAGTTGATTTCTGGGCAACCTGGTGTGGTCCCTGCAAAGCATCAATGCCGGGCATGCAGATAGCAGTAAATAAATATAAGAGCGACCCTAACGTGAAATTCCTGTTTATTGATGTTTGGGAAAACGGTGACAATTATCTGCCAAAAGTTAAAAAGTTTATAGGCGATAATAAATATACGTTTGACGTGCTTGTTGATGAAAAAGACCAGTCGGGCCAGCAGGCAAAGGTGATAAGCCAGTTTAAAGTTGATGGAATACCCACCAAGTTTATTATTGATGGCAAAGGTAATATCCGGTTTAAGCACGTGGGTTACGATGGCTCGGACGATGCTGTTGTTAGCGTAGTAAGCAGTATGATTGATATGGCAAAAATGTAAACCGGAATATATTCAATAAAAAAGGGTGAGATTCTTAAAATCTCACCCTTTTTTATTAGCTGTTTAAGCTGATATTATTGAGGCCCGTCAGATGGCAAGCCAACTACTTTATATGCTTTGTGATTGTTGTTATCACGTGTTTCCTGGTAATAAACATCATCAGGGGTTACATACATACGTGTGCCATTAACTGTAACACCTCTTGAATCGGGTGGCAATTTTGGTACAAGATCACCGACCTGAACGTTTGCCCTGCTGGTGCCCGTTGGAGCCGGTGCAGCACTGCTTCCCTGGTCATAATTACCATTAGCTGGTGCGGGAGGGGTGCCGTTATCATCCTGACCAACACCTTGTTGTCCGTCGGTATTCAGTTCACCGTCTTTACCTGCAATTTCGTAAGCTAATGAGCCATCGTCTTTAGTAATAGCTACATAATAAACACCATCAGCTTCGTAGTACTGTTGTCCATTAATCACAATTGATTGCGCTTTTGATGGTAAAGTATTTATCTCTGCGCCTACAGGTGGTTCAACTACAGTATATTGGTCGTTATTGTATTGGTAGTAGAAACCATTGCTGTAATAGTATTGGTAATCGCCCCAATAGAACGGATAATATCCGTAAGGTAAAAAACCTATGCTGAAACCAATGCGCGGGCCATACAGGCTGCCGTAAAAACCACCATGGTAATAATAGCCACCGTAACCAAACCTGCCGCGATAGCCGTAACCACGATAACCGCCGTAACCGCGACCGTAATAACCGCCACGGTAACCACCGCGACCATAGCCGCCACGATAAGCTCCGCCTCTATAGGCTGTTACACCGCCTCTTCCAGCATAGCCAACTCTGCCTGCATAGGCACGGTTACCGCCTGCATAATTACCCCTGCCAGCATAAGCGCGATTACCGCCTGAATATGCCGCTCGATTACCACCGGAGTAAGTAGCTCTGTTGCCGCCTGAATAGGTTGCTCTGCCGCCACCACCACTGAAGTGGGTGCCACCGCCACCGCTAAAGTGACCGCCGCCGCCGCCGCCACCAGAATGACCGCCACCACCTCCGCCGCCGCCATGACCATGCTGAGCATTGGCGGGAATAGCAAAAAACAGACATAACAGTCCGCTTAAGCTTAACATAATGATATTTCTATTTAACCTTTTCATATTCTGTAACAATAAGGCAATTAACGTGCCGATGTATGATAGACAATGCAAATTGTAAAAGGTTTAATCGCCTGTAAGCAATTTTAATGTATTATTATTAAAACAAATCAACATAATAAGGTAATACGTGTTATGGGTAAATATGCTGCAACATATAACTACAAATAGCTGCAAATTATTATAACCATGAGCGAGATAACATTACATCCATTATTGTTTAAACCCATATACCAATATAGGCTTTGGGGAGGCAGGCGACTTGCCGGTTTACTTAAAGAACCATTGCCCGAAGGCCCGGTAGGAGAGGCCTGGATATTAAGCGACAGGGGCGACCATACCAGTGTAGTTACCAATGGCTTATACCAGGGCTATACTTTAACTCAACTGTTTGCACAATACCCCGAAAATATCATGGGTAAATTTGCCTCTACATTTGATCGTTTTCCCTTATTGCTGAAGTTTTTGGATTGTAAGGAGGTACTTTCAGTACAGGTGCACCCATCCGACGATCAGAAGGAATATATCCCGCCCGGCGATACCGGGAAAACCGAAGCATGGGTGGTATTGGAAACAGGAGAAAAGGCACTTATTTATTCCGGATTAAAACCCGGCACCAATGCCGATGACTTGCGTAAAGGGCTTGCAGAACATAAAGTTGCCGATTATATCCACAATTTTACACCAAAAGAAGGCGATGCCGTGTTTATACATTCCGGTACTGTACATACTTTGGCCGATGTTGTAGTATTTGAGGTACAGGAAAACAGCGATACCACTTATCGTTTATACGATTGGGACAGGGTTGATGCCAAAACAGGCAAACCCCGTGAGCTTGATGTAGATAAAGCCATCGCCTGCATTGATTTTAATATTACAGATGTTGGTCCGGTAACGCCAAAGGTTGAAACACAAGCCCCGGTACTGCGTGAGCAGTTGTTCAACAACGAGCATTTTATTTTATGGCGCATCCAAACCGAAGATCAATTTACAGTAGGTGCCGAAGATGTGCCGCGTATACTGGTATGTGTTGATGGCGAGGGTGCAGTACATTATGATGGTACCGATTATCCCGTAACTAAAGGCGATGTAATGCTTATTCCGGCTGTGCTGGGCGTGCTAAACTTTTCGCCGAAAGGCAAAATAAACCTGCTGGAAATAGCTATACCTGAAAACTAAAAACCTAAATTTTATCCCTGCGGGGATGATATATATAAACCATGAAAAAACTAATTGTATTTGATCTGGACGGTACGCTTGCGGAAAGCAAGGCGGCGCTGGATCCTGAAATGGCCAAGCTATTTAGTCGTTTAATTGATACGGTGCACGTAGCCATCATATCCGGCGGCGACTGGCCCCAATTTGAAAAACAGGTGTTGTCGCATTTACCACAGGATAAGCATCTCAAACATTTATCCATTTTACCAACCTGCGGTACTAAGTTCTATCAATATAAAAAAGGATGGAAAAAGCTGTATTCGGAAGATTTTACGGATGATGAAAAAACTAAGATCATCGACTCGCTGAATGCGGCTATAAAGGAATCTAAAACCAAGGTTATCAAAACCTGGGGTGAGGCCATTGAAGACAGGGGGAGTCAGATCACTTATTCGGCGTTGGGGCAAAAAGCACCGTTGGATGAGAAAAAGGTTTGGGATCCCAAATTCGTTAAACGTAAAAAGATAAAAGCTATACTGGATAAAACTTTGCCCGAATTTTCGGTGCAAATGGGGGGAGCTACGTCAATTGATATTACCAAACCTGGTATTGATAAGGCATATGGCATGCGTAAACTGAAAAAGGTACTGGGCATCAAGATCAGCGAGATGATTTTTGTGGGCGATGCCTTATTTAAAGGTGGTAATGATTACCCGGCCAGCACAACCGGGGCCGACTCCATACAAGTGCGCGATCCGGATGAAACCAAACGCGTTATCGAAACGGTCATCTCATGCCTTGGCGGTAGAATATCAACACTTGAAGTAGAAAAAAAGGAGAAGAAAGAAAATGTCTGAATTTAAAGTGCAGCGTTTAGGCACATTGATGACACCCGAACCGGGTAATGAGCTGGAAGTTGAAGGCGTACTAAATCCCGCCGCGGTACGCGGGCCTGACGGGCATTTATATTTATTCCCCCGCCTGGTGGCAAAGGGCAATTATTCGCGTATAGGTATAGCCCGGGTAAAATTTAATGATGCCGGTGACCCGGTAGGTGTGGAGCGGCTTGGAATAGCGCTTGAACCAACTGCCGATTATGAAAAAAGACCAGACGGCGGTGGCTGCGAAGATCCGCGTATTACGTATAATACGGTGTTACAGCATTATGTAATGAACTATGTGGCATTCGGTGCCAATGGGCCAAGGATAGCCTTAGCACGCTCTAATGATCTGCTGCATTGGGAAAGGGTAGGATTAGCCAGCTTCAGCCCATATAAAAATATTGAATTTCAGGGAGTAGATAATAAGGATTCCTGTACTTTTCCTGATGCTATACCCAATCCATCCGGTCATCCCGAACTTGGATTATTACACCGCCCGATATTTCCGGGTACCAGTCCTGAGGAGATGGCGAGAAAATCAAAGTCAAAGGAAATCGATATTCACCTGGAAAGTATTTGGATATCCTATCGCCCGGTTAATTTTAATGAACATTTACCTGTTAAAGGGGCCAAATTCACTTCACACCGTCGTTTAGCAGCGCCCGAGGCCGATTGGGAAAAATTAAAAATAGGCTGTGGTACACCACCGGTTTTAACCAAACATGGCTGGATGATCGTTTATCATGGAGTGCATGAAACAGCCGGTACAGGCGATCAAAAACAGCGGCTGGTATATTCAGCAGGGGTGATGATATTGGATAAGGATAATCCAACTAAAATACTATATCGTTCGCCACAGCCTGTTTTAAAACCCGATGATCCTGATGAGCAGGTTGGGCTAATCGCTAATGTGGTGTTCCCGACAGGTATTGATTGCAGGCATGATTTGGGTACACCAAACAGGTTCGATCTGTATTATGGAATGGCTGATGATAGAATTGGTGTAGCACGCCTTGAAATACCCGACGAATTACCTGTTTAAGTTAAAACAGCAGGTAAAGGGTAAAACGGTAAACCGTGTAAGTAATAACCGGGGCGGCCAAAATATCAATAGTATAATGTATGTGCTGTATAACCAGTAAAATGGCTATGGCTATAATGGAGAAGAAGGCTATTATTTTGTCGGTCTTTTTCTCTAAACATAAAAATATCAGCATTACTGTAGTAATGTGACCGGAGAAGAACAGGTCTTTTGTTATAATAGCCTGCCCGTAAAATACACCGGTAAGCGGGTCGGTTAGGGGTATTAAGCCAACCGGCGGGTTTAAGGCTACAATACTAATGCTAATCATACGCGCTATACACACAAAAATAAGCGACCATGAATATACAAGGTATATTGATGGCTTGTAAACGGCCCGGTATAATATCAGCAGGCCCATACCCCAGATGATAACAAATATTGCAACTGATACATTGTGTGGTGGCACCTGGGCCAATAGCCAGTCGTGCAGTACTACGCCTTGCCTTTGTTCAATTCCCCTGAAAAAATAGGGTAGATAAATTATAATAGAAAAGATGATGATTGAGCCGCTGATGAGCCTCAATCGTTTTGGCCCGGTGTTGCAGGCTAACTTCCATCTGTCTTTTATACTTAAACCTACCTGGGGCACTATTTTTTTATTAGAGGCGCAAAAATAGTGTTTGCAGTGGAATATTCCGTAATTGTTAAACGATTATTAAATAATTGCTGAGTAAAATAAAGCCATGCTCCATATAATTTTGTTGCGTTCGTGTGTATCTTTGCAAGATTTTGTAAAGAATTACGTTCCTTTCATAGTAATTTTATATAATTGATAATCAATTGATCCATTAATGCCACAAGTACAAAACGATAACCGGTTTGAACATTTGCTTGATCAGCATCATCTAAAAAAAACAGGGCCCAGGTTAAGGGTTTTGTCCATGATGTCATCAAAAAATACCGCTACTTCTCAGCCCGATCTGGAGAATTTAATGCACGATGTTGACCGTGTTACGCTTTATCGTATCCTTAATGTGTTTGAAGAAAAAGGCATTATCCATAAAGTTTTCGACCTGAATGGTACCGCAAATTATGCCATTTGCCACTCCAAATGCGAAGAACATAATCATCAGGATGAGCACCTGCATTTCAATTGTACAGTGTGTAATAATGTGTATTGTTTAAATGATCTTAACCTGCCATCTATCAATCTCCCAGCTGGTTTTAAGGCCGAAAATTTCACGCTGTACGCCAGTGGAGTCTGCCCGAAATGCAGTAAAAAAGAAAATAAAAAATAATTCAACCTTATTGCTGATTTTTAGTTGTTGCTTTATAACTTAAACAGCAACAATGCGTATTAATCGCAAAACTACTAATTAATGAGAAATAACATCCGGGGACTAAAAGCTATCATCTGTTTTGCTTTGTTCTGCAGTCCTGTACTAACTTCCTTTGTCAATCCTGAAGATACATCACAAACCAAGCCCTTTAAAGTACGTACGATTGTAATTGATGCAGGCCATGGTGGTAAAGATCCCGGTGCTCATGGTTCTTATTCCAACGAAAAAACGGTTGCGTTATCTATTGCAAAAAAATTAAGAGATGCTATAAATGACGCAATGCCATCCATAAAAGTTATCATGACGAGGGATGATAATACCTTTATTGAGTTGAACAGGCGTTCAGAGATCGCCAATGAAAATCACTCAAACCTGTTTATCTCCATCCACTGTAATTCATCGCCCGAGGGTACGGCAAGTATCGCTCATAAGCAAAAGGGGATAATGGTACTGGTATACGCCATCCACCGCAAAGGGGAGCAATTAGAGGCCATCCGTGAAAACTCATCTATATATATTGAGAAAAATTACAAGCAAACGTATGAAAGCTATGATGAGAGCGACCCCACCAACCTCATCGTATTAAATGCATACATGCAAAAATACCGCAAGCAAAGCATCCAGTTTGGTGATTTGCTGATGGATCAGTTTAAAGCTACCGGCGACCGTGAAGTATTAGGCGTAAAAGAACAAGGCGTGCTTGTTTTGGCGCACAGCGCGATGCCTGCCGTATTGATAGAAACCGGCTTTATTAATAACCCTACTGAAGAAGATTACCTCAACTCTGCCACCGGCCAGGCCGAGATAGTAAGTTCTATTGTAAAGGCGATACAGGAGTATAGGAAAGAGGTGGATAGTAAGCAATAAAGCTGTACACAAATTGCACTAATTTATTCGAATTACACAAATAATGGGCGCAATTTTCTCACCGTGCGTCATTGCGAGGAACGAAGCAATCTCTATGCTATATAGAGCAAAAATCAAGGTGTTGAATAGTAAGACTGACTTGCTTACGTAAAGATTGCTTCGTTCCTCAATGACGCGTGGGTAAAGCTCTTTGTTGGTGTTGTCACCAACAAACTACAAATCAAATACCAACTGCTTAACTCTCCCACCAGTAACCTCGGCACCACCAATATAGTATACCGGTGTTTCCTCATATCGCGAAGCTACAACTACCTCGGTGCCATTGGCATGACTGTTAAATAACTCGTAAACTAAGTTAGGATCATTGTTGTTTTTTGAAAGATGCGCCAGCAATAAGTGGCTCATGTAGGCAGGCTTATGGTTGATAAAAAGTTCAAGTGCCTGTTTGTTTGATAAGTGCCCGTTGCCACCACGGATGCGGCGTTTCAGGTAAAAGGGGTAACCGCCGCTATCAAGCATTTCATCATCGTAATTAGCCTCTAAAAACGCGGCATGGCATTTTTGAAAGTTAGCTATCAGGTGATCGCAGACCACGCCGATATCGGTAAATATGCCCACTGTAATATCCCGGCAGGTAACAATAAAACTATGCGGTTCTGATGCATCATGAAATTTTGGGAATGCAGTTACCGCCAAATCGCCGATCATGACCGGTTCGTAGGCTATAAAGTGGAGAAAGCTGTAATCCTCAAAAGTAACATTCAGGTGCTTGAGCGTTCCGGGTGTGATATAAACGGGGATATTGAATTTTTTTGCCAGCACCGGGATGCCGCTGATATGGTCGGTATGCTCGTGCGAAATGAATATCGCTTTCACTTTATTAATGGAAAGGCCTAATCGCTTCATACGCTTTTCCGTTTCCCGGCAGGAGATACCGGCATCCACCAAAATCGCTTCGTGCTCATTACCAATGTAATAGCAGTTTCCGTTGCTTCCCGAATTTAATGATGTAATAAATAGCGACATACCAATTACAAATTAACCGGTTTTTGAGCAAATTATCTTAACTTTTACTTACAAAACTGATGTTTATATTTGGCACATGGATTCACCACAAACTTTACCTGTACTTGATGCCCAAGAACTTCGCGTACTCGGCGTATTAATGGAAAAAAGCAAAACTACACCCGATTATTACCCCATGACCATCAACAGCCTGGTGGCAGCCTGTAACCAAAAAACAAGCCGCAAACCGGTTGTACAATATGATGAGGACACGGTTGCTACAGCATTAAATACCTTAAAAAGGCGTGGGTTGATCTCAACTGCTACAGGTGGGTCTGATCGTTCGGTAAAATTCAAACATAATTTTGCTATTGTGTTCCCGGTTCTGCCTTCGGAAGTGGCGTTGATGTGTTTATTAATGCTGAGAGGCCCGCAAACTCCGGGAGAGCTGAATACCAACTCGGGCAGGTTACATGAGTTTGAATCGATAGAAGAAGTGCAGGAGGTTTTGGAACGCTTAACCACTACTGAGCCACCGTTTGTACTGCAATTGCCACGCCGCCCGGGACAAAAAGAGGTGCGTTACGCGCATCTATTAGCGGGTACTCCTGATATAAATGAAGATTATGCTGATGAAGCTGCTGCAAAACCATCAAGTGGTTTAGAGGCACGTGTAGCAAAATTGGAGCAAGAGTTAGCCGACTTACGTGAGGCTTTTGATAAGCTGATGAAGGAGCTGACCTAAGAAGCTGCCGGAGCCGAGAATACAAAGTGTGTAACCAGTTTATCGCAGATAATTAGTGAGGCGATGATAAGGGCTACACCTGCTATTTCATTTAGCCTGTGTACAAACTTAACTGAGATACGGTCGCGGAGTTTATCGGCATAAAAGGCTTTTATAGTATCCATACCAAACTGTACAATAAGTATGGTTAAAAACATGATGCCTATTTTGAGCGCCCGGTTATGTACCCCTTCGTGGTAAACGGTACTGGCTGTGCCGATAACGAATGTCCAGTGGAGTAGGATAGTCGGGTTGAAAATGCACATGAAAAAGCCCTTCAGGAAATAGCCTGCCTTATGCAGCCTTGTGGGCACCGTAACTTTATAGCTAACCTCGGCCTTTTTAAAGATATAATAGATACCGATGATAAACAGGATAACACTGCCTATAACACCGGCAATGGTTTTATCATGTGCGGAAATATCAAAATATTGCGCGCCAAATAAAATGGCCCCTACAAATACCATATCGCTGCATACTACGCCTAAGGCTAATGCAACGCCAGCATGAAAACCCTTTTCAATACTGGTTTTAATTAAAGCAAAAAACACCGGGCCTGTAAGAAACGTCAGCACTAATCCAAATCCAATCCCCGAGATAACAGCTTCTATCATTAATAATAGTTTCAGTTTTGAGTATGCGAATATGCAATTTTTATCTCTTAAACAAAGAAAAG
>JAMFSA010000173.1 GCA_026225055.1 Mucilaginibacter xinganensis | reverse complement strand
CCTATATCGGCGGTGTCCACCTCTTCCCATTCCGAACAGAGAAGTTAAGCCCGCCAGAGCCGATGGTACTGCAGTAAAATGTGGGAGAGTAGGTCGGTGCCCAATCTTATCAGCCTTGCGCTGTTAAACAAAACCCCGTTAACGAAAGTTAATGGGGTTTCTTGGTTTAGAAACTTTTTGCAAACTGGTTAAAGTCCATCGGGAATTACAAAATGTCCACATCACGCGGCACATTAAAGCTGGGCACTAAAGTGGATCTTCCGGAATCATTGACACCTTGCTCCGAAATATCAAAAATATCATTCCGAAACACGTTGATCATGCTAATACTATTACACGCAGAATCAATTTAGTGATACATCTTACACAAATACATGAATTTGGGGCACGGAATCACATGGTCAAGCCTCCCGGAATATCCACTAAAGTTTGCGGATTTACTAACGGAAGTCATTTTTCCAGGATTTTTGAACAGCACGCGGGAATGAAACAAAAGGCTTATTCAATGAATAGTTGACACCGGATCTATAGTTCTTTAACTATTAATAGGATACTGAAAATCGTTGAAATGTTGAGGTTGGATGTGTGGTATTAATTTTTACAGCCAACACAGTCCATGACAGTTACATCAGAAGTTCTTTATAACTTTAGAAAATTATTTAATATAAACCTGTTTTCTCTTATTTATCTGAATTTTTCAAAAAAGGGGTCTGCTTTTTAAGGGTGAACTCTTTGTCAACTACGATATTGCTGGAAATAAATTTTGCCAATTAATTTATTTCATTTATTGATTTGAATAATATAATTTATTCTTCTGCTGGATAACCATTATGACTAAAGTTGTAATATCATGAGAGTTTTAATTGATGTAACCGATAATGAACTGATTAGTTTATTGAAAGATGGTGATCATGAAGCGTTTAAAGAAATATATGAACGGTATATTTTCCAGTTATTAAATCATGCATATAATAAAACACGCGATCGCGAAGAAGCAAAGGACATCGTGCATGAAGTCTTCATGTTGCTTTGGTCAAAACGCGAAATTATCGAGCTAAATATAAATCTTTCAGGTTATTTATATACTTGCGTGCGAAACGCTTTTTTAAACCAGGTTGCAAAACAAGAAGTCCAATCCCGGTATTTACGGTCGCTAAAGCAGTTCGCCTCGGTGGGCCAAATCATAACAGATCACAGGGTTAGGGAGTGCCAGTTAATAGCGATAATTGAGCATGAAATAGAATGCCTTCCTCCAAAAATGCGTCAGGTTTTCAAACTAAGTCGTAAAGAATATCTTTCCCATAAAGAAATCGCCATCAAACTCCAGATCTCCGAACAAACGGTAAGCAAGCACGTAACAAACGCCATAAAGATATTACATGGTAAGTTAGGCTTGTTGATGTTGGCCCTGTCCCTTATATACAATAAATAATTTTTTTCATTTTCTTTTACCTGTTTGGCCCGCTCAACTTGTCTTACTAATAATTAAGGATATTATCGCCTTAAATATTATGGAAGAAAAACAGTTAAAAGACCTATTATACAAATATCAGACGGGAAAAGCCACTGAAGAGGAGATTGCTTTTTTAGAAAGCTGGTATTTAAGCCATAATGAAGCAGAAAGAATATATATATCAGCTGACGAGCTGGTTGAAGATTCGGAAGCGATATGGGCAAAATTTGAACCGGTAAGAAATAAATTCCGCTTACGTTATATGTGGCCCAAAATTGCTGTTGCGGCCTCCTTTTTGCTATTCCTTTATATTGGCGGACAGCATCTTTTAAAAAAATCAATAAAAACGCCGCCCTTGGCTAAAAACGAATCGGCAGCTATCGTCCCTGGCAGTAATAAGGCTATTCTTACGCTTTCAAATGGGAAACAAATTATTTTAACCGGCGCAAGTAATAGTCAATTCGGAAAGCAGGGTAATACATCGCTGAGTAAAACGGCAAACGGGCAACTGATTTATACTGTTACGGCAAGTAGCGATGAAAAATCAAAAGAACTGGTTTATAATACGATAACCACCCCAGCGGGTGGACAATACTGGATAATTCTTTCAGATGGTACCAGAGTATTTCTGAACGCGGCCTCGTCATTGCGTTATCCGGCATCTTTTAGCGGCAATGAGCGAAAAGTAGAACTTAAAGGAGAAGCATATTTTGAGGTAGTGCACAATAGAGTAGCTCCCTTCAGAATAGTTACCGGCAATCAACTCACGGAAGATATTGGAACCAAATTCAATATCAATGCATACGATGATGAGGCTGTTATTAAAACAACCTTAGTGGAAGGTGCGGTAAAAATTTCTACACAGGGCCAGCATGTTATTCTTAAACCGGGGCAGCAAACGCAAATTAATAATGACGATGCCAAACAGGCTATAAAAATAATACCTGATGCAAATGTGGATGAAGTGATAGCATGGACAAACGGCTTATTTGAATTTAATAATGCGGACATACAGCAAGTGATGAATAACGCTGCCCGCTGGTATGATTTTAAAGTTAGCTATGAAAATAAAATCCCGGATTTGAAGATTACCGGAAGAATATCAAGAAATGTAAACTTCTCCGGTTTAATAGACCTGTTGAAATTTGAAGGTATTAAATTCAGGATACAAGGAAAAACCGTGACTATATTGAACTAAGTAAAACTGTGAGAAGATTTGCTTAATAAAACTATAAATAACCAATTAACCGAATTATTAACCTAAGATTTTTATGAGAAAAAAAATACCTATCAGCCCTTAAGATTGTAAGAGAACCCCGGGAGCATGTCCTGACAATTGAAAATTGTTACGTAACAATGCTGGAATAAAAAAACCGGTAAGTGTTTGACCCACTAACCGGTTATATGTTCTGGGTTCCCAATCATAAACATTGACGAATTGAACTTAAGCGTTTAACCCAAAACTCAACGAAAGTATGAAATTTAAATTAAAGCCTGCGGCTATAAGCCCAGGTATGTCTAAAATTTTGCTGGCTATGAAGCTAATTGCCGTCATTTTATGTTTAGGACTGGCGCAGGTACACGCCGGCGGATATGCCCAAACGATATCCATTCACGAAAAGGATGCTTCCATCGAAAAAATATTGAAGCAAATTGAAAAGCAGACACCGTATCACTTTATATACGACAGCAAGCTCAATGTCCTTAAAACGCACATAGTAACTATAAACACCGATCATGCCACGGTGAACAGTGTCCTTGACCAATGCCTTTCCAATCTGCCGGTAAGCTACACCATCATTCAACAAACTATAGCGCTGAAAAGCAAAGATGATGTAAACAATCTTAACACCATACAGGCACTAAAGATAACCGGGAAAGTAACCGACGAGAAGGGCGATCCACTTCAGGGAGTGAGTGTAAAATTAAAAGGCTCCAGCCTTGGTGTTGCCACAGATCCTTCCGGATTTTACACACTTACTTTACCTGATCCTAATGGCACTTTGGTTTTTAGTTTTATAAGTTATGATACACAGGAAATAAATGTAAATGGTAACACAACGATCAACGTTAAGCTTAAGCTATCTGTTAATACGCTGAGCGACATTGTTGTAGTTGGCTACGGAACGCAAAGGAAAGATAAAGTTTCCGGCGCCATTACTACGGTAACTGCAAAGGATGTTGCGCTAAGCCCGGCGCCAAATCTTGCCAATGGTTTGGCTGGCAGGGTTCCCGGTGTGATTATAAATGACCGTGGCGGAGAGGCTGGTAATGACGCGATAGCAATTAATATTCGTGGTGTCAGCACTAACGGCAACTCATCACCATTATACGTAATTGATGGTATCGTTCGCGATTATGGCGATTTAAGCTTCATTCCGCCTGCAGATGTGGAATCAATAACCGTTTTAAAAGATGCTTCTGCGGCAATCTATGGTTCAAGGGCCGCTAATGGTGTTATCTTAGTTACCACTAAGCGGGGTAAAACTGGAAAGGCAACTGTAAATGCCATCTACAATCAGGCCTGGGTTCAACCCGAACGAATTCCCAAATATGCAGATGCGCCAACATATGCGAAAATGACGAATCTGGAGGATGAATTACAAGGGCTTCCCGACACCTATACCGCAAGCGACATTACTCAGTTTCAAAATGGATCAGATCCACTGAATCATCCTAATACCAATTGGCCAAAACTTGTTGAAGCAAATTGGGAAACTCAGGAAAGAGCTGATGTTAATGTAACTGGCGGATCAGAAGGTGTAAAATATTATGTTGGCGCAGGATATCTTCATGACGGCAGTCCATTCGTAGATGGATTTACTTATGATAAGCAGTATCATTTTATCTCTAATATTGATGCCCAAGTAAATAAGGATCTAAAAATTTCATTAAACTTAACCGGAAGGGTTAGGGATAATGTAAGTAGCCATATGGATTGGGGAAACTTGTTTTTAAGTCTTCCTACTTTAAACGGTATTTATCCTAATGGCCTTGTTGGGCCGGGCCGGACCGGCAACAATGCGGTATTGATGTCAAGGGATATTGATTATGGATATCAAAGTCAGACTGCAGGTAATTTTACCAGTACCGTATCGGCTGAATATAAAATTCCAGGGCTTGATGGATTAGCGTTGTCCGGAAATTTTGCCTATGACTATGATAATAATTACGTTAAAAACTGGAATGGTATAACTTATTACTATGTATTAGACCCGGCCACAGGTCAGTACAACAAAATGCTAAACTCTAATGCAGCGGCGCCTAGCTTATCAGTTAACTTTCCTGCAGGCAGTTCGGTTACCTCCAATATTAAATTATCCTATAATCATACATTCAACAACTTGCATGCTATTGACGCTTTTATTGCCTATGAGCAAAATACAACAAGTGCATATGATCTTACCGCAAGCAGATCAAATTATGCCAGCGGTGCCCTGCAAGAACTTTTCGCGGGGGATGCCAATACTGCAAATCAATCAAATAACGGATCGTCTGCTCGTACCGGCAGGGAAAATTTATTTGGCCGTGCATTATATACCTATAATGATAAATATAATGCGCAATTTCAATTCAGGTACGACGGTTCCGATAATTTTGCCCCTGGTAAAAGATGGGGATTTTTCCCGGGCGTATCGGGTAACTGGATCATCTCAAAAGAAGATTTCCTAAAAGATGTAAGCTGGGTTAATAATCTAAAGCTTAGGGCTTCATGGGGTGAAATGGGAAATGACAATGTTGGCGCCTATCAGTACCTCACATCGTACAATTATGGAGGCAATTATCCATTTAATTCAACTTCTGCTCAAGGATTGGTACAATCAAATACGCCGAATCCCAATATAACATGGGAAGTTGCAAAAACTACTGATATCGGTATCGATGCGCGGTTTTTCAATGGCGGGTTATCAGCCACGGTAGATGTTTTCAGAACAGACCGCAGCAACATTTTAGCGCAACCGAGCGCTTCTGTTCCAGCTTATACCGGTTTGACCCTGCCTGATGAAAATATAGGGCATATCAGAAACAAAGGTATAGAGTTTGACCTTTCCACCACACAAAAAATAGGCGATTTCAGGTATACTGTTGATGGCAACTTTATGTTTGCCAAGAATACGGTTATATCAATTGATGAAACTCCCGGCTTACCGTCATACCAACAACAAACGGGCAAATCACTCGGTACAGTTCCTTTGTACGAAACCGCTGGTATATACAAAAGTCAGGCTCAAATAGATGCAACCCCGCATATGGCTGGTGTTGTTCCTGGAGACCTTATATATAAAGATGTTAATGGTGATGGTGTGATCAATAGCCTTGATGAAGTAAGGCAACCCTATAGCCCAATGCCTCAAATCGTCTACGGGTTAAATTTTAACTTTGAATATAAAGGCTTCGATTTGATATTAGGCCTACAGGGCCAGGCTGAAGCTTACGGCGAAAAATACAGCGTGTTACCATTTGACCCGATTGGATGGGGGAATTTTCCAGAAGCGCAGGCAACTAATGTCTGGTCGCCAGCCAATTCAAACGGAACGAATCCAAGCCCCGGCCAAAATTTCACAAACGGAACAACAAACACCACCTGGCGTTATGCCAGCATGGCTTTCCTGAAGCTTAAAACCGGTGAAATAGGTTATACATTTTCAAATCAATTGCTCAGCAAAGCCGGCTTCAAAAGCGCAAAGGTTTTCCTGAATGGCTCCAACTTATTCTTTATTCATGACAACTTTAAAGATGCAGGCCAGGATCCGGAATTGACAAATTGGGCCTGGGGAATGGATCAGCTTCGTGTAATTAACTTAGGTATAAACTTCACTTTATAATTATCAATTATGAAATATAAATATATAGCCCTCTTAACAATCATAATGCTGTTGGGGGCCTGCAAAAAAGACATACTCGATATTACACCAAACGACAGAATATCGTCATCGAACGTTTGGAGCGATCCTACACTTGCCCAATTGTTTGTAAATGCCCAGTACAACTATTTACAGGACGGCTTTTCAACAGGCGATATGCAATACTTCGCAGGCGAATGTTTAATTAAGGCTGATTTGGGTAATTACCAGTCGACTATTGGGAAAGCCGCACTTACACCTGATAATGTTAACAGCATCTCTGGCTATTATTATTACTGGAATACTGCTTATGCAGCTATAAATAACTTTAATACATTTTTTTCAAACATTAATAGTTTACCGGCGACGGACGCGGTTAAAAATCAGTTGACCGCTGAGGTTAGGTTTTTACGGGCATTTGTTTATGCAAAGCTGATTTGGAATTATGGCGGCGTCCCCATCATAACAAAACCTTTTACGTTGACTGAAACACTAACCGGTGTAAAAAGAAATACTTACGATGAATGCGTGGCTTATATCCTGGATGATTTGAATTTTGCGATCGCAAATCTGCCGGGTCAACAAACAGGCGCCAATTTGGGCCGGGCCTCAGCAGATGCTGCTACGGCATTAAAAGCACGTGTTCTTTTATATTATGCCAGCCCCTTAAACAACCCATCTAATGTCCAGCAGAGATGGCAGGATGCTTCAGATGCTGCCCTGGCAGTGATCAATTCAAACAGGTATTCCCTTGCTACAGACTACCATGGCTTATTTATCGATGGGGCAAACGGTGAGATTATATTTGGCAAATATTTTTCAAATGCCAATTCATCAAATATTGGGTATTATAGTGGCCCGCAGGGAAATGGTGGCCTGGCACAAAGGGCGCCGACTCAAAATGTAGTTGATGCTTATGAAATGACCAACGGAGTGATTCCAGTGATCAACGGGGTTGTTAATCCAGACCCGAAAAATACCTATGATCCTAAAAATCCTTATTTAAACCGCGATCCAAGATTCTATGCATCGGTGCTTTATAATGGTGCAGATTTTAACGGCAGGCCTTTTGAACCCTACCTGGGTGGGACTGATTTCCAGGGAAATGATGCTACACCTACAGGTTACGGGATGTTGAAGTTTATTGATCCGAGTATCCCGGTATCAGCCACAACACCGTACACCAACCCATGGATTTTCTTCCGTTTGGGTGAGATATATTTAAATTATGCCGAAGCCCAGTACAATTTGGGCAATGAGGATAATGGCCGGCTTTACATTAACAAAATAAGAGCCCGTGTAAATATGCCTCCGATCACAGAAACCGGTATAGCATTAGCTAATCGCATTATTCACGAACGCCAGGTTGAAATGGCTTTTGAAGGAACATGGTACAACGATGTAAGAAGGCTAAAGATCGCTCCTCAGACAGAGTCGCAGCCGATTCAGGGTTTTATCGTAACAAACAATGGAAATAATAACTTTACTTATACACGGATAAATCTTCTTACACGAGTGTGGAGCGATAAGCTATATTTTTTGCCGATCGCAACACAAGAAGTTCGTTCAAGCGGCAATAGTTTAGCACAATCACCTGGGTATTAATCGGTCCGTTGTATATAATTAATTATAACACACTCGCTTACTGGCTAATTGATCAGTAAGTGAGTGTGTTGTATGCAAAATAATTTATATCAAAATAAAATGAACATAAAACTCATTCGCTATTCTTTAAGGGCGGTTCTGTGCTTGTTAAGCGTGGCATTTGGTTTACATACAGTAGAGGCCCAGCATATCTTAGAACAAGATTTTAAAAAGCCGCAAATAGATTACAGGCCAATACCTTTTTGGCATCTGAATGGGAAATTAACACCGGAAGGCATTAAAAAACAAGTTGCAGATGCAGGAAAGAGCGGCTTTGGTGGTGTGGCCGTTTTGCCAGTTACCCCCGGTCCTCAGGTTGGGACGAATTTAACTTCCCCCGGAATGTCACCGATGTATTTGAGCGACGAGTATTTTAAAAGATATGCAGACATTTTAAAGGCAGCACAGGATAATGGGCTTCACGTAATTCTTTACGATGATATTGATTTTCCAAGCGGTACGGCTGGTGGTAAATTAAAGCAACTGTACCCTGATGCGATCAGAAAGGAAATAGTCAAAACAGATACAACTATTTCCGGGCCTGTAACATTTCGTTTTACTTTGCCTGGTGGTAAATTGATGGCTGCTGTAGGGGTTGAAGATGGCACCGAAGAACGGAAAAATCTGACAGGGTTTGCACATAGTAATCAGTTTGAGTGGAAAATTCCGGAGGGTAAATGGCATCTTATGTTTTTTACTTGCCAGAACGGTCCGGATGCAATTGTCGATTACTTAGATGATGCATCCGTCAAAAAGTTCGTTTCATTAACCTATGATGAATATGCTAAAAGATTTTCTAACTATTTCGGCTCGGTAATTAAACAAACTTTTTTTGATGATGTAGGCTATGTCACAAAAGAACGCGGCTGGACCGATGGCCTCAATGAAAAATTTCAACAATTATATGGAAAGGATCCAGTGCTATATTACCCGGCTTTATGGCAAGATATCGGTCCGGAAACCGAAGCCGCCAGGGTAGCTTTTTATGACACCCGCGCAGAATTGCTTGCAGAAGGCTTTCCCAAAGTTATTGCTGATTGGGATCAACAACATGGTCTTAAAAGTTCAGGGCACCCCCCAGGTAACTACGAAATACAGCCTGTTGATATGTGCTTTGATGTTATAAAATTTTACCGGCATGAACATATACCTACAATGGACGCCATCTTCTATCATGGTCATGGCCGGGACGGGTTTAAAATGGTAAGTTCAGCTGCGGCTGTATATGACCGGCCGGTTACCGCGTCTGAAACATTTGGGGCTTTTAGCGAACAGACATTTGATGCTAATATGATGTACCGCACCGCGATGGAAATATTTGCCCGCGGAATTAACTACTTAATACCACATGGTATGTGGTATGATCCGGATGCAAAAGCTGTTAGAATACCGCCACTGATCTCGCCTTATAGTGCAAAAATAGCTTCGGCACTTAATGGCTTTAATGATTTTGCTGCCAGAACTTCAATGATGTTACAAGGCGGACGGACCGTTTCAGAAATTGGCGTTATTTATCCGATCGCTTCTCTTGAAGGGTTTTATCATTTCCAGGCAGCCGATAATAAATCTGTTGGGCAGTATGCACCTCCGGGTACTGACTACCTGGCGATTAGCAGCATGTTAACTAATCAAATTCACAGGGATTTTACCTTTATTCATCCGCAACTCTTTGTTAAAGATCAGTATGTTATCCGGAACCACGAGGTCGTGATGAACAATATTGTGAATATGCAAAAGTATAATATCATCATTGTTCCCGCAGGGCGGGTGATTTCAGCCCAGACCTTAAAAAAACTTAAGCTGTTTTATGATAATGGCGGTAAAATTATAGCAACCGGTATACTTCCAACAAAATCGGCCGAGTTTGGAGAAGACGCGGCTGTAGTGGCTTTGGTAGATAAAATTTTTGGCAATCAAAGTAAAACCGCTTCGGCTGATGGTATTATAATGCATAGCAATAACCACGGCGGAATGGCAGCTTTTATTCCTGAGCTCAGTGAAAAGGTCCTGAATGAAACGCTTGGCAGAATGAATGCAACACCCGATGTTTTAATCGAAAATAACCCACAGCCGAAAAGCGCTAATGGCGGCTTTTCTTATTTACATAAAGTTAAAGCAGGTAAAAATATCTACTATTTTGCTAACTCTACGGATGATCAGATTAACACTTATTTAAACCTGAAAGGAAGGTTAAAACCTGAACTATGGGATCCGAATGACGGTGGCATTTCCAAAATAAATGATGTTCATTATATAAATATACATGGCCAGTCATACACAAGAATCAAATTTTCACTTAAGGCTGTTAAGTCCATTTTTATTGTAAGTAAGCTCTAAGCTGAACTTTAAGTAACCATCATTTGCATCATACCCGCCTTGTAAACATTAATTATGAAAACTACTTTCCTAATATCCTTTTTTGTCTGCTTTGTAATAGTATCGAATGGGCAATCGATAAAAAAAATAAACCCGATCCTTCGGAAGCTAAAATTGAAAATATTATAAAGCAACTCTCACTCGAAGAAAAAATAAAAATGTGTTTGGGCATTGTCTCCGAAGAGGCATTTTTAGGTATTATAAAGACTTGGAATACTAATGTTAAATGTTGAGATGGCCCCCGTGGGCCAAATATGGGCGGCCCGGCTACAGCATTTCCGTCGGGCCTGTCATTTGGAGCATCCTGGGATCCTAACCTGGTTGAACAGGCAAACAGTGTTATGGGAAAAGAAGCAAGGGCTAAAGGAATTGGTGTATTGCTTGCTCCTTGTATAAATATTTTAAGGGCCATTGAATGGAAGATTTTTTGAATACTATACGGAAGATCCTTTTTAAACAGTGCTGTCGCTGTCGCAGCAATTCGTGGAATTCAAAAAGAAGGAGTTGCAGCTTGTCTTAAACATTATGCTTGTAATAACCGGGAAGACAACCGCAATTTTTACATGTCAATGGTTGATGACCATACCTTGAATGAGATTTATTTACCTGCATTTAAGGCCGCTGTACAAAAAAGCTAATGTTTTTAATAGTCATGACATCGGATAACGGGGCAAGAGGCAATTTGTTTAATGTTGGTATCGTAAAACACAAAGGAAGACCCTACAGCAGGCTACTTATTGTAAACCAGGTCTGGTGGCTACCACGACAATGTAAAACCTTAGTTTCATGCCTTTTCTTCTGCTATTATAACAAAGGCCGCAGTACTTTCCATACATTACCCGCAACTATCTTAGCGCCCGCTGCTGTAGGATGTATGCCATCTTTCTGGTTTAATTCGGCCACGCCGCCCACGCCTTGTAACAGGAAAGGAACCAGGTTGATTTTATTTTTTGCGGCTATTTGTGGAAATATAGCTTTAAAGCCTGAAGCATAATCGCTGCCCATGTTTGGGGGTACCTGCATGCCTAACAGCACTAATTTAGCATTGGGATATTTTGCTTGTACTTTATCAATGATCGCCTGCAGATTTGCTGTTGTTTCCTTAACAGGGATACCGCGTAAGCCGTCATTGGCACCCAGTTCCAGTACAAAAATATCTACTTTCTGTTTTAATACCCAATCAATACGACTTTTTCCATCGGCCGTAGTTTCGCCGCTTAGCCCCGCGTTAACAATGCTATAGGGTAGTTTCGCGCTGTCTATTTTTGTTTGAATAACACCAGGAAAAGCGGCAGAGGGGTCATCCAGCCCATAACCCGCGGTTAAGCTATCACCAAAGAAAAGAATGGTTTTGGTACTGGTGTTTACAGTATGCTGTGTCGCTGTAGTCACCAGGTCATTCTTGCTGGAGTTTGTGTTTTGCCCGCAGCCGGCAATGACAAACAGGGCCAGTAATAAACCAGAAATTTTAGAGGAACGGATTGAGCTAAGCATTTGATCTTAATATTTCGAGCGGTGAATGAGTTAACGCGCTCCTGCTGTTTAATAAACCTATCATCACCGTTAACAAAGATATGATCAAAAAGATGGCGACAGCCAGAAAATAATTGATATGATAACTCACCTCGAAACTGTATTTAGCCAAAAACCAGGTTGCTGCCATGGCTATTAAAATACCGGTTAAAGCCGATAGTATGCCTAAAAATAAATATTCAAAAGCGGTGATGGCAAAGATTTGTTTCCCGCTGGCGCCTAATGAACGGAGCAGTACACTCTCCTGGATGCGCTGGTATTTACTGATCCTTACCGAAGCGATGAGCACAATTAAGCCTGTAATAATGCTGAACGCGCTCATGAATTTTATTACATAACCTATCCTGGTTAACAGGTCATCCACAACGCTTAAAACCTGTCCGAGGTCAATAATAGAAACATTGGGGAACCGCTGTACGATTAATTGTTGAAAATGTGCCGATGCTTTAGGCGATGCTACACGCGTAAGCAGTACATGGAATTGCGGCGCGTCTTCCAATACGCCGGCGGGGAAAACTACCTGGAAATTGGTTTGTATTTTATTCCAGTTCACCTTCCTGATACTGCTGACTACAACCGGCATCAGGATACCCTGTATATTAAAAACCAGGTGATCGCCCATGTTTATACGTGTTCGTTTAGAAAAACTCTCTTCAATAGATACGGCTACCTCTTTACCTGGCTGCGCCTTACCAACCCATGCACCATCAATTATTTTTTCAGATGGCGTGAGTGAATCCCGGTAGGTAACCCGGTATTCATTAGCAAATGCTCTGGGTGAAACCTGTACCGGGTTGGCTTTTTTTACATCGGCGGCAGTTTTACCGTTAACTTTTTCCAAACGTATGGTCACTACGGGTACCTGCTGCATAACTGGCAGGTTTTGCTGCCGGGTAAGCGTTGCGATGGCGTTTTCCTGGCTGCTTTGTATATCAAATAGCAGCATATTGGGCTGGTTGCCACTGGTGGATAAGGTAACCTGATTGATCACTATTTGCTGAATGAAAAACAGCGTACAGATAAAAGCGGTGCTTAAACCAATGGAAACAATAAGAATAATGGTTTGATTATTGGGTCGGTAAAGATTAGCAAAGCCCTGACGCAACAGGTAGTTCCATGAGGCTTTTATAAACAACTTCATGAATCGCATTAACAGCCAGGCCGCAACAGTAAGTATTAAAAAAGCGGTAATAATACCTACAGTGAAAAACAGGGTGCCCATCCAGCTGTCTAATTGCAAAAAGGTAAATATCACCACGAAGGAAAGAATGAGCAGGTAAACCAACCACCTCAAGGGATCGCTGCTAAGGTTTACATCTTCATAGGACATCCGCAGCGTATTCAACGGCGAAATATGGCGAATGGCAATTAACGGCAATAACGCGAAAAGAATAGATATGATTACCCCTAATAAAATGCCTTGCCCGATAGCCATCCATGATAGGTTAACCGAAATCGTAAAGGGCAAAAAATCCTTCAATAAAAAAGGCAGCAGGTGCTGAATGGACGTGCCCAAGGCCGCGCCAATAACTGCGCCTATTAAACCAATGCCTACAATCTGTATCAAAAATATTAAAAATGCCTCGGCCGCTTTGACACCTAAGCAACGCATAATGGCTATTGAAGTAATTTTCTCTCGGATATAAATATGTATGGCGCTGGCGACGCCAACACAGCCCAGCAATAACGCAATAAAACCAACCAAAGATAAAAAGCGGCTCAGATCTTCAAATGAGCGGCCAGTGTTTTCTTTACGGGTTTCAACGGTTTCGTAGTTCATTTCCGCTTTATCCAGCCGTGTCCCAATTTTTTTAACCAGTTGATTTATGTTAACATGGCCAGGCAGTTTGTAATAGAAACTGTAGGTAATACGGCTGCCTCTTTCGGTAAGGCCAGTTTGTTGCAGGTATCGTAATGGTATATAAACGATAGGTGCGACACTGGTGGAGATGCCCGTTTGCCCCGGCGCTTTGTTCAACACCCCTGCAATTAAAAAAGTAAGGTTACCGACTTTTATCGAATCATTTACATGGGCATTAAACTGCAGCATCAACGTCCGGTCAACCAGCGCCATTTTATCGTTCCTGAATTTGTTTGCTGCTTGTAATGGGTTAGTTTCAATACTGCCATAGTACGGAAAATCGCCCTGTAGCGCCCTTATCTGCACTAACCGGGTGCCCTGATTTTTAGGGAAATAGATCATCGACGCGAAACTTCGTTCCTGCGACCTGGTTTGGCCGATGGAATCCAATAGGGGCCGCATAGCGGGATCAACAGGCCGGTTGCTACTGATCACCAAGTCGGCGCCCACGAGCGTTGCAGCCTGCGCATCGATGTCGTTTTGTATGTTGTATCTGAAGGCGTAAATGGCCACCAGCGCGGCAATGCCAAATATGATAGATGAAATAAACAAAAACAGCCGCGAGCGGTTTTTACGGCTGTCGCGCCAGGCCATTTCAAAAAGCCAGCGAATGTTTATTTTTCTTTTATTATTGATAGGGGAGGTGTCCATTGCCTGTTTAAATGTTTTTTTCGTCGGCTATTAAATGGCCTCCTTTTATGCGCAGGATACGCTGCGTTCTGGCGGCCAGGTCCAGATCATGGGTTACTAAAATAAGTGTGGTTCCAGCTTCTTTATTCAGGTCGAATAATAATTTAACAACTTTTTCGCTGGTTTCCGCATCTAAATTGCCCGTTGGCTCATCGGCAAACAACAATTTGGGTCGGTTTGAAAAAGCCCGCGCTATGGAAACTCTTTGCTGCTCACCGCCGGATAATTGCGCCGGGTAATGATGCCCGCGATTAGCCAGCCCCACTTTGTCCAACAGTTCCGTCGCTCTCGCTTTGATATTTTTTTCACCACGCAGTTCTAACGGTACCATCACGTTTTCCAATGCGGTTAAAGTGGGTAATAATTGAAAATTCTGAAATATAAAACCTACGTACTGGTTACGTATTTGCGCACGCTGATCTTCACTTAGGTCGCCTAAACTGATGTTGTTTAACTCTACCTTGCCTGTACTTGAACGGTCCAGTCCGGCGCAAAGGCCCAGCAGCGTGGTTTTTCCGCTACCGGAAGGGCCCACGATCGCATTAGTCGAACCTGCCGCGATCGCGAAATTTATATCATCGAGCACGGTAAGTGAACGCCCTGCACTCTGGTAAGTTTTGCTGAGGTTGGAGATATTTAGTATAGTTTCCACAGAAGATATTTAATGTTAAATGCTTAATGAGCTGT
>JAMFSA010000015.1 GCA_026225055.1 Mucilaginibacter xinganensis | reverse complement strand
AGGTTTGTTTAAATTCGCTCATTATGAAATAGATTTATTTTGGCAAAAGTATTTATTATATGCCAAAAGATATAAATGCTTTCAGGTTATTAGCAGTTTTATAGCTATTTAGAAACAATCTAAGTATCGCAAATAATTTGTATCGTAACTGTACAAACTTATATTAGCGGCACCTAAAAATCACCTATGAAACTTTATCACATTTTCCTGTTCGCCTTATTGTTTACCGGTTGTACAAAAGTTGGTTATATTGAGTTTAATGGCACCATGACAGGTATTGATAACGGTGTTTTTGTTATCAAGAACCTGGATAAAAGCTCTTTATACTCAGAGTTTGTAACCGGCGGAAAACTCTACCTTAAAAAAACATTACAAAACCCAGGCTATTACAGCATGCAAATTGCAAAGGATGTTTACCACGATAACAGGCGCGTAGGCTACGATGTTTACCTGGAGCCGGGTACTTATACTATTAAAGTTAACGCCAACGATTTATATAAATATCCAACCATAACAACAACTTCAGCAATACAAAACGAGCTTTCGGCTTATTACACCGTATTAAATGATAAGGCGCACGATGCCGAAAATGAAACCGACTCCTTATTTAACCTGGTATATGGCAACAATGCTGCACCGGTATCAAGCGCTAAATATGATGCACAGCTTAAAAAATTAGCTGATGCGGCCACAAAACGCGATAACATTGTATCGGCAGTATTTGCTGATTTTATAAATAAACACCCACAAAGTGAAGTAGCTGCGCATTTGCTGGCGCAGATTGATTATAAAAAAGACCCTGCAACTTATTATAATATCTATCAAAAATTCACCAGTGATCAAAAAAATACGCCCGAAGGAAAAGCTGAGGGCGATGACCTGAAGATGCTGGCTAAACTTGCGCCGGGCGCGATAGCTCCTGCTTTAACAGGTAAAACACTTGATGGAAAGGATTTCGACCCAAAATCGGTAAATAAGAAAGTAATTCTTGTGGAATTCTGGCGCTCGGATAGTGAAGTGAGCAGGAACAATCACAAAAGTCTGCTAACAAATTTAGACCTGATGACTAATAAGGATTTTACCATAGTTAGTGTTTCTGCTGATACAGCACATACTACCTGGGCCAATGCTGTTAATGAAGATAAGATAACCTGGCCGCAGGTTAATGACCTAAAAGGACAAGCATCACCAAATATGCAGAACTGGGGTGTAGGCACTTTACCAACTTACGATCTGGTTGATGGCAACTGGCACATTATTAAACGCGATATAGTATTTGATGATATTGCCCTTGCAATTAAAGACCAGTTGAAAAAGAATTAATCAATAGCTATCACCTTATTTTGCAATACGGCAAATATGTGATCGGTTTGCCGGTTGCGGATGGCAACCCTACCTGTAAACTTTCCGAATGAGGGCAAGATGGCTTGCCTGTCGCCAAAAGCAAAGCAAGGTAATGTTAGTTGCTGCCTTGCCTTACCGCTCAGACTGACACCCGGATGGATGTGTCCGCAAAAAACATAGCCATTAGTTAGCAGCAATGCAGCATCACTTAAAGGGTGGTGCAACATCAGGAATGGCCATACGGTTAGGTGATCATGCAGCGCCACATTAAGGTCGATATAATTACTGTCGTGGATAATATCATGATTCCCTCTTATCAATATAATTTCCAGTTTCGGGAAATTCTTGCGCCACAGCACAAACCAATCCCAGTCGGCATTTTTATCGCTATGGAATAAATCGCCTAAAAAAATGATCTTTTCAGGGCGATGCTCATCTATCAGATCAGATAATACCGCCAGGTCATTTTGCTCCATGTCCCTTGGTACCGCAATGCCCGCCTTCCGAAAGTGCCCTACCTTACCCAGGTGCACATCAGCCACAATTAAAGTTTTTTCCTGTTGCCAGTAAATGGCTTTCTGAGGGAGTAACAGCAGGGTTTGATCCAGTAAAGTAAATGCTAAAGCAGTGGTGAGTGCCATGTGGCAAAAGTAAGAAAGTTTGACTGTTTGAAGTAGTCTATCAGGAATCGTCATTGCTGTAAGCAAACCCTTACGTAATAAATACTAGCGATCCCGGCATGGTAACATGTATAAGTTACCTCTTAATGTAAGAGAAATAGAGCTCCGCACCCATGAGCGGCATCATGCCCCATTCACACCTGCAAATTGATATACCTTTGTAAAAACTCCGTTATAAATAATATTCACAATATATAAATGTCATTATAACAATTTAAATCATTAACTTTAACATACCAATTGTAAAGCCATGATAAAGGATATTAACTCGTCGCATTTTGCGGATAGAAAGAACAGGATAATTGTACTGCTAATACTTATATTTTGTGTTATAGCAAGCATATCCAGTGCGCAGGGGCGTAAAGCCAGGAGAGTTACGTTACCCGGTCAGCCAGTTGAAATACAGCTGACACCTTATAAAACCACAATGCTCGGCAATGGCAAGGATACCGCCCTTATCAGTGTAAAAATAATTGATAAGGATATTAAGGAAGTAGCTAACGCAAAAAAGCTCATCACTTTTCATATCAAGGGCGATGCGAAGATCATCAATATACATAACGTTGATTTTAAGGAAACAACAAATAACGATACAGTTTTAATAGTATCGGTTACCGGCGATTGCTGGTTGGTGTTACAAGCCGGGCCATCAAGAGGTATAATTAAATTAGATGCCACGGCTGATAGCCTATACACCGGTTCAACAGAAATACATACGGTACAACCGGGCACGCCGCACACGGTTACTAATGCTAATTATGTGCCTAAAAAAGTACAGGGTAAAATTTTAGGTGCCGATATCTCTTTCTTACCTGAGCTGGAAAGTAAGGGCGAAAAGTTCTCTGACAGTGGCAAACCCGGCGACGCTATCGAGATATTAAAAGCACATGGCTTTAACTATATAAGGCTGCGCATTTTTAACGAGCCTGCAAACCCAAAGGGCTATTCGCCGGGCAAAGGTTTCTGCGATCTGGAACATACCAAGGCTATGGCCAAACGCATAAAAGCAGCTGGCATGAAATTCCTGCTCGATTTTCACTACAGTGATTATTGGGCCGATCCGCAGCAGCAAAACGAGCCCGCGGCATGGGTTGGCCAGGATTTCCCTACGCTAAAAAAATCGTTATATGATTATACCGTAAAGGTGATGACCGAGCTAAAAGCGCAAGGTACAACGCCCGATATGGTACAGGTTGGCAATGAGATAAATCATGGTATGGTATGGCCAGATGGCGCTATCAATAATTTAGATAGCCTGGCGCAACTCATCTATTCGGGCGTTAAAGGTGTAAAGGCAGTGAGCCCATCCACCATTATTATGCTGCATGTTGCCCTGGGTGGACAGAATGCCGAAGCCCGCTTTTTCCTGGATAACATGACCGAGCGTAAAGTTCCCTTTGATGTGATAGGCTTATCCTACTACCCAAAATGGCACGGGACACCTGAGGACCTGAAAAACAATATGGCCGACCTGGCGAAAAGATACAAACAGGAAGTAATGGTTGCCGAATATTCCCAACTTAAACAAGAGGTGAACGATATCGCCTTTACCGCGCCGGGCAATAAAGCGGTAGGTTCCTTTATTTGGGAACCACTAAGCACCTGGGAAGGTGTATTTGACAGGGATGGTAAATCAAATGCTTATTTGGATATTTATCCGGGCATTGCGAAGAAGTATGGGGTAAAGTAGAGTACAACAAGGTAACTCCTCTCCGCGTGTTATTGCAGTAATAACGCGCGGAGAAAGTAAGACTTAAGTTTTAAAGCTTCGATTTCAAACATGAATTATTCCTGCCCTTGCAATTCAAATTCCACTTCGTTATCATCCTGCGCATAACTGCCGGGCGTAGTTATATTCAATGATCGTAGGAGCATGCCCAACTGCACCCGGTGTTGGGTTATTTGGCAGATAGAAACCCTTATCACATCGGCTTTGGTATTGGTCATAAATATAGCATCGCCATTGCTTAAAGTCCATTCCTGGCGCAGTATTTCTTCACTGGCGGCAGCCAAAAGCTTTCTTCCATTGGCAAAATTCTTTTCAAAATAAGCCAGCAATTCAGTGGTATTGTTTATCGCGGCAGGCTCGAGTAAATTATTGGAAAAATCAAGGCCGCCTGTGGTAAGGCCCATGGTTACCCAACCTGGCAGCTCAGCAATATGGGTTGCAATACAGCGGATGCTCATGCTTTTTGGGCGTGGTTTCCAATCATATTTATCATTTGGTATATGCTCCAGCATTTTGCGAATTATCGCAGCTTCCCGGTCAAATTCTTCTAAAAATATTTCAATGATCTCCATAAGTGTAGCGTGTTAAGTTTTATGATACAAATAAACCATGGGCCAATGACAACGGTATGTCAGCAGGGATCAGTATTATATTTAATCCTGCATTTCCCTTTGCAATTCCAGCTCATCTGCGCTTGGGCCATAGCTGCCGGGGATAGGTATATTCAATAACCTTAAATATACACCCAGTTGTGCCCTGTGATGAATGGTTTGGCTTATTGAAACCCTTATCACATCGGCTTTTGAGCGTGTGCTGATAATATAGTCGCCGTTGCGCATGGTCCAGCTTTGGCTTAAAATAGCCTCATTTGTTAATTCTAAATAGGCTTTGCCTTCTTCATAGTTCTTTTCAAAATACTCCGAAAGCTCGGTAGTGTTATTGATGTTAACCGGCTGATAAGGCTTCTTTGCAAAATCCAGTTCTTCAGTGGTTATTGCAATACCTATCCATGATGGCAACTCGGCAATATGTGTTGCCAGTTGGCGAATAGTCATGCTTTTGGGATGTGGCTGCCAGTCGAGTTTATCATTTGGCACACGTTCAAACATTTTGCGGGTATTTTGAGCTTCCTGCTCAGTTTCTTTTAAAAACAGATCGATGATTTCCATAATTTTTAATTGTTTAAGTTTCACAATACAAATAAACCATGGGGCAGTGACAGCAGTATGTCAGCAGGTTTTTTTTATTTTTGATATCAAGTACTTTTTGAAAAGAATCAAGAGTTAAGAATCAGGAGTCAGGAAAGACCGGGTTGATTTTGGTTAAATGAAAGGTTAGAGAAGAAAAAATCTTGATACCTGATACTAGCTGCTTGATACTAATTATAAGATACTTACTTTAGTAAAATCAATTATTTCAATCTATGAAAAGGCGTTCATTTGTAAAGGCATCTATATTAACCGGCGCAGCAAGCGCTGTATTACCCGGAATCAGCATGGGAGAAACCAGCAGCAAAAAATCAGATCAGCAATTGTATGAGCTGCGGGTTTATTCGCTTAAAAATGATACGCAGCAAAAACTGGTGGAAGATTACCTGCAAAATGCCGCCATCCCTGCTTTGAACCGTTTAGGAAGCAAAAACGTAGGCGTATTTACCGAGCTTAAGCCCGATGGACAAACCCGGATATTTGTGCTGATACCTTATAACTCCATAGATGATTTTTTAAAGGTGCAGGATAAGTTGATGGCTGATAGCACCTATATGCAGCAAGCATCGGCCTACCTGAATGCACCGTTAGCCACACCAGCGTATGATCGCATTGAAAGTTCGTTATTACAGGCATTTATAGACATGCCCAAGCTGGAAACGCCGGGAGAGCAAAAACGCATATTTGAATTACGCAGGTATGAAAGCCCTACCGAGGCATCGGGCAAAAAGAAGATAGAGATGTTTAATGAAGGCGGAAAAGAGATCGGCATATTTAAACGATTAGGATTTAAGCCCGTGTTTTTTAGTGAAACATTGATAGGCACCTTCCGCCCGAATTTGGTTTACATGATCACTTTTGATGATATGGACGCGCATGACCGACTTTGGAAAGCTTTCGGCAATGATCCGGACTGGAAAAGGATAAGCACATCGGCTGAGTATCCGAATGAAATTGTATCGCATATAACCTCAACCATGCTGGTGCCAGCAAGTTATTCACAGATATAAAAACCCACTGTCATCGAGCGATAGCGAGAAATCTTCTGCGACCTGCATTAACGCAATTGCATAATGAAAAAGTTTTCTCCCTCCGGTCAAAATGACAAAGAGGAATACATCTACAATAAATATTTCCAACAAACCAATCGCTCACAGGTTACGCTGCCGTATATATGAATATGAAAACTATCCACCTAAAAAATTCTTTCGTGATTTTGGTTTGTATGCTGCTATTTTTTTGCAGCTGCAGCAATGCACAAAGCAATAAAAAATTAGATGTTGGCGACCATGTCCCTGCATTTACTTTATACGACCAGGATGGTAAATCATTTAATGTGAATGATTATATCGGCAAAAAAGTACTGGTGATTTATTTTTATCCCAAGGATGAAAGCATGGTTTGTACCAAGGAGGCATGCGCTTTCCGCGATAGCTTTGATCAATTTACCAAAGCTGGTGCATTGGTTATTGGTGTAAATGGCGGTACTGTTGCCAGTCATAAAGAATTTCAGCAGCATTATAAACTACCTTTCACTTTATTAAGCGATCCGGATAACAAGGTATACAACTTGTTCGGTGTAAAAGGTAAAATGTTCTTCAGTGGCCGCGAAACCTTTGTGATAGATCTGCACGGCAAAATAGTTTACACCCATGAAGCCATGCTCGAAGGCAAGGAACATGCAGACGATGCCCTGCAATTTATTAAAGCAGCCAATACCAGGCAGTAATGGTCAAAAAATAGAATACCCGCAAAACGCAAATTATGCCGTTATTTGAGCAGATTTACTATCAGAATCATGCGGAAAAATGATGAGCAACCAGGGAAATGGCTAATAAGTCATTATTTATTTCATAAAACACAGGCATGATCCGCTTAGTATTCATCGTAATTTTCTTTTTAATTTCATTACTCACCATTTTCAGGGCACCAGCTTATTATTTCTGGTTGCTGGCCATTGTTGTTACTGAATTTCCGCTGGTGTTTGCATTTATAACCCTGCTGTTAATTGGCAGCGGGCAATGGGTACATAAATATCAGTTGGCTGGTACCGTTATCGGCTTTGTGAGTGTTATATTGTTCCTGTCGCCAATTGTGCGGTCGTATATTATCTCCCGGAATTTAAAGGCCGATATAGAACAATCATTTGGTGTCGCGACAAAAGCCAATCCATTTCAGCCATTTGATTTCTCGAACCTGTTAAATCTCTCCAAACAAATTGAATCGCACGATGCTGTCGCGATGAAAACCCTAAAGTATGTTACTTACCAGGATACCTCGTTATCGCTTGATTATTATCCAACCAATATTCCCAACAGGCCTTGCGTAATTGTAATACACGGCGGATCGTGGAGTAGCGGCGACAGCAGGCAATTGCCGGAGCTGAACAGTGTTTTAGCCTGGAACGGTTATAATGTGGCCACTATAAATTATCGCCTGGCACCAAAATGGCAAACGCCCGCACCGGTTGAGGATGTGGCCAATGCTATAAAATATCTTAAACTGCATGCAGCCGAATTACATATAGATACCAGCCAATTTGTTTTACTGGGCCGTTCGGCCGGGGCACAGATCGCTTTATTAGCCGCGTATACCTTGCATGATAAAAATATAAAAGGAGTAATTGATTTTTACGGCCCTGCCGATATGGTTTGGGGTTATTCCATCCCGTCAAACCCGCTGGTGATGGATTCGCGCAAGGTAATGGTGAATTATATTGGTGGTACTTATGAAAAAGTGCCTCACAAATATGTAGCCTGCTCGCCAATTGAATTTGTTGATAAGCAATCTCCGCCGACACTTATACTGCATGGTAAAAATGATGTACTGGTGGCTTATGAACATAGCCGCAGGTTAAATGAGAAATTACAGCAAAACGGCATAAAACATTACTGGCTTCAACTGCCCTGGGCCACTCACGGCTTTGATTTTACTTTGAATGGGCCGGGTGGACAACTATCAACTTACGCGGTATTACAATTTTTAAATACTATAATTCCTACTAAGCGCTGAAGATTGCAGTTTGCAATGCGCAGTTGGCAGTTGGCATCTCTTCAGGATATTGCAAACTGCCACTGAAAACTGCAAACTCACTTCCTACGTCTTTCCCTAAACCTGCTAAAGAAGATCACCGCCAGCAGGCAGAGTGCAAAGCCGCAGATACCATTCAGCCGCAAGCCATAATCATTACCGGGATCTTTACCATAAACCGTAAGCAAGGCGAATAAAGCTATGCCCAATGTTTGGCCCATTTTTACAAACAGGTATTTTACAGCGAAGAACATACCTTCGCGGTTTTCTTTGGTACGTTTGGCATCATCCTGGGCTATTTCGGCAAGTATGGCGTTGGGCAATATACCTAAAGCCGCCAAAGGAAAACTTGCGCCGATCAGCAGCATATAGATTTGCGCGTGTGCTGAAAAAGGAAATTTCCCTAAAAAATATATAGTAGCAAATACCAGGCTCAATAATCCAAATGAAAATAACACGATAGGTTTTTTGCCGATCTTTTTTGAGAGGTAATTGATCAGCGGATAAAACATAAGCGATACAATTACCATCACACCCAGAAATGGGCCACCTTCTGATTCAGGCAAGCCAAGTAATACCGTTACAAAAAATAGCAGCCCGCTTGATATGATGCTCAGGGCCATATAGAACGAAAAATCAGATATCAGATAATATTTGAAATTGCGGTTGCTGAATGTAGCACGTACAGCCGGTAGCAGGGGCAGGTGTGAGGGTTTACCTTCAGAATATTTCTTTTCATTGATAAAGAATACCGGCACCAGCATTACCAGTCCGGCGAAAACACATAATCCCCATATGGTATATTGCACGGCCGAGTCGCGGCTTTGTACATGAAGAAAGCGCTGTACCAAATCGGCATAGTTATTAACCAATCCGGCAATGATCATCCCCAGTACAAAACCCACCTGCTGAAACGAGGATAATTTTACTTTTTCGGCCGCGGTTTCGGTAACCTCGGGCAATAAAGCATTGTATGGAATAATATAGCTGGTTACACTCATAAAAAAGCAAATGAGCGTAAAGGTGAGCCAAACAGCATTATGGGTACTTTCGGCTTTAGTAAGCGGACAAAATGTTAAGCAGCAAAACACCACCGCCGGCAAAATGGCCCATTTCATGAAAGGGATCCGCCTGCCATTGGGGTTAGTGCTCTTATCGCTTAGTGAAGCTATGAAAGGGTCAAAAACAGCATCAACAAATCGGCCTGATGCTGCAATTACCGACATGATATTTAGCACGCCAAACAGCATCAATTGCGGAATAAGCGGCTTTAATCCGGCATTATTTGGCGGCAGGTAAAAGTAAGGCAGCATCACGATAATAATATTGGTCATGATGCTCCACCCTATCATACCGCAGGCATAAGCTATCTGTTTTCTGAGCGGGAATTTTTCAGCAGGCATTCACCTGCAATATGCAAAATATTAGATGAAAATTGGATGAGGAACATCAGTCTTAAAAGAGATATTTTAAAAGATGTTCCTGGAGACTTTAAAGTGTTCTCGCAGCGTCTCTCGCAGAGGACCCTCCTGAGACATTGGCTTTAAACTTCCAACTCAACTCCTACAACCCCGAATAATAATCATACCCTTCCTCGGCCCAATAATCGCGCGGGCGCTGGTTGCTGAAAGTAATGGTGCCGATGCGTTTCAGGTTTTTTATACCGTATTTAACGGGGATGATAAGCCTCAGTGGTTGACCGTGTTTAAAAGGTATGGGTTCGGCGTTGAGCTCATAGGCCAGCAGGGTTTGCGGATGTATGGCGCTGGGCATATCGAGGCCTACGTAATAGCCTTTATCGGGCGTTTCCATGCCCACATAGCCCAGCTGGGTTTGATCCTTCAAGCCGAAATGGTTGATGAAATCAATAAACTTTACACCACCCCAATACTGGATCTGATCCCAGCCCTCCACACATTTAAAGCTGAACACCAGCTCGGTTTTGGGCAGTGATTTTATCTGGTCGATGGTGAATTGCAGTTTCTCACCGGTACTTTTATTTACGTTTAAGCGCCAGCTGGTCATATCCATTTTGCTGTCGGATCCTATATCCGTATTATGGCGCACATTTTTAGCCGCCATTGATTTTGGATAGGTTTTAACCAGGTTATTATTACTAAAGATACGCCTGAAAGCCAATTCGGTTTTGTTCAGCGCCCGGCGTAATGGGGCTCTTGTGCCAGCGGTGATGCCAGGAGTTTCCAATGGCGATTTATACAGCCAGCGCCACCCGCCAAAAGCAACCCCGCCCAATACCGCAAATGTGGTAAAGGATATAAAATTGCGCCTGTTGATCTTTTGATCAATGGTGAGCTCTTTCTTTGGCTTTTTATTCTTTTGGACCAGCTTTTTCATCTTCGTCTTTTATTTCAACCACAGGCTGAGTTACCATTTTGGGTTGTTCATTTATTACCTCGAAACCCGAGATCACCGACCTGAAATTATTCCACCCGGCTAATATTACCTGTACTATGTGTATCACAAAAAAGAATAAATACCCCAATGTGAGCGCAAAATGGATGATCCTTGCAAAATGATAACCACCGCAAATCCAGGTTAAGTAATAGAATTGCACCGGCTTATAAATAGCCAGTCCTGTAACAACCGAACCAATGCCCATAATAATAATGGCCGTATAGGCTATGCGCTGGGCGGCATTGTATTTGTTTTGAGGCGGTGCCATTTTGCGGATATGCAGATCATGCAACAGCACTAAAAAGGCTTCCTTAAATGTTTTTTTTTGTGGAACGAGTTCCCGCCATTCGCCCGAGATCAGGGTATAGAGGATATAAAATATTCCATTCAAAGTAAAAAACCACATGAACAGAAAATGCCACGCCATGCCCTCCGCTAAGCGTTGGGGGATATGCAGCAGATTATAATACCAGTCGGGAAAAAAGCGTACGAAAGTATGGCCGAAGATGGTGATCTTATACTCATCATTTGCCCAGTAGATCAGCATCCCGCTCCATATCATAATAGTGAGTATAGGGAAGTTAACCCAATGGCACCACCGCATGGCTAATGAATGTTTCTCTTTAATTACCTTCATAATATTAAGTACGTGAAATTACCCGGAATGGTTCATTAATTGTTTACTAAAACGTTGCTTTTGTAGCGCCAATAATTGCCCCTGTTGAGGTGTTCTGTAAAAAAGCGATCAGCTCAGATCCTTTTGCATCAACGCCTTTTGGCAAAGCAAGGCTTTCTGCACCACTACCGCTTTTTAAAGTAAAACTCTGTAATAAACGTACAATTTGTACATGCGATAAAGTGTGCCCAGCATTTTCACCACGCTCAACTTTAGTTTGTGCCGATTTTTGAACCACCGCAACTAATAAATCGGTATTAGCAATGCTCCCTTTGGTTTGATAATTTAGGCTGACTTTATTTCCATCAACTTTAATATCGCCCAACATAATTTCAGCAACAGCATCTTTTTGCAGCCCGGCTTTTATGGCATTGCGCAAAGTGCCTTCTTCCGAACCTACAAATGCTGTTTTGCCATTAACTACGATCTGTGGGGTATAAATTTCGCCGGTTTTAAGCCAGCTGGCATATTGGTTTTGCCTGCGCGAGTAATCGGCACTGCTGAAAACATCCTTCCAACCCAAACGGTTCCAGTAATCAACATGAAAGGCCAGTATGTATATAGGTTCATTTGCGCTTTCCTTTTGGATCTTGGCCACAACCCCGTCAGCAGGCGGGCAGCTTGAGCATCCCTCCGAAGTAAACAATTCAACCACGGCAAAGCCTTTGGCATCGCCAGCATTCTTTTTTGTATGCGCCTTGCATTCAATGGTGGCAACTGCTAGCAGAGTAATGGTTAGCCATCCTAAAGCCATATATCTTACAGAACTCATGGTATCTAAATTAAATGTGAATTTTATTATTAGACGATGGTACGGCAGATTCCTTACAATAAAATTAGTGTTTTTTTGTGGGGAGTTATTAAAAATTGTCATTGCGATCCGCTGAATAGCGGAGAAGCAATCTCGTCGCTTGCATATTAAACGCGACGAGGTTGCTTCGTCGTTCCTCCTCGCAATGACACGGAGGGGAGCAATTACTGAAGCAGATGGATTACTCTTCCTCTTTCTTAGGTAAATTCTTCATATTAAAGCGCGGCTTGTAGGCAGGCTTTGGGGTAGTATCTTCAACAGGAGCAGGTGCTTCTTCAGTTTTTTCTACCGGAGGAGATTCAATAGCTTCAGCCGGCTTGGGCATATTAGCCGCTTTAAATTTTGGTTTAAAGCCTAATTTAGGCGCAGGTGCTGCCGGTGTATCCTCTTTGGAGGCCTCCCCAACCGGATCGGTTTCTGTAGGCTTTGGTGGCATGTTAGCTGCCTTAAACTTAGGTGTAAAACCCAGTTTTGGTGCAGGCGTTGCCGGTATTTCTTCACTTTTCGTTTCTTCTGGAGCTTCAGCAGGCTTCGGCGTGCTGGCTGCTTTAAATTTAGGGGTAAAGCCTAATTTAGGTGCAGCAGTTGCCGGCGTTTCTTCGCTTTTAGTTTCTTCAGGAGTTTCCGCAGGCTTTGGCATGCTCGCTGCTTTAAATTTAGGAGTAAAGCCTAATTTAGGTGCAGGAGTTGCCGGCGTTTCTTCGCTTTTAGTTTCTTCGGGAGTTTCGACAACAGGCTTAGGTGCTGATGCAGCTTTAAACTTGGGCACAAAACCCAGTTTTGGCGAAGGCGAAGCGTTTTCGATCAGGCTTTCCGTAACTGTTTGCTCCGCCAATGGATTATCGATCTTAACCTTTTCGGTTTTGGCTTCAACAGCCAAAGGGTATTCGCGGCGTATTTTGTTGAACCAATACTTTTTTGTGTGGTCGAAGCTTTTTTCGCCCATTTGCTCGTAGTGGGTTTTAAATTCAGAAAACAGCGCAGGCCTGCCCTTTTGCAAGGCATCCAGGTCAACTCTTTTCTTCTTAAAAAACTCCTCGAACAGCATATTATAAGATTTGAGATGTAGTATATTAGATTTGAGATAGATCATGAAGTCACTTATCTCAAATCTAATATCTCACACCTATAAAGGAATATCAGTATCCAGCTTATTAAAACGTATGCCGCTGCCGGTTTGTTCCCAGTCTTCCAACTCTTCTTCGGTAGCGTTCAGTAATTTCGGGAACCATTCCAGCGGAAAGGCCTGCTGCTTGCCATCGGCTTTTTCAACAAAAAGCAAACCGTTGGCAAATGTTACCTTAACTTTTTTTTCCTGCTTACGCGATGTGAATAGTGCCATGGGAATTTTGTTTAATTTATTAAACCCGCCATTGCGAGGCACGAAGCAATCCCCGAATAGCAGGTCCGCCCTGTATAGTTAGGGATTATTAATGCTATTATTTGTTTTTCAATGGCATTAATGAGCTCCCTTCGGTCGGTTGTCTTCGTTACCTCGCAATGACGCTTTGATAAAATCCGAAATCGAACATCCGACTTCCGAAATATCGTTTACTCCGCCATATTATGGTAAACTGCCTGTACGTCGTCGTCCTCTTCCAAACGATCTATCAGTTTCATAATATCGGTAACCTGTTCTTCTGTTACTTCATGAAATGATTGTGGTACACGCTCCAGTTTTGCCGATTTTACTTCGATGCCAATCTCTTCCAGCATTTTTTGCATTTTACCAAAATCTTCAAATGCGGTATGGATCACAGCGATATCATTTCCTTCTTCATCAGCCTCCACAAAAAGGTCTTCCAGGCCGGCATCTATCAATTCAAATTCCAGTTCTTCCAGGTCGCGACTGCCGGGTTCAAATGTAAAAACAGATTTACGGGTAAAAATAAAATCAAGCGAACCGGTTTTGCCCAGTGAACCACCATATTTAGTAAAGTAGCTGCGCACGTTTGCTACGGTACGGTTAATGTTGTCGGTAGCTGTTTCAACCAGCACGGCTACACCATAAGGCGCATAACCTTCATATACCAGCTCTTCGTAATCTTTTTCATCCCTGCTTGTTGCTCTTTTTATAGCAGCCTCAACACGATCCTTCGGCATGTTTACTGCCTTGGAGTTTTGTACAGCAGTCCGCAGGCGCGAGTTGGTATTAATATCACCACCGCCTGCTTTTACGGCCATTACTATTTCCTTACCTAAACGGGTAAACTGTACGGCCATTTTGGCCCAACGCTTAAATTTTCTCTCTTTACGGAACTCAAATGCTCTTCCCATATCTTTTTAGTTAATGGTTCATTGGTAATGGTAAAACCACTATAAACGGACCGTTAAATATAGTATTAGTTTCAATCTTGTAGCCAATCTTTATAGCTTTTTGCTTATATCTTTCAGCTTTAACCTTATTTATATGGGCTTTTTCAAATTAGTAAGCATATCTTCAGCTATTGCAGCAAGGTCATACTTTATATCCCAATCCCAGTCCTTTTGTGCATAGCTGTCATCAATTGATTTTGGCCAGCTATCGGCAATAGCCTGTCGCGGGTCATTATCAGCATAGCTTATTTCAAACTCAGGCAATATTTTCTTTATCTCATCAGCCAGTTGTGCCGGGGTAAAGCATACACCCGCCAGGTTATATGACGACCGTATGCTCAATTTATCCGCAGGCGTATCCATCAGGGTTAGTGTTGCACGTATGGCATCATCCATATACATCATAGGCAGGGCGGTATCCGCAGAAAGAAAACTTTCATATTTGCCACTTTTTAATGCCTCGTGAAATATATGTACCGAGTAATCAGTGGTGCCGCCGCCCGGTGCTGCCCGCCAGCCTATCAGGCCGGGGTAACGTATACTGCGCACATCAAGCCCGTGTTTGTTAAAATAATATTCGCACCAGCGTTCGCCTGCCAGTTTGCTAAAGCCGTAAACGGTATTAGGGTCCATTACACAATATTGCGGGGTGTTATGAGCCGGTGAATGTGGCCCAAACACAGCAATAGAGCTTGGCCAAAAAACCTTTGAAACCTTAAACTCAACAGATAGATCAAGCACTTGTATCAGGCCTATCATGTTAAGGTCCCAGGCTAGTTTGGGTTTTTGTTCGCCTACGGCAGATAGTATGGCGGCAAGCAAATAGATTTGAGTGGGTTGATGCTTTGTAAATATCTGGTGCAGGTTATCCTTATCAAGCACATTTACAAATTCAAAGGGCCCGGTATTTTTTATAGCGGCGGCAGGTTCATTAATATCAGAGGCAATTACCTGTTCTGATCCATGAATATTGCGCAACGCAGTAACCAGTTCTGTCCCAATTTGGCCGTTAGCGCCAATTACTATTATCTTTTCGCTCATGCGGAGGTGCAGTTAAGCTGCAAAGGTAAAAATTTGAGCGAAATCAATTAAGGTTTTAATTGAACAAACGTTTGTTCAATATTCCAGTTGTGCAATAAAGCAAACTATAAAAATGAGGAATAATATAGCCAATACTGAAAACAATGCCATTTGCCTGTGGGCGCTTATAATATCGGGCACACGGCCGGTGCCTTTCAACTTATTGAACCTCAAACGCTTTTTGTAAGAAAGCATAAATAAAAAAAGAGGCAATAAAAGCAATAAATACTCCATTTGATTACTGTTTTGAGATAAAATTAATAGGTTATAACACAATTAATAACATTCATTTTATTCACTAATTATGCTATCGATCGTTGGCTTACAAAATGGTTTAATGCACAATATAAAATATTTATTTAAATAGATATGTTTTTCAATAATAATATGTGAGGTACAACAATTATTGGTTAAATACTGATCCTCAGTCATTAACTAAAATGAAATATTGCCTTAGAGGCCGGATGTTTGTATACCAAGCTTATAGAAATAATGGCCTTAAAAAAATTAAAAAAAATCGCATATTTGTGGATTAGTTTATTTATACATACAATTTAAAAAATGAAGCACAGCAGCGCTTCATTACATGTTAAAAACAATTTAAAAAAATGAAAATCGCAGTAGTAGGTGCCACAGGATTAGTAGGCACCAAAATGTTGCAGGTTCTTGAAGAACGCAACTTCCCCGTAACAGAATTAATTCCGGTAGCTTCAGCTAAGAGTGTTGGTAAAGAGATCACTTTTAAGGGTAAGCAGTATAAGGTAGTTTCTGTAGAGGATGCGATTAAGATGAAGCCCGATCTGGCCCTGTTTTCAGCAGGTGGCAGCACTTCATTAGAGCAAGCTCCGCTTTTCGCGGCAGCAGGTACTACAGTAGTTGATAACTCATCAGCATGGCGCATGGATCCAACCAAAAAATTGGTTGTGCCCGAAGTTAATGCCGACGTATTAACCGCTGAAGATAAAATTATAGCTAACCCAAATTGCTCAACCATACAAATGGTAGTGGCCTTAAAACCACTGCACGATCGTTATAAAATTAAAAGGGTGGTAGTATCAACATACCAATCAGTAACAGGTACGGGCGTTAAAGCCGTTGAACAGTTATTTAATGAACGTAAAGGTATCGACGGCCCTAAAGCATATCCATACCAGATCGATCTGAACGTATTACCGCATATTGATGTATTTACCGACAACGGTTACACCAAAGAGGAAATGAAGATGATTAAAGAAACCCAGAAAATAATGGGCGACGATAGCATCAAAGTTACCGCTACAACTGTACGTATCCCGGTTATGGGTGGCCACTCTGAATCAGTAAATATTGAGTTTGCTGAGGATTTTGACCTGGCTGAAGTAAGATCGATATTAGAAAAAGCACCGGGCATTATCGTTACTGACGACGTTGCTAACCTGAAATACCCAATGCCGCTTGACGCGCACGATAAAGACGAAGTATTTGTAGGCCGTATCCGCCGTGATGAGAGCCAGGCTAATACTTTAAATTGCTGGATAGTAGCCGACAACCTGCGTAAAGGCGCCGCAACCAATGCCGTACAGATAGCTGAGTATCTGGCTGCAAAGCATTTAATTGGGCAGACTGTAGAAGCGTAAGCCTCACCTAAATCCTCTCCAAAGGAGAGGACTTCAATAAAAATTTTGAATAGGGATGATCGGGAGATTATCCCTATTTTTATTTGATAAAAATCCTGATTCTCAATGAAATTAAGAATTTGCTTATTGTTATTTTGCTGCTTTTTTAATAGTAGGCTTTTTGCTCAAACGGCGAAAGAAATTGAAGCCGATTTTATGAAGTCTTTTGATAAACTTAATTATTTACGTGCGGATACCAGCACTACTTCCATAGATAAATTAATTTATGCTAATAGTAAGATTGAAGAAAAACTGAAATATTACACACAAAAGGCTCCTTCTGCTATGGCGCAGGCGTTTGTAAAATGTGGAGGTTTAGTATCTGATGATGGCTTAATGCGAATATTATCATGGGATACACTTACAGGAGGTACTGAACATAGTTTTGAAAACGTTATACAGTACCGCTCAACCCCGACCGCAAACTTTATAACTATTTCATCCGAGAATCAAAGCAAGTATGTGTACAACTATGATAAGCTTTATACACTAAATGTGAATGGTAAAAACTATTACCTGGTTACCTATTACGGTATTTTTGATTTATATATAAGGGGAGAAGGAATCAGGGTATTTTCTATCGAAAATGGAAAGTTGAATGCCCAGGCTAAGCTTATTAAAACACAAAAAGGTTTAACAAATAAATTGTATTATACTTATGATCAGCAAGAAAACAATTTGGATGTGATGGGAGATGCTACGCTTACGTATAATTCTAAATTAAAGACAATTACATTCCCTGTAGTAATTGATAACGGCGAGGAAGGAAAATTAACCGATAATTTTATCACCTATAAATTCACTGGCCAATACTTTGAGAAAGTAAAGCCTTAACGTTTTTTCTTTGGCGGAGTACTTGCAGCTTTCTCGTCATTCTGCCTTTTTTCGTTCCTGATAATTATAAAAGCATATACGGCCGTAAATACAACACCCGAGAGCACCGCTTTTATAATAGCATCGGCATAAGCCTCTTTAAAAATGTAGGTGTTTGATAAAAATATCAATACTGTGTACACAAAATAAGCGATGATGAGTTTGCGGGCCATGCGCCAAATATAAAAACAAAAACTATACGATAGAAAAAAGCGGCGAATGTATATAAATCATGTGCTCATCTAAAAAACTTGTCATCTCGAACGATAGTGAGCGGTCTTCTGCTTCATACAAAGCGAAGATGCAAGTGCAGAAGATTTCTGGTGATAACATATCTATTTACACCAAAGCAAAAATATGATTTAAATAAACCCATTATATTTGATGATGGGTTTTATCAATCTATATATAAACCTAAAACAAAAGAAGAGGCTAAAAGATTAGAGGATGTTCTTGACCAAATAGGGAAAAGGGAGAATTGGACAACACTTTCTTGGAATACTCCCAAATCAGCAGAATGGATTGCTAACGGTCGCAAGATGGCATTCAAGCCTTTTTACATGAAGAAAAATTAATTACTTGCAAAATCTATTACAAATTTGACAAGGTTATTCTTTCCAAAACACATTAATTCAATACTCTGTTGTAATGTTGGAATTGGAACAGTTGTATTTTTTATGCGTAAATCCGTTAATTTATCTTTTAAATGATCTTGCAATAAGCTAATCATTTTTAAATGTACCCCATGCATGTCTTTTTTTGATAGCCAATCGTTTACCATAAAATAAGATAACATTCTTATTGAAAATGAAAAATCAAATCCAAATTCTTCTCCACTAAATGTTAGTGTTATAGCCAATTTTGAAGGGATTGAAGACTTTTCTCCAAAATATGAGAATTCTAAATAAGGCTCAACCAATACTCCTACTTCATCTCCATTAATCACTGGAACATCAAAAATCGTATCGATATAATTCAACTTATCCATATTACAAATCTACAATTTACATGTGTAAATTAAATCTTAAAAATTTATACATTTATACCGTTTAAAAGTATTGTACTAAACATCGGAGTGCTACCCAAAATTCTCACAAGTAGTAAGCACGCAACCGAGATAAAAGTGCGCTGTAATAGCGTGGCTGTATCTTTTTGCGTGTTAGGCCGTGAGAAGCCTTGGGTAGCGGAAGATAATATCAGTCACGCTTATTTTTTTAACCCAAAATTCTCACATAATGACTACTCAAATCAAATGCACTAAATGCGATAGCTCCCAGTTATCGGTTCAAAAACGAGGCTTTAGCGTCAAAAAAGCTTTTAAAGGATTTATTATCATGGCGTTTATTTTAACAGTCGGATGGATAGCTTTAATTGCTTTTCAAAATGCGAATAATAGTATTGATTCTGATATTGAAAACAAATATCATCTTAATGAAACGACCAAAGATATTACGGGTGCTGATGCCCCTAAACCCGATGATATGGGCAACAATAGAATACTTTGGATAGGTTCTGTTATTCTGTTAGCATTAAGCCTTTTTAACGGCTCTGTTGGCTCCGATAAGAATGATGTTATTTGCCTTAATTGTGGTCAAATAAGAAATACAAATGTTGCGAAACGTGTAGTTGCCGCTTTAATTTTTATAATGATTGGAACTTCTGCATTTTCACAACATCACAATAAAGGGCGATATATTGGCGGTCACGGTTCATCTCATAAAAGTGGGCATTATCGCAGTAATAACGGACGTGGCGATAGGTATTCATCTCGCAAACACAAAAGATGATCTTTAATACATTCGGATTTGAAATAACTATATTGGTTCGTAAAAAACGAATTGATATGAAATCAAATAGAGATATTATTTGGGATACTATAGATTATATGAAGCGGAAAACCATAAACCCTTCCGACCCTTCATTGGTAGATATAACTGAAAATCATTGGAAAAATTTCACACCACAAAAAAGGGAATTTTTCAGAAGTTTACTGCTTGTAAATAAACTGATTAGTTTGGATGAAATCAATCATTGGAAGTTTAAATTAACAGCGGAAGCTATCACAGGTAATAAAAAAGACTATAACGATAAAGGTATATTAATAAAAGACAAAGAATTAAGGAAGCAGGTAAAGATAGCGCTAATGGTAGCAGTAGTATCAGTAACGATGGGAGCCATACTATCACCAATCCCGCAAATAATCCAAAAAGTGTGGCCAGACAAACCAACAGAAAAGATACTTTTCTTGCCGAAGATTCAGATAGTCCGAGATACCATTTGCTTGAAAAAATAAAATTCGAAATATTATCTACTTTTTCTTTGGTGTAGATTTGTATGTTATTCCCAGATTTCTCCTCGTACCTCGTTCGATTTCTATGATTTAAGCAACTAATTTACAATAATTTTTTTCGTAGGGTCTGTTTTGGTTTACACAAGCAAAAATGCGCAGGATGAGTTTGTTTCTTACCGCATTGATGACGCTCATTTT
>JAMFSA010000172.1 GCA_026225055.1 Mucilaginibacter xinganensis | reverse complement strand
TTTTTCTCAACAAATTCTGGTGTTTTGTTCAGTTCTTCTAAACCTTTCCAGTATTTTTTATTGCTGTCCATTTAAGCTATATAAACTGTAATTGCTAAGTTTTAAAATCTCAATATTAATAGTGGCACTTACCGCACTCAATACCACCCAATGATGCCGCTGTAACTTTCTCGCCGCGTTTAATACGGTCGTGTACTTGTATCATGTTATCGTAATAAGCGTTGCCTTTGTAGTTAACCTCAGTACGTTTGTGGCACTGGATACACCATTTCATTGTTAATGGTGAGTATTGGTAAATCTCTTTCATGGTTTGAACCGGACCATGGCACTGCTGACATTTGATGCCAGCAACTTTAACGTGTTGTGAGTGGTTAAAGTAAGCAAAGTCTGGCAGGTTATGAACCCTTACCCATTGCATTGGTTTTGACTTGGTGCTGTCATATTTCTGTGTTTTAGGATCGTAACCTAAAGCAGCATATATTTTTTGTATTTCAGGAGATTCCTGTTTAACTACCTTGTGGCAGTTCATACAAACGTTTAATGACGGGATTGAAGCGTTTTTAGATTTGTATGCACCTGAGTGACAGTACTGGCAATCTATCTTCATTACACCGGCATGCAGATCATGCGGGAAGTGGATAGGTTGTACCGGTTGATAACCCTGGTGAACGTTGGTGTTCCAAAGGGTAACCCATGTCCAGCTTCCGAAAAATACGGTACCGCACAGAACAACAAAGAATACAAATTTCTTATTTTTAGCCAGCTGCTTAATGCCCGCCAGGCGGTCAACAGGGGCAGCTTCTTCTGATTCTTCTTCAGGTAATAAGCCTTTACTTTTCAGCATCAGGCGCTCAAGGGTTGCGATTACCTTGTTTAATACCAGTATAACTATAAAGGCAACAATGATAACACCTATCAAACCCCAGATAACCAAATCACTCGGGCCTGAATCTGCCGCTGCACCTGCACCACCCGCTGGCGCGGTTGCTGCTTTAGCTTGCTGAGCTTTCCAATCGGCACGGATGTAAGCCAGGATGTTGGCAACATCACCATCGGTGAAGCTTCCGAACACTGTCATACCCTGCTGGTTGAACTGGTTGTAAATTTTTAGGGCCTTTGGATCTTTTGCCGCTATTAACGCCTGGTTGTTCTGAATCCATTTGGTTAACCATTTGTCATCAGTGTCAGATGTCACTAACGGGCCCAGTGCAGGACCAACTAATTGCGATTCGACTTTGTGGCAGGTTGTACAATTGGCTTTAAAAAGAGCTTCGCCTTTGGTTGCGTCTCCCTGCGCATGTGCTGATAATCCCAAAATTGCAAAGCCGGCAATTAATAGAACCGTCCTTGAAAATTGCTTTAAAATCAATGAGATATTTCTCATAAGGTGTATTTATGCTGAATAATTCTTTTATTAAATGGATAAACCTGAAGCAGGATGAATGTTTAGTCCGACTTTTTCAGTCACAAAAGTATAATTTATTAAATAATGGCTGACAAATAAATGACTGTTAAACATAATTTATAATCTTTCTAAATAAACAATAATATGACATTAGATTATGAAAAAAATGATGTTTTACAGGGGCAAAAATCAGCTTTAATTATAAATAAGCTATATAATCAGTTATGCTTTTATTGCTTTAACAGCCAGGCAAATATCAACGGTACTACTATTGTGGCATCAGATTCTACAATAAACTTAGGTGTATGTATATCCAGCTTACCCCAGGTTATTTTTTCGTTTGGAACAGCGCCCGAATACGATCCGTATGATGTAGTTGAATCAGAGATCTGGCAAAAATAGCTCCAGAAAGGAATTTCAGGCATCTCCATATCCTGGTAAAGCATCGGCACAACGCATATCGGGAAGTCGCCCGCTATACCGCCACCTATCTGGAAAAAGCCTATTCCTTTACCTGATGAGTTTTTTACATACCAATCAGCCAGCCATGCCATGTACTCAATACCACTCTTCATGGTTGAGGCTTTAAGCTCTCCTTTTATTAAATATGATGCGAAGATGTTACCCATGGTTGAGTCTTCCCATCCCGGTACAACAATCGGCAAATTCTTTTCAGCAGCAGCCAGCATCCATGAGTTTTTAGGATCGATCTCATAGTATTGTTCCAAATCGCCGCTTAACAGCATTTTGTACATGTATTCGTGCGGGAAATAGCGTTCGCCGCTATTATCAGCATCTTTCCAGATCTTGTGGATATGCTTTTGTAAACGCCTGAAAGCTTCTTCCTCAGGGATACAGGTATCGGTTACACGGTTGTAGTGGTTCTCTAACAGGTCCCATTCGTCCTGCGGACTAAGATCGCGGTAATGCGGTACACGTTTGTAGTGTGAGTGCGCTACCAGATTCATGATATCCTCTTCAAGATTGGCACCTGTGCATGATATAATGGCTATTTTATCATGGCGGATCATCTCGGCCAATGAAATGCCCAACTCTGCGGTACTCATGGCACCCGCAAGTGTAACCATCATTTTGCCACCCTCTTCAAGGTGTGTTTCATATCCTTTAGCAGCATCCATTAACGCGGCAGCATTAAAGTGCAGGTAATTTCTTTCAATAAACTGAGAGATCGGTCCTCTGGTAGTGTTCATAGCGTTGTGATTTTCACCGCAAAAGTAGATATTTTGGGCGATTTCACATTTTAATTTCAAAAATCGTAAAAGCACAGCCGCCATCAAACAATTTGCTTTTATATTCGCTGTCATTATTATCTATGAAAAAACTTTTTGCGCTGCTTATATTTCTTCTTAGTTTCCAATCTCTTTTTGCACAGGTAGATTTTGTTAAGCGTTTCATAAAACGCATGTACTTTGATAAGGATAGCAGTAAAAAAAGCAATTTCGTACTCATACCGGCCCTGGCCTCATCGCCAGAAACCGGGATTGAATTTGGCGGCGCTTCCCTATATTCATTTTATACCGATACCACCCCACATAACATTACCCGGGTATCAAACCTATACGGCTATGCAAGTATCACCACTAAGGGCCAGGAAAAAGTTAGCCTGAACGCCAGTTACTGGGCACCACAAAATACCATACATTATTTAGGGTCGATAGGATTTGTGAACTTTCCCTTTGATTTTTATGGGATAGGCAATGATACCCGCAAGGCAGATGTGGAGGCTATTGAAGAAAAACGCACCAAAATAACTTTGGAAGCGGATAAACTGATAACCAAAGATTTTTATGCCGGATTGGTTGCGGGTGGATTTAAATACTACTACTATTCGGGCACCTATAACGAAAATGTAACTTTTAAAACCGACCCGGCTATTCAGGATAGAGATGGCGGCTCCAGTGTATATGTTGGCCCCAGTTTAACTTACGACAGCCGCAATAACAACACCTATACCACAAAAGGAACTATTATATACGCTTACCTTAATTTAATACAAGGTATATATAGCAATAAGAACTATGAGGGTGGATTTTTCAATATCGAATATTCGGAATTTTTTGCCTTGAGCAAGCGTTTTGTTTTGGGGCTTGATATACAGGAACAGAGTTTAATTGGCGGACTATCGCCATTTTACTTGTTACCGGCATTGGGTAGTGACGAAATGATGCGCGGCTATTATACGGGCCGATACCGCGACAGGAATTTTATTGCCGGGCAAACCGAACTCCGCTACCGTTTAAGCGACCGCGTAGGCGTGGTAGGCTTTATTGGCACCGGCGAAGTGGCGCATAACGGCTTTACCGCGCACACACTATTGCCCAACTATGGTGGTGGACTACGCTACTTTTTTGATACCGAAAAAGGCCTTAGCATTCGCGCCGATTACGGCTTAGGTGCCAAACCTACCGGTGAACCACGGGAAAGTGGGTTTTATATAGCGCTGGGGGAATCATTCTGATGTGCAGATGCGTGGATATGCAAATGTGCGGATGATTTAATTTGCCAATCAAATAATATAGCTGATAATTTACACATCTGCATATTTGCACATAACTTAAAAACGGATAAGGAAATCCTCCTTCACCCTACCCCCTTTAAAAAACACCAGCCCAATCCAAAAAAGATCAACAGTAACTGTTACCTGTGGATTAGCTTTTATCTCCGCCCAGGCTTCTTTCATCCCTTCGCTCCAATAGATATCGTCGAAAATAAGCAAAGTGTCTTCATGTACTTTGGGCAGGCACCATTCAAAATATTTGAGGGTGGCATCTTTTTGATGGTTGCCATCTACAAAAATAAAGTCGAGTTTGTCCAAGCCATCAATAATACCGGATAACGTATCATCAAAATTACCGATGACCAGATCGATGGTATTTAAACCGGCTTTGTTGAATACCTGTTGCGCCACTGCCGCGGTTTCAGGTGAACCTTCAAGCGTATACACTTTTGCTTCGGGTGCAGCCTTTTGCAGGTAGACGGTAGTAACGCCTAAGCAGGTGCCCAGTTCAATTATATTGTTTGGCTTGACCTCTGTCACCAGCCGGTAAAGTAATTGAGCCAGTTTTGGTGCTTTTAAAGCATGAGCAGCTATATCGCTTACCTTTTTTTGGTTGTTTTTATTGATATGCGATCCAGCACCCAGGTCGGTTACCGTAATGGTGCGATCATCCGTAAGTAAGTATTTACGTGTATTTTCAACTTCGGTGTATACTTTTTTGTCGCTTGAATCGTAAATAATAGTATCAACCAGGCGATAAACGAAGGGTGAATGGATTCCGTGCCTGTTATTAGCCCTGATACGATGCAACAGGTAATCTTTGGCAAACCTTATATTAAACATGGTTGTAAAAATATACAAAGTTTAGTATTTTAGCAGAACCGCATGATAAATGAAACTGAAGTAAACTCATTAATCCGATTGCTGGACGATCCCGACCAGGAAATATACAACCATGTTCATGATAAACTACTCTCTTTTGGTGTTGAAGCCATCGGATACCTTGAATCGGCATTTGAACAAGCTTTCGACTCCATACAGCAGGAACGCATAGCCAACCTTGTACATGAGATACAATTCGGCATTGTAAAAAACGACCTGCACCTGTGGCAGCATGGCGGCGCATTCGATCTGCTGCAGGGCATCCTGATCATCAACCGCTACCAATACCCTGACCTCGACGAACAGAAGGTAATTAACCAGATAGAAGGCATTAAACGTGATATATGGATACAAATGATGCACGAGGCCAGCGCGCCCGAGCAGATCAAACTGATAAACCATATATTTTATAACATCTATGGTTTTAGCGGCAATACCACCAATCACCAGGACCCGCAGAACAGTTACCTGAGCCAGGTACTCGAAACTAAAAAGGGTAATCAGCCTTTATTGGCTATCATTTATTCCATCATTGCTCAAAAGCTGGATATCCCGGTTTATGGTGTAAACCTGCCGCAGCATTTTATTTTGGCTTATATGGATGAAAGCCAGCATGAAAATTTTGAAGGCGGTGTGTTGTTCTACATTAATGCCTTTAACAAGGGTTTTATTTTTGGGCGAAGGGATGTAGATATGTTCCTGAAACAACTGAATCTGAAGCCGGATAAGCAATTTTATGAGCCCTGCTCAAATAGCGAGATCATAAAACGCGTGCTGCGTAATCTCATCAGCTCTTATGAGCACTTAGGCTCGACGGAGAAAGTGGCAGAATTGAATGAGTTGCTGGAAGTGTTGGGGTGAGCGCATTGTCACATATGACAAATTCTCTTCGCGTCATTGCGAGGGACGAAGCAATCCCAAACTATACAGAGCGGACTTGCTGGTCGGGGATTGCTTCGTACCTCAATGACGCTTGGACGGATCAGATCAACTCTAAGAAACTTCAACCTATATCTTAGTTTAACCCAATCTCTAACAACTACTTTTTATTATCTATCCTGGCGGCGTTTATCATTTCGGCATCTATCTGGTCATCATAATTAAACCTGTATAATACCCAGTCGTTTTGTGGTTTATAGAACATGAAGGTAAACCTTATAGGCATATTTTCATGTTTAACCAAGTAGCTGTATAATACCAGGCTTGGTGATGGGTTTTTTTGAACGATAAGTTCCCTTCCCAAATATTTTCCTAACCCAAAGTGCAACGAATCCAGTTTTTGCTTTAGTATATTAATCTGGCTTACATTAGTAAACAGCTTATTTGTACCAAACAAGTAATCTACTGCCGAATCAGGGCTTGTTTTATATTTTTTAAAAAAATTCTCTATGTATGATGCAGATCCCTTTGCAGCTACAGCCGACTTAGCAGCAGGTTTTGCAGCTGTGGCAGGCTTTGCAGTGGCGGCAGGCGCCTGCGCTTTTGCAAACAATGTAGTGCTACAAACAATGGCTGCTAATAAAAATGTTCTATTTAAAAAATATTTTACACTGTGGTTCATAATTATTGTTTTAAAAGGCTAAAATTAATTAAAAAGCCAATTGAATGTCGCTAACTTTTTAAAAATAAGTGGCTTGTACAAATTAATAGTGAGAGATACATTAAGATTGATGCTGACAGAACTTTACTACTGGCAACAACAAGTTTAAATGATAATTAGGTTTAAACAATAAAGCCCGCTATTGTTTTAGCAGGCTTTATGTTATTTTGTATACTCAAGAAAAGTTATAATATTACTTAACTACGTACATTACTTCCTTAACCGCTTTAATTACGCGCTCAGGGTTTGGCAGGTATTCCTGTATAAGCGTTGGGGCATAAGGCAACGGAACATCGCCACCCATAATACGCAGGATAGGTGCATCCAAGTAATCAAACGCGTCTTTTTGTACTTTAAAGGCAACCTCTGTAGCTATTGAGCCTAATGGCCAGCTTTCTTCAACCAAAACCAAACGGTTTGTTTTTTTAACCGACGCAATAACAGTTGGGTAATCAATAGGGCGCACAGTACGTAAGTCTATCACCTCTGCACTGATTCCTTCTTTTTCAAGTTCGGCAGCAGCAGCGATAACTACTTTCATTATTTTACCAAAGCCTACCAAAGTTACATCAGTACCTTCTTTTACTACTTTAGCTTTTCCTATTTCAATATAGTAGGTTTCTTCAGGCACTTCACCTTTATCACCGTACATTAATTCTGATTCCATGAAAATAACCGGATCAGGATCAAGGATAGCTGATTTTAATAAACCTTTTGCATCATATGGGTTTGATGGTACTATAACCTTTAAACCCGGGCAGTTAGCATACCAGTTTTCAAAACACTGACTGTGCTGTGAGCTTAGCATACCCGCGTTACCTGTTGGGCCACGAAATACAATTGGCACTGAGAACTGACCGCCACTCATCGACATGATCTTGGCCGCGCCGTTGATGATCTGGTCGATAGCTACCAGTGAAAAGTTAAATGTCATGAATTCGATAATAGGGCGCAGGCCATTCATAGCCGAGCCTATGCCTATACCGGCAAAACCTAATTCAGAGATAGGGGTGTCGATAACGCGTTTAGCGCCAAACTCATCAAGCATACCCTGGCTTACTTTATAGGCACCGTTATATTCAGCAACCTCTTCACCCATAAGGTATATATTTCCATCATTGCGCATTTCTTCGTTCATTGCTTCGCGAAGCGCTTCCCTGAATTGTATTTCTCTCATCGTATTAAAAAAATTCTTTTTTCGGCTGCAAATATATGCAATGAAGTGTTAAAAACAATTAGTGGCTGTAACGTATTGATTTTTTTTATTTTCAAATAACAATAGCCGCAAAAAAAACAGGAAATACCCAAAAAATACAGATAAAACCTTCGTTAATACATAATTGTTCTACATATCGCGCACCGTTTGTGATTTGCAGGACTTTTAAACCGCCGACGGAAGAATTGAAACAGGAAATAGACAAAAAAATATCACCGGTTTACAAATTTAGCTGGAGATATGAAGCAAAAGATTACCAACCTGCAACGGTGATGTATTATTTGCTAATGGTTAGGGATAAGAAGCCTTGCTTCAGCTGGGATAATTTTTATTGCACTTATTCATAAGTTTTTTACATTTATGCATAAATCCTTATCACATGAAATTCCCGTCGGTAAAAACGCTGGCTTTAAGCGCCTTAAATACCATTAAACGTTTCCCTTTTGAGATACTTTTTGCCCTGGCTGCCACTATTGCCTCAACCATTAACATCGAACTGGAAAACATAAACCGCGTTGGCGAAAACTGGTGCATCAGGGTAATGATAATAGGTAACCTGGGTTTATTGCTCAGTTTATCAGCCACACTTTATAGCGAAAGCCGTAAACTTTCGTCCAATAAAAAGACCCTGATACGGGTTATAGCTGCCCTTATTGCTGTTTCTTTTCTCTTTCTCATTAACCCCGGTATTCGTCAGGCCGATTATGTGCGCTTCTTTTTACTGAGCCTTACCTTACATTTGTTGGTTGCTTTTGCAGCATTTACAAAAGCGGGGCATATTCAGGGTTTCTGGCAATTTAATAAAACGTTATTCCTGCGTTTTTTAGCCGCCGCTTTGTACGGCATTGTGCTTTTCTTAGGGTTATCGGCTGCTATTGGTGCCATGAACTACCTGTTTAATTTTAAGTTTGAATCTGATACCTTCACCATACTGCTCACCTGGATAGTGGGTATGTTCAGTACTACATTCTTTTTAGCCGGTGTGCCCGACGATTTTGCTGCGCTTGATGAAGACAGCAGTTACCCCAAAGGCTTAAAAATATTTACGCAATATGTGCTCATACCTTTGGCTACCGTATATGTGCTAATATTACTGGCTTACGAAATTAAAATACTGATTCAGTGGAACTTGCCCAAAGGCGCGGTATCATACCTAATCTTAAGCTATGCGGTGTTTGGTATATTATCGTTACTATTGGTATACCCCGTGCGCGAACAGGAAGAGAACAAATGGCTGAAAACCTATGCCCGCAGCTTCTATTTTTTGCTGATCCCCCTGCTCATATTGTTGTTTGTTGCCGTTGGTGTAAGGCTCTCTAATTATGGTATTACAGAGTTCAGGTACTTTTTAATAGCGTTGGCCGGCTGGCTGTTATTCATAACAGGCTATTTCCTGTTCTTTAAAAAGCAAAACATCAAGATCATCCCTATATCATTAAGCATAGTTACCTTCCTGTCTGTTTACGGGCCACAGAGTGCCTTTTCGGTAGCCATGTATTCGCAACGGCATATTTTGATAGAGATATTGAAAAGAAACAATGCCTTTAAGGACGGCAAGTTACAACCCGTAAAAAAGATAAACAATAAGGACGGAAACCGGGCTGTTGAAGTATTGGATTACCTGATAGCCCACCACGACCTGAGTTCGCTGCAACCTTATATAAGTACAGATTTGGATGCCGTGAGCGATTCATTGAGCCACCAGAAAAGCAGGAACAACTATAACTTTTCAATAGAGAATTATGAACTGCGCAGCAAAAAGATAAGATGGATAAACCACTACCTGGGCTTAAAAAATTATTATGGCGATAACGGAATTAGCGGGCGCTATTACAGTGATTACGATGCAGAGCAGGACACAGCAACCAATTATTACTTTCATCCAAAGGATGATATTACAAGTGTAGAGGGGTACGATTACTTAATAAATACCAACGAATATAATGATACTGCAAGCTTCATGTATAAAGGGCTAAAGATCACACGGGGGGCATCATTAAGCAAAACCTACTCATGTACGATAAATAATGAACATGTTACTTTTGACATAACCGAACTGGCTAAAAAACTGATCGCATCAAAAAAAGCATATGCGGCCGACTTTGTAAACGAAAAAAACAAAAGCAATGCTTATGAGCCTGATGAATATATGATTCCGAACGATTCGCTTACATTAATAAAAGAAACTAAAAGTTTTACTGTAGCCTTTGTTTTAAGTATTGTAAGAGTATCTCAGCAAAAAAATGGGGATACCGATGTAACCAATGCCGATGGCTTATTTTTGATAAGGAAAAAGTAATAGTTCTTGGTTCCCGAAAACTTACGAAATTTTAAAAACTTCGTAAGTTTCATTCAAGGTATTTACCTGCGCTCGCCTTTCATTTCCGAGGCGATCTCCAGTGCATTATAAGCATTTACTATCCCGCCTGATTTGGAAAGTGTTGTAAAATCAACCAATTGTTTAGTGCCTGGTTTATATACCATAGTACCTTTTAATGGTGTGGCCGATTGCAGGATCACCTGCTTTACCTGCGCCGCGCTTAGTTTGGGATAATACTCCAGCACTAAAGCAGCAATACCCGTAACTACAGGCGCTGCGAAACTCGTACCATCGGCGGTATTAAACTCCGCGTCGGTATCTATGGAGGTTACTTTAACACCGGGCGCGAAAACATCAACATTTTTCACCCCGTAATTGCTAAAATTGCTGGCAAGCGAAGTATCCTTCAATGCGGCAGACGCCCCTACGTTGATCAGGTTATCAGCGTCGGTTGACGATCCATCTAAAAAAGTGTCGTTAGGATATTGCGGTACAGAATCGACATTCAAATTATCATTGCCCGATGCCAGTACCAGCAGCACATCTTTTGATGCCGCGTATTTAATGGCCTCATCAACCCAATCCTTATGCGGAGAGAGGTATTTACCAAAGCTCATGTTAATTACCTTCGCACCATTATCAACCGCGTAATGTATGGCGTTAGCCACATCTTTATCGTATTCATCGCCATTATTAACGGCCTTTAATACCATGATATGCACATTATCGGCTACGCCATCAATACCGTAGCCGTTACCGCGTTTAGCCCCAATTAAACCCGCCACACCTGTGCCGTGCGAGGCATCGTTATACTTTAATATATTATTGCCGTAAGGCTTGCCATCGTTAACATCCGGGTCATCACCCACTATATCTTTACGTTCGGTAAGGTTGGGGCTTAGGTCGTTATTGAGCTTTTCGATATACTCGCTCATATCCTTTAGTGTGGAAACATTGGTAGCCGTTGCCCCCTCCTGCTGCAGCACCAGGCTCCATACATATTTGCTTTGCACCAGCGTATCATTGGTACTGTTGATCTTATCCAGGTCCTTTATATTAAAACTGGCGTTGGAGCCTAAATTGAGGGCCTTTTTGATATAGCCGTTAGTCACCATCAGCGCGCTCATATCGGGCTGTAGTTCGGTAAGCTCTTTTGTTGATTTGGCTGTTGTTGAATCGCGTTTAACCTTTACCTTTAACCAGTAAGCATATTCCTTTTCACCACCCGCAGGGGCAGATGTAACGCTGGCGTATTTGCCTTTAAGCTTATAATAAGATCTCACCTCTTCGCTGGTTTCATTCAGATCGGCCTTACCGTTCTTTCCGCCTAAAAAATTCCAGCCGTGCATATCATCTACATAACCGTTGTGGTCATCGTCTTTTCCATTACCCGGTTTTTCTTTAGGGTTCACCCATAATACACCTTGCAGGTCCTTTTGCAGGGTATCAACACCGCTGTCAATAATGGCAACCAGTACGGGTTTGCTTTTTTTACCTTTTATAAAGTCATAAGCCTGGTTCAGGCTGATACCAAAGTAGCCATCGGTTTTCAGATCGAGCGTGTGCCAGTTTTGGGGAGGATCAGGAGGTGCTGGCAGCAGTTTCTGCGCCATTGTTCCTGTACTTATTAAAACTATCCCGCACAAAAACGCGCTAAAAACTGGTAACCGAAAATTATACATATTATATAGTTATTGGTGAGTAGTTATTGGTGAGTAGTGAATGGTGAGTAGTCTAAATTTTAAAAACCACTCACCATTCACTACTCACCAATAACTAACCACACTTACAAATCAAATTTTATTCCTTGTGCTAATGGCAACGTTTTTGAGTAATTAATAGTATTTGTTTGCCTGCGCATATAAACTTTCCATGCATCAGACCCCGATTCACGACCGCCGCCGGTTTCTTTTTCACCGCCGAAAGCGCCGCCTATCTCTGCTCCTGATGTACCTATGTTCACGTTTGCAATTCCGCAGTCAGAACCGCCGGATGATAAAAATTGTTCAGCCTCACGCAAGTTATTTGTCATAATGGATGACGACAACCCCTGCGGAACGCCATTTTGCAGTTCGATGGCTTCATCAAGCGTTTTGTATTTGATAAGGTATAATATAGGTGCAAAGGTTTCGTGCTGCACAATGGCATAGCTATTTTCCACCTCGGCAATACATGGTTTTACATAACAGCCCGATGCGTATTTATCACCTTCCAGTTTACCGCCTTCAACAATAAAGTTGCCACCCTGCGCCTTGCATTTTTCAATCGAATCAAGGTATAAACTTACCGCATCCTGATCTATCAGCGGGCCCATATGATTGTTTTGATCCAATGGATCACCGATGCGGATCTGTCCGTAGGCTTTTACCAGCTTTTGTTTAAAGGCATTGTAAACACTTTCGTGGATGATCAGCCTGCGGGTACTGGTACAACGCTGCCCGGCAGTACCCACCGCGCCGAATACCGCACCTATTAATGACATATCCAGATCAGCATTTTCGCTGATGATGATGGCGTTGTTTCCGCCCAGTTCCAGCAAGCTTCTTCCTAATCTGGCACCTACCGCGGCACCTACAGCCTTACCCATACGGGTTGAACCAGTTGCTGATATTAATGGCAGGCGTTTATCATTTGCCATCAGTTCGCCTATGTTGCGGTCGCCGATAATCAAACAGCCTACCCCTTCATCAATATTGTGTTTTTTGAAAACTTCTTGCGCGATATGCTGACACGCAATAGCCGTTAAAGGTGTTTTTTCAGATGGTTTCCAGATACAAACATCACCGCAAACCCAAGCCAGCATGGCATTCCAGCTCCATACCGCAACCGGGAAATTGAATGCCGATATTACACCAATAATACCCAGCGGATGATATTGTTCATACATGCGGTGTTCAGGGCGTTCAGAATGCATGGTTAAGCCATATAGCTGCCTGCTCAGGCCAACCGCAAAATCTGCAATATCAATCATTTCCTGCACCTCGCCGTAACCTTCCTGCAGGCTTTTGCCCATCTCGTAGGATACCAGCGCGCCTAATTGCTCTTTATTGGCCCGGAGGGCATTGCCTATTTCGCGCACTATTTCGCCACGCTTTGGGGCCGGTACGGTGCGCCAGGTTTTAAAAGCTTTAGCCGCTTGTTCAACAACCTGGTTATAATCGCTTTCTGAAGCTATTTTTACGGAAGCTATCTTTTTCCCATCAACAGGCGATAAAATATCTTTTACAGCTGCATCAGCTCCGCTGCCCCAGTTATTGCCTGTACTAAACGCCTCATTTATGTCGTTTATATGTAAATGATTGAGAATTCCTTTTATATCAATGCTCATAATGGTACTTTTGTCAAAGGTAAAAATCTTTAAGGCAATTACATCAACCCACTCCTTGCCAAAAAATCGCAAAATGATTTATATTTATTATCAGGCACTTGTGAATAAAACCTGTTAATAATGTTTGAATGTTGAAAACTTAATTGCCTTATGGGTTCAATTTATCGTAATTTAAACTCGGTTAAGCATTAATAATAACAAAAATGGCCTAACCAGGAACGTGTTCTGCAAACCTAACTGAATGGAAGAAGAATTTGAATTTGGTTTTACCGAAGACCCAAAGTTCTCGGTAGAACGGTACGAGGAAATGATCCGCAATCACGACCAGTACTTTTTTGATGCCCAGGCGTTTGAGAACATTATCG
>JAMFSA010000171.1 GCA_026225055.1 Mucilaginibacter xinganensis | reverse complement strand
TATACATGCCGGTTGAGATCCCCCGTTTGGATGATAAATTTATTACGCACCTCGATCAGTATTCCCTGCCCGAGATCGCTTTTCATGTAGCTAATCATTTGCTGGGCGATTCTATCCCTGCGGATGACCTGAAGGCAATTATTTATGATGCCATTAACTTTTATGCGCCCATCGTAAAGCTGGAAGATAAGGTTTACGTGCTGGAGCTTTTCCATGGCCCATCATTAGCGTTTAAGGATTTTGGTGCCCGGTTTATGAGCCGGGTGATGAGCTATTTTTTGGAAGAAGGAGAAAAACAACTGGATGTTTTGGTAGCAACCTCCGGCGATACCGGTGGCGCTGTGGCTTTAGGCTTTTTGGGTGTGCCGAATACCCGTGTTACTATCTTATACCCCAAAGGCAAGGTTAGCGATATACAGGAACTGCAATTAACCACCAACGGGCAAAACATCCGCGCCCTCGAGATCGACGGTACATTTGATGATTGCCAGGCCCTGGTTAAACAGGCCTTTACCGATAAAGAGCTGAACGAAAAATTCAGGCTGACTTCGGCAAACTCTATCAATATCGCACGACTCATCCCCCAAACATTCTATTACTTTAATGCCTATGCGCAATTGCTGCGCGAGGGTAACGATAAAGCCGTGTTCGCCGTGCCAAGCGGTAACTTCGGTAATATAGGCGCAGGTTTATTAGCCTGGAAAATGGGCTTGCCTGTTGAGCAGTTCATCGCCGCTACTAACGTAAACGATACCGTGCCCGAATACCTTAAATCCGGCATTTATGAGCCTAAGCCATCGGTAGCCACGCTGTCAAACGCTATGGATGTTGGCAACCCGAGCAACTGGGTGCGCATTGCCGATATGTTTAAAGGCGATATCGATCAATTAAAAACCCTCATCACCGGTTACAGCTTTGATGATGAAGCTACATTAGCCGCTATAAAGGAAGTTGATGCCGAGGATAACTATGTGGTTTGTCCGCATACTGCCATAGCCTGGCAAGCCCTAAAAGACTGGCAAAAACAGCACCCCGACAACGAAGCAACCGGCATATTCCTGTCCACTGCCCACCCCTGCAAGTTCCCCGATGTTTTCCCGGATAATATTGCCGAAAAGATTGTTGTACCCGAGCAGGTTAAAGATCTGGAAGAAAAAACCAAGCATTCGGTGATATTGGGTAAGGAGTTTGGGGAGTTTAAGGATTATTTGTTGAAGAACGGGTAAGATGTGCAGATTTGATCAAGCCATCAATTTATTAAGAACTATGAATAGTACTCTTTTCTAAAGTACATACTGCAAAATACTTTGCTATAAACTGCTTATATTTATTAAATTTCCAAGTAACCTCACTAAACAGTTTATGGAAGATCTTAAAGACATTCAAAAAAAGCTTATTGAATTTCGAGACGAAAGGGATTGGGCTCAATTTCATAATGCAAAGGATCTTGCGCTCGCTTTATCAATAGAGGTAGCTGAGTTAAATGAAATATTTCTTTGGAAACACCCTGAAGATGCCAATATAGAAAAAATCAAAGATGAACTTGCGGATGTTTTTGGATATGCTATTCTTTTAGCTGAGAAATACAATTTTGATATAAAAGATATAATCCTAAACAAGATAAAAAAGAATGGCGAAAAATATCCTATTGAAAAGGCAAAAGGAAACGCAAAAAAATATAACGAATTATGATATCCAATAATTCTTTTGAAATAAAAAGATATGATTTTAATTTAAATATATTCAATGATTTCCAAAATGCACATTATGCAAAAGACCTATGGCCTATTGTGTATATTTTAAGTGATGGCAGTATAAAAGAAGCATATGTTGGTGAAACAACTGATACATATGCAAGAATGGGTGCTCATCTAAAAAGTAACGCAAAAAAGATTTTATCTACGGTTCATTTGATAACAAGTGAAAAATTCAATAAATCTGCCACGCTTGATATAGAGTCAAATCTTATCAAGTATCTCTCAGGAGATGGGCAGTATAAATTAATGAATGGTAATATTGGCTTGGCTAATCACAACTACTATCAAAAAAAGGAAGTTTACTGGGACATCTTTACTTCCATTTGGAATAAATTAAGATCAGAAGGCATTACTAAACATTCAATAGATTATATAAATAATTCCGATTTATTTAAATACTCTCCATATAAAAGCCTTACCGTTGATCAAAGAGATGGATTACTTATTATATTAAAAGGTTTACTTGATCCAAACACAAAAAATATTATTGTTAACGGTGGAGCGGGAACCGGAAAAACCATTTTAGCTACATTTTTATTCAAATTGTTAAACTCTAAAGATGACGACCTTAATTACAAAGAATTTGGTGATGATGAATCTGAGTTCATTCAAACAGTTCTTAAATTAAAAAAAGCATTTCCAAATCCTAAGATGACATTAGTTGTGCCTATGTCATCGTTCAGGAATACACTAAAAAAGGTATTTAAAAACATAAAAGGATTAAGTGCTAATATGGTAATTGGGCCAGCTGAATTAGTAAAAGATAATTTCGACATTGTGTTAGTCGATGAATCGCATAGACTAAGACGACGAATCAATTTGGGTACATATTTCCATGCATTTGATGTTGTATGTAAAAAGCTTGGCCTTGATAACAACAAATGCAGCGAGGTGGATTGGGTTATTAAGCAATCAAATAAAGCGATATTTTTTTATGATGAGAACCAATCTATAAAGCCTTCTGACGCAAAAAAAGAAGATTTTGACAAACTTAAATTAGCGTTATCTACTAAAGTTGAATACTTGAGATCACAATTCAGAGTAAAAGGCGGTAATGGATATGTTAAATATATTGATGACCTTTTAAATTGTAAATTAAGTTTATCTAAAACTATTTTTCAATCGAAAGAATACGAATTTATTCTTTTTGATTCTATTGAACATATGATCAGCCAAATCAGACTAAGAGACGCTGAAAGTGGATTATCAAGGTTAATAGCCGGGTATTCCTGGCCTTGGATTTCAAAAACAGATAAAAGTCTTTATGACATAAATATTGAAGGCTCGATGCTTCAATGGAACAGCGTTTCGGATGATTTCATAAACTCTGTCAATGCTTTAAACGAAGTTGGCTGTATTCATACAACGCAAGGATATGATCTAAATTACACTGGAGTAATATTTGGTAACGAGATCACCTATGATAAAATAAATGATGAAATAATAATACTCAAAGAGAATTACTATGATAAAAATGGCAAACAATCAATAACTGACCCAAATCAATTAAAGGATTTCGTTATAAACATATATATAACAATTATGCTTAGAGGCATTAAGGGTACTTACGTATATGTATGTGATAAAAACCTAAAAGAATATTTCTCTAAACATATTGAAAGAACTCAAACAACTGAAACTCCAAATTATATTGATCAAGAGAATGTGATCCCTTTTGTAAACTCAGTACCTGTGTATAATTTGAACGCTGCTGCAGGTGGATTTAGTGAATTGCAAGAAGTAAGTATAGAAGAGTTTGATTGGGTGAAATTACCAACTCGTTATAAACCTTCAAAAGAGCTTTTCGCATGTAAAGTGATTGGTGAATCTATGAATAAGATCATTCCAAACGGCTCTCTTTGTTTATTCAGAAAATATACTGGAGGTTCGAGAAATGGCAAAATCGTCTTAGCTGAATATGCCAACGTTCAAGACCCGGATTTTGGGTCCCAATATACTGTTAAGGAATATGTAAGTACTAAGAACGTTGGTAATGAACAATGGGGACATTCATCAATTACATTAAAGCCTTTATCTAACAATTCTGCATATAATGATATTATTATACATGAAGATGAATTAGCACATTTACAAGTAATTGCGATCTTTGAATGTGTTTTATAATCTATTAAGCATTAAATCGCCTCTTATCTTATCTCTCCTCAAGTGTCATTCTGAACGACAGTGAAGAATCTTCCCCCCGCTGCCGCAAGCGTCCCGCTTGTGGCCCATATGCAAAGTAGCCAACTCGCAATACTAACCATGCTGTTATACGCTTGGGTACCTAAACGCGTACCACAAGCGGGACGCTTGCGGTAGCAACGAAAATCAACAATTAACAATCACCTTTGTCATTCTGAACGACAGTGAAGAATCTTCTGCTCGGGCCAGGTATGCTGCAGAAGATCTATTCGCTCCGCTTAGGATGACAATGGTGGATAAAGGAGCGGGGGGGGGCACCCTGAGGCACTCGAAGGGTAAGCGTAAGGCCTTTGCCCGCATGCTTCGAGTGCCTCAGCATGACTCCCTTCTTAATCTTCCGAACACTTATGATGGTACGGCTTGTAAAAAGCTCCTAAACGCAGAAACCCCTCAATCTATTCGATTGAAGGGTTCTGGATTAACAGCGCAAGGCTGATAAGATTGGGCACCGACCTACTCTCCCACATTTTACTGCAGTACCATCGGCTCTGGCGGGCTTAACTTCTCTGTTCGGAATGGGAAGAGGTGGACACCGCCGATATAGG
>JAMFSA010000170.1 GCA_026225055.1 Mucilaginibacter xinganensis | reverse complement strand
GAAAGTTGAAACTGTATAAACAGCTTTTCCTGATGTGTTTTTTTGCCTTGCATGATCTAAAATAATCATTACAACAGGCTTAATAAAACTATCTTATTAACAATCTGTTAGTTGCGCAACAGTCACCCTGGGGTTAAGAGGGAGTAATGACGATATTTTATTCTTTAATGATAAGGCAGTGGCTGGCTCACTGACCATGACCTCCGTCAAGTTTGGCTAAGTAAAAAAACATAATGATATGAGCAATTTAAAAGGAAAACAATACAGATCACAGGTGCAGGCATGGGACTTGAATTGTCTATTGTTTTAATTTTAACTGAACCGTTTGTTTTACCATTTTTATAACTATGGTGAGCCAGGTAGCTAATACAAAAGGAAACGTTAGCACAGGCAGGTTCAAATGCCTCATTTGGACGGTGATCAGTACGGACAATACCACAGATATTAACGTCATTAAAACATCTTCTGACTTATTACCCCCAAAAGTAATACTACAAAGCAGAGCGTTATAACTCAGTAAGCCCAGATAAATATCACTTATAGGTTCTTTTAACTGGTAGGCCAGCATACCGCTTAACGCAATGCCAACAATAGCATAAATCGCGGCAATTGGGCGACTGATAAAAACACCAACCATAAAAAGGATTCCGGCCCAAATGTTACTTTGAAAAATCACTTGCCCGATGCCGTGAGAAAATAATGCAAGATAATTATTTGCATAAGTAACAAATGATACAGGCTGTTGCTGTATTAAAAATGGGACGTAGTGTAAAATACGTAATAGCAACCAGGTAACCAGGATGAACGGAAAAGTATAAGCGGGGACTTTTTTCGCGATAAATAGATGCTGTATGATAGTTGCCAATGCCGAGCCTACAAGAACTGCGATCCAAATTATAATAGTCGGCTGAAAAAAACATATTAATGCAACACCCACCAGCGTTGCGCTGAATCCATAGAGCCCGCTATTGATCTCATCTTCATCATATTTTAATAGCATTGCAGTAAAGGTTCCTATAATTACCGCTATAGCTGCGGCAAGTCCCATCATTAATGAACCGCAGCATATTCCCGCAAGAAAAAACAGACCCGTCCATACGCTATTCTGCAACATGATTTGCCCAATACCTTTAAAGAAAGGGGCTACCATATGTAAAAAGTTTTGCTTTTGCCTTGTCATTTGTTTCGTGTTGGGATTTAATAAGCAGTATATACTAAAGACTATTGACAGCATCGTAGTAATGCATATTTATTAAAATTAATGTCAGGCCGCAATCACATATATCAGTAAAGATGAACATAATAATTTTTTTTTACAGTTTAAGATAAATATAAAACGTATAAGGGTTTCGGCTGTAATAATGCTTTTAGTTATGCTTAGTTGATTGTGAGCCCATATACCTGTTTTTGGAGGTTATCTAAAATAGGAATTAAAGGACTTGGTTTGACTAAAAACAAAGCCTGCAATCATTTGATTTAAAATTTTTTAGTGTGTTTTTAATACTGAACTTAGTTAGCCCGTGGAAATAAGAAACATCATTTCTTAAAAACATCATTTTTTTTCCTAAAACCGTTACCAATCTTTTTCAAGAAAACGGAACTTGTATCTTCAATTAAAACAGGCGATAACGCCGCTAATTATAGCAGTTTCCATGAAAATAGCAGGGCAAAAATTCAATTTCAATTTTGGAGAAAACGCAGTTTATCAATTGCATTTTAAAGATGAAAAACACCTGGATGTAACCGTCATCAAAGACTTTAGTTATCCCGCCGGGACTTTAAATCACTTTGAGATACAAATGACGGAAATAAGACCAGATGTATACATGATTGCCTGGATTGAGCCGGATACAAAAAATACGGTTACTCACATTGATGATTTTGAAAAACATATTGCCTACACAAACATAACTGATGTTGGTTCAAAACAATTCTATAATCTAAAGGGAACCATCGAACCGCTGCCATAAAATATCTGAACATGAACGCCAGTCAACCAATTTAGCAGCGGCTAAAGGGGGGTATCAATTGCCAGGCCAACCATAAACAAAGCATAATTATTTAACAATTAAACCCCATAACATGAAAACAAATCAATCCATCAGGGCCATTATCCTGTTATTAACAGTAGCGATGACCGGCTGTTCTAACGGCAATAGCGGCAATTCTGCAGGCATGCAGGCAAAAATAGATTCCATGCAGAATGTTTTGAAAACAATGTCAGACACCCTGGAAAACCACCTGACAAAATTTGACACATTGGACTTTACCGTCTTCACCAGGCAAGAATGGGTTCGTTTTCACGAAACTCATTCAAAAGACATTGTCGTAACCTTTCCGGACGGCCATCAGACCAAGGGCCTTCCCAGGCATATCAAAGATATGGAGGCCATGTTTGTGTATGCTCCCGATACGAGAATTAAAGTACATCCTATCCGCTTTGGAAATAACACAGGAGAGTGGACCTGCGTTACCGGTGTAATGGAAGGAACATTTACAAAACCAATGCCATTGGGCAATGGAAAATTCATTCAGCCAACAGGTAAGTCTTTCAAAATTCCAATGTGTACTGTAGGGCACTGGAAAAACGGATTGATGATCGAAGAATCATTGTTCTGGGACAATAAAACCTACATGGATCAAATGGGATTGGGTAAATAGCCATAGACTATTTTACCCATTACCGTTAAATTATTTTAACTAATTCATAAGCATATGAAAAAGATATTTTTCATCATCATAATTATTGCTTTTTGCGGCCGGTCATTTGCGCAAACCACCACATGGAAAGATGACCCTATGCATTCCAAACTAACATTTACGGTTACACATCAGGGGTTTTCATCTATTTTCGGATTGTTCCAAAAATTTGAAACTACCATTATCTCATCTAAACCTGATTTCAGTGATGCCCAGTTCGTGCTTTCTGCCGATATTTCTTCAATAAACACAGAAGTAAAAATGCGGGATGATGATTTAAGGAGCCCGCATTTCTTTGACGCGGTTAAATATCCTTTGATGACATTTAAATCAACTTTAATTGTGAACACAACAGGAATGAAGGATCGTTTTAAAGTAACCGGGGACCTTACGATGCATGGTGTTACCAAATCAGTAACAATGGATTTGTGGTTCAGGGGAACACATGAAGATGCTATGTCTAAAAAAACAAAATCCGGCTTCCAATTGACCGGAACCATCAACCGGTCTGATTTTAATATTGGGCCTTCTGACCCTTTTGATATCAGCACAGATGTGATGATCAGGGCAGATGGCGAATTTATTAAACAATAAAAAGAAATATCGGTTTTAAAAGTTAACCACAACGCTGCTATGGAAATCACCCAAATTAAAACCTTCAACAATAAAATGGACAGCTTTGTTGATAAGCTGCTTCCCGAACTGGAAGAGATATATAAAGATATCCATAGAAATCCCGAGTTATCTATGCAGGAATTTCGCACGGCTAAAATCGCCTCGGATTATTTGACCAAATATCAATTCGAGGTTTCAACAGGCATAGGGGTAACTGGTGTGGTTGGCCTTATGAAGAATGGAGAAGGGCCTACAGTAATGCTTCGTGCTGACATGGATGCACTTCCCATTGCAGAGGCTACGGGGCTGCCTTACTCAAGCACAACAGTAGCCAGGGATGAAGAAGGGATAGAGGTGGGCGTGTCGCATGTATGTGGTCATGATCTGCATGTAACGTGGCTGATGGGTGCTGCAAGGTTATTTTCAGAACACAAAGACCAATGGAAAGGAACATTAATGGCCGTTTTTCAGCCGGGCGAAGAAGTTGGCCGCGGTGCGCAAGGTATGATAGATGACGGCATGATGGATCGTTTCCCAAAACCGGATATCATTCTCGGGCAGCATGTCATGGTCGGCGAAGCGGGCACGGTTAGGCATCGTAGCGGCGCTATACTATCCGCAGGGAACAGTCTTAAAGTTAAACTTTTTGGCCGTGGCGCACATGGTTCACAGCCACAAACATCAATTGATCCGGTGATTATGGCAGCGGCTACCACCATGCGCTTACAAACCATTATTTCGCGTGAGATAGCACCGATAGAAAATGCAGTGCTAACCATAGGGGCATTGCAGGCCGGTACCAAAGAGAATATTATTCCTGAAGATGCTACCATAAAATTGAATATCCGCACTTTTGATGATGGCGTCAAGGATCATATACTTTCGGCGGTTAAACGGATCTGTTGTGCGGAATGTGCTGCATCCAATGCACCAAGAGATCCCGAATTTACCACGATAGACAGCTATCCTATGACTGTGAATGATGCAATATCTACTGCGAAAGTAGCCGAAGCCTTCGATGCACAATTTGGCAATAAATCATTTGAATCACAGCCGGCTTCTGCCAGTGAAGATTTTAGTGTTTTTGGGACGAGTTGGAAAGTGCCTTATGTTTTTTGGTTCGTTGGCGGAACAGACCCCAAAATATATTCGGATGCGATAAAAAACAACCAGCTGAATTCTATACCCAGCAATCATTCGCCCAAATTTGCGCCGGTAATCAACCCAACGTTAAAAACGGGTTTACAGGCGATGATGACAGCCGCTGTAGCCTGGTTGAATTAAACTGCTGCCCTCAAGATGGAAAGACTGCATTTTCTATACAATTTTCTTGACCTGGCAGGTACGTTTGTTTTTGCCATAAGCGGGGCGGCCGCCGCAAAGCAGCGGGGCCTGGACCTGTTCGGGATCTGTGCTATTGCGTTTATGGTAGCTTGCGGTGGCGGGATCATCCGCGATCTTTGTATCGGGGCTATTCCACCCGCTGGATTAACGAACTGGCATTACCTGGTAGCGGCCATTATTGCTACAGGAATGACCATTGGTTTATATCCTTTGGTGCAGCGGCTTAACCAGCCCGTGATATTTTTCGATGCATTGGGCTTATCATTATTTGCGGTTACCGGCGCGCAAAAAAGTTTGGCCTACGGCCATAATGCGGAGGTTGCTGTTCTTTTGGGAATTACCACAGCCGTTGGCGGTGGGGTATTGCGCGATATTTTACTCAACCGCGTCCCTGCTATCCTGGAAAAAGAAATTTATGCATCAGCGGCACTTATCGGGGCTTTAATTGTGGTTTTAGGGGATCATTTAAAATGGCTGTCAAGCGATTGGAACTCCATCATTGCTTTGATCATCTGCTTCAGCTTACGCTTATTGGCGCTACGTTATCACTGGAACCTGCCCGTTTATTCAAATGAGAAAACCGAGCAAAACTGAAAAACAGGCCTGTCGATGCGGTGTCTTTGATATTTGGTTAACATTATCAAGATGCAATAATGATCAGCACCGATGTTTGTTTCATCCAATCAGTTAATATTACATTACAAAAAAAGAAACGAATAAAATGAACAAACCAACAGTACCTACCAGTTCTTCTCATAACAAACAATTGAAGAAAATACGGAAGAAAGCGACCGAAATGACTAATATATTTTTATGTTGCAAGCAGCGGTATGACACGTTTACCGATCAATTCAATAGATTTTAGGAGTTGCTCATGGGTCAATCCAGCGTTATCCATCTGGAAAGTGAACCTGTCGATACCACCCAAGGCTTCGCTATGCCTTATTAATTTTTCAACCACTTGTTCCGGTCCGCCAACAACCAATACACCTTTGGGTGCAACCAGGTTGTCAAATTGTAGCCTCGTCACCGGTGGCCACCCGCGTTCTTTTCCCAGCTTTGTCCAAAGTTCGGCATAACCGGGGTAATAATCCGCGATGGCTTGTTCATCGGTCGTTGCCACATATCCGGGAGAATGTAAACCGACTTTCAACTCCTTCGGCGTAAAACCAGCCCGCTCACCTGCTTCTCTGTACAGGTCGATCAATGGTCTGAACCTATGCGTTTCCCCACCGATCACCGCCACCATTAAGGGTAATCCCAAAGTTCCGGCACGGGCAAAAGATTCGGGGGTTCCCCCCACGCCTAACCATATTGGTAATTTTTCCTGTAGGGACCGGGGGTAAACAGGCAGATCATTCAAAGGAGCCCGGAATCTGCCCGACCACGTAATGAATTCGTTGTCTCTTATTTTTAATAGCAGATCGAGCTTCTCTTTAAAAAGCGCATCGTAGTCATTTAAATTAAAACCAAAAAGCGGATAAGCTTCAATTGACGAGCCACGCCCAACAACCATTTCCGCCCTGCCTTTAGCAATCAGGTCGAGAGTGGCAAAGCTTTGGTAAACCCGCACAGGATCGGCAGCGCTTAAAACGGTAACGGCACTAGTCAAACGGATGCGTTTGGTGCGCGCGGCAGCGGCGGCCAGGATCACGGCGGTGGCGGAATCCAAAAACTCTTTTTTATGGTGTTCGCCAATCCCAAAAACATCCAGGCCGGCCTGATCAGCGACTTCAATTCTATCCAGCAGTTGCTCCATTGCATCCACGCTGCTCAGCTCGTTGCTCCCATACATCGCAGATGCAAAACTATCTACTCCAATTTCCATATCATTTTGCTTATAGTTGTTGTAACATTAAATTCAAAGTTCCACTTTCTCAATTGCTCTATTATACGCTGACAGAACCGCACCTTGCTTATTTACTGACTTCAGCTTAAATTCTTTCTGCAATGTATGCGGCAACTTCCGCCAGCCTGTTACTAAAGCCCCATTCATTATCATACCAGGATGCGACAGAAAGCAAGCCCTCCTGTTTTACAGTAAGCTTCATGTCCATGAGCGATGAATGGGTATCTCCTACGATCCTTGCTGAAGTCCATTCATCTTCCAACACATCCATTACGCCTATAAGCTCTCCCTTGGCAGCTTTTCTAAATGCTTCATTAACTTCTTCAGCAGAGCATGCTTTAGTGGTGATCAGGTTAAGTTCTGCTATACTTCCTGTCCTGGTCGGAACCCGGTATGCTTTCCCTGTAACTTTGAGGTCGCTCCAAATAAACTTTAAGGCTTTCGCAGCGCCTGAAGACGACGGAATAATATTTTCCGCTGCCGCCCAGGAGTCGCGCCGGTCAGGCATCGGCTGGTCAGTTAAAGATTGTGAATTGGTATATGAATGAACGGTGGAAAATAAGCCATACTCGATGCCAAATGCCTCTTTAATAATCTTTATCGGTGCTGCCAGTGCATTAGTAGTACAGCTACCCATACTCACGATATAGTGCTTTTGAGGGTCAAAATTATCTAAATTTATTCCCTTGAGCAGCACGGCATCGCAATCGTCCAGTGTTTTGCTGGGTGCGCTGACTAAAACATACTTAGCTCCGCGGTCCAAATGAGACTGAGCGCCTTCACGCCTGGTGGCCCGGCCCGAACAGTCAACAACCAGTTCGACACCCAATTCCCCCCAGTTCGGAATGCCATCTACAGAATTCACATAGGGAATTTCACGTTCATCCAACACGAAACCCTGTTCGTTGGTGCTCACAGCCCCCCGCCAGCGGCCATAGTTAGTATCAACGCTGAACAATGCTGAGAGCGTTTTAACATCTTTTACATCTGCAACGGCTGCCGGCACGAAAAGGTTCCGGTCCAGGCTGATACGCAAAAATTGGCGGCCAATTCGGCCAAAGCCATAAACTGCAATTTTTTTCATGGTTGATTTTTTTAAATCATTATGGTTTCATTAGCATAAAAGTCAAATTAAGGTTCATGTTCTATGTATTTTTAATAATAAGCCCGTTTTATAGATTTTGTTTTCTATTGATTTTACGAACCAACAACCAAAGATAATTTAAGATTTACCCGGATTTTGAACAGCAATCCAACATAGATTAAGCCGTTTTAAATTTCTAAGTAATCCACTATAAAATTAAACAACAGTTCAGTGATCTCCGACTTGATCTCTTTCCTTGCATTAGGGTTGATGGTGACTTCCACTTTTGAGGTACTGCACACGATTGTGTACATTACCGGAAGGGAAATTACCCTTACCCTGATACCATAGGTATCCGCTGTTTTGTCTACCTCAAGGTTATAATTTGCATCCAGTTTTTTTAGTTGCTCAGCAAAATCACTATTTAGTTTTTCCTCAAAAGGGGTATAGGACTTATTTTTCAGGTTAGGTAACCTGAATTTAAAAGTGCTCATGGTGACAAACATTTTTTCGGGTAGTGTAAGCTCATACCAAAAGCTATCGTATAAAGGAGAAATTTTCATCCATACACCTTCAAGACCTTGTCCGAAGCGATAATTTTGAGTAATATCTCCATAAATTCTGAACCAAACCTTTTTACCGCTATCATAAAAATCATCAAGATCCTTAAAAGCTTGTTCAAGCTTATCTAATTGATATTCTTCATACCCGGATTGGCTGAAGTTGTAATCCTTGTTATTTTTTAAATTATCCCTGTATAATTTTATCTCCCTTAAAATAAGATCAACTTTCTTCTTGTAGGCAACAATTTCCAGCGTGGTAAATTTATCTTCCATATTCAAATTTAGCGTATTAAAGCTAACGACTCGTATAGCAGCTGCCTATTTATCACTTTCTGAAAAATGCAAGCTCAGTCGGAAGAACAGGAAATAAGACGGTTTGCCGCTGCGAAAAATTCATTTTATTACTTTTGCTTTCTACACTGATGGAAACCTTCCATCAATTGTGATAAGGTTTAGGTTGAAAAGTTCCGGCGGCGAACGTTCGGGATTTTTCTTTTTCAGGCAAACTTAGATGAATTGCCAATTTTAATTCGCTTCGTTGGCACCTCCCCGCTTAGCACCCTATTAATATCCTCGTAATTGTAATACAGAATGCCCCCGATCTTTGTAAACGGAATTGTCCCGTTATCCCTTAATGTTTGGAGCGTATTATCTGCTATCTTCAGCAGGTTCTTCACCTGATAAGTTTTCAGCCATTTCTTAGGTTCTTCAAATGTCTGGCCTAACATTCCCCTGATCTGATTTAGCAGGCTTTTTCCAAATCCCTGCAAGTCCTCTTTAGTGATAATTTCTGCTGCCATAGCTTTAATTTTATTTTAGTTCATTTCAGTTGTTGTACGTAGTTGATTCCCTATGAAATCAATAACTTGATACAAATTTGCTTTAAACAGCATCAGATTTAATCCGAGACTATCCGACTCGGATATCAGTTTTTTTAAAGGGGATCGATTTTAATACCTGCAATTAATCTTGAATGCGAAACTTTTTTCCATTTCGGTAAATGAAAAAATGAATCAAAAGGAAGGTATTTAAATGGACATGGCCGACCGTCTGTGCCGTTGATTCGGCTTCCTAACTTCTTGACATCCAATCAACACTCTTTTTTAGTTCTGTGCTTATATTTGCATGTTAAAGATTTTTACATATCCTTTCTACCGCAGGCACCAGCAACTTTGCTGAAATCTCTTAGAGAATCATTTCTGCTTTTCGCGCATTCTAAGGCACTAAATCTTTAGCATTCACTTAAAAAAATATTTTCATAAATGAGGCAACTTAAAATTAGTGAGTCGATCACCAATCGTGAGACGGCGTCGTTGAATCAATATTTGTCAGACATTGCAAAGATTCCGATGATTACACCACAGGAAGAAGTGATCTTGACTCAAAAAATCAGGGAGGGAGATCAGGCTGCGTTGGAAAGATTAACAACTGCAAATTTGCGGTTTGTGGTTTCTGTCGCAAAACAATACCAAAGTTCCGGCCTGACATTAGGCGACCTGATCAATGAGGGCAACCTTGGCCTGGTCAAAGCGGCAAAGCGATTTGACGAAACAAAGGGATTTAAATTTATATCGTATGCCGTATGGTGGATCCGCCAGTCTATTTTGTCGGCAATAGGCGAACAATCGCGAATGGTACGGTTACCGTTAAATAAGGTGGGCGATCTTTCTAAAATCTCTAAAGCCGCTTCTTAATTGGAGCAGGTTTATGAAAGGCAGCCGACTCCCGAAGAATTGGCTGAAGATTTAGAAACGACAGCTGAAAAGGTAAGCCATTCATTGGCGCACTCAGGCAGGCATTTATCGTACGACACGCCTTTTTCAAGCGAAGAAGATGATACTTTGCTGGATGTATTACAGAGCGCAGAGCCTGGAACAGACAAGGAAATGATGAACGAATCTCTCAGTATCGATGTATCGGATACCATGCGTGTACTTGGTGAAAAAGAAAGGGAGGTTTTAGAACTGTTTTTCGGGTTGAAGAACCAGCACGCACATAGCCTCGAAGAGATTGGTGATAAGTATCATCTTACCCGCGAACGTGTAAGGCAAATAAAAGATAAGGCGTTGGAAAGGCTGCGTCACAGTACCCGTTCAAGAACGCTGAAAACTTACTTGGGATAATCTTCTGCACAAATGCATTCAAGGTCATAATACATACAATATAAAAAAAATTGCATGATTTTTGTTTAACTGCATTAATTTTGAGTTTAAATGAACCTTTTGAGGTCATTTAAGCCATAATAAGTTCTTTAAAATCAACCGTTTACCTTGTTATTAGGCGACCTGAACCAAAGGTTCCCAATAGGTCACCGATAAGGTCACTTTTTGGGCAAAATTTCATCCAGTCCCAAAAGGCCCAGAACCCTCGGCCCCATATAGATGAGGCCATTTTAGGTGCTTTGATATCAACCGAAATCCAGGTGTTCAAATAGCCAGAAATTTGATTAGTTTTGAGCTGTTTTAAGTTCAAATTATACCGTACTAGCTAATTGAATACCATTTAGTTAACGTTAATTTGTGGCTAAATTAGTGATTAGAAACAGGTCACCGAATAGGCCACCTGGGTGAGTCATAAAGCCTGCGTAGTTATGCGGTTTTTTGCACAAAAAAAACGCTTAAATCATTTTGATTTAAGCGTTTTAAAAGGCTTTGAAGACCTTTTAGCGGAATGGACGGGACTCGAACCCGCGACCCCATGCGTGACAGGCATGTATTCTAACCAGCTGAACTACCACTCCGTTTTGGGTTTGCAAATATAAGCAGATTTTGTATTTACGCAAGGACTAATTGAAAAAAAATAAAAATGCCATTTTATTGCTGCAAAACTGTGTTTTTTATACAAATAGCCTTTATTTTAGCGGCACCATTTAAACATCATATGCTTAGCAACTTAACGCAAACTTTCCGCTGGTTTGGCCCTCAGGACCATGTTACTTTACAATCTGTACGACAAACCGGCGCTACCGGTGTAGTAACTGCATTGCACCATATTCCTGTCGGCGAAGAGTGGAGCCTTGACGAAATTAACACCCGTAAAGCTATTATTAATGCCGCCGGACTGGATTGGAGCGTGGTTGAAAGTGTAAATATTCATGAAAGTATTAAAACTGCAGGTAGTGATCGTGATAAATATATCGACCTATATATAAAGAGCCTTAAAAACTTAGCTAAGGCCGGTATAAAAACGGTGTGTTACAATTTCATGCCGGTGCTTGACTGGACACGCACCGATCTGGATTATCGCCTGCCTAATAATGCATCAGCCTTAAGATATGATGTGTGGGCCTTAGCAGCTTTTGACCTGTATGTGCTGGAACGCGCCGGCGCTTATATAACTTATACTGCCGATCAGCAGCAAAAAGCAAAAGCATTTTTGGATGCTTTAAGTGCAGATGAAAAACAACAATTGATCAATAACCTGTTAGCTGGTTTGCCCGGAACTGATAAAACCCTCACCATTGAAGAGTTTAATGGTTATTTGCAACGCTATGACCAAACGGATGCTAAGGCCTTAAAAGCTAACCTGGCTTATTTTCTGCAAGGCATTATACCAGCTGCCGAGGAAGCGGGCGTGAAAATGTGCATCCACCCTGACGATCCGCCTTTTCCTATCTTAGGTTTGCCTAGGGTAGTTTCTACGGAGGCCGATCTGCATGATGTGGTAAGCTATTGTCCATCGCCGAGTAATGGCCTAACTTTTTGCACAGGATCATTAGGTGCAAGACCTGATAATGATCTGCCGGGCATTGTTGAGCGCCTGGGTGCCCATTTTCACTTCCTGCATTTACGTAATGTAAGGCGTGAGGCTAACGGAAGCTTTTATGAGGATGAACACCTAAACGGCAGCACAGATATGTACGCGGTGATGAAAAATATAATCCTCGAACAAAAGAAACGTGCTGACAGTGGTCGTGAAGATATTGCTATACCTATGCGGCCCGATCATGGGCATAAACTGCTGGATGATTTCAGGTATAACACGTATCATGGCTACTCGGCTATAGGTAGGCTGAAAGGGCTTGCAGAGCTCAGAGGGCTTGAAATGGGCGTTAAACGCAGTTTATTTGACGCTTAATTGATCTGTTCACATAATATTAAATAAAACTGAAACTGTACGCGGTTGTTAGCCTAATAAAATCAGGTATATTATGGAGAACGACGCATCAGCCCAGATCCCGGCTCAACATGAAGGTGAACAAACCGATGTAATACATTTTGTTGATTGCAATACCCGCGAGCAAGCGCATGAATTATTCCTGTTAGCTAAAAGCAGGTTGAAAGATGTATCTAACTGGCATGAGTTCAGCGGTCCGGGTTCATCAAAATTTACTGTTACTGATGCGCAGGGAAACGATGAATATAAGATAGCTGAGAAAGGCGATCATTTTTATATCAATCTGCCTGCACCTGGGTCAATAGCGGGCGATGGTTTGGAGTGGGTGCGGATAGAAAGCATAGAAGATGTTGAAGACGCCCGCGCCGAAAATGAATTTATTGCCATTACCGTGCGCCCGGTTGCAAATCCGCGGCATCCCGAAAAAGCAACAGCGCATTTTTTCAGCCATAACTCTACCAGTACATTTATTATTGAGCGTTATTTAAACCATGTAAGCGCTGCTGTGCATGGCCGCAATGAAACGCCCAACAATCACGATACCGGCATATACGATAGCATACGTAATACCATTATAGCTTTAACAGCCCGGGCTGGATTATCAGGGCCGCAATGGGAAAAATTAGTAGTTGGTTTACTGCATGAATAACTGTTGAATTTTGTAACAAATTAGTTCATATATAACAATTGTTATTCCGTGTCGTTAGATTTGGGAAACAAAAAACAAAATTTATGAAAGTTATAAAAGTATTAGCAATTATGATGGTAGCTATGTTTAGCTATACAGCGGTAAACGCGCAAACCCATCACCATCACAAGCATAAAAAACATCATTGGCACAAACAACACCCAAAAAGATAATGCAAACAGACCGGTAATTTTAAACCGGTCTTTTTTTTTGTTTACTGGCGCACCATTATCAGCACGTTATGTTTTATTTTTGATATTGAAAACGTTAATATTCTAAAATATGAGCACATCAACCAATCAGTCATTACAAGCGAGGGCCGAAACTTTCAGGGAGCTTCACCAGCGTACAGGTATCTTTGTTGTTCCGAACCCCTGGGATGCAGGTTCTGCGAAAGTATTTGAAACATTGGGCTTTAAAGCATTGGCAACCACCAGCGCAGGCCTCGCTTATTCGCTTGGCAAACCCGATGGGCTGGGGGATGTAAGTCGAGATGAAGCCCTGCAAAATGCAAGGGATATCATCAACGCGACTAATTTACCGGTGTCGGCTGATCTGGAAAATGGCTACGGAGATAGCCCTAAAGCTTGTGCCGAGACTATTCTACTCGCGGCAAAGGCTGGCCTTGCCGGAGGTTCGATTGAAGATGCTACCGGAAATCCGCAGGACCCGATCTATCCATTTGAACATGCTGTTGAACGGGTAAAGGCAGCGGTGGAGGCTGCACATAGCCTTCCATATCCGTTTACACTAACCGCCAGGGCAGAGAACCTGCTTCACGGAAAGATCGATCTGAGGGATACTATACGCCGATTAGAAGCATTTGCCGACGCGGGTGCAGATGTATTGTTCGCACCCGGTTTAAAAACACTTGAGGATATGGAAACTGTGGTAAAGGCGGTAGCTCCAAGGCCTGTAAATGTGATAATGGGTTTTCCGGGCAGTAATATAACGCTTAACATGCTGGCAGATGCTGGCGTTAAAAGAGTAAGCGTTGGCTCTGCATTACTGCGGGCAGCCTATGGTGCCTTTTTCCGCGGGGCGGAAGAGATCATGCAGAAAGGCACATTTACTTTTGCTAATGATGCCAAGCCTTATGCTGAGATAAATGAATTGTTTAAACGGTAGGCGATGTGTGATAGTCTTTAATATAGAGTCTGGAGTCAAAAAGAATAAAAGCAGGCTCCACACTAAAGACAATTTTCTAATCCTTCTTTACAGATTGAATAGATTCGCATTATTATATAAGCATCAGAGTAAATAAGGTTACTAACCAATTATACATATCAACAGCGTTGCCTTTATACTCTTTGTTGATATTCAAAGCAAAACCATTATCTTTAAATAAGTTTATCACTTCTTTAAAATCACTTTTTTCTATCCCATCGGGAATAAGTGCATAGTTGATCTCTTGACTATTGTTAGCACCCGCCCCTTCACCATCATTTGTTGGAGGATAGATGACTGTGGCTGTAACCGGCGCCTGATTCATCTTATCACCCGCAGGATAAAAAGCTGCACTGGGTGGAGAATAGGTGCCAAATGGGCTGGTTGAAATCGTTTTTGTAACGTCGCCACCAAAGTAAGGTTTGGTATCAGAACTTGTAGCTTCTGAAACATCAGTTAATTGCCAAGCATTGCCCACAAGGCCTGGCTTTAATTTTATAACAACCGCGCCATCTTTAGCCATGTAGCCATATAAAGCAATTGCCTCACTACTTTTTTATTTATAATATTTTCATGAAATAATGTAGGGATTAAGGCACGTAGGAAAATTGCAAATTTCGCTGATCTGACGACTTCAGTTATAAACTGAAGCCAGTGGCAAAAAAAGAAAGGGCCAATCCATTGGATTAGCCCTTCTACTTTTTATTCCTGTACTGGTTTCAGTTTACAACTGAAACCCCGGATAAAGTCAGTTTGTAACCAACTATTATAATTTCCTTTTTACTTCAACATTTTCATAAGCTTCAACAATGTCGCCTACTTCAATGTTGTTAAAGTTCTGGATATTTAAACCGCACTCGTAGTTAGCGTTAACTTCCTTAACATCGTCTTTAAAGCGTTTTAATGAAGCCAGTTCGCCGGTGTAAATTACCACACCCTCGCGGATGATACGTATTT
>JAMFSA010000169.1 GCA_026225055.1 Mucilaginibacter xinganensis | reverse complement strand
TTCGTGTAATTCGCCTAAATCAGTGAAATTCGTGCAAATACTACTTATCGCTCAACATTATCGGCGAACTTTTGCCGCCATTCATGATAATGATCTTGGTGTTTGGCGATAGGGCAATATCCTTTTGCGCCAATATGGTTTGATACTGCAGTTGTTTATCGGTTAACCCGGTAGAGATGATGCGCTGGTAATCGGCAATACCCTGTGCTTCAACACGCTTACGATCGGCTTCCTGGCGTTCCTTTTGCAGTACGAACTGCATTTTCTGTGCATCCTGTTCCGCCTGGATCTTTGATTCAATACTTTCACGTACACTTGCAGGCAGAGTAATATTGCGTACCAGAATTTGCTGAACTTCTAAGCCATTCTTGGCAAAATTATCGCTGATAGTTTTGTTGATCTTGTATTGAAACTCTTCCCTTTTTGACGAGTACAGGTCAACTGCCTGGTAATTTACCGCGTTATCACGTATAGCAGTGCGTGTTATCGGGCGAACAATATTTTTCTCATAATCCACGCCAATGTTTTGCAAAATATAAGGTGCTCGCGATGGGGTTACTTTGTATAGTACAGAAAGATCGATGGTGACCTCCAACCCATCAGATGATAACACCCTTATCGCGTCATCACCCTCAACCTGCCCTTCGCTGCTTTTGGCGCTCATGGTGTAGTTTTGGGTTCGTATGTCAAAGGTGGTTATTTCCACAAATGGGTTTATAATGTGCGGGCCGCTTTCCAGCACTTCGTCCTGCACCTTGCCAAACAGGGTTTGTACCCCTACATCACCCGGTCCAATTACCTTGAACGCCGATAGCGCCAGTCCAATAACTATAACTACTGTTCCCACGATGCTAACAACACCGGAGAAATGGCTGCCAGGTTCGGGCGAGCGTTTGAGCACCATACCCACAATGAGTATAATGACACCTAAGATTGCGATAAGCATGGTGTGAAGTTATGGTTTCTTTAAGTTCTTTATTGTCTTTAACAACTTTATCTTTTGCATAACAAAAAAAACAAGTGCAATAATAGCTATAAAGATGAGCACAAAGCTTCTTTTATCAAACGCCAGGTAACCTAATACTAAACTCCCTACAATACTAAAATTGTAAAATAGGTTTAGCATTGCTTTTTTAAACATGGCTTAGTATACGTTTATGGTTGGGTCAATTTCATTTGCCCAGGCTAAAATACCGCCTGTTAAGTTATGAAGATTGGTGTAGCCCAATTGCTCTAACTGCATAATAGCTGCGGCGCTGCGTTTGCCGCTGCGGCACTGTACAACAACAAATTTATCTCTTGATACCTTATCGGCCTCAATTAAAATACCACCAAGGGGTATCAATGTGCCACCCAGGTTTGATACTTCATACTCAAAATCTTCCCTTACATCAATAAGTTGAAAATCCTCGTTATTGTCAATTTTTTCCTTTAGTTCCTGTACGCTAATTTCTTTCATGTTATTGTAAATAAAAACCAAAGTTATGTTTTAGCATTTATATTTAACGCTAAGTTTTGTAACAATAGCTCACTAATGGCGTTTCATATTATAAATTACAAATAATACACAATAATAAGGAATGAAAAAAGTTACACGCTTTTTCTGGTTCTGTTCAGGAGCGCATATAGATACACTAAAAAAATACCCCATCGAACACAATAAATATGTGGGTATTGGGGCTACTATATTCTTCACTGCCCTGTTTGCATCACTATCGGGCGGGTATGCCATGTATTTTGTATTCAGCGGCAGCGCCTTCGCGGTAGGCTTCGCTATTTTGTTCGGGTTGATATGGGGCACAGCCATTTTTAACATGGACCGCTACATCGTATCAAGCATAAACAAGGAAGGCACTACCAACCAACAGATACTACAGGCTTCGCCGCGTATTTTACTGGCGATAATGATAGGTGTAGTTATATCACGCCCTATAGAACTGAAGATCTTCGATAAAGAGATCCGCCAGAAATTAAAGAATGCTTACATCAAAGGCCAGCACCGCAAAATTGATACCCTTGAAAAAACCTACACCCAAAAGTATGCGATGGAACTGGGTAAACAAGTGGACCTGAAAAAGGAAAAGGATTCATTGGAGAAAGATATCAACCGCTCGCGTTACCAGCTGAACCAGGAAGTTTTTGGCGATAAAACCAACCAAACATCGGGCATTACAGGCTATGGTACCTATGCCAAGCAAAAGCAGTCGGTTTTGGAGGAAAAGGAAAACCGGCTAAAAACTGTTACCGACGACGAGGGCAAAATGGATGATTATCTGGGGCGCCGTAAAGATTATGAGGGATTGAACAGCCTGCGTTTATTTTCCGATCAGCAACTGGACAGTCTTTCGAACGTTGCCGGCTTTGCCGACCGTAACTGGGCACTGGGGCAACTGGGCTATAATGATGATGGCAGTCGTAATTTAGATACTTATTTAGCCGAAACCTTCATCAGCTGGCTGTTTATTTTATTTGAATGCTTGCCGGTGTTTGTGAAACTTATGTCGCCCAAAGGGCCATATGATGTGGCCTTAGCCAAAATAAGCGAAGCTAATATCCACTTTGCCGAAAAGGATAAGGACCGCGATATTGCGGTGACGGACAGCGTATATGATTATCATTTAGACACAGATATAGAGAAGAGAAAGAAATTGATAACGGGGCAATCGGAATATGATATTGAACGGCATCAGTATGATTGAAGCAGGATTTAACCGATTTATTGGATTTTCAGGATGTAGATTGTGATGTTCAATGGATATGTAAAAGTGTTATATTTGTATTGAGATGCAATTATCAGTCAACGATATACAAATTGTAAAGGATTATTTTTCCGGTCAACCGGTAATTAAGGCCTACTTATTTGGTTCCTATTCACGTAGCGAAGCAGATGTAGACAGTGACGTGGATATTTTGGTTGATTTAGATTACTCTAAACATATTGGGTTAGGCTTTGTGAAAATGCAATCAGACCTGGAACAAAAACTGCATAAAAAAATTGATCTTATTTCCTCAAAGGCTGTTTCAAAATATATCTTTCCTTTTATTGAGAAGGATAAAGTTTTAATTTATGAAAGGTAAGCCCGGCGATCGTCAGCGATTACTTCATATTATAGAGGCTGTCGAAGAAATTCAAACCTACACTTCAAACACTGATATAAAAGATTTTCTATCAAATTCAATGATGCGCTTTGCCAGTGTAAAGCAAATTGAAATAATTGGCGAGGCTGCAAATTATATCACACCTGAAACAAAAGCAAAATTTTCCGATCTGGAATGGAGCAGTATAATTGGAATGCGCCATATTCTTGTTCATGAGTATTTCGGGATGGATTTTGAATTAATTTGGCAGGTGATTATAGGTGACCTGCCTGTATTAAAGGAAAAAGTGCTGCTTGTTTTAAATACGCTCCCGTAATAAAAATGATATCGAACTTTTGCCGATTTTGTGTTAATTTAAGCGTTTCTAATTGATCTCGATGAAAAAACTTTTCCTGATAACCACTTTGTGTTTATTTGTTGCCAATATTTTTGCGCAAACACCCCCAAAAGCAATCTTCTATTCTATTTCGTTTCCTAACGCGGTACACCACGAGGCCGAAATTGTGATGACCATTCCGCAAGCACCGAGTGGCGCTTTTAAGGTTAGGATGAGCCGATCATCAGCCGGGCGGTATGCAACACATGAGTTTGGTAAAAATATTTATAATGTTAAGGGTACTACTGTTGATGGTGCCGATATACCGCTTAAACAAATTGAAGGTGACGTGTATGAAGTTAATGAAGATCACCCGGCAACAGTTAAAATAAGCTACACTCTTTTTGCCAACTGGACCGATGGTACCTATGCCTCTGTTGATGATAGTCACGCGCATTTAAATATGCCGGCTGTTTGCATGTGGGTGCCGGGGCAAACAGAGAGGCCTATTACATTAGAGTTGAATGACCTTGACAAATACGGCTGGAAAGTAGCCACCCAGTTAAAACACGAGGGTGTGAATGTTTACAGTGCCCCCAATCTGCAATATTTAATGGATAGCCCCACAGAGCTATCGAATTTTAAAGAAACCAGCTGGAAGGTTATAAACACCGATGGTAAAACTGAAACCATAAACCTTACGGCGCACTCTGATGATAGCCAGGCTACTATTGACAATTTTGGCAAAATGGTACAAAAAGTAGTGCTGGAAGAAAAAGCGGTATTTGGCGAACTGCCGACCTATGATTTTGGCGAGTATACTTTCTTAACTGATGTATACCCAACTAATTCGGGCGATGGCATGGAACACCGTAACTCAACCTGTATTGTTGAAGAGGATAAAAAGATTGAAGGCAATGAGGTAGATGAGCTCAGCACTTTCGCGCATGAGTATTTTCATAGCTGGAATGTGAAGCGCATCCGCCCAAAATCATTAGAGCCATTTAACTTTGAGCATGCTGATATGAGTAACGAGCTTTGGTTTGCCGAAGGCTTTACCCAGTATTATGGCGAATTATTACTGATACGATCAGGCTTTCATAACGTTGATGACTATACAAAAACTATCAGCGGCTTGGTAAACGCGGTGTTAAAAACACCCGGCGCGGTTAAATACCCCGCAACTCAAATGAGCCGCTATTCGGTGTTTGCTGATAATGGTGTATCTAACGATCCTGTTAATCAAATAAATACCTACACTACTTATTACTATTACGGCGGTGCTATTGCTCTGGCGCTTGATCTGCGTTTGCGCAGCGAGTTTAACCTTACGCTTGATGATTATATGAAAGCGGTATGGCTGGCAGTAGGCAAAGTGCAAAAGCCGTATACTATTCCCGATCTGGAGAAAGTATTGGGCAAGCTTACCAATAACCCCAAGTTTGCCGCCGACTTTTTTAAACAATACATATACGGTATTGAAAAAAACAATTACGAAGCACTACTTGCAAAAGCAGGCTTGGTGCTGCGTAAATCAGATCCAGGTAAGGCATGGGCAGGCCAGCTATCAAGTCGTTATGGCCGCAGGCGCGCAGGTTTGGCAAAGGGCGATTCGTACGATGGAATACTGATACAAAGCAGCACCTTAATGGGTTCGCCTGTTTACAAAGCAGGGCTTGATGCAGGTGATATTATATTAAAGGCTGATGGAAAAAGTGTTAAGGATGAACAAGCTTTTGAAAGTATAGTTGCAGGTAAAAGTATAGGCGATAAAATTGTTGTCGACTATAAAAACCGTACAGGCGATCACCAAACAACCATAACCCTCGAGGAAAATCCGTATCTTGAGGTAGTCACCTTTGAAAAAGCAGGCAAAACGCTGACTAAAGACCAGCAGGATTTCCGTAACAACTGGTTATCATCAAAAGTAAAATAGCATGAAAAAATATATAGTACTGGCCGCCTTATTAAGTGTGGCATTTTATGGTTTTGCACAAGATGTAAACAAGCTTGTTGATGGTGCCGATGTAACGCGGATCATAAAAACGCTCTCGGCTGATGATATGCAGGGTCGGGCGACTTTTACTCCCGGCATCGAAAAAGCCGCGCAATTTATAGAAAGTGAATATAAACAAACAGGGCTTGAACCATTAAAGGGTAACACTGGTTACAGGCAAAACTTTAGCATGGTACGCTCGGTACCGGTTAAAATGCAGGCCACTATCAATAACGGGCCGGTAGCTACCGACGATATTTTCATCGCCGCCAGTAATTCCTTTAATTGGGTTAATAATGGTAATATAACCGTAGAAACAATAGGTGCCGGAAAAAACTTTGTACAGGAATACATGGGCTACATGCATGGGCATAAAAAGGCAATTGTTTTTGTTGATTCTGTTTTTGCGCCAACATTTAAAAGAGTACGTAACCGTATATTAAGCGGCAGCGTAAGTTTTAAATCAGATACCGGCAGGCAAGTGGTGTTTATTTTAGGAAAATATAACGCGTTAAAAGCATTTGAAGTAAACTATACATGTGATAGCAAAGAACTGCCTTTGTTTAACGTAGCAGGTATGATTCCCGGGAAAACAAAGCCCAATGAATATGTTGTATTCTCGGGCCATTATGATCATTTAGGTATCCTTAAACCAATGGAAGGTGATAGTATTGCCAATGGTGCCGATGATGATGCATCAGGGACAACGGCGGTTATAACTTTAGCTAAATACTATAAAAAGCTAAATAACAACGCGCGCACCTTAATATTTGTAGCATTTACTGCTGAAGAAATAGGTGAGTACGGTTCACAATATTTTGCCAAATCGGTTGATCCCGATAAAGTTGTTGCCATGTTTAATATTGAAATGATTGGTAAAGCATCAAAATTTGGAGAGAACAGCGCATTTATAACCGGGTACGACAGGTCGGATTTTGGGCATATATTACAGAAAAATCTTGTGGGTACCAGCTTTCAATTTTACCCTGACCCATATCCTGCCCAGGACCTGTTTTACCGCAGCGATAATGCCTCGCTGGCCGAGGTTGGCGTGCCCGCGCATACCATCTCAACCGACCAAATAGATATCGACAAATACTACCATACTGTTAAGGATGAGTTTAGCACGCTTGATATGGCTAATATTATAGCAACCATTAAGGCCATAGCGCTGAGTTCACGTACCATAGTTTCGGGGGTGGATACACCCACGCGTGTGGCTAAAGTTGAAGCGGATAAATAATGGAGAGATCAGTTCTTAAAATAGCTGTGGTAGGGCCCGAATCAACGGGTAAATCTACCATGGCGGCATACCTGGCGAAGCATTATAACACGGTTTGGGTGCCGGAATTCGCGCGTGATTATTGCGCGGCCTTAACCGAACCCTGTACCTGGCAGGATGAGATCAATATGTTTTACGGTCAGCTGGCTTTGGAAGCGGAACATTTGCCTAAAGCCAACAACCTGCTTATTTGCGATACCACCTTCATTACCGTAAAAATATGGAGCGACCAAATCTTTGGCCGCTCTCCACAGGAAGTATTGGATGAATTACCCAAGCATCCTTATGACCTGTATTTGCTATTAAGCATCGATCTCCCGTGGGAAGAGGACCCGCTACGCGATTTCCCGCATATGCGTGAGCATTTTATGGAAGTTTGGCATAAAGAATTGGATGCGCTGGATGCAAGGTATGTGCTGATCACCGGAACTGGTGAGGATAGGTATGAGAATGCCGTGAAGGCGGTGGATGGTTTTATTTCGGAGTAGTTTGACTCACCCGACTTCGCTATCGCTTGTCCGCCCTCTCTGCGGCAGGCCGCAAAGAGGGCGGAAATTATTCTTTTATTTTCTTGCGTTAGCGATGGTAGCGGATACCAGCCTCGCGGTTAATGCCCTGTGTAGTATGAGCGTACAGCGCGGGCCGCAGGTAACGCCCTAAAAAGAGCCTCACCTAAATCCTCTCCAAAGGAGAGGACTTTAATTCATTATTTTCTAAATTACATATAGAACCCTCTCCTTTTGGAGAGGGCAGGGTGAGGCTATCCAAAAATATTTCTACCTTACATGCAACGTTCGTAAAAATGGGGTGTCTTATTACTTGAAAGCTGCAAAATTTGGAATCGGAAGTATACATAGATAAACATTATAGCCTGGTGGCTGAGTGCAAGCAGGGCAGTAAAAAGGCCTGCTACGAGCTGTACCGCTTATATTCGAAGGCAATGCTGAACGTTGCCTTCAGGATAGTTGGCAATATTGGCGATGCCGAGGATGTTTTGCAGGAAGCTTTCCTGGATGCTTTTAACAAGGTGAAGGATTTTAGGCAGGAAACTACTTTTGGGCTTTGGTTAAAGCAGATAGTGGTTAACCGGTCCATAAACCTGTTAAGGAAACGCAAGATGGACCTGATCGATTTGGAAGGCGATCAGCTTGAAAATATACCTGATGAGGAAGCGGAGGATGATGAAGAAATGTTGTTTAAGGTGGCACAGGTTAAAGATGCCATGAAATTACTGCCCGAAGGTTATAGGGTGGTACTATCGCTTTATCTGCTGGAAGGTTACGACCACGAGGAGATAGGGCAGGTATTAAATATATCAGAAAATACCTCGAGAACGCAGTTTTTGAGGGCGAAAAGAAAGTTAATGGAGATTTTAAAAAACAGAGGGATAGCATAATGAGCAAGCGATTAGAAGATTTTATAAAAGCTAACCGGGAAGAGTTTGACGACCTGGAACCCAAAGCAGACCTGTGGAGCAAAATTGAACAGCAACTACCTGCACAGGAGGTTGAAATAGTAAAAAAGCGCGAGGCAAAAACCTTTTCGTTAGGCTTTGTATTGCGGGTAGCAGCAGCGGTAATACTGGTGATGGGCGTAAGCTTTCTGTTTTACCTAAGGAGCGAAAAAAGCACCAGCGTAGACCTGGCGGCCATAAACCCGGAATATGCTAAACAACAGGTGCATTACGCCTCATTGGTAGAGGCTAAGCGTACCGAATTAAAGGCTATTGCCAAAACAGATCCGCAGCTATACAAAGAGTTTAGCGGCGAAATTGCAAAAATGGATTCGACATATAATAAACTGAATAGCGATTTAGCCACCAGCCCTAACCAGGAACTTGTTTTACATGCAATGATCCGGAACTTGCAGATACAAACAGAGGTGCTTAACCAGCAATTGGGTGTGCTTGAGCAATATAACCAAATGAAAAAAGAACAAAAAAATGAAACTAAGGATATTTAAATCAACAATGGCAGCGCTTGCGGTAGTTTTACTTGCAGCGGGTACCTGCTTTGCACAGTCAACAATTTCAATACAAGAGGATTCGGCTATAATCATAGCCCCACAGGTGCAAGCCGTACCGGCAGTGAGCACCGTAACAACTATATCAGCCCAGCCCAGGCCTGTTACAACAGTTAAAACTAAAACGCTTACAACAACTGTTAGCAGGATAACATCGCAGGTAAAAGGCTTAACCGCACAGGTAAATACACAAACAATGGTGGCGCTAAATGGCCTGAAAGTTGATATTGATGGTTTAACTCCTGCCATTACTACAGGGTTTAAAGCCATGAGCGACGGAGCATCATACAGTAATGAAAGCAATGATGATAACCAGCTGATTAAAAATTACAGCAAAACATATTCGGTTGATGCTAATGACGGGCTATCAATAGACAATCGCTACGGAAGCGTTAATGTAAATACCTGGGCTAAAAACGAGATTAAGGTTGATGTACAGATAAAAGTATCATCGAGCAGTGATAGCGAAACACAGAAGATACTGGATAACGTAACCATCAGTGATGATAAAAGCAGCAACACACTATCATTTAAAACAAACATTGGTCAGCCTAATAATTCATGGATATCATGGATGAGCGGCGGCCATTCAGGCCGCAGGATAGAAATAAACTATACCGTTTATATGCCTGCCAAAAATGATTTGACCATTGATAACCGTTATGGTTCAATTTCATTGCCTGATCTGCAGGGTAAGGTTACTATAAATTGTGCCTATGGCAGCTTTAGCGCTAAAACATTAAGCAATGAGAGCACCATCAGGGTAAAATATGGCAGCGCTAGTATTGAAGGCTTAGGCTCGAGCACACTTGAGGTTGGTTATGGTAGCCTTGATATTGGTTCGGTTGATAAGCTGACTGCCGATGTAAGTTACAGCGGTGCCAACATTGGCAAGTTGAAAACATCGGGCACTATAAATATGCGCTATGGCGGCGGACTTAAAATAGCCGATCTGCAAAAAACAGTGAAGAACCTGGCAGTACGTTGCTCATACTCTAACGTGGAAGTTGGCCTAAGCGGCGATGAAAATGCTGATTTTGATGTAACCGTGCATTATGGTGGCTTCGATTATAACGATCATAATGTTACCGTAACAGCGAAATCACCTGCTGATACTGACAAGGGTGTGCACTTTACCAAAAATTATAAAGGCAACATAGGTAAAGGTGATCCCGAAAAAAGCATAGCCATCAGCTCAAGCTACGGTAACGTGAAGTTCGAGTAAGAAAGAATCAAGAATTAAGAGTCAGGAATCAAGACAATGCGTATAAGCTTTTTATCTTGATTCTTGGTTCTTAATTCCTGACTCTTAAAATACTCTGCACAACAACCCCTTCAAATATTCTCCTTCGGGGAAAGATGCCCTAACGGGATGATCGCCCGGTTGGCAAAACTGGTAAATGAATTGCACCTGTTTGCCGGCATCAAGTGCGGCCCAGGCCAGTACCTGCTTAAAGGTTTCCATATTCATAGCGCCTGAACACGAGTAGGTAGCCAGCAAACCGCCGCTGTTAAGCAATAGCATAGCTAAACGGTTCAAGTCCTTATAAGCGCGTGATGCCCTATCCAATGAAGAGCGTGATGGTGCATACTTAGGCGGATCGAGCACAATAACATCGAACTTCTCATCCTGGTCCCTGAAAGCTCTTAATTGCTTGTTTACATCAGATTGTATGGCGATGTGTATAGCCGCATCAAGTTTGTTTAGTTTGATGTTTTCCCGCAGCGTTTCAATGGCTAAAGCTGAGCTATCCACACTGGTAACTGAGGTAGCACCATGTTGTAGGCTGTTAAGTGTAAAACCACCTGTATAGCTAAAGCAATCCAGTACTTTTTTGCCTTTGGTGTATGAGGCAACTATTTTACGATTATCGCGCTGATCGCAGTAAAAACCTGATTTTTGGCCTTCGGCGATATTGATATTGTAGATAACGCTGTTTTCCCTTACCTCCACATTTTCCGGCGGACTGGTCAGCGTTAAAGCCGTATTTACAGTTTCTAAACCTTCATGCTCGCGCGAGGAGGCATCGCTTTTGTCAAAAATACTTTCGGGCTTTAACAGTTGTTGTAATTCATCAATAATAACCGGCATCACATTTTCAATGCCCGATGTTAGTACCTGTACAGCCAGATGGGCGGCGTATTTATCAACGATTAGTCCGGGTAAATAATCCGATTCGCTGAAGATCAGGCGGCAGGTGTTGGTAGTGCCGTCAGCCAAAATATCGGCCCTGCCCGCAACGGCAACAGCCACTTTATTACGGAACCAGTTATCGTCAACAATAACATGCTCATCCCATTCCAGCAGGCGCAATGCCACCCGCGACTGGTCGTTATAAAAACCATAGGCCATAAAATCGCCTTTGGCATTCAGCAGGCGCACAATATCGCCATTGGCAGGCTTGCCCTTCACTTTTTCTATCGCCCCCGAAAATACCCAGGGATGGCGCTGAAGGACAGCTTTCTCCTTGCCTTTTTTTAGAATTACTTCAAACATGGTGCAAAGGTAAGAAAGTTGTAAACTTTCTTTATCTGTTGGCTAAAGTTGCAAGTGGTGCCCGAGGCATCCCCGAGGCTGAGGCTATGCTGGAGAAATATTGAATGATGCTGAACTTGTGTTTTTTATAACTATTCCTCCTTCATTACCTTTGATTTGGTATAAGTCCTCAGCTTGGTAACAATCTCATCATCAAAACGCTTTATTACGGCTTCTTCCGCGTCATTATCAAGCCCCGATTCCAGGATCCATTTATCGCTGCCGCGATTAACTGCCCGAATAGCCAGACGGGTACGTGCGCTGTCATCCGTCATTAGCGAATCGTTCACCAGCACTACGTAATACAACTCCTCTGGGCTTGATTTAAAATAAAAGAATTTATCCTCAGTGTAAGGAGATGGTGAAGCTTTTATAATTGAATTTTTATATTTCTCCCAGCTTGCGGGCATTTTGTATTCAGGATAATTTTTATACAGGCTGTCTATCGCATTATCCAGCTTTAGTGTCGAAGTATTGAATCGTATTGAATCGCCTACCTGGCCCAAAGTGTTACAGGCCGTCAGTATGCTGCAGATGCATCCTATAGTAATTAAAACTTTTGCCTGCTTATGTTTTATCATGTGAGTTTTAAAATAGCACCCCAAGTTAATAAAAATTATGGTGATATAAATTTGCCCGCCAGTAACATTTCGGTGTCGATTATTCATGCTAAAACCATCCATTTACTCCTTGCGGCTCTATTTTATGCTCGCACAAAAACATAATCAAGATCAGTCATAAAAATGGTATAAAGTGTGTTAATTTTAGTTTTCCACAGGGTTAAGTCATTGTGAATTAGTAAAATAAAACTTTACATAGGGATTGCAGACTGTTTCCCCACAGGGTGTGGAAAACTCTAAATTGAATTCTGCTTCTAAGAATAATAGATTTGATATAAACCCCTCAAAGGTTTTTTTACTGACTATTCACTTTTATATACATTATAGATATGGGCAACAAAACTACCAAAAAAGCAGCCGGTCCTGGCGGTAAAGGACTTAAGGTTGACAGGTACTTCACCAAAGAAGGCGTTAAAGTTTTCGACCTGTTTAAATACGAGAAACGGTCGTCGGTGATCCGTAACCCTTCGGGCGACGCGGTGTTTGAAATGAATGACGTTGAAGTACCGGCTACATGGTCGCAGGTAGCTACTGATATACTTGCTCAAAAATATTTCCGTAAAGCAGGCGTGCCCCAGCCAGATGGCTCAACCGGATCAGAAAGAAGCATTAAACAGGTTGCTCACCGTATGGCAAACTGCTGGAAAGACTGGGGCGCACGCTACGGTTATTTCGCTTCACCAAAAGATGCTGATGTTTTTTATGACGAGATAGTTTATACCATTACTGCTCAATTAGCTGCGCCAAATTCGCCGCAATGGTTCAATACAGGCTTACACACCTCATACGGCATTACCGGAAAGCCGCAGGGCCACTATTTTGTCGACCCGATAACAGAAGTTCTCAGTAAATCAACCTCGGCATATGAGCGCCCGCAGCCCCACGCGTGCTTTATCCTTTCGGTTGACGATGATTTGGTAAATGAAGGCGGTATCATGGATCTTTGGGTTCGTGAGGCACGTATATTTAAATATGGCTCGGGAGTGGGCACCAACTTCTCCAAGATCCGTGGTGAAAGTGAAAAACTTTCAGGCGGTGGATACTCATCAGGCCTGATGTCGTTCCTTAAAATAGGCGACAGGGCAGCAGGTGCCATCAAATCAGGCGGTACAACCCGCCGTGCAGCCAAAATGGTTTGTTTGGATCTTGATCACCCCGAAATTGAAGGCTTTGTAAACTGGAAGGTTGAAGAAGAGAAAAAAGTTGCCGCTTTAATAGCAGCAGGTTACTCATCTGATTATGAAGGCGAGGCATACCGCACCGTTTCCGGTCAAAATTCAAATAACTCTGTACGTATCCCAAATAGTTTTTTCAACGCGCTTAAAGCAGGAAAATCATGGGACCTGACAGGCCGCATGAACGGCAAGGTTATAAAATCAATATCATCGCAAAAATTATGGGACGATATCGCTTTCGCAGCATGGGCCTGCGCCGACCCGGGTGTACAGTATGATAGCACCATTAACGAGTGGCATACCTGCCCCGAAGGTGGCCGCATCAACGCCTCAAACCCCTGCTCTGAGTATATGTTCCTTGATAATACGGCCTGTAACCTGGCATCTATCAACCTGGCACATTACTTCGACCCAAAAACACGTGTATTTGATGTAAAGGGCTTTGAACATTCATGCCGTATCTGGACCATCGTACTGGAAATATCGGTACTGATGGCACAGTTCCCGTCAAAAGAAGTAGCGCAATTATCATATGATTACCGCACCCTGGGTTTAGGCTATGCCAACTTAGGTTCGGCATTAATGGTAAACGGCATCCCTTACGACAGCGACAAAGCCCGGGCGATTGGCGGCGCTATTACCGCTATCATGACCGGTACTGCTTACGCTACTTCAGCCGAAATGGCCCGCGAGTTAGGCACTTTCAGCGAATACAAAAACAATAAGCAACACATGCTGCGTGTAATGCGCAACCACCGCTATGCGGCTTACAACTCACCTGAAAATTACGAAGGGCTGGAAATTCTACCTCCGGGAATCGACCAAAAACAATGTCCGGATTACCTGCTTTCAGCTGCCTGCAACGCATGGGATAAAGCAGTTGAAATGGGCGAACAATATGGTTACCGCAACGCGCAAACCACCGTTATAGCGCCAACAGGTACTATAGGTTTGGTTATGGATTGCGATACTACCGGCATCGAACCTGATTTTGCTTTGGTTAAATTCAAAAAACTTTCAGGTGGTGGTTACTTTAAGATCATTAACCAGGCCGTGCCCGAAGCTTTAAGCAATTTAGGTTACAAAGAACATGAAGTTACTACTATAGTAAACTATGCTAAAGGCGCTGCTACCTTAAAAGGCGCTCCGCACATTAATGTAGATACCTTATTAGCCAAAGGCTTTACCCAGGATGAGTTAGAAAAACTGGATAAAGGACTGGTATCAGCATTCGAGATCAGCTTTGCATTTAACATCTGGAGCCTGGGCGAAGAGTGCCTTAAACGTTTAGGCATTACTGCCGAGCAGTACAACGCGCCCGACTTTAACGTATTACGTTCAATAGGATTTAGCCGCAAGCAGATAAACGAAGCTAACGAATACATCTGCGGTACTATGACCCTTGAAGGTGCGCCATCCTTAAAACAAGAACATTACCCGATATTTGATTGCGCCAATAAATGCGGTGCCAAAGGCGAGCGTTATATCCACGCACATGGCCACATCAAAATGATGGCAGCCGCACAGCCTTTCCTATCAGGCGCTATATCAAAAACCATTAACCTGCCAAATGAGGCCAAGGTTGATGAAATAAAAGATTGCTACGAGCTTTCATGGGCATTAGGCTTAAAAGCTAACGCGCTTTACCGTGATGGCTGTAAACTTTCTCAGCCGTTATCAACAAAATCTGATGCTAAAGAAGAAGCTGAAGAAAAACTGGAAACTGTTGAAGAAGTATTAGGCGAAGCCGCTAATGTAAAACTTAGCGACCTTACACCAGAGCAGGTACTGGAAGCTGCCATGGCTATTATGGAAAGATCCCAGGATACTAACTTTATGCGCCAGCTGTCACGCGTGGTACAAAAGAAGAGCCTGCCTTACAAACGCCGCGGCTTTACACAAAAAGCAACTATTGATGGCCAAACTGTATTTGTTCGCACAGGCGAATATGAGGATGGTACCTTAGGTGAAATATTTGTGGATATGCACAAAGAAGGTGCAACCTTCCGCTCGTTAATGAACTGCTTTGCCATTGCGGTATCAGTAGGTTTACAATATGGCGTACCGTTAGAGGAATATGTGGAGAAATTTACCTTTACCCGCTTTGAGCCAGCCGGTATGGTTACAGGCCATCCAAACATCAAAAACTCAACTTCTATCATCGACTTTATATTCCGCCTGTTGGGTTACGAATACCAGAATCGTACCGACCTGGTGCACGTGCTTACCGAGCAAAAAGGTGTTACCGGCAACCCGCAAATGCAGGATAGCGACGTAAATACCGATGAAACCAATGTTTACGCGCCCGTTAAAAATGACAACAGCGGTGGACCAACCAAAAAGCAAGCCATGACTGTTGATTTAAGCATGGGTGTACAAAGTGACGCGCCACCATGTAATGTATGCGGCCATACTACGTTACGTTCAGGCACCTGTTATAAATGTTTAAACTGCGGTAACTCTATGGGTTGCAGTTAATATTTTGCCCTTTCCCCGCTGTATCCAGGTCTTCAACCGCCTGGATATAGTGTTCAGTTTATAAGTTAATTTAAATGTGAAGCCCCGCCGTAATGGTGGGGCTTTTTTGTGGAGTGACAGTTTACCACAAAAAAAGCCTCTCCAATTTGGAGAGGCTTAAAGCTTTCGCCTTTTACCTTTCGGCTTTCACCCCAATTAAGAGGCCATTTGCCTTCTGATAATGTTCAATGCGCCGCCGGCTTTAAACCATTCAATTTGCTGTGCATTATAAGTATGGTTTACAGGGAATGATTCTGTTGAGCCATCTTTATGGTGCAATACAACGGTTAACTGTTTCTCCGGTGCGAAGGTGGTTAAACCTATGATGTCGAATATATCGTCTTCCTGTATTTTGTCGTAATCGTTGCTGTCGGCAAAAGTGATGCCCAGCATGCCTTGTTTTTTAAGGTTGGTTTCGTGTATACGGGCAAATGATTTTACCAGTATGGCACGTACACCTAAGTGGCGGGGCTCCATAGCCGCGTGCTCGCGTGATGAGCCTTCGCCATAGTTCTCGTCGCCCACAACAATTGAACCTATGCCATGCGCCTTATAATCGCGCTGCGTGGCAGGAACCGGACCGTATTCGCCGGTTAATTCATTTTTAACGCTATCGGCAGTATTGTTAAAGTAGTTGATAGCACCGATCAGCATATTGTTTGATATGTTATCAAGGTGACCACGGAACTTTAACCATGGGCCAGCCATTGAGATATGGTCGGTAGTACATTTACCTTTAGCCTTGATCAATAATTTTAAGCCGGTGATATCAGTACCTTCCCATGCAGAGAACGGCTCCAATAATTGCAAACGTGCTGATTTTGGATCAACAATAACGCTAACCGCGCTGCCATCTTCAGCAGGGGCCTGGTAACCTGCATCTTCAACCGCGTAACCTTTTATCGGCATTTCAATACCAACAGGTTCATCAAACTTAACCTGTTCGCCATTTAAGTTGGTTAGGGTATCAGTAAGCGGGTTAAAAGTAAGATCGCCTGCAATAGCAAATGCTGTTACAATTTCCGGTGATGCAACAAACGCGTGGGTGTTGGGGTTACCATCCTGGCGTTTTGCAAAGTTACGGTTGAATGAGGTGATGATAGAGTTTTTGCGGGTAGGGTCGTCAGTATGACGGGCCCACTGGCCAATACACGGACCGCAGGCATTAGCCAATACTACACCACCCATGCTCTCGAATGTACCTAAGTAACCATCGCGCTCAACAGTGTAACGCACCAGCTCCGAACCCGGGGTGATGGTGAACTCTGCCTTTGTTTTCAGGTTTTTATCGATAGCCTGTTTAGCGATAGAAGCCGAACGGGTAATATCCTCGTATGATGAGTTAGTACATGAACCTATCAAACCAACTTCTAATTTCACTGGCCAGTTGTTTTCTCTAACAGCTGTAGCGAATTTTGAGATAGGCCATGCCAGATCCGGAGTGAACGGACCGTTTACATGTGGCTCAAGCTCTGTAAGATTTATTTCAATCACCTGGTCAAAATATTGTTCAGGGTTAGCGTAAACCTCATCATCACCTGTTAAATGTTCTTTTATCGCGTTAGCCAATTCAGCAATATCGGCACGTGATGTACCGCTCAGGTAAGTTGCCGCTTTTTCATCATATCCGAAGATTGAAGTGGTAGCGCCAATTTCAGCGCCCATATTACAGATGGTACCTTTACCGGTAGCTGATAGTGAACGTGCACCTTCGCCAAAATATTCAACAATAGCGCCTGTACCACCTTTTACGGTTAGTATACCGGCAACTTTTAATATTACGTCTTTAGCTGATGTCCAGCCTGATAATTTACCGGTTAATTTAACACCGATCAGTTTAGGGAATTTTAGCTCCCAAGGTAAGCCTGCCATAACATCACAAGCATCGGCACCGCCAACACCAATAGCTATCATACCCAAACCACCCGCGTTAGGTGTGTGTGAATCGGTACCGATCATCATACCACCCGGGAAAGCATAGTTCTCTAACACTACCTGGTGAATAATACCTGCACCAGGTTTCCAAAAACCAATACCATATTTATCAGATACCGATGCCAGGAAATCATAAACTTCGGCATTCACATCTTTTGCAGTTTGCAGATCGGTATCAGCGCCAACTTTAGCTTGTATTAAGTGATCGCAATGTACGGTTGAAGGTACTGCAACCTGCGGTCGGCCCGCCTGCATAAATTGCAATAGCGCCATTTGCGCTGTAGCATCCTGCATGGCAACACGGTCTGGTGCAAAGTCAACATAGTCCACACCGCGGCCAAATGCCTTTTGGGCATCGCCTTCAGAAAGGTGGGCGTATAATATTTTTTCAGTTAAAGTTAAGTGTTTACCGGTCGCTTTGCGTGCAGCAGCCACACGGGTGCTGTAGCGATCGTAAACCTTTTTGATCATATCTAAATCAAAAGCCATGGTATTTGATCTTTTTAGGTAAGTAAAATAGTAGGTATAACACCCTCTACGGCGTTGTGCGGCGAATTTACAAAAATTGAATTGAAAAGGAAGTCAGGCTTTTGTACAATTGTTATTTGGAGGGGTTCTAAATTAGTGGGTAGCAGGTTGAAGGTTGTTTATAAGCAGAATTATGGGTGTTTTGGAACAGATTTAAGGTTTTTTGTAAAAAGAAAATTACGTTTACAATAAATCTTTTTTAATAAACTGTTAATTGTTCATTAAAACTATTAAACTTGTAATACCCCAATTTTTCACCAGTAATTATCATGATCAAGAAGCTGTTATTTACATCAATCGCTTTGCTGCTGCTGTTTACCCGGTGTGCCATGATGCAAACTATTGTTAAGTCAACGTTTCCTTATACTACTGATCTTACTATCCCCTCAACTTCGGTGCCGGGCAAGCAATATGAAACTGTGGCTATGGCTAACAGTCTCGACCAGGATTTTACCAAAGATGGTAATAACGCCAATAAAGTGGGCGAGGTGCGTATCATATCAGCCAAAATGCGTTCAATTAAACCTACGTATTTTAATTTCGGCGATATGGTTTCTATTAAGATCTACATGTCGGGTGCCGACGGCCAGGATGAAGTATTGGTAGCATCGCGCAGCAACATAACTGCGGATGCAGGAAACGACATCAATCTGGATGTTGAAAAATCTGATTTTTTAGATAAGCTGGTGCGCTTACCCGGCATACGTATACGCATGGTATATGTACTGCGCAATAATACCGCCAGCGATACTAATTTAAGGTTGGTATTAAACCTGGGCGGAGATCCTAATGATTAATGACTTTGCTAATTTAAAGCAAAGCTTATAGGTATACTATATTGAACCCGTACCTTGCGACCATATTCGGTGCCGGGTATCCATTTAGGAGATTCTTTGATTACCCTTGTAGCCTCATCATCTATATTTACAGTAACGTGGCTAACGATCTTAACATCGGTTATCGAGCCATCTTTTTCAACTACAAATGAGGCAATCACTTTACCCTGTATGTTGTGTGTTTTTTCATAGTCGGGATAATGGATATTACGGCCCAGGTAGCCATAAAAGGCTTTTAGCCCTCCCTTATAAGCAGGTTCAACACTTCTGATTTTACTGTATTTCACACTGTCGCCTTCTTTGCCAACCGATACTCCTGAAATAAGATTGCCATTAACATAGGTTTCAATATAGCTAACATGTAAATCCAGGTCTTTTCCTTTCCATTGGCCATCTCTCTTGCCATCTTTCAGGTTACCTTCATCAATAATACTTTTAAACTTACTATCGAAACCCCTATAATACCCATTCCCGTCTGTAACAAGCGCTGTACCTAATGAATCATATTCAGCAGTTATTTGATAATTATGAATAGCGACATTATGATTTATGTCCTCGGTATATTTCCCTACTTTATAAGGTTTTCCATTAGGATAAAATTCATACTCATTGCCTATGAGTTGCCCGCCTTTATAATTAGACACTAACTGTTTGCTGCCATTAGCATAATATCTTATGCAAGTACCTTCAAATTTAGGAGGATCAATAACCGATGATTTACCGATCAATTTTTGGCGACCGTTAGGGTAATACTCAAATACATTATAAAGTGTTGAGCTCGAGTCAGGTTCTCGTACTACTCTAATATAATCGGCGCTGTCGCGGTTCTGGACATACTCGCCGTTATTTTTTAAAAAATACACGTTTTGCCGCTGCGCAAAGCACGTGGATGTAGCAATAAAAAGAAGAGCTGTAATAAGGATTGGTCGCATGGGTTAAAGCTAACCAATGCGGTTTATTTTATCAACTTATTATCAATATCCGGGAAAATAGCTATCGGCTCGTAAGTGCGTGCCTCATCCATTTCCATATATCCGTATGACATGATGATCACCACATCGCCAACCTGGGCTAACCGGGCGGTAGCGCCATTAAGGCATATGGTGCCGCTGCCGCGTTCGCCTTTTATAACGTAAGTTTCAAAGCGGGCACCATTATTATTATTTACAATTTGTACCTTCTCATTGGCAATTATATTTGCCGCATCCATTAAATCTTCGTCAATCGTAATGCTGCCTACATAGTTCAGTTCAGCCTGAGTTACACGGGCACGATGGATCTTTGATTTTAATACCTCAATAATCATGGCGCAAAGTTATATATTTTTGATTCATAGTTCATAGTTGATAGTTCATGACAGTGTAAATGTTTAAGCTGCTGGTTATGAACTATGAAGCATAAGCTATGGCCTAATTATCATATTATCTATCAGCCTGGTTTTACCCACACGGGCTGCTAATAATGCAACAATATTTTTAGTATTTTGATTTGCCGGGTGCAAAGTATCACCATCCACAATTTCAAAATATTCCAGTTCAACACCAGGTTCGCTCGTTATCTGCTGCTCTGCTGCTGCTTTTATTTCGACTATCTTATCGCTGTCGAAATTATCCTTTACCCAGTTTAATGTTTTTGACAGGATGAGCGAATGCTCGCGGTCATCGGCAGTTAAATGGATATTCCGTGAGCTCATGGCCAAACCATCCGGCTCGCGTAGTATGGCGCACATCACCAGCTTAACCGGCATGTTTAATAATTGCACCATTTTGCTGATCACCATTACCTGCTGGTAATCCTTTTGACCAAAATAAGCAGTATCGGGCTTTATAATATTAAACAGTTTATATACAACCTGGGTAACACCCTGGTAATGCCCCGGCCTGAATTTTCCTTCCAGCAAATGCTCCAGTTCGCCTATATTTAAATGCCATTGCTCATGGTCAGCATAAATTTCACTCACCTCCGGGTTAAATAAAATATCGCAGCCTGCCTGCTCCAGTTTTTGGATGTCATCGGCTATAGGGCGGGGGTATTTTTCAAGGTCGGCAGGGTCATTAAACTGTGTTGGGTTAACAAAAATGCTGCATATCACCACATCATTACTTTGTTGTGCCTGTTGTATTAACGAAAGATGGCCCTGGTGCAGCGCGCCCATAGTGGCTACAAAGCCTGTTGTTTTGCCCGCTTGCCTTAGTTGAAGTAAATACTCTTCAATGTCTTTCGTTTTAGTAAATATATTCATTGGGATTGTTGTTTTTTTTAACGGTAGTGAAACCGGGATGCCATATGTTGTTTTGGGCACATATCTGTGATGATTTCAGTACAGTTAAATTATAAAATTTGGCGAAGTTGGGCATTTACTTAAAAATAACCAAAAGTTACTTGCATAATCCGTTGATAGTTCATATAATATTGATTATATTTGCAAACTCAAATTTTTTTGACTGCTTACATATTTTAATACTGATTTAGAAATGGGTAAATCTAAGCTTTTGTTTATAACTCATGAAATGTCGCCT
>JAMFSA010000168.1 GCA_026225055.1 Mucilaginibacter xinganensis | reverse complement strand
AATTTAGGCCAAACCGTAACATTATGCGGCTGGGTGCAAAAATCACGCGATTTGGGCGGCACAACATTTATTGATGTGCGCGACCGTTACGGATTAACCCAACTGGTTTTAAATATTGATACCGATGAAACCCTGCGCGAAACAGGTAAAAGCCTGGGCCGTGAGTTTGTTATCATGGTTACCGGTAAGGTAATTGAGCGTACCAGCAAAAACCTGAAAATGGTAACTGGCGAAATTGAAATTGCCGTTGAAAGCTTAGAGGTATTAAACCCGTCAAAAGTCCCTCCGTTTATGATTGAGGACGAAACCGATGGCGGCGAAGAACTGCGTGCAAAATACCGTTACCTTGATCTGCGCCGTGCCCCTATCCGCAACAACCTGATGCTGCGCCACAAAATGGCACAGGAAACACGTAAATATTTAGACGGGCTTAACTTTATAGAGGTTGAAACCCCGGTATTAATAAAATCGACCCCTGAAGGCGCGCGCGACTTTGTAGTACCAAGCCGCATGAATGCAGGCGAATTTTACGCCCTGCCGCAATCGCCGCAAACATTTAAGCAATTACTGATGGTGAGCGGTTTCGACCGTTATTTCCAGATCGTGAAATGTTTCAGGGACGAGGATCTGCGCGCTGACCGTCAGCCTGAGTTTACACAGATAGATTGTGAGCTGTCTTTCATCACCCAGGAAGATATCTTAAACATATTTGAGGGCTTAACCCGTCACCTGTTTAAAACAGTTAAGGGTATCGACCTTGCTTCGTTCCCGCGTATGCAATATGCTGATGCGATGCGTTTATACGGTTCTGACAAACCGGATATCCGTTTTGGGATGGAGTTTGTTGAACTGAACGACATATTAAAAGGCAAAGGTTTCGGCATATTTGATAATGCAGAGCTGATAGTAGGTATAAACGCTAAAGGCTGCGCCGAATATACCCGCAAGCAAATTGACGAGCTTACCGAGTGGTTAAAACGCCCGCAAATTGGCGCTACAGGTTTAATTTATTGCCGCTATGGTACTGATGGTACTTTAAAATCATCAGTTGATAAATTTTATGGTGAGGATGACCTGACCAATTTGGCAGCAGCATTCTCAGCTGAACCAGGCGACTTAATTCTAATATTAGCAGGTCACACCGATAAAGTACGCAAACAACTAAATGAATTACGTTTAGAAATGGGCTCACGCCTGGGCTTACGCGATAAAAATACATTCGCACCGTTATGGGTACTGGATTTCCCGCTGTTAGAGTGGGACGAAGAAACCAGCCGTTACCATGCTATGCACCACCCGTTCACCTCACCAAAACCGGAGGATATCGCTTTGTTGGATACCGACCCGGGAGCTGTACGTGCTAATGCATATGATATTGTATTGAACGGCACTGAAATTGGCGGTGGCTCTATCCGTATACATGACAGGGCCCTGCAATCATTAATGTTCAAGCATCTTGGTTTTTCGCCCGAAGAAGCGCAAAAACAATTTGGCTTTTTAATGGATGCCTTTGAATTTGGCGCACCTCCGCATGGTGGTATCGCTTTTGGTTTCGACAGGTTGTGCTCTATCTTCGCCGGGCTGGATTCTATCCGCGATGTAATAGCGTTCCCTAAGAATAATTCGGGTCGCGATGTGATGATCGATTCACCATCAACCATTGCTGAGGCTCAATTAAATGAATTAAAAATTAAGACAACCGTATAGTCTTAACTTTCCGTGTAACAATGGAATGCGATGTAAGCATGGGTAAATGTTTTTTATTAACTTGCCCCTGTTTACATTTTATTGATAAAAATTAAAAGCTGTACATAATTTTCAATTAAAAAATCAGTTATAGCGTTAAAGAATAATATGAAGAGAATTTTTTTACTATTTGGTTTACTGATCGTCCTGTTTTCTGCTTGTACAAAAACAAGTTATAATGCTACAAAGCAAGCAGATATTGATGAAATAAAAATACAAAAATACATAGCCGCCAACCACCTTACTGTAACCAAGGATCCATCGGGTATTTATTACCAGATCCTACAAACAAGCGCGGGCACTATTCACCCTTCAGTTGCCGATTCTGACACGGTACAGGTTACCTACACCGGTAAATTATTAAATGGTGGTGTATTTGATAGCGAAAGTGTTACCCTTCTTCCAATGAGCGGCCTTGTAAAAGGTTTTCAAACCGGCATGTCGCTGCTAACTTCTAATGGTGCTGCACCATATGCCCGTATAATGATGATCATCCCTTCAAACCTTGCTTATGGAACTACTTCATTAGCTGCAGGCAACGGTGTAGCGGTACCTGCAAACTCGGTACTGGTGTTTACGGTCGATCTCATAGGAATTGTCCAGGGCTTTGGGAAGTAGCTTCCACAGGCAGCTCTAACACACGCAATTATTGTCCAGTCTTCTTTTCATTTGCAGTAAAAATCAATGGCGCAGCCCTACGGCTGAGCTATTATTTAAAAATCATGCCGCTCACCAGGCAAGATCGGCAGGTACAAGTGATAAGGCAAGAGTAAAGGTTAACCAGAAAATGATTGATTGGGCCGATGTTATTTTGGTGATGGAACGTAAACATCATCAAATACTAAAACAACGGTTCAATTTAACTGATAAACAAATTATAGTTTTGGACATTGAGGACAACTATCAGTTCAATGATCCTGAACTTATTAACATTTTTAGTACCTCACTGCAAGATTTCTTATAAGTTACAGTAAATTAACATACTAAGTAATATTTTGCCTGCCTGGTTATCCACACTTCTGCTTTATTGTCTTTTAATATAAAACCCATGACGTATTTATCAACTTATTAACATTTGTTAAATATTTTTTTGAAAATACGATTTATACATTTTATATTTAGACACCCTATTACTATAGAGCATGACTCGTACCCGTTTCAAGAAGGTGCTTTTACTCGCACCCGAAGTTTCATCACAACAGTTAACCGCTGAATACTCAAGCGTTAAACATATCGATTCTGTAAACCAGGTATTCCCTTCCATTTATCAATTAAACCCCGACCTTATAGTTTTAGATTATAACCATTTCAACAACGATGTTGAAAAAATTATACGCCGTATAAGGGGGAATAAGTTTTACAGCAAAATAAAGATCTGCTGCTACAAAACCAAGCCACATACTAAACAGGATGGCCTGCTAACCGCTATAGGCGTTGATTTCTTTATCTACCAGGAAGAGTTAGTATTTGATATCAAAACCAAGAGTATACCAAATATCTTCAGTAGTATATTTGATATAACTCACCTGGCAGGGCTGGTACCCAACCCATCAACAAATTTATAATCCCGAAGATTTAGTCTATCCACTCAAACCTGGTATAAGGCACCAATACCTCAGGTATTTTTATGCCCCGGTCTGTCTGGTTATTCTCCAATAAAGTAGCAACAATACGCGGCAATGCCAACGCGCTGCCATTAAGTGTGTGTGCCAATTGGGTTTTACCCTCAGCATTACGGAAACGTAGCTTTAGGCGGTTAGTCTGGAAAGTTTCAAAGTTTGATACTGATGATACTTCCAGCCAGCGTTGCTGTGCCGCGCTCCAGGTTTCCATATCATAAGTTAAGGCTGACGCAAAACCCATATCGCCGCCACATAAACGCAGCACACGATATGGCAGGCCTAAGTTCTGCAATAAGCCCTGCACATGCGCGCTCATGCTTTCCAATACACGGTATGAGTCATCCGGATGAACAACCTGTACTATCTCCACCTTATCAAACTGGTGCAGGCGGTTAAGGCCACGCACATGCGCGCCATATGAGCCAGCCTCGCGGCGGAAACATGCGGTGTAACCACAATTTTTTACCGGCAGCTCATCGGCTTTTAATATCACATCACGATACAAGTTGGTGATCGGCACTTCGGCAGTTGGTATAAGGTATAGTTTATCCTCGCCAACAAAATACATCTGGCCTTCTTTATCCGGCAATTGCCCTGTTCCAAAACCTGATGCCTCGTTAACCAATAGTGGCAGCATTACTTCGGCATAGCCAGCTTTCTCGGCCTCATCCAAAAAGTAGGCGATTAGCGCCCTTTGCAGTTTAGCGCCTTTACCTTTATATACAGGGAAGCCTGCGCCGGTTATTTTAACGCCAAGCTCAAAATCTATTAAATTATATTTAGCGGCAAGCTCCCAATGTGGCAACGCGCTTTCGGCCAGGTGCGGTTTTTCACCACTCTCCAGCACTATTTCGTTTTCCTCGGGAGTTAATCCTTTAGGTACAGATGAATGCGGCAGGTTAGGCAGCAATACTATCTTTTGCTGTAATTCTTCTTCAGTTGCTGATAAAGTATCGCCCAGCTTTTTTATCTCCTCTTTCCAAACACCAGTGTTAGCTTTTATGGCTTCTGCCTCATCCTTTTTGCCGGAACGCATCAGTTCGCCTATTTGTTTGGCAGCAGCATTTGCCTGTGCCGAAACAGTATCCATTTGGTTTTGAGTTGTACGGCGTTTTTCATCAAGCTGAATAATTTCATCAACCAATTGAGGCTGTTTAAAATTTTTTACAGCCAAACGTTCTAAAACTTGTTCCCTGTTATCGCGGATATAACTAACTTGCAGCATTTAATTTATTTTTAGGCAAAGATATAAATAAGTCGATAGTCCATAGTTTATAGTCCATAGTTTTTGAGATTATATATAATGACTTGAAAATAATGCTTACCATGGTCTATTGTCCATGGACTATGGACAAATAAACACCCAATGAGCGAAACTGGTAAATTATACTTAGTACCCACCCCTATAGGCAATCTGGAGGATATGACCTTCAGGGCCATACGTGTTTTAAAGGAAGCAGACCTGATACTGGCTGAAGATACCCGCACATCCGCGCCATTGCTGAAGCATTTTGATATCCATCAAAAGGTATTTGCGCATCATCAGCATAATGAGCACCAGTCATCAAACGAGATCATCCGATTTTTAAAGGAGGGTAAAAACATCGCGCTGATATCTGACGCAGGCACGCCAGCCATTTCCGATCCGGGCTTTTACCTGGTGCGCGAGGCCTTAAAGCATGATCTACCGGTTGAATGCCTGCCGGGAGCTACCGCCTTTGTGCCTGCGCTGGTTAACTCAGGTTTCCCTACCGACCGCTTTTGTTTTGAGGGTTTTTTACCTTTGAAAAAAGGGCGACAAACACGTTATAAAATATTAAGTGCAGAAGAGCGTACTATTATATTGTATGAGTCGCCGCACAGGATTATGAAGACGCTGGAAGAAATGATCACTTACTTTGGTGCTGATAGGCAACTGTCCGTATCGCGCGAGCTGACAAAAATGTTTGAGGAAACCGTACGCGGCACCGTTGAGGAAGTAAAAACTTATTTTGAAACACACCCGGTTAAAGGTGAGTTTGTGATTTGCGTGGCGGGAGCTGAAGGTAAGCCTTCAAAGGAAAAAGATTAAAAGTTAAAATCACCAAACGTTATTGCGATCCGCTGACAGCGGAGTGGCAATGCCCTACTTGCAAGTTCGCTCTGTATAGTCGGGGATTGCTTCGTACCTCGCAATGACGCTTGGAGAGAATTACATATTTAAATATGAATACCTATTTAATCAGCGTAACAAAACGGTTTGAGATTGAAAAAATATTGGCTGAAAAAACCTTGAGCAAATAAATGACGACGGACTGTTTTGGCAATTTAATGATGAGAGCAACAGCATTGCCATAATTGTACAGCACCTTGCAGGTAATATGCTTTCGCGATGGACAGATTTTTTAACAACCGATGGCGAAAAACCATGGCGCGAACGAGATGCTGAGTTTGAAAACAATATCGTTACCCGGCAAGAATTAATAACCAACTGGAATAAGGGTTGGGATTGTTTATTTAACTCACTTAACCTTGTACAGGTTGATGATTTAGATAAAGAGATATTCATTCGCAATGAAAGCCATATCGTTATTGATGCTATCAACAGACAATTAGTGCATGTAGCATATCATGTGGGGCAAATAGTATTTATAGGCAAAATGGTTTCCGGTTCAAAATGGAAATCATTAACCACTCCTAAAAGAAAATCAGGGGCTTTTAACGCAGAAAATTTTAACAAATGAAGAAAAACATCCTGCTATCCATATTCTCCGGTTTAATGCTTTGGATAGCCTGGCCGCCTACACCATATACCACGTTTCTGCTATTTGTTGGTTTTGTGCCGATGCTGATTATGATGGAAAACATCATCCAGTCGGATGTGGCTAAAAAAGGGAAAAAGATTTTCGGATATACCTTCCTTGGCTTTTTTATATGGAATACGCTGTGTATTTACTGGGTGTATAATGCGTTAAAAATGATAGGGGAAGTTACTGCCATGCCTATCAGTTTAATACCTTACTCGCTTGGGCCATTGTTGATGGCTACGGCCTGCTGGCTTTATTACAAGCTACGGGGAATCACTAATCGCGGTTTGAGCCTGTTTGGCTTAGTTTGCTTTTGGATAGGCTATGAATACCTGCACCAAACCTGGGACCTTAATTTCCCATGGATGACCCTGGGCAACGGCTTCGCGGTAAGCCACCAATGGATACAATGGTATGAATATACGGGAGTATACGGCGGTACCGTGTGGATCTGGATCATCAACATCCTGCTGTTTTTAATATATACGGGCTTGCGCGAGGGCAAGAGCAAAGCTTTAAGGTTAAACCTTATTGTGGCTTTTGTGCTGGTGCTTATTTTGCCATTAAGCTATTCATTATACCGTTATAATACTTACCAGGAGCAACCCAATCCATCAAACATTGTGATTGCACAGCCTAATATCGATCCTTATGCCAAGGAATCGGATATCCCGACAGGCGAGCAATTGAATATTTTAACCCATATATCCGATTCTATCGGACAGCCGAATACTGAATTTTTCATCTGGCCCGAAACCGCAATAAGCGACCAGGTTAATGAAGACCATATACACAGCAACAACTACTTTTTACAGGTACAACATTTCCTGAATAAGTACAAGAATGGTAATGTGCTCACCGGAGCTGAAACCTTCAAGCTATATGATACCCGGGCCACAAAAACCGCCAGCCCCACAGATCAGCCTAATCAATTCGTTGATAATTTTAATACCGCGCTGAATATTGAAAACTCAGCCGAGGTACAGTTCTACCATAAATCAAAACTGGTGCCGGGTGCAGAGGCGATGCCTTTTGGCGATGCTTTATCATTCATGAAACCGGTGTTTGAGCATTTGGGCGGAGCTACGGGCACCTATGCCGGTCAGCCAGCGCCGGGGGTATTTTATTCGCAGAGCGGTATCGGTGTTGATCCGGTTATCTGTTATGAATCTATCTGGGGCGGATATATTGCTCAGTCGGTACACATGGGTGCACAGTTCATCGCTATAATTACCAATGATGGCTGGTGGGAAAATACCTCGGGCAAGGACCAGCATTTAGATTATGCCAAGCTACGGGCTATTGAAACGCGCAGATGGGTATGCCGTTCAGCTAATACGGGGATCTCCGCTTTTATTAATCAACGTGGTGATATAGTACAGCATACTAAATGGTGGGTTAAAACTGCTATAAAGCAAGATATCAACCTTAGCTCAGATCTTACCTTTTATGTGCTTTATGGCGATTATATACCGAAAGCGGGGTGTGTTTTGGCGGTGATAGGGATAATTCTGATACTGGTACAAGCAGGAAGAACAAGAATAAGAACCAGGATTAAACGGATTTAAAATATTTAAGGATAATTATAATCATGTCATTGCGAGCGATAGCGTGGCAACCTCGTCACTTGTATATATTGAACGCGACGAGGTTGCTTCGTCTTTCCTCCTCGCAATGACATTATTTTTTATTTCTCTATGTAGAGATTGCTTCGTACCTCGCAATAACGCGTGGTTTTAGCAAACTGAACCTATCTCCAGTTCTTATACTGATTGATCAACCCATTGGTTGATGAATCATGTGTAGCTACTTCTCCTTCGGCTCTTAATTCAGGCTGAATTTTTTGGGCTAATTGCTTGCCCAGTTCAACACCCCATTGGTCAAAGCTGTAAATGTTCCAGATAATGCCCTGTACAAATATTTTGTGCTCATACATGGCGATCAAAGAACCTAAGCTGTGCGGCGTGATCTTTTTAAGCAGGAATGAATTGGTAGGGCGGTTGCCATCAAATTCTTTAAATGGCGCCAGTTTCTCAATTTCTTCCTCTGTTTTGCCTGATGCTTTTAACTCAGCAATTACTTCATCTTTAGTTTTGCCATTCATCAAGGCTTCTGTTTGCGCAAAATAGTTTGATAACAATAACATATGATGATCACCAAGAGGGTTGTGTGATTGCGCAGGCGCTATAAAATCTGCGGGGATCAGTTTTGTTCCCTGGTGGATCAATTGGTAAAACGCGTGCTGACCATTAGTACCCGGTTCGCCCCAAATGATCGGGCCGGTTGAGTAGTCAACAGCTTTGCCATTGCGATCGATATGCTTACCGTTACTTTCCATATCGCCTTGTTGAAAGTAAGCGGCAAAACGGTGCAAGTACTGGTCGTACGGTAAAATCGCTTCGGTTTCCGATTCAAAAAAGTTATTGTACCAAATGCCTATCAAACCTAATATAACTGATGGGTTTTGTTCAAATTCGGTAGTCCTGAAATACTCGTCATACGCATGGGCTCCGCTTAAAAGCTCAACAAAGTTTTCATAACCTAAGCTCAGAACTATTGAAAGGCCGATTGCGCTCCATAATGAATAACGACCGCCTACCCAATCCCAAAACTCGAACATGTTTTTTGTATCGATGCCGAATTTCTCAACACCGGCAGTATTGGTTGATAGCGCCACGAAATGCTTAGCCACATCTTCCTGTTTACCGCCATTTGCCAGCAGCCAGTCTTTAGCGCTTTGGGCGTTGGTCATGGTTTCCTGGGTAGTGAAAGTTTTTGAGGCGATCAGGAACAGGGTAGTTTCAGGGTTTACTTCTTTTAATGCTTCGGCAATATGGGTACCGTCAACATTACTTACAAAGTGCATTTTCAGGTGGTTTTTGTAAGGGCGCAAAGCCTCGGTAACCATTACCGGCCCCAGATCAGAACCGCCGATACCTATATTAACAACATCAGTAATTGATTTACCGGTAAAGCCTTTCCAGCGGCCCGAGATGATCTCCTCGCTAAAAGTTTTCATTTGCTCAAGCACGCGATTCACATCAGGCATCACATCTTTGCCATCAACATAAATAGGTGTGTTGCTGCGGTTACGTAAAGCTATGTGCAATACCGGGCGGTGCTCGGTAGCATTGATCACTTCACCGGAAAACATGGCTTCAATTGCATCATTTAGCCTACACTCGCGCGCCAGTTGCAACAGCAGGGCAAAGGTTTCATCGGTGATGCGGTTTTTGGAGTAATCCAGTAAAATATCCTCAAAGCGGGTTGAGAATTTAGTAAATCTTTGAGTGTCAGTTTTAAAAAGATCTTTCAGGTTTTCGGCCACTATATCAATGTAATGATCGGCTAAATATTTATAAGCCTCAGTGGTGGTAAAATCGATGTTTGGCAGCATAATTGAATGGTTTTTAAACAAAAGTAGGATTTAATAATTCAGGTGATAAAATAATCTGAAAGTTTACTTTTTCATGTATGATCAGTGTATTATTAACACACCTTACTTAGTGTTTGTTTTACACCATATGAATTGTAAAATTCAAAAAAATAATTACATTTTATTTACATATTTAAAACTTTTATTTATCATATTTGTACTTCTTGTAAATAAAACATCTATTTGTAATCAAATTGTTAATCGGCTCTTAAATTTTTAATTCATGTTTGAAAAACTCTTTTTGCTTGTTAAAAATAACGCCGGGACGGCTGTTATGAACAACCCGGTGGTACCGGAAAAATACCGCGAGGCAGTGATAAATGAAGCTTCAAGTACAATAATTGAAGTTTTAAAGAGGAATATGGAAGGCGGCAAGCTAAAAGATACGATAAAGTATTTTCAGTTTCCGGGCGTTTACAATAACCCGATGATATCGAGCGCGGTTAAGCGGTTTGCTAACAAACTGAACAATAACTATAACATTGATGAATCGTCAGCGCTTGCTATTTCAAAATCTTTGATCCCGCCTGTAATGCAGGAGCTGATCAAAGAATCGAAAGGTGAGAATAAGGATTTCGCGCTGTCGGCTATATTAACAAAGCTTACAGGTATCCATATTGATATGAACCAGCTGTTAAACCAGATGGCTGTAGCATAAGCATTTTAACAACCTCATATATGGCCTGCCAATTTATTGGTGGGCTTTTTTTTGCGATTTCGGATTTCGGATGTTCGATTTCGGATTTGGTTTTTATTTCGGAATTAAGATGTTTTTATATTTCGAAAGAGGATTTTCGATTTTTGCAGGATAAACATATAAATCCGAAATTCCACATAATCCGAAATCACAAATCCGAACTACAAGTAAATCCGAAATCGAACATCCTAATTCCGAAATTCTATATCTTTGCCAAATGACTAAAGAACAGATTCAGGATTTAAGGGACAGAGTAACGTCCCTGAGGAGGCATCTTTGACATCGATACCAAACTCGATCTATTACAAAAAGAACAGGATATAACCCTCGGTCCCAATTTCTGGGATCATCCTAAGGATGCCGAAAAGGTACTGGCATCCATCAAAACAAAAAAAGTATGGACAGACGCTTTCCAAAAAGTAGTAGCCGTAGTTGAGGATGCTGGCGTAATGTATGAGTTCTTCCACGGTGGCGATGCTACCGAAGCGGAGATGCAGGAACAATACAACGCGGCTATACAAGCGGTTGAAGAACTTGAATTTAAGAATATGCTTTCGGCCGATGAAGATCAGCTTAACGCGGTGCTGCAGATAACAGCAGGCGCGGGCGGTACCGAAAGCTGCGACTGGGCCGGCATGCTCATGCGTATGTATATGATGTGGGCCGAAAAAAACGGCCATAAAGTAACCGAACAAGATTACCAGGAAGGCGATGTGGCCGGTGTAAAAACGGTTACCCTGCAAATAGAAGGCGAATTTGCTTATGGCTATTTAAAAGGCGAAAATGGTGTGCACCGTTTAGTGCGGATCTCCCCTTTCGACTCCAATGCTAAGCGCCATACCTCGTTTGCCTCGGTATATGTTTACCCTCTGGTTGATGATACCATTGAGATTGATATTAACCCGGCCGATATTGAGTTTGAAACCTTCCGCTCAGGCGGTGCAGGTGGGCAGAACGTGAACAAGGTGGAGACTGCTGTGCGTTTATACCACAAACCATCAGGCATTGTTATTAAGAACCAGGAATCGCGCTCGCAACTACAGAATAAGGATAATGCTATCCGCTTGCTGAAATCGCAATTATATGAGGCCGAAATGCGCAAACGCATGGAGCTTTCCAATGCTATTGAAGGTAATAAGAAAAAGATAGAATGGGGATCGCAAATAAGAAATTATGTGCTGCACCCGTATAAACTGGTGAAAGATTTGCGTACCGATCATGAAACTTCAAACGCGGCAGCTGTTTTAGATGGCGACCTCGATGATTTTCTGAAAGCTTATTTAATGGAATTTGGCGGACCTAAAAGTTAATTTTAAACCATGAAAAAACTCCTGTTTGTATTAATGCTGATCTCATCTGCAACATTCGCGCAGCAATCAGCACCAATATTGCTGTACCCGAATGGCGTGCCCAATTCAAAACCCGCGCCAAAAAGTTATGTAGAAAATATGGATGCAGGTTCATTTCTGCATAATGTTACGGTGCCAACGCTTATTCCATATTTTCCGGCAAAAGATAAGGCTACCGGTGCTGCCGTAGTGATCTGTCCAGGTGGCGGATATTCGGGCTTATCGATGGTGAATGAAGGCTCTGAGATAGCTGAAGCATTTAATAAAATAGGAGTTACCGCATTCATATTAAAATACCGTATGCCGAGCGACAGCGTAATGGTTGATAAAACCATTGGTCCGCTGCAGGATGCGCAGCGCGCTATACAACTGGTTAGACAGCGTGCCACAGAGTGGGGTATTGATACCGCTCGTGTAGGCATCATCGGTTTTTCGGCTGGTGGTCACCTGGCATCAACCGCGGCAACGCATTTTGATAAGGAAGTTATAGAGAATAAAAAACATATCAGTCTGCGCCCGAGTTTTGCCGTGCTGGTTTACCCGGTTATTACTTTTGGCCAGTGGGCACACGTGGGCTCAAAGGAAAATCTCATCGGCAAAAATGCCCCGCAAGCTTTGGTTGATCTGTACAGTAACGAAAAACAGGTAACGCCTAACACCCCGCCAACATTTTTGGTACATGCTCAGGACGATGGCTTGGTACCGGTTCAAAACAGTCTGATGTTTTACGATGCCATGTTGAAAAACAAGGTAAAAGGCGAGATCCATATTTACCAGTCGGGAGGCCATGGTTTTGGTTTGCATAATAAAGAGACTAAGGATGATTGGTTCAATAGCCTGGCGAAGTGGATGGATGGGAATGGTTGGTTGAAGGCGAAGTAATACGGAGTTATTGTGACTAATGATTTTGGTCGCAATAACTTTTTTGCTCAAGAGCGGCATTGCTATTTCCAAGTTGCGCAGATTTTAGGAAACATTTACAAGCTACGTCTTTATTTTTATAAGCTTTTGCTATTGCTCCCATCCAATAATAACTGTCGACAATCTTATATCCAAAATTTACACATTTATGAAAGTCGTTAAAGGACTTTTTCAGGCTGTCAATACCTAAATAAGCAAATGCTCTTTGATAAAAAATTTCTTGACCGGGCACATCGAAATTTGATTCATTGGTTACTCCATTGGGTGCTAAATCTATAAACGCCATATCTCCACCCTTTGATTCAAAAGCTTTATTGTAATAAATGATTGCCTCTGCGTTTTCATTAAGCCGTTTATAGTTATTGCCTAAATTAAATAGTGCCAGTGTATTTTTAGGGTCGATTTTTAAAGCATTGTTATAATCTGATATGGCACCTTTATAATCTTTTAAAACCGCTTTATCAGCGCCGCGGCTTAAATAAGCTTCCTTGAATTTACTGTCTTTATCAATAGCTTTGTTAAGTAGCTTAATGGCTGCTGTATATTGTTGTTTGTCTTCTAAGGCCCAAGCTTCTTTTAAGTATTCTTTGGAGGATTTTAGGTCGCAGCTCGTTATTAATAATAAAAGGATAAGGGTTAGTTTTTTCATTTTTTGTTGACGTTACAAATTACACATAAAATATGTTTTATATATTTCCTTACACACATTGTTTAAAACTCCTTTTTGTTTTTCACCCAAAGAGTACCATTTTCGCAACCCGAATATTTGACAAATGAGCACGCATTATAAAAAAATAGCCAACGAACTTTCCATCGCCGAGAAACAGGTAAGCGCTACCGCTGCCTTGCTTGATGAGGGAGCGACAGTACCTTTCATCTCCCGTTACCGCAAGGAGGTTACCGGTACCTTAGATGAGGTACAGGTGGCCGCAATACGCGATCGTATACAACAACTGCGGGAGTTAGATAAACGCCGTGAAGCTATCTTAAAATCGCTTGCCGACCTGGGTAAGTTAACCCCGGAGCTGGAGAAACTGGTTAACGAGGCCGAAACCATGGTGGCATTGGAAGATATTTATCTGCCGTATCGCCCTAAACGTAAAACCCGTGCAACCGCCGCTAAAGAGAAAGGCTTACAGCCATTGGCTGATCTGTTATTCGAACAGCACCGCATCGATCCTGAAACCGAAGCCGCTAAATTTATTGATGAAGAAAAAGGCGTTAACAGTGTTGAAGAAGCACTGGCAGGCGCAAGGGATATCATAGCGGAGCAGGTAGCTGAAAATGCAGAGGCACGTACCAAGGTAAGAGAGCTGTTTATTGAGAAGGGAACTTTTGAATCAAGAGTGATCCCCGGTAAGGAAGTAGAAGGCATTAAATACAAAGATTATTTTGAGTGGACGGAATCTGTAAAGACGGCACCGTCGCACCGGATACTGGCTATGCGCCGCGGCGAAAAGGAAGAGATCCTTTGGCTGGATATAAAACCTCAGGAAGAAGAAGCGCTTGCTGCTTTGGAAAATCAGTTTATAAAAGGTAACAACGCGGCATCAAACCAGGTGCGGCAGGCTATTGGCGATGGTTACAAAAGATTGCTGAAACCATCAATGGAAACCGAAGTGCGCTTATTCACCAAAAAGAAAGCCGACGAAGAAGCTATACGCGTATTTGCCGAGAACGCGCGCCAGCTTCTATTGGGCGCGCCGCTTGGTCAAAAACGTGTAATGGCTATCGATCCTGGTTTCCGTACGGGCTGCAAGGTGGTTTGTTTGGATGAGCAAGGCAAGCTGTTGGAAGATACAGCCATTTACCCACATACAGGCGCTGGTCAGGCAAGGGAAGCCGAGAAAACCGCTAAGCATCTTTTTGAAAAACATAATATTGAAGCCATAGCCATAGGCAACGGAACCGCGGGCCGGGAAACTGAAGTTTTCATCCGTAACCTGAATTTACCCGGTGCTACCATAGTAATGGTGAATGAAAGCGGCGCATCTATCTACTCTGCATCGGAAGTAGCGAGGGATGAGTTCCCGGATAAGGATATTACGGTTAGGGGAGCAGTATCAATCGGTCGCAGGTTGATGGACCCGCTGGCTGAACTGGTAAAGATCGACCCGAAATCAATTGGTGTTGGGCAATACCAGCATGATGTGGATCAGAATAAACTGCAAACCTCGCTGGATGATACTGTAATCAACTGCGTGAACGCGGTAGGTGTGGAGCTGAATACGGCATCAAAACAAATACTGGCCTATGTATCAGGTCTGGGCCCGCAATTGGCACAAAATATTGTGGAGTACCGCGATCAGAACGGTGCATTTAAAAAACGCGAGCAGTTAAAGAAAGTTCCGCGTTTAGGTGATAAGGCATTTGAACAGGCGGCAGGTTTCCTGCGGATCCGTCATGCGGATAATCCTTTGGATACAAGTGGTGTACACCCTGAAAGGTACGACCTGGTAAAACAAATGGCAGCCGACCTGAAGTGTACCGTAAACGACCTGATGAAAGACGATAAGCTGCGCAAAAGCATTCCACTTACCAAATACACATCTGACACTGTAGGCTTGCCAACCCTGAATGATATCATGGCCGAGCTTGCCAAACCGGGCCGCGACCCGCGAGAACAATTCGAGCAATTCAGCTTTACCGATGGTGTGAATGCTATAGGCGATCTGAAGATCGGCATGAAACTGCCGGGTATCGTAACCAACATCACCAATTTCGGCGCTTTTGTTGATATCGGCGTTCACCAGGATGGTTTGGTGCACCTGAGCCAGATCACCAACCGCTTTATAAAAGACCCGAACGAGGTTTTAAAGGTTGCCCAAAAAGTTGAGGTTACCGTTACCGAAGTTGATGTGAACCGTAAACGGATCTCGCTAAGCATGAAGGAAAACGAAAAAAGAGAACCGGCAAATCAATCATCACCAAAACCAAACTTTAATAAACCGGCACAAAAACCAGCGTTTAATAAACCCAATAACAACAGGCAAACAGAGCGTGAGCCTGAAGGTGACCTGCAGATGAAGTTGGCGGCTTTGAAGAGTAAGTTTAAATAAGATAACAAAGCGACACAGACGAAAACCCCAGAGGGGTTAAATATTGGTAGAAAATAGAATAACAGATAGATATGTGCCGTAGGTACATAACCTATTCGCCATAATCCCTGTGATTAGTTTAGCGCCTACGGCGCTAAGTAACGGGTATAATTATTTTCTACCAATATATTGCTCCTACGGAGCAACTCATCATTTACCCGAATTACACGTTTTGTATTGCGCTCGTCTATGACGAGTGCTTAAAATGGGTTTGAAATTGTATAGCCCGGGCATTGCAAATGCCCAAAAGAGTTAAGCGCTCGTCACAGACGAGCGCAATTATAAAAGATCTCATTATCTTTATCTAAAACAATAATCAATGGAATCTGAAAATAAAAAAGCCAATAAGTATTATAAAGGCATGTTTTATTTTGACCATACAAGCAAAAGGATGTTTGTATATTCTCTCAATACTAATCGAATTACATTAAATTTTGCTAATAAATGGTCATACCTTATTATGACTCTAATTTTAGTACTATTTATATTAGGCTTACTCTTCAACAAAAAAACCGCCTAATCTAAAAGACAGGCGGCTTCTATATATTATATATACTGTATACTTATTCCAGCGTTATCTGCCTTTTAATGCTTTCTTCAAGCGAAATGAAGGTTTCGGTACGTTGTACACCGGTTATACCTTGTATATTCTCGTTCAGTATTTCGCGCAGGTGATTAGTATCGTGGCACACAATTTTGGCAAAAATGCTCCAGCTGCCGGTTGTGTAATGCAACTCAACAATCTCTTTAACATTTTTCAACTGCTTGACGGCTTCATTATATTGCGACCCCTTCTCCAGGTAAATACCCAAAAAAGCGGTAATATCATAGCCTAATTTTTGAGGATCAACCTCGAGTGTGGCACCTTTTATAACACCCATCTCCTCCAACTTTTTCATCCTCACGTGTATGGTCCCGCCCGAAACGATCAACTCTTTAGCAATTTCCGTGTACGGAGTTGTTGCATTTTTCATTAAAATTGATAAAATCTGGATGTCAAGATTATCAATTTCTAAATTTGGGGCTTTTCTATGAGACATAAATTTTAAATTCTATACTAATATACAAGTTTAATTAAAATAAAACTAAAAATAAAATTATTTCGTTGAAATATTTGCAAGGAAAGGGTAGGTCTATTAGATTTGTAACATGCAAACGACCAATTGCTAACCGTTCTTTCTAAAAAAATCTTGTTGGGTGGTGAAATTTTTGGCAGACACACCTCCTTGTCCCGGTGGCGTAGATCATGGAAAACCCGAAGCGGGCTAACCACTATGTGGAGGTTCGAATCCTTCCCCAACAGCAATCTCAAAGGCTTGAGATTAACAAAAATGTAGGATGGTGAAATTTTGGCAGACACACCTCCTTGTCGCGGTGGCGGAGAAATTGGGAAACTTT
>JAMFSA010000167.1 GCA_026225055.1 Mucilaginibacter xinganensis | reverse complement strand
AGTTTATTAAAACACTGGCAGCCCCTGTTAATACAACTGAAACCATCGCAACAGGGCAACTACAGCTCTGGCTATATGTTCCGGATGTTTCGTTGCTGAAATTAGACGGACAGATACAATTCAGCAGCGCCGGCGATCCGGATAAAAATCGTATTGGCTGGCCTCTAGCTACAATTATCCCAACGTTAAAAAATGGCTGGAATCACCTGCAACTCAATTTTAACGATCCAGGGGCACAAATTACGGGAGATGGCGGCCCTGACCTGACGGCCATGAATTTTGTAAAAATATTTTTCTGGACCTCAGCTAATGTAACAACCGATCAAAATTATGGTATTGATGACCTAAAGGTTGTTTCCCACTAATTATTTCTTAACCATATCAACTTTAACAAAAAAAGTGCCGGAGAGAATTTGCTCTCCGACACTTTTAAAGAATATCTTTCTATGAATATATATAACTCGTTAAGCATATTAACCGGTAAAAGTAAAGTGCTGTACTTGCAAACTGCTATGATACTTTGTCTGGGTTTATCATCTGCCGCCTGCTCTGCCCAGGAGAAAACTGATACCGTAGCTGTGGGCAATCCCTTTGTAACGGATATCTATACTGCCGACCCGTCTGCACATGTTTGGAAAGATGGCCGCCTTTATGTATACCCCTCGCATGATGTAGCCCCTGCCCGGGGCTGCGACCTGATGGACCAGTACCACGTTTACTCAACCGACGATATGGTACACTGGAAGGATGAAGGCGAAATATTGCGCGCCAGCCAGGTTCAATGGGGCCGCCCCGAAGGTGGCTTTATGTGGGCACCTGATTGTGCCTATAAAAATGGCACTTACTACTTCTACTTCCCGCATCCAAGCGGCACAGCCTGGAACAGTACCTGGAAAATTGGCGTCGCTACCAGCAAAAGCCCCGCAAGTGGCTTTAAGTCGCAAGGGTATATAAAAGGACTTGAATCAATGATAGACCCATGTGTATTTGTTGACGATGATGGCCAGGCCTACTTTTATTATGGCGGTGGCGGAACCTGCAAAGGCGGCAAGCTAAAAGATAATATGGTGGAGATTGATGGTGAAATGCACAAGATGGAAGGCCTGGAAGATTTTCACGAAGCCAGTTGGGTTCATAAAAGAAATGGCATTTACTACCTGTCGTATTCTGACAACCATGATGTTAATGGTAAACACAATCAAATGCGCTATGCAACCAGTACCAGTCCGTTAGGGCCATGGACTTACAGAGGTGTTTACATGGATCCTACCGATAGCTATACCAACCACGGTTCAATAGTACAGTTTAAGGGGCAATGGTATGCATTTTATCATAACAGTTCGCTCTCGCACCAGGATTGGTTAAGATCCATTTGTTTTGATAAGCTGTACTATAATACTGATGGAACCATTAAAAAGGTTATACCAAGCGGATTTGTAAAAAGCAAAAATTAAAAGAGTATGAGAACAAGAAATATGAACGCGTTATTACTTATAGCGCTATTACCCGGAGTAATAAGCAGCTGTTCAAAGAAAAGCAGCCCTACGCCACCTACCAAAACAGATACCACAGCTGTTCATACTCCTTCGCCTGTAGGCGATGTGGTAGGTAAAGTGATTGTGGGCTACCAGGGATGGTTTGCGGCAATAGGCGACGGATCGCCGATTAACCTATACTGGCATTGGGCGCAAACCTGGGAACAGGAACCATCGCCCACCAACACAGCTATCTCGTCGTGGCCCGATGTGCGCGATTATACCAGCACCTATCCAACCCAATATCCCAATTTGAATAATGGCCAGCCGGCAAACGTATTTTCTTCTTTTAACGATCAAACGGTTGATATTCAGTTTAAATGGATGAAAGACTATGGCATTGATGGTGCTGCCCTGCAACGCTTTAACCCCAGCGGCATTGAAGGCCCTATTCGTGATGCCATGGCCGCCAAGGTAAAAATAGCTGCCGAAAATAATGGTGTTAAATTTTACATCATGTACGATGTAAGCGGCTGGACAAACATGGCTACCGAAATGGAAACTGACTGGACAAACAAAATGTCGGCGCTTACTTCATCCCCGCAGTATGCCAAACAAAATGGCAAACCTGTAGTGTGTATCTGGGGCTTTGGTTTTAGCGATGCTAACCACGATTTTACCGCAGCTACTTGTCTCAGTGTTATCAAATGGTTTCAAAGCAAGGGCTGTTATGTTATTGGCGGCGTACCTACACACTGGCGCGATCAGAATAGTGATTCGAGGCCTGGTTTCTTAGGTACTTATAAAGCTTTTGATATGCTCTCGCCATGGATGGTTGGAAGAATTGGCAATGTCAATGATTCTGATGGCTTTTATGCAAACACAAACCAGCCCGATGAAGTATATTGCCGCGGCAATGGCATCGACTATCAGCCATGCGTATTACCAGGCGACCTAAGCGCCCGCCAAAGGGCACACGGCGATTTTATGTGGAGGCAGTTTTACAATATGACAAAAGCCGGAGCACAGGGCCTTTACATTTCCATGTTCGACGAATATAATGAAAGCAACCAGATAGCCAAAACAGCCGAAAGCCAGCAATTTGTACCTGCAGGCTCAGGTTTTCAGTCGCTTGATGAAGATGGTACCGCTTGCTCGTCAGATTATTATTTAAGACTGACAGGCGATGGCGCCAAAATGTTTAAGGGCGTGATACCCCTTACTGCAACAAGGCCAACAAAACCTGAATTGTAATAAACATTTCCGCTTACTTAAAAAGCCGCTGGATCAGATTGATCTCAGCGGCTTTTTTTGTGTAATTAACATAGGTGTTCGGAAGATTTAAAAGAAGCGAGAGATGGTGCGATTCCTTCACTTGGGAAGGTGCAGGAAGGGGTTTATTGAAATAGCTTAGTTAGCGGACAAACCCCTCCCGTTGGGCTACCGTGTGGACACAAGTTTTGCCTTAAACCCGTAGGGGTTATATATTGGTAGAAAAACAGGTTTGAAATATTTATATGTGCCCTAGGTACATAACATAGCCCGCTTTTAGTCCAGCCATGCCTGTTTTTAATACATGGTCCAATAATATCGCACCTAACGGAGCGAAGAATGCCCTTCTTATATAATTTCTACCAATATTTCACTCCTAACGGAGTGGATTTGCAAACCAATTTTATTCAAAAAGATATGTCCACACAGTAGCTCGTTGGGAGAGAATTTATAAGAAAAATAAATCTTCCGAACACCTATGGTGTAATTAATGGAAGCAAGCAATTAATCCGTAATCTTACTATTGATTGGTTGATACCCTGGTACCAAATGTTATGCCTGCGGCATTCACGGCATCAATGGTAAAGTAATATTTGGTATTACTATTTAAGGCGTTTATATCCAGTTGTGTGCCCCTGTAAACCTGGTAACTGCTATAAAGCTTATTGATACCAACACCATAACGAACAATATAGAACTCGGCATTGGATGAGGCTGTCCATTTGATATGCACTGTACGTTCATCAGTGTTATGATCAATGGTGAACTGCTTAACCTTGCCAGGCAACGGTCCGGGCGCTTTACCAAAAACCCGAAGACCGGATATGGAAAACAAACCTTGCGCGGGGCAATGCACATTGATAATGCGCAGGTAACGGGCTTGTACCGGCTTATTCAGTTGCGTGTAATCGTGCGGGGCATCCCTCCCATCGTTTTTATGGTTGATAATGGTATGCCACACTTTCTTATCCACTGATGCTTCCACAATGTAGCGGTAACCATCGCCGGGCATAAAGGCATCGGCTTTGGCATCCTGATCAGCAAAATTTACCTGTACGGCGTTTACAGTGCTTATTTTATCCAGATCAACCTGCAGCCATTCGCCCGCATTACCCGTAGCAGCCGACCACCAGGTGCGGATATCCTCATCAAAAGCATTAGCTATGTCAAAGGTCTGTTTCTCATTAGCGCCAAGCGCCGATGAGGCTGTCGCTTTTTTGTTATAGGATAGCAGCATCCATTTGGGGGACTTTTTCATTAAGCTATGCTTGGTAGTGCCAGGCGCATACTGCGGATAATCGCCCAAATAAGTGTCGGTGACCAGCTGACCATCGGCGGTAACAAATGTTGGGTACAATACCAAACGCCGCTCAAACATATGCCTTACCGATATGGTACCGGTAGCAATGTGCCAGTATTCGCCCTGCTTATCAGTAAATGTGCTGGAGTGCCCCGCGCCCGTGATAAACCCGGTTGGCTTAAACGAAAAGGGACTATAATTTGCATACACAAAAAGGCCCGCTGGCTTATCGCTCACATAAACGCCATCGCCATAGGTTTTAAACTGCGTACCGGGTGCCGAATATTGCAGGTAATATTTACCCCCTATTTTGTTCATGTACGATCCTTCTATCCATGGGCGGGCATTAAAATCGAGGTTTTCATCGCCCGGCACTTCCCAGCCATGCTGGCTGGTGTTTGAGTTTATTAATTTGAAATGCCTGCCAATGGGTAAAAAGGCTTGGGCATCTATTTGTACCACCTGCAGGGAGTCTTTATCCGAGCAGCCATTGTACAGGTACAGTTTGCCATCGGTATCTTTAAAAAGATAAGGATCGGTGCAGCCGGGCGCATAGCGGCTAATATTTCGCCATTTGCCAACGGCGGGGTCATCGGTAGTGAAGGCCCCGGTATTATTGCCGCCAAAAAAGTACAGCTTGTTATTAATTACGGTTATTGATGGTGCGTAAACATCCAACGGCAAGCCTTCGGGCTTAACAAAGTGCCAGCTAATCATATCATCCGAAAACCAATAGCCCTTTTGTTTAGATGCAAACAGCCAATACTTGTTCTTATACAAAACAATGGTGGGGTCGGCGGCCTCACGGCGGGTAATACCACCATCGCTTTGAAAATTATAAGGCAGGTTTACGGGATTACAGAAGGTTTTAACAGCAATTTTATTTGTCTGCGCCAATGCGCTGAAATGAATCAGGCAAGCCAATACTACTGTTAAAAATACGCGATTTATCAAATTCATATTTTGCTTAGAACGGGTTTATAGCGGTTAATAGCTTTGAATTTACTATTTGTTAACAGGTGGCGGTACATCAGCCCTAAACGGCACTTGTTTTTTAAGCATTTTGCCGGCATAGCCTGTTAAATATAAGTAATAATCATTTGGGATGTCACTCTCATAAGTAACGAACGTACTTAAACCAACCGGTGGATTTTTGGAGGCTTTTATAATAGCTGTACCTTCGTCAACTTCATCAAACATGGCCACATACAGCATATCGGCACCGCTTTTTATGGCACCACTGATCTGATCCCAGTAAAAATGCCCGCGATTACGGGGAATTTGGTTCTGCGGGCTCCGCGGGTTCATGTTATGCCAGCTGAAACCTGGGAACACTGTTGGCACATACTCCACCTTATTGGCTTTGCACCAGGCTATATCATCAGCTATCCGGGCCTGAAATTTAGGATACGTATCTTCATTATACCGGCCTACAAACCAGGGGTGCACAATATCAACCTCGCGCAGCAGGTCATGCAGATGCGGGTCTTTCTCTGTATCCGACCCAAAATCGCGCCAGTAGGTAGGTACGCCCAGCAAAATGGAGCAACCACCATAAACCGGATCGTTCTTAAAAAAATTAATAATTCTCTCGGCTTCGGCAAGGCCATATTGCCGGTGATCGTTAAAACCGATGCCCCATATGGCAATCAGCGGTTTGCCGTTATGATACAGCCAGGTTTGTTTATCCCCACGATTGGTTACCTTCAGGCTATCCACCAAATGCTTCCAATCCTTAATCACAGCCGAATCGCCACCTGCCCGCATACCCGACAGGTCATACATCACCGATATAGCCCTGTGATATTCTTGTGCATACTTTAAAGTATTAGCCAAAACCTCATCGTTATGTTTACGGCCATTGCCGCGTTGTACATCGGCAATAAACCGCTGTACAAACACACCGTCGATACCATACTGCTGCATCCATTTAAAATGTGTTTCGGTTGATGATGCATCGTACGAACTGTACAGGTAAGCATCGCTGCCATCAGCCAGTTTAAACGGGGTTTTATAGGTTTTTTTATACTCGCTTACATCGGGCCAGATATCGATATTGGTAAAGCCCGGCTCAAATTTACCATGCGAAACATAGTGGTTCCAGCCACGGCCACCACCATCGCCAGGCGCGTTGAACCAACCCTGGTAACCGGCCATCACCAGCCCCTTATAACTTGTAAATGCCGATGTTTTACTGTGCAAACGCTGGCCAAGGGCAACAAAACTTACCCCCATAAGCAAAATAGCCGAAAATACTTTTTTCATCATTAAATCCTCAATTTTTAAAGTTTCAGATTTATAATTCAGGTGGCTGCAAATCAATTTACAGGCACAGGATTATAAAATAGGTTATAATCCCAAATTTGCCCGCTGCACTTAATTAATTATTAAAATTTGATTAATTAAACCAGGAAATGAGTTTGTAACAGATTTATTCAAGAATTGAATGAAAATCGCGGGTGAAGGCCTCGCCGTAAATGGCCCGGTACTCCTTATTAAAGTTTTCGAAGGTATTTTTTGCCAGCGAATGCTTGCCAATGAGCGATAATGCTTTGCATTTTAAAATCATCGCGTCCTCGTTTACCGGGTCGAAATAGAAAATATCGTTGGATAGCTTGATCAAGAACTCAGGGTCTTCTTCAATTTTAACACTGCCTGCAAAGTATATATAAGAATCGGTGATCTGGTTTGATACTTCCGACTTAAAAGCATCCAGCCATTCATATTCAATATTGGATAAAAAGTTACCCCGCTGCGTAATTTGTGTAAGCTGAATTATCTTTTGTTTATCCAACTTGTTTTTATTGGATACGATATTGAGGTATTTGTGATAATCAACAAATATTTTATTATAATCTATCTCTATTTTCCAGTACCCGGTGTCTTTTGATAAATGGCAGCTCCCCATTTTATCGAGCAGCGATTTGAGCTTGGCAATATTTACCGAACGGTTATTACGCGCACTTTTTTCTGATTTATCAAACCAAAGTATCTCGTTCAATTTTTCGGAACTAACGCCTCTGTCCAGCTTTACCGAATACAATAAAATAACCAGGAACAGCTCTTTCAGGAGCGGCGTAAAATATTTGGTTATCTCGTTACCTTCAGGTGTAAAAAGCTGCAAATCGCCAAATAAGAAAATGGCGTTTTTATTGATATTCTTTGTACAATCTTCCTCTGCCGTTATAATTTCCTGTTCGGGATGGTATGCGACTGCCGGATATTCTATTACCGGCTTTGGCACAGGCGGCTGAATCATCGTCGCTTTTTTACGGAAATAAAGAAGCCCGGCGGCAATTATAGCCAGTATAAAACTTATGGCTAACCATAATAAATAATTGTTATGTGCAATTGCAATAGCGTTATCGCTTAAAGGCTCAGGCGGACTTAACAGCGAATAGATCTTGATCCGTGTCTGATCTTTTTCGCGGAACAGCGTAACGGCCAAAAACTGACTGCTTGCCGGGAAATAGCTCATATCCGCATACGAATAGATATCGTGAAACAGATAAGGAATGCTATCGCCAACAATATGGTACTGCGCTTTATCCAACGAACCCTGGATCAATTGCAGGCTCGAGTTAAATTTATGCTGAGGGAATATCAACCCATAATACGACCTGTCTTTTTCATCAATAACCAGCGAGTTGGCAAACACAAAATCATCGTCCTTTACATCAATGGTAAACAACTTTTTAAAGGTTTTGTCTTTAACCGAAAACCGCATCATATCATAAATATTGTGCGGATTAACTATCTGCTGGCCCGATGCGCTTCCATAACCACCAATTACATAAGCGGTATCGCCGTTTGCGTTTGTGCCTAAGCCCGCCAGGTATCGCGGAGTGAATGTATCGCCCTTAACCTTTACTTGCTGCCAGCTATTGGCAGTTACGTTATAGCGCTTTACACTATCTTTATAAATCAGCTGCCCGTAGCCGCCAATGGTATATATGGAGCTATCTCTATTATTGAAAAACTTATTGAGATGCCCATTATTAGTGGCTAAATTTTTAAAACCCTTGTTCCATTTCCCACTTTGCATGTCATAGGTGCCGATAGCCATTTGATCGATATACAAATAGTACAGTTTACCATGATTATACAATGCCTGATCGCCGGGCACCAGCATTTGCCTGCCCGAACTGTAGGCGGTACTGCTTAGCTGCGGGTTTTTATTAATAGAATAGGTTACCAGTGAATCGGCAGTGATGATATAAACCTTTTCGTTGGCGGCATCAAAGGCAACGCTGGCATCGCCAGGCACAGTAAACTCCCTTTCTATCTGCCAGTTACGATGAAGCGCCTTGATCCACAATGGATTAGTAACTGTTCCGTTATTCTGACTAACAGTTTCATGGGCTATATTACCCTGCCCTTCGTTTAATGGCCAGTTTGATAGCAGCTTACCATTTTGCAACACTTTTACATCCCTTAGTTTCATGGGCGGTACATCCGTAGTTTGAAACTGGCGGTAAGCATTAGCGCCAAAAAGTAGCTTGTAGTTTGTAATTTGTTTTAGGTGAACGCCTGATTCGCTAAATGATTCACTACCGGAAAATACGGTGATCTTATCATGTTTGTAGTCGATAAGCAGTCGCACCTTGTTCCAGTGACCATACAACAGTTTATCATCGATGTTAAACGCTATCTTCGACAGCCGTTCGCCTATTATGATCTTAAAATGGCGGATGTTAGCCTGGTTATCGTACACCAGGTCGATGTTTTGCGTATCGTCGCCGATGAGCCTTAACAGGTATCCAAAATAAACTTCGTGATTGGGGATGAAGGACAAATCGAACGATACTTCAATGCTGTCTTTAGGAGCTACGTTATTCAGGTCAAGATCAAGCGTGGTGCGTTTATCCTGTACTACTTCGTGGCTATAGAATCCTAACCCATACGATTGCGCATTGCCTGGCAATATGAACAGGATATTTGATAAAATAACCGCGATTAGACCCGATAAAAAAAATCTCATGTTGACAAGTACACAAAAGCATTACAACTCAAGCATCCCCTATGTGTATATTTATAATTTAGGCCAGCGAACATGGTATTTGCTTGCTTGGTTTGGCTAAAATACAATAAAAACAATTTATATTTTAAAGATTGTGATATTATATCAACAACAATTCAATAAAAATTAAGCCAGGGGAACATGTATAAATTTAACAAATAATAATATTATTTTATCATCTGCTTTAGCATAATTAAATTCGGCAACCGCCGGTGGCTTAATATTTTATCGAATGATAGATTTGCTTAGGTTATTTGCGGGTAATATCAACCACATCAGCTAAACGACTGGCGGGCGTAACTTTCAGATAAACAAGTTTACCCTTTGAAACCCGGCCCTCAACCGTTGTTTTGTATGGCGCGTTGAGCTTAAATGCAGCATCCCAGCCAGCGGGCCAGGCAGGTAACAGCATTATTTTTTTGCCATCGGTTTGCATCAGCATTTGCTGCAGGCCGTTTTCGCCGTTGCCACCATTATCCTCATCGGGATCATAATCGTTCCCTTTTACCCAAAAAGCTGGGAATTTGAGCCGTGGATCTTTACGCGCGAAGTTAAAGCTAACATATTCCTGAGCCGTACCCGCATCACCAAGCATGGCGGCCTGAATAGGGTCCTGCACCCAACAGCCTTTATCGCGCTGCTTACGGGCGTTAAATGTATTAATGGCCACATCCAGGTTGGGCTTGCCTAAGCCATACAGGCGGAAAGGATATATGGCATATAGTTCAGGATTTTCGCTATTAAATGATTGCGCGGTTTGCGGGCCGGTATAGGGCAACAATACCGTTTTATCCTTAATGGTAGCTGTTGGCAGCGGTGGCAGCTCGTTGTAAAATTGCTGCCAGTGATGGCGTGTACTTTCATCAACCAAATTGCCGGGCAATTTCAGCATTCGGCTGAGTACGGCATGCAGGCCCGCAATATCCGGTGTGGGATTATGCACCTTCCAAAACATTTCAATAGAGTTATCCGGGTCGAGTAATAGCTTGCCGGTACTATCTCGGCTAAAATGTTCATCAAAAAACCGGAGCCCTGCTGTAGCAACCGGCAGCAATGTTTTTTTTGCGAATGCGGTATCGCCTGTGTACTCATAATAATCGAGCATCATCATGCTCAATTCCAATATAGGTGTAAAGTAATGATTAGTGTAATTTGCCTTAACACCGGGACCCATAAAGTTTAACCCGCCCCAAAACGGAGATGTTTCAGCAAAATAGGCACCGCCGTGGTTATAATATTGCTTAACCTGTGCCTCGTTGGCAGGGAGTATATTGGCATACATGCGAAATAAGGGCATCATCATATCAAAATCGCCGGCCATTAGTCTTGGCCAGTACATGGCCCGGGTATTTTGAAACCAATACTGGCCTCCCCATGAACGGTAATCGGCATTGGCATTTTTGGCAGGATCATCCACCACAAAAAGAGATCCGTTGAATTTGATGGGATACGCTCCCCTGCCTGCGCAGGCCGTAACAAAACGCTGCAGAATATAACCTTGTGTAACATTAGTACCCGTTTCATTACCACTAACAAATACCCAGCTGCGCTCCCAAAATTGCTGCCACCACTGCTGATGAGCAAAACGTGTTTGATTCAGATCAAGCTTTTCAAGTCGGTTCATATCCGGTTTTAGCTTAGATAACCATTCGTTGCCGCTGCCCGCAACAGCCGTTAAAGGATAAATAGAAATAAGTTGTGAGGTAGCTTTTTGGGTCGATTGCAGGGTTGTGTCACCTTTATTAGTGAGTCCTTTACCTGTAATTACTGCGCCGAAGGTAAGATTAGCCAGATGAGGATCGGCTGTTGGTGAATTATGGTGATACCAGGCAATGCTGTTTTTCTGATTGCTTAAAATGGTATCTGTTAGTCCCGCGCGCCAGTTATCGAGCGTTACGCTCACAGTTGATTGGCGGCCGCTCTTAGTCTCAACCCTGATCACCGGGTTATTGGCATCCACCCAAACCCTAAAATCAACCTCATTAGCGCCGGTTCCTTCCTGAACAGTTATTTCCCCGTTGCGAAGTTTAAGTATCTGCTTAAAAGCTGAATTAACGGCTAATGGGTTGGGCGTAACGGACACCCTAACAGCTCCCAATTTCATCAATACACCGCCTTGTTTTACCCATATATCTTTACCGGGATCTATCTCGCCGCCCCAGGCATCGGTTTTAGCTATGTAAAATACAAGGTCGCCATTTTTCTCCACCCAAACATTAAGACCGATATCTCCATTACCCAATGGCATAGATTGCGCCGAGCCTGGCCCGGGGGTATTCCACGATACATTATACGCATCTAACAAAGTGTCAACAGGGGTATGATCTTTAAGGTTGTGAGCTGATTGCGCTGCACCCCGAAAAGCCATTGTAGTAAGCATTAGCAAAACCCAGATAAAACCGGATATCTTATTCATATTTATTTGCATATCAATTAAAGAAAAAATTAAGTTAGGGGTATACGCTATGCGATAACCTGGTTGTACAATTGATGCTACAAAGAAACCTGTATGGCTTAATAAAAGATTAAAAAAGCATTAAAAATATCAACCTTGTTCTGCCGATACGGTTTCTGAAGATTTTTGGAACGGCACTAAATTTACACTGAAGCGCGACAGTATGGTAAAAGTGTTTCAAAAATATCGCGACAGCCTAAGCAGTTCAAAAATTAAGGTAACGGCTTATGTAGGCTTGCACAGCACAGATAAAAACACCGGGTGGGTTTGTGTATGGTACAAACAAACAGATACCTATAAAACGGGAAAAGTAGACTCTGCTTATTATGAAGATGATAATGAGATAGTGAAAGGAAAAATAGCCTGGATAAATGATAAACGCCAGGCTTTGAAACCGGATGTGAAGAAGTAATTTTCACCTTAGTAAGAGAGGCTGTCTTAAAAGTAAAATGAAAAAGGATAATACCGAATTATATTTTGACCTATAAAAACTCCGTGTCCCTTTGTGAAAGTCTTTGTGCCCTTAGTGGTAAAATTAACCACAAAGAGCACAAAGATTAGGAACACAAAGAGCACTGAGGCTAACATTATTTTGTCGTCTTTTAATAAAATCGACTTTTGAGACAGCCTCTCTTACTATTGAACCGAAACCACCACTTTTCCTTTTGTTTTACCGTTGGTGATGTTATCGTAAGCAGTCTGGATGGTATCCAATGTATAATTCTCCGGATCTACTATCGGTATTAGCTGTTTATTCTCTGCCATTTCCGTCGCTTTTTTCAGGATCTCGCCATGCTGCTCTCTGTTTTTGCCTGATATTAAAGGATATAAGGTAAAAACGCCTGAGTAGGTAGCTCCCCTGAATGATAACGGTGCCAAAGCATGATTACCCCAGCCCAATATACTTGCAACATGCCCTGTATATTGTTTAGCAGCTTTGAATGAGGCATCCAGAACAGCACCGCCAACGGTATCTAAAATAACATCAAAGCCTTCGCCCTGGGTATATTCCTTAACATATTCCTCTACAGGAGTATTATAATCTATAGGCGTAGCCCCGTATGACCTGATCAGATCAAAATCTTTAGCATTTACTGTTGCAAAAACTTCGGCACCAAATGCTTTTGCAATTTGTACAGCAACATGGCCTACCCCACCTGCACCACCATGTATTAAAACAGTTTTACCTTTACTTACGTTTGCCCTATCAACCAGTCCCTCCCAGGCGGTTATAAAAATTAAAGGCAAAGCGGCGGCTTCTTTCATGCTGATATTTGATGGTTTTAACGCTAAAAGGCCCGCATCAACCGCTGCATACTGCGCCAGGCTACCCTGAACGCCCGCAATTCCGCCGGTCATTCCATATACCTCGTCGCCAGCCTTAAACCCTGTTACTCCTTCGCCAACGGCTTCAACTATTCCGGCCATGTCAATCCCTAATATAGCAGGTAACACAGCTTTGGCATGCGCCGCCTGTCCTGCCTGTATCTTTAAATCAAGCGGATTTATGCCGCTTGCCATTATTTTTACCAATACCTCTCCTTTACCGGCTACAGGCTTTTCAATCTCCTGTAATTGGTAAGGGGTATTAAAATCATTCAGAATTAATGCTTTCATTTTTTAGTTTTTAATATTATTGAGGTAGACCCTGCATAAAATCCAGTATATCCTGGCCGATCTCTTCTCCATGGGTTTCCAGGGCAAAATGCCCTGTATCATAAAATTTCACAACAGTGTTAGGATCATCCTTTTTAAATCCTTCGGCACCTGCCGGTGAAAAATAAGGGTCTTTACTTCCCCACACGGCCAGCAGCTTAGGCTGATATTTTCTAAAATAAGCCTGGAAAGCCGGATATAGCGCTACGTTTGTCCGGTAGTCACGTAACAGGTCCAGTTGTATTTCTACATTATCCGGCCGTTGCATTTGATGATCATCAATATAAATACCTTCCGGCGCTATCAGCGACTGATCGGCTACGCCTTCTCTGTACTGAAAGTTTATACCTTCCAGCGTAAAGTATTTTCTTAGTGCGTCCCTGTTCTCTTTAGTATCATTATCCCAATAAGCTTTTACCAAGCCATTGCTCCAATCCAGCAGGCCCTGCTCATATGCATTCCCATTCTGTGATATAATCCCTGTGATCTTTTCCGGGTTTGCCACAGCTAACCTTAACCCTACGGGTGCCCCATAATCAAAAATGTATATCGCGAAACGCTTCAGGCCCATATTGTCAATAAAGGCCTGCATAGTTTTGGCAAGGTTGTCAAATGTGTAGGCATATTCGCTGCGGGCCGGCGCATCCGAAAAACCGAAACCGGGTAGATCGGGAGCAATAACATGATATTTTTTACTCAATACCGGGATCAGGTTTCTGAACATAACCGATGAAGTAGGATAACCATGCATCAGCAAAATTACAGGTGCATCCTTCGGACCTGCTTCCCGATAAAAAATATTCAAACCACCGGCTTTGATGGTTTGGTAATGAACAGGATAATTTTTCATAATGTCATTTTTCAATTCGTTTTTACCATTAGTTTGTGCTGTTAATGATAATGCTGTCAGCATCAGCGGCACAATCAATAGTACAGTAGTGAAAGTTATTTTTCTCATCACTCTTCTTTTTATTTGATCGGATCTGCAGCCGGAAAATCAACCGGGATTTCGGTTATGGCAAATGCATAGTTGGTAAATACACGTAAGCTTACCAAACCAACCAGTTCCATTAATGCGCCCTCGTTAAAACCGGCTTCATAAAATGCATCTAAAGCGCTTTCTTCAGCATGGCCTTTATTTTCGGAGATAGACGCCGCAAGGTGGATGATCGCATTCAGTTTAGGATCGTTGGCTTGCCCTCTGCGTATATCAAGGGTTTCATCCTTAGTAAAACCTCTTCTGATAGCTGCAAGCGTATGGCCCGCAAGGCAATAAGCACAACCATTAATTTCAGAAACGATCAGCGAAACAGCTTCTCTTTCTTTTGGGGTGAATACTCCTTTATTGAGTATATCGTCAAGATCAAGAAAGGCTTTAAGCGCATGTTCCGAATAGCCCATAGTGGCATACAAGTTAGGCACTTTGCCCATACGGCTTTTAATCAGATCAAATGAAGCCTGTGACCCGGCACTTACCTGGTCGCGGGTGGGTACGGTTATAGTTTTCATATTTTCTTTAATTATTTAATTTGTCCTTTTTTGCGTTGCAGATAGAGCGCGGCCGATTCACTCATGGTAATAATAGCCCCGCCCAGAATTACAATATCCTTGATCACCAATCGCCCCCTGCCTGACAGGAAAGGAAATCCCCAATCGTTATCAGTTAAATGCGGCACCCAGCTTTCAGGCGTGGTAATTAAAAATGACAGCGTTCCCAATGTCATAATAAAGATAAGTATACTGGCGATCATACTGGGCAGTGGCGCAACTTTATATAAAGCGATCAATACAGCCAAAGCAACAAGCACAGTGCCAAGGCCATAGGCAAAACCGTAAGTGTTATTTTCAATATTCCATTCACGGTTTGCCGCAATCAGTTCGCCTTCTGTATTTTGGTGCTTTTTGTATTCAGCCGGATGATGGTAAAAGAAGGACATGAACGGGCTATTGGCTACAAATGGCACAACACCATCTGCTTCATAAGCAAAGAATTTTAACCCGCCTATCCACAGGAAAACGACCACGATACCAAAGCGTACTGCTTTTTTCCCGAACTGGTCGAGGTTGGCAATGAAGTTTATTATTGAAGTTTTCATACTGCTTAATTTTTTATCAAAATTACAGTAGTAACCGCCCGCATCACATGGACAAAAAAGGCCAATGCCTGCACATATCCGCCTTAAAGTATTAGTATAGTATTATTAGTATTTAGAAAGATCCGCGACGATAGATATTCCGGTTTTATCGCGGAATGCTTGCGGGGATACCTTTGTGAACTTTTTAAAAACACGGCTGAAATAGAATTCATCTTGAAATTTAAGGTTCCAGGCTATTTCTTTTATACTCTTCCGCGTTAAATGAAGCTGCTTTTTTGCTTCCAGGATGAGCCGCTCCTGTATTAATTGCGATGGCGTTTTTTTAAAATACCGAACACTGCGTTTAGTAAGATTATCCGGTGTCATGGCCAGTAAACTGGCATAGTCCGATGGTTTGTGGAGCGTAAGGAAATGTTCGTCTAACAGCTTTTTGAAACGCTCCATTTGCTCGTCTTTTTCGGTCTTGTCCTTATTTTCAGCAATCGCCTTTATTTTAATGGCGCTTGATTTTGCCAGGAAAAGCTGCAGGTAAGCACGCAGGATGCTCTCCGATGGTTCGGCCTCATTAAGCTCATCGTTAAGCTCGGTTAACATTGAATCAAACAACCCGGCCTCCTTATCAGATAAAACAACCACCGGATCAACATAAACGTTATTAAAAAGCAAACCGTTGCACGAGACTTCTTCGCGATGAAACTCGATACAATAAAAATCGCCATGAAACTGGAGCATTTTGCAATTTAGAAACTGGCATTCCTCTATGTAGATCACCTGTAACGGTGTGGAGAATAGCAATACGGGGCCTTTAAAATTAAACACACCAAAATCTGCATGATAGGTTCCGGTGCCTTCGGGTATCAAAAAAACAGTATATACCGGGTATTGTGCAGGCGTACATAAAGCAGCTCCATCCGCCACCTGTAATTTTAATAAGAGTTGATCTGATCCGGAATGTATCTCTTTCATTTTCAAACACTAAAGTAAGCATTTACCCTGTTCATAGTGAGCCAAAAATTCAGGTCCAAATTTAAGTCTCCCTTATATTACCACGCTTTCATGAACTTCGCTCAGTAAAGCCCCGAGTTTGATCAGCGCTTTCTCAACCTTATTCTCCCATAGGTTGCAGTAGCTGATCCGCATATAATGCTGGTAATCGCCTTTGGCAGAAAATATCTCGCCCGGGGCATAAGATACCTCATGCTGAAAAGCCTTTTCCTGAAATGCTACCGCGTTGATATTTTCAGGCAGCTCTACCCAGATAACCAGCCCGCCAATTGGCCTCGTTATTTTAGTCCCTTCGGGAAAATGTTGTTCAATAAGATTAGTGGTGCGCACCAGGTTCTTATTCAGTTCGATCCTGAATTTTTGCAGGTGCCTTTCATATGATCCCGAACTGAGCAATTGCAGCACAACCCGCTGACTAAAATTAGATGTCGAACCATTATGCATTGATTTGATCCGGGCCACTTCATAAGCGAACCGCCCAGCCGCGCACCAGCCTATCCGAAATCCCGGGACCAGTGTTTTGGTAAAGGAGTTACAATACATCACCCACCCGTCGGTATCATATGCTTTGATCGTGTCCGGCCTGCTCCCTTTAAAAAACAGTTCGCCGTAAAGGTCATCTTCAATTACCGGGATATGGTGGGTATTAGCAAATTCAGCGATCTGCTTTTTGCCTTCGGTACTTATACTCGCGCCATCGGGATTGTTAAAATTACTCACCAGTATACAGGCTTTGATGTTTAACTTTTTGCACGCGGTTTTCAGGTCGTTTATGGAGATCCCTGTTTCCGGGTGAGATGGTATTGTTGCGATCTTCAGGTCGAGGCATTCCAGTACCTGCATAATGCCATAAAAGCAGGGGTCCTGCACCAAAACGGTATCGCCGGGCTTTGTTACCGCCTTAAGACTGCATAATATGGCCTCTGTTGCCCCATTGGTAATAATTAATTCGTCGGCATGGGTTGAGCCTTTCCACAAGAATGATCTTTTCGCTATTTCCTCACGCAGCTGTGTGTTGCCATACCGGCTCTCCAGCATTAAATAGCTGCCGCTTACATCTCTTGATGTTTGCTGAATTACACGTTTTATACTATTAAAGGGCAACAGCCTGTTATCGGGCTGCGCATTGGCAAATGAAACGAAGTTTCGGCCTACCCCATCTGCCCTTAGCTTCCGGAGCAGTTTATCAATATGTACGCTTCTTTCGGATAAGGATACAGGCAAGGCCTGCGGAACGGGTAATTTCTTGCCGGGACGATGATTAACAAAATATCCCGATTTCTCCCGGGAGGTAATTAAACCCTTGTCGATCAGATAATTGAAAGACTGCAAAATAGTACCTATGCTGAGGCCATTCTCTTTATGCAAACTGCGCAATGAAGGCAGTTTGTCTTCTGCCTTATAAATCCCGCTATCAACCATAGCGGTTATTTTATTTGCAAATTCAATGTAAACAGGCTCCTTCATAAGCCAAAGGTAAACTGTTACAGCAAGAGTTACAAAAATAAGATCTGTTTAAATCTTCAGTAAAAAATGATCAGGTGTTTGTTATTTAAAGTCGGCCGCTACAGTAATTTCCTTCCATAATTCCAATTCGGCGGTCATGTTTTTAAGCTTTTCTGATGCACGGTTATAGGCATCCTGCCCGAGGTACAGGTGTAATGGCGACTCATCACTTTCGGCGAGCTCAATAATTATTTCTGATGCTTTTTCAGGGTCGCCGGGTTGTTTGCCATCGGCTGCCAGGTAGCGTTCTTGCGTATCCTTAACTGATTTATATCCGTCAATTTTACTTTCAGTATAAGCCAGCGAATCTTTGGTGAGAAAACCTGTTCTGAAACCGGAAGGCTCAACAACAGTTACTTTTATATTAAACTCCTTAACATCCAGCGCCAGCACTTCAGAAAAAGCAGCAACCGCCGCCTTTGTAGCCGAATATACCGACCAGCCCGGCGCACCCACAAAACCGGCCACCGAACCGATATTGAAAACATACCCCGACCGCTGCCTGCGCATAAGCGGCAATATGCTTTTGGTTACATTAAGAGTAGCCAAAAGGTTAACGTTAATAATGTCCTGTATCTTTTGGTCTTCAGTTTCTTCCAATGTCCCGGCCATGCCGTAACCCGCATTGTTTACCACAACATCTATCTGCCCGAATGCCGCCAAAGTTTGCTGAACAGATTCATCAATACAATCCACATTACCCAAATCTACAGCCAGCGGCAAAAAGCGGTCGCTATCTATCACTCCCACAGCATTTTTAAGTGCATGCGCGTTGCGCGAAGTTGCGGCAACCCGGTAGCCCTTATCAAGCAGTTTCTTTACCAGTGTTAAGCCCAATCCCTGGGAAGCACCGGTTACGTACCATACTTTCGAAGTGTTCATGATATCAAGTACTTTAATGATAAAAGCTTTAAGCTTTTAAATTATCGAAATAAGCAGTTGTTTCTTCAATTAAGGAGCGCATCAGTTCTTTGGCATTTGTATGGTGCAGTATCGGCGCTATCTGTCCACCCCAAAACAATACCATGTCATTTTTTTGCTGTTCCAGCGAAGCTTTGCGAAGCGGTGACATAAAGGTAGTTTGCAATGGGAACGGAAGAAATGCTTTTTCTTTTCCTACCAACTCTTTTGCTATTCTGGTGGTTAACCCACGACCCAGTCGGCCGGTAAAGGCGCGCGATAATGTGCTATATTTTGCACCATCAGAAAACAGCATCTGCTTGTGGATTGGTAAAGCGTTAGATTCATCGGTAGCCAAAAAAGCGGTGCCTACTTGTGCCGCGCTTGCGCCCAATGCCAAAGCAGCCGCAACACCTTTACCGTTGGCTATGCCACCTGCGGCAATTACCGGCACTTTTACCTTTTCTTTAATGAGCTGCAGCAATACAAAAGTGCCCGTGGTTGATGATTCTGCCGATGCCAGGAATGATGGCCGGTGCCCGCCTGCTTCAAAGCCCGAAGCAATGATCATATCCACACCTGAATTTTCCAGTAGAATCGCTTCATCCAACGTAGTTGCAGCACCAACAGTTTTTATACCCAGCCTGCGGCATTTCTCCAATACATCAGCAGGCAAGGTCCCGAACATGAAGCTGAATACTTTTGGTTTGATATCAAATATCACCTGCAACTGGTTCTCAAACCTCGATTTAAACGGCGCTGGTTTTTCCGGCAATGGAATCCCAACTTCGTCAAAATAAGGTTTGAATAATTGCTTTGCCTGTTCATATTGCTCATCGGTTACGGTACCATCTACCGCATCGGTATCCGAAACCCACAGGTTAATGTTATAAGGCTTATTAGTGGCGGCTTTGATCTGTTTATCAATATCAACAATTTCCTGCGGATTGAGCGTGTAAGCACCGTATCCGCCAAGGCCGCCCGCGTTTGATACCGTTGCCACCAATTCAACCGACGAAAGATTGCCGCCAAAAGGGCCCTGCATTATCGGATATTCGATCCCCAGCATTTCTGTTGCTTTTGTATTATACCACATGGTAAGTTTTACTTTTTTACGTTGCGCATTATTTACGATGAAGTGGTGCCGGTTATCCGATGAATACCTGGCACCACTTATATATTTAACTATCCAGTGCCGTTAGTAAAACTACTTCCGGCTTATCATTTTCAATCCTGCCTTTTAACAATTCTAAATACCTTTCGGTATAGTCGTAGGCTTTATGCTGCTGGAAAGCCTCCTCACTTTGATAAATCTCATAGAAAAAAATCGTTTGAGGCGAATCATTCCTGGTATGGATCAGAAATAATTCAGAACCTGTTTCCTTACGGGTTTCAGTGGCCAGTGCAATCGTAGCCTTTTTGAGTTCCTCTTCAAAACCTGGAATTATTTTGAAACTGGCAATTAAGGTGTATTTTTTCATGGCTAATATTATTTAAGCTGATTTTCTATTTATTATTACCGCTTTTACTCAACATCGCTGATCATTTTGTTTACGATGAGCCACTTACCATCAATTTTATGAAAAGACAGAAACTCATGGTAATTAAACTCATACATTTTCACCTTCACCTCAGCTACACCTATAGACTGCACCACTTTGATAGAAATAATATCTCCCTTAAATGGCTTGCCCGAATCTTTAGGGCTTTGGCGATGCGCAACACCATCCAGATATTGCTCCAATGTTTTGGCATAGGGCTGGCCCTTTACATCGCCAAAAAGTAAGGTGCCGGGGTTAAAGATACTGCCCAAGGTATTTATATCACCTTCATAAATACCTTTGAAATAATAATCTTCCAGTGCTTGCGCAATTGCTGTTGAATCTGCTTTTTGAGTTTCCATCTTGTTAGTTGATTGTGCTTTTGCTACCAGCAAACTGCAGGAAATAAAAGCGGTTAATAATAAAGTTTTCATATCAATTAAGGTTATGACCGGCACCCATACCGCCATCTACATTGATGATAGCGCCGGTAATGAAATTACTCTTGGCGACGGTATAAACCATTTCTGCGACATCCTCTACTTCGCCAACACGGTTCAACAGGTGTAATCCTGCGCTTTGATCTGCATTATCACCGTGCATTGGGGTGCGAATCACACCAGGTGAAATCGTATTCACCCTAATGTTATCTTTACCGAATTCGGCCGCCAACTGTATAGTGAGTGCATGTATCGCTCCCTTTGATGCCATCTGTGCACTAATAGGTACTTCTCTTATGCCATGGGTGACTGCAGGGGCACCAAGGTTAATCACTACGCCATCATGCTGTTTAAGCATTTGGGGAATAACGGCCTGAGTGGTAAAGAAAGTACCCTTCAGGTTTGTATCCAGGAAACGATCAAGGTAGGCCTCGTCAATCTCCAAAAATGGTTTGGTTTCAAAAATACCGGCATTGTTCACCAGCACATCAGCCGAGCCAAATTTTTCAACCGCTGTGGCAACCAGGCGTTCGCCTGTTGTTTTATCACTTACATTACCGGCAACCATGGCTAAATGATCTCCTCCGCCTAATTCATGGTAAGCTTTTTCAAGCTTACCAGAAGTGTTGGAGTTAATGACCACGTTATCGCCTCTTTCTAAAAAATACCTGGCTACTTCTTTTCCTATTCCGGATGAAGCGCCGGTTATTATTACTGTTTGCGTTTTCATTGTCTTATTTTTTATTGGCAGTAATGCCTTTTTCACGTAAAACCGATACCTGCTCGCCTGCATATCCCCAATCGTCCAGTTCAATTTCCTGTATTACCACATGGGTTAAATGCGGGTCTTTGTTCAGTGTAGTACTTAGCAAATCGGTTATACCTTTAATTAATTGCTGTTTCTGTTCGCGGGTTACACCTTCGCGGGTCACTTCAATTTTTACGTATGGCATGGCTGTAATTTTTAGGCTAAAGCAGGTTCGTTAACAGCTTTGGCAGTGATACTTATATTCAGATCAAAATCATTATAGATAAGCGTATCGCCCAGGTCTTTAAAGAAATTTCCTGAGCGGAATTTCATTTCGTAATTGGTACGGTCTATTACCATCTTTCCGCTTGCTGTCAATGTGTCGCCATCAGCGTTTATCACTACATCAAATCCTACGGGATGGGTTATACCTTTTATAGTAAGGTCACCTTCAACATGGTTATCTACTACGCCGGTAATTTCCAACGTAGCTTCAGGATATTTTTCGATAGAGAAAAAGTCCTCAGATGCCAGGTGGCCGGCAAATTGCGCGTTGGTAGCCGGATCGGTTATATCCAGTATTTTTATAGACCTTGTATCGATAACAAATTTACCACCGGTAAGTTTACCATCGGTTAAAACCAATTCACCTTCTTTAACAGCAATGCTACCATCATGTGCACCGGTTACTTTTCTGCCTACCCAATCAATATTGCTTTGGGTGTTTACGATTTCAAAATTTTGAGTTTTCATTTTCTTTATGTTTTTATTACAACACAAAGGTGGGCATGAAATTAGGGGAAGGCGTGTGACCTATATCACATTTGAATGGTGGTGAAACTTATGTGATGCAGATCACTTTTTATTGTATTATAAGCGGCTCAGCGTTTCTCTCGAAACACCAAGGTAAGCTGCAATCAGGTTTTTTGGTACGATATTATAAAGTTCGGGGTAAAGCTTTAGCAGCTCTTCGTAACGGCGCTTAGCATCGTTATTCATGAATGACAGCAATCTTTTTTGAGCAGCCACGTACCCTTTGTTGGTGCGCCATCTAAAAAAATGTTCAACCTGGTGAATTTCACTGCAAAGTTTTTCCCGGTCATCGTTTGATAGGCATAGCACTTCAGCATCGGTAATACAGTCAACATTAATAGTTGCTTTGGCATGGCTGTAAAGCGCGTTGAAATCCGACGCCCACCAGGTTGGCATAGCAAACTGAAGGATGAACATTTTCAGATCATCGTTAATATAAAAGCTTTTTAAACAGCCCGAGAGCACAAAATATTCGCAGTTTACTATATCACCGTCAGTTATTATTGATTGGCCTTTTTTGTAGGATTGATGTTTGAAATGTGAAAAAACATAGTCGAACTGCTCATCGGTTAATGAGGCAGTTTTGGCAATGTGTGTTTTTAATATTTCTTTGGCTTCCATTGGTAAACCGATGCGGTAAACATTTTTTGAAGTTAATAATAGTAAATGACAGTTTTCAAAAATCAATGTCAGGCGTTTTTAAAAAATTCAGGCAAGCGGGCTGATATCGTTATAGCAAAAGCGAACATAAACTGTAATGAAACCGAACAATAAACAACCACCCTTAATTTAATAAAAATCTGAAAATCAACAGATTATATAAATGGCATTTTTTTGGCTGAATTTTATAAACCTCTCTAAATCAACCGCTATGATCAAGAATTATTTAAAAACTGCCTGGCGAAACCTTTGGAAGAACAAGGCTTTCTCCGTGATCAATATTCTTGGCCTGGCCCTTGGGCTGGCCTGTAGTCTGTTCATTTTTTTATGGGTGCAGGATGAGGTGCAGATGGATGCTTTTCATAAAAATGGTAAGCAGCTTTACGTAATTATCCACCGTGCTTACTATGATCATAAGAGCGTGGCGGGTTATAGCACACCGGGACTGCTCGCCGAGGAATTGAAGAAGGATATCCCTGAAATTACTCATGCTACACAATTTGCCTGGAACCAGGACCATACTTTCCAGGTTGGCGACAAAATATTAAAGGTAAACGGAACTTATGCCAGCGCCGATTACTTTAAAATGTTCACCTATCACTTGATTGAGGGGAAAGCCGGTTCAGCATTGAGTACGCCGGTTAGTTTGGCTATCTCAAAAAAAATGGCAACAAACTTCTTCGGCAGTCCCGAACAAGCTATAGGTAAAACTATTAAATATGAAAACAAAAAGAACTTTACCATTACCGCCGTTTTCGATAACCCGCCCAAAAACTCTTCCCTGCAATATGATTTTTTGATCAATTGGCAGGTTTTTATGGATGAGAACACCTGGACCAAAGATTGGGGAAATAATGGGCCCATGACCTTTTTTCAAGTGCGTGCAGATGCAAACCCGGCACTGGTGGATAAAAAGCTGACTCATTTTTTGGATAACTTGGATAAAGGCCAGGAAAAGGGGAAATTTTATTCAGAATTGGGAATGCAGCCCTTTCAGGAGAGGTATCTGCATGACCATTTTACCGGCGATAAAGTTGACGGCGGCCGGATAGGTTATGTTCACTTATTCGGTATCATAGCCATATTTATTTTGCTGATCGCCTGTATTAACTTCATGAATTTAACAACCGCGCGTTCTGTAAAACGGGCGCGAGAAATTGGTGTACGTAAAGTTGTAGGCGCAATGCGTTCTATGCTGATCCGCCAATTTTTGGGCGAATCGCTATTGCTGACAATTATTGCGGTACTGTTTTCATTAGTATTAATTGTGTTGATGTTGCCTTTATTCAACCATGTTACACATAAAGAGATCAGCCTGCCTTTTGGCGACCTTTCTTTCTGGCTAAAATTATCTGCACTGACTATCATTACCGGTATTATAGCAGGCAGTTACCCCGCATTGGTTTTATCGGCATTTAAACCTGTTAAAGTATTAAAAGGGAGTTTAACCATACAGTCGGGAGCAGTATTGTTCCGCAAAGGGCTGGTGGTTTTTCAGTTTGTGCTTTCTGTTGTGCTGATCATAAGCACCATTATTATTACCCGGCAGGTAAATTATCTCGAAAATCAGAACCTGGGCTATGATCGCGAAAATTTGGTTTACATACCGTTGGAAGGTAACCTGGCCGGTAAGTATAATACATTTAAAACCGAGTTAATGAAAATGGATGGCATCCAGCAAGTAACCCGCACTACCGATGTGCCTACCAATATACAGAATAGCACCGGCGGCGTTGATTGGGATGGCAAAGACCCAAATGTCGATATCCAGTTTACACAGGCATCCGTAGGTTATGATTTTGTACGAACCCTGAAGCTTAAAATATTGGAAGGCCGCGATTTTTCACAGGATTACAGTAGCGATAGTACCGGCTACCTGGTTAACGAGGCCGCATTAAAACGCATAGGCTATACCAGCCCAATAGGCAAGCGCTTAACCTTTTGGGGGAAGAAAGGAACCATTATTGGTGTGCTGAAAGATTACCACATAGCCTCATTACAAGAAGCAATTGTACCGCTGATATTAAGGCTTGATGAAAAATCGGATTACGGCAACGCGCTGGTACGAACTAAACCCGGCCAAACCAAACAGGCGCTAGCAAGCCTTGAACTGCTTTGTAAACAGTTAAACCCGAGCTATCAGTTCAGCTACTATTTTTCGGATGAGGAATACCAGAAGCTTTACGATAACGAACAGGTCATTAGCAAACTGAGCAATGTGTTTGCCTCATTGGCTATCGTTATATCTTGCCTTGGCTTGTTGGGCCTGGCCATGTTTACTGCTGAGCAGCGGGTAAAAGAGATTGGTATCCGCAAAGTACTGGGGGCTGGACTGGGTTCATTGTTCTCACTGTTATCTACTGAGTTTTTAATACTGGTAGGCATCGCCCTGCTCATCGCCTCGCCATTAGCCTGGTATGGCATGAATAAATGGCTTCAGAATTATGCTTATCACACCAAAGTTGAATGGTGGATCTTCGTGTTGGCAGCAATCGTTTCATTGCTCATCACTCTCGCAACTATCAGTTTCCAAACCATCAAAGCGGCATTAGTAAATCCTGTAAAAAGTTTACGAAGCGAATAATAACATCAACCTATGAAAAGGCCATCCGGGTTTTACCGGATGGCTTTAATTATGCGTTATCTAACCTACTTTCAGTACCACTTTGCCATTCAATCCACCTACCGAAACCATATCCTGGGCATGGGCGGCTTCATTTAAATTAAGCGTTTCGGCTATCTGCGGTTTTATCTTTCCTTCTTCAACCAGCTTTGTACCAAATTCAAGCTTATGAAAACCCGGTGTTGCTGAATAAAACTTCGCGGTAATATGATGCTGTTTAGCCAGATCTTCCGATGGTGGCATTACGGCGCTCAACAACTTTCCGCCCGATTTTACTACACCGAATGATTTGAGCTGAGTTTCGCCGCCTGCAAGGTCAACAACCAGGTCAACATCTTTCACCAGTGTAGTGAAATCCTGTTCCTTATAATCAATCACCTCATCGGCACCATATGATTTGGCAAGCTCCAGCCCTTTGCCCGACGCGGTGCCAATTACATATGCACCCAGCGCTTTAGCCATTTGTACCATTACCACACCTACCCCACCTGATGCACCTTGTATCAATACTTTTTCGCCTTCTTTTACTTTACCGTTCTCCACCAAAAAAGTGTAGGCCGTTACCAAAGGCACAGCCAACGCAGCGGCTTCCTCCGTATTTACATTGTTTGGTATTTTGGCAGCCTGCGCCTCTTTTAGCACAACATAGTTTGCATAAGTACCGCCAAAAGTGGTGGCAAATACTACATCGCCAACTTTTAAGCGGCTCACCTTATCGCCAACCGCCTCAATTTCGCCTGCCACATCCAGGCCCGGGATGTACGGGAATTGAATAGGTATCTGCTCTTTGAGCACGCCGGTACGGATCTTCATATCCATCGGGTTTACCGTGGTTGCGGCTACTCTTATTAAAATTTCATCTTCCTTTGGCTCCGGCTTATCAACTTGTGCAGCTTTTATAACATCGGAACTTCCATATGCGGTGTATTCTATCGCGTTCATTTTTTTATCGGATTTATACTTATTACAATGCTGAAAAACCCACTTTGTTTGATAATGCTTTTTGATTGCATTAATTTAACAATCTTATGCTTTAGTCAAAGTTGTTTCATATAAAACAGCACCGCTATAGTTTATCGTTTTAACATTCAGCCTGTTTGCATCTACCGAAAAATACATAAAGCCATGCTCCGAAGCTGCAAATCGACTGTAAGCAATACCCTGTGTTACCGCTGTTAATTCCGATCCAGCGCCTGATATAAACTGATGGCAAAAGCCTTCCGGTTTCAGGTGCTGCAAAGAATGATCGTGCCCCGACAGGTAAACATCTACTTTATAATCTTTAAATATTTGCGGCAGGGCTTTCCGCATCGTTAGTGTATCATAATTGTTGATACGCGGACCAACAGTATAACATGGGTGGTGACCAATCACTATCTTCCACTTAACATTAGCCGACGCGTTTGCCAATGTACCCTTTAACCAGGCAACTTGCTTTTCAACATAACCATCCTTATCCTCATGCAAAAACGGGTTGGTATCCATCATTACAAAAAGCACTTTATCATTACCGATGTTCACCTCTTTTGAGTAATAGCGCGCTGGCATATTCCACCTGCGGCTCACTTTACTGTAGCGCACCTGGGCATCAACATCCGCTTCCCAGTCGTGGTTACCTAAAACCGGGTACCAGTCGCATTGCAGCGAGTGCGCGGTGTATATATTTTCAAAAGAGTAATGCCATAAAGGGTCCTGTTCACTAACTACGCCAGCCGGGTAAAAGTTATCGCCCACAGAAACAACAAAATTATTAGGATGCGCTGCTGCCCATAAGCCCATTTGTGTTGCAACCTGCAATTGATCATATTCGCCATTGCGGCCCCAGTCGCCCAAGGCAATAAAATGCAGCGGGTAATCATCCTTCAATGCCGAAGGTGAGAGATCTTCGCTTTCCAAATGAGTTACCCCAGGCTCGGCCAAAGCGCTTAGTGGGTTAATTAAAGATGCGCCGATAGCTGCCAGGGCGGTGCTTTTCACAAAATCTCTGCGTTCCATATTTACAATGTGCTTTGTTTTACAATAGTAAAAACATTATGTAAATATTGCAGAAATCCTGCACAATAATTCAGGAATTAAGCACTGATAATAATTCCTTAACAATTAGGTTGTTTTAATAATACGTATTCGGAAGTTACAGAAAGTTCATGCTGAGGAATAGCATTAAGTTAGATTAGCAAATGCACCGTAGGTGCAAAACGTTGGTAGAAAAGGTAAATGTAAAAACCTGGCATGCCGTTAGGTATGCAACTTCGCCAGTTTAGTACCTAACGGCACGAATTTCCTGGGTTATTTTTATGCTACTACCAACATTTAACACCTACGGCGTTTAATGCCGATTTTGTAAGCAGAAACGCAAATATTACAGATCAAATTCTGGATAGAATATCGTATTAACGGGTTAAAACAACACATTTTTTATTTTTATTCTATAAAATCTACATATTTAGTAGTATTTAAAATAATTTTATATATTTGCGTCGTAAAACAAATGTAATGAAAGCACTTTTACTTTCTGGTTCTACTTTATATACCTCTACAGGTGTAATTTCCTCACAGCCATGCTGCTGTATTTGTTGTTGCTGAGCATAACAACAAATCGTTACTAATCTTTTACCGATTAATACGTTGACCGCATTTGGCGAACAGGAACGCCGTGCGCAATTCACCATACTTTTTTCAACCCCCTATTTAATTTAATTCAGCATGATAAAATAATTACTCTCCCCATAAAAAAACAAACCGGCAAGGAAGCCTTGCCGGTAAATTACATGATGGATCAGCCCTGACTGCGAATCACATACTGATCATCAAAGCCTTACTAACGAATCGAATCATTAACATAAAACATTTAAATATATGGAAATATATATCCATGCCAAACACGTGCTCACTAAGGTTTTCAGCCTCCTTATATTCTTAGTGGCACCCTATGCAGTTTTTGCACAAGTAGAAACTCCGCTCATCAACTCCCGCCTTGAAGGTATTGTTACCGATAGTGCTACTCACCAGCCTATTACAGGTGTAGTGCTTCGCATTAAGGGAGTAACCCACTCGGTGGCTACCGGTCCCGATGGCCGCTTTGTATTTGTTACCGGTCAAAAATTACCTTATACCCTTGTGGTAAGCTTTATCGGCTACAAAACCAAGGAAGTTTATGCTACCGGCAGCCCGGTGGTTATTCAATTATCTGATAAAGTATCACAACTAAATGATGTGGTTATTGTGGGTTACGGCACGCAGAAAAAGAGCGACATAACAGGCTCTATATCAATCATACCCAAGGACAATCTTAAACAGGTATCATCGTCAGTTGATAACCTGCTGCGTGGTGCTGCGCCAGGTGTACAGGTAACCCAAAGCTCGGGTGCACCGGGTGCTTCGGCCAGTGTGCGCATCCGTGGCGGTAACTCCATAACCGGTGGTAACGAACCTTTGTATGTAATTGACGGCTTTCCTGTTTATAACGACAACTCAACCATCAGTTCAAGCGCAGGTTCAGGAGCTGCAGTAAACGCGTTATCAACTATAAACCCTGCCGATATTGAATCAATTGAAGTATTAAAAGATGCTTCTGCTACCGCGATATATGGTTCAAGAGGTGCTAACGGTGTTATTATAGTAACTACAAAAAAAGGCAAAAGAGGTACAAATGATGTTACCTACGAGGGCTATTACGGCACACAGAAATTAAGCAAAGAAATTCCGCTACTGGATGGCTCACAATGGGCGCAGTTAAGGAACGACATACAGACCAGCTCAGGCCAAACACCAACATTTACCACAGCTCAGATTGCTGCTTTTGGGCAGGGTACTAACTGGCAGGATGCCGCTTTCAGAAATGCACCTGTGCAAAGCCACGAATTAACATTATCGGGTGGTGATGAAAAATCAAGGTATAATATCTCCGGAAATTACTTCGACCAGCAGGGCATTTTACTGAATTCCGATTTTAAACGTTACTCATTAAGGTATAATTACGACAGGGACATCTCTACCAAATTCCATGTAGGCCTTAATGCCACTACCAGCTATTCCATTACAAATGGCGCGGCATCTAACATAGCCTCTAACGCCCTTAATAGCCCTAACGTTATCACCAATATATTAACTACGCCACCGGTATTACCTGTTAAGGATGCTAACGGTAATTATGTACTTAATTCGTATTCAACTACACCATCAAACCCAATACAGGATCTGCTTTCAATAGTTAACCAAACTAAAGTAACACGCTCTTTAGGCAACCTGTTTGGCGAGTACACGCTTGCTCCCGGCCTGAAAGCTAAAGTGAGTTTAGGTGCCGATCTCCTTAATTCAAAATCAAACTTCTATGCGCCATCATACACCGGCGACGGTTACTCAACTTTAGGTTATGCAACTGTAGGTTCGACTACATCAAACAGCTGGCTTAATGAAAATACCATCACTTATACTAAAACTATCCACAATGATCATGAATTGAATGTTTTAGTAGGTTATACCACTCAGTATTTTGAAAATGAATCGGTAACCGCGGGCTCTAAAGACTTTGTAAGTAATATAACAACCTACAACAGCCTGCAAAGCGGCGCGCAAATTTTAACGCCAACATCAAACGCTTACGACTGGACACTGAATTCATATTTAGCCAGGATCAATTATTCTTACGCGCATAAATATAACCTTACCGTTTCAGCCCGAGCCGATGGTTCATCACGCTTTGGTTCAGGCAATAAATGGGGATATTTCCCATCAGCAGGTTTTTCATGGAACGCGGGTGAAGAGAATTTCATTAAAAGCATTCCTACCATCAGCAACTTAAAATTAAGGTTAAGCGCTGGCGAAACCGGTAATACCCAAATTGGCGAATATCAATCGTTAGCTTTATACAGCCCTTTCAACTACACCTTTGGCAGTACACAGGCAGTGGGCCTTGCTCAAACGCAATTGGCTAACTCAAACCTTAAATGGGAAAAAACAGCTCAGTACGATGGTGGTATCGACCTGGGGTTACTGGATAACCGCATTAACCTTACGTTTGATGCTTATTACAAAAAAACCACTAATCTGTTGTTAGACGTTCCTGTGCCATTGTCATCAGGTTATTCACAATCATTACAGAACATTGGCGCCGTTTCAAATAAAGGTATCGAGCTGGGTATCAACACTGAAAATATAAACAGTGGTGGATTTGTATGGAAAACATCACTGGTGTACTCACTTAACCGCAATAAGGTGTTAAGCCTGGGCAGCAGCGAAACATCGTTCTTCCCTACCATCCCCGGTACTACATTGGGCGTTTTACAGCCTGAGATCATAAAAGTTGGCTTGCCGTTGGGTACTTTCTGGGGATATAAAACTGCCGGAATATTCCAAAACGCTGCCGAGATAGCACAATATCCAACCTTAAACAGCAAGGCCAATACCAAACCAGGTGATGTTAGGTACCAGGATTTGAACGGTGATGGCGTAATTACCACTGCCGATAAAACAAACTTAGGAAGCGTACAGCCGAAATTTACAGGAGGCTTAACCAATACATTTTCCTATAAAAGCTTCGACCTGGTGGTATTTTTACAAGGTTCATACGGCGGCAAAATCTACAATGCCCTTCGCCAGCAGTTAGAGATCACCAACCTATCGCAAAATGCATGGGCCGAGGTTGCTGACAGATGGACGCCTACCAACCCAAGCAATACTATTCCACGTGCTTCAAACAACCCGGTTGCCCAGATGTCGAGCCAGTTTATTGAGAACGACTCTTACCTGCGCCTGAAAAACCTGGTATTGGGTTACACCTTAAACAACTCTTTGGCTTCAAAAATCCATGCCAAACAATTAAGGCTTTATGTATCGGCACAAAACCTGGTAACGTGGACCAAGTACACCGGTTATGATCCGGAAGTTAACAGCTTTGAGCAAAACAACACCGCGCAAGGCATTGATTATGGTGCTTACCCTAACTACAAAACGTATTTGCTTGGCCTAAGCGTAACCTTCTAATTTTTATCCATTACAACAATGAAAAAGATATTCTTAATACTAATTGCAGTTGGTAGTTTAGCCGCCTGCAAAAAGCTGGATGAAAATCCAACATCATATATAACCGCAAGTCAGTTTTACAAAACACAATCGGATGCCGCAGCCGGTATAACCGGTATATATAGCGAATTAACCAGCGATGGCTCCGAGCAGCCGCTTTACGGCAGGGAGATCAACTTCCTGGCGGATATGACCACCGATGATTTGGCTGCAGGCCCATCAGCCATCAACCCTAACGTTAGGGCATTAAGCTCAATTACCTATACCCCAACAGATGACAGGCTGCAGGTAATCTGGAGGCAATTATATACCGGCATAAGCCGCGCAAATGCTGCCATTGATGCCATACCAACCATACAGTTTGATACCACGTTAAGAAGCCGCTACGTTCGCGAAGCAAAATTTCTAAGAGGGTTGTTCTACTTTAACCTGGTAAGGTTTTATGGTGATGTACCATTGGTTTTGCACAACCCGGCTGATGCATCAAACTTAAACAGTTTAAAAGTTAACAGAACAGCTTCCGCCACTGTTTACGCGCAAATAATTGCCGACCTTACCGATGCGCAAAATCTGCCTGTAAGCTATACCGGTTCTGATATTGGCCGTGCAACAGGCGGCGCGGCAAAATCACTACTGGTAAAGGTATATCTTACCCAAAAAGATTGGACTGATGCCATAAGCAAAGCTAAAGAAGTAATTAACGGCAACTACGGCTACGCGCTGTTCGCTAATTATGCCGATGTGTTTAACCCGGCAACTAAGAACGGTGTAGAGCATATTTTCTCGGCACAGATCTCCTCAAACGGTGGCCTGGGTAATAGCAGTACCTTAATGGGTGCCAATTTTGCAGGGTTTGTTGGTAATGTTCCGGCTGATATCCCGGCTGATAGCTCGGTATACAAACAATTCCGCAGTACCGATACCCGTAAGGCTGTTACATTTTATACCTCATTAACCAATCCAACAACCGGTAAGCTTTACAACTTCCCGACCTTCTATTTCGGTAAATATGTTGATAGAAGCGAGTTATCAACCCCCGGCCAAAGTAATATCAACTTCCCGGTACTACGCTATGCTGATGTATTGCTGATGTACGCTGAAGCGCTGAACGAAGTTAATGGACCGGTTGCCGATGCTTACGCGGCTATTAACCAGGTTAGGGTACGTGCAAATACCGGCACACTTACAACAGGGCTTTCGCAAAACGATTTCCGTGATTCACTTTATTCTGAGAGAAGGCGCGAGTTTGTACAGGAAGCCCAGCGTTGGTTTGATTTGGTGCGCACAGGCCAATTGGTACAAGCTGTATCAAAAGTAGCCTCCAAAACTAACGTCAGCACTAAAAACTACCTGTTCGCTATACCGCAAAGCGAGATCAGTTTAAACCCCGGCTTAACACAAAACCCCGGCTATACAAATTAATGGTTCTCATTTAAAACCATGAACACTATAAAACACCTATAGCTACGCGGTACATCATCACCCAATAAAAGGGTGGTGATGTTTTCGTATAAAAAACCAGTGATTCAATTACAACCAAATGAAAAATTTACTCAAGATAAGTCCACTACTGTTATTAGGCTCGATACCTGCAATAAACAGCCATGCTAAAACTTATCACCCTACAAAATTTACTACCCCTGCAAACCCAGTACACAAATACACCCGTGCTGAAAACGAGGAGATCATTAAACTGGCTAAGGCAGCCTATGTATATGGTTTACCGGTAATATTAACAGATCTTACCCGGCAGGTAAGCAGTGTACCCAATAACGTATTTATACACGGGCACAAGTTTCCTGACCATACCTCGCGACTGGTAGTCGCGCCAAATAATGACACCAATTACTCATCAGCTTTTTTAGATCTGGGTGATGATGCCGTTGTGCTTACTATACCCGACACGAAAGACCGCTATTTTGTAGTACCATTAATGGATGCCTGGACCAACGTTTTCACCTCCTTTGGTAAAAGAACCACCGGCACACATGCGCAAACCTATGTTATTACCGGGCCGCACTGGCATGGTACTATCCCCAATGGCTTGCAGGAAGTAAAATCCCCTACCGACCTGGTTTGGATAATTGGCCGCATACAGGTAAACAGTCCCGAGGACCAATTAAGTTTTGTAAGCCCGATTCAGGACCAGTTTAAACTTACTTTACTAAGCGACTGGGGTAAAACCGGTGCTACAAGCGCTAAAAAAACAACCCATTATGACGAGGTTGCTCCTGAAGTTAAGGCAGTGCAGGCCCATCAGTTAACCGTGGTACAGGCGGTAAAACAATTACCTATCGACCGTTATTTTAATTACCTGAACGCTTTGCTGGTAAAAAATCCAGGCTTGGCGGCAGATTCAGGAATTCTACAACGGCTGGCAAAAATTGGCGTTAAACCCGGTGGCAAATTTGATCTGAATAATTTTGACAAGGATACCCAGGAAGCATTAAAAAATGTACCCAATGAAATTTACGCTGCCTTTGATAATGCAAAAGCGAATGCGGATTTCAAACCTCAGAATGGTACGCAAATAGGCCATTACGGAACAGATTACCTGACCAGGGCAGTAGTAGCCTACAAAGGATTAGGCGCATTGCCTCCTGAAGAAGCTACATACATTGCCTATAATGCCGATGCTGACAAAACACCCCTAAATGGCAACAATAACTATGTGATCCACTTTGAGGCCGGTAAACTACCGCCTGCAAAAGCTTTCTGGTCGCTTACCATGTATGATAAGGACAGGTATTTGTCGGATAACCCTATCCGCAGGTATGCCATAGGCGACCGTAATAAATTAAAGTTTAATGCCGATGGTTCGCTGGATATATACCTGCAGCATGCAGATCCGGGAGCAGACAAGCAAAGCAACTGGCTGCCTGCTCCGGCCGATAGCTTCAATGTCATCCTCCGCATTTACGTGCCTACAGATGAATATCTGCATGATAAAACTACCTGGGTAAATCCGCCCATAAAAAAACAGGGGTAAGTAATGCTATTAAACCGCCACCAATTTAAACGCATCATAATGAAGAAAGAATTTAGTACTATTAAATTTAAAGTAAGCAGCATATTATTAACCGGGGTGTTACTGCTCTCCGGTTACAATGTGTTTGCCCAGCACGATCCGGAGCCTGTATACAAAGGCAAAATAGGCAAAACCCTGGACCAAACCACAGAATGGTATCCTGAAAAAAAGCAGGCACCCAAAGGCGCACCCAATGTTATCTGGCTTTTGCTGGATGATGTAGGCTTTGGCGCCAGCAGCACATTTGGCGGCCTCATCAGCACGCCTACTTTTGATAGTCTGGCCAGTCAGGGATTACGTTATACCAATTTTCACACAACAGGTATTTGCGCGCCATCCCGCGCGGCATTGCTTACCGGGCGTAACCACCACTCGGTGCACATGGGTTCATTCACATTTACGCCGGCAGGTACCCCTGGTTATGACGGCCGCATACCTTTTGAAACCGGCACCGTTGCTGAAATTTTAAAGGAGAACGGTTACAATACGTTTTCCATTGGTAAATGGAACCTGACCCCTACTGCCGAAGAAACCCAGGCCGGGCCGTTTAACCGCTGGCCTACCGGGCGTGGTTTTGAGCATTTCTATGGTTTTTTAGAGGCCGAAACAGATGAATGGCACCCGCAATTATGGGAAGATAACCAAAAGATTGAACGCGATACTAACCCCAAACACCTGAACGAACTGTTGATAGAAAGGACCATCAATTACATCGCCAATCAAAAATCAAGCGCGCCTGATAAGCCGTTCTTCATCTACCTGGCACCGGGCGCAACGCATGATCCGCATCAAGCACCTAAAGAATGGATAGATAAATACAAAGGCAAATTTGATGGCGGCTGGGACAAATACCGTGCAGCCGTGTTCGCCAACCAGCAAAAATTAGGACTGATCCCTAAAGGAACTATATTGCCACCGCGCGACCCAAGGGTTAAGGCCTGGGATTCTCTTTCTGTTGATGAAAAAAGGATCTTCTCCCGCTTTATGGAAGTTTACGCAGGCTATTTAAGCTATACCGACGACCAGATAGCACACCTCATCCATTACCTGAAAGATATAGGTCAGCTGGATAACACCGTGATCTATGTAATGATAGGCGATAATGGTGCCAGTAAGGAAGGATCGGACAGGGGATCGAGCATTGGTGATAAGGTAATTATTGATGGCAAACAAGATATATCTTACCTGTTGACGCAATATGATAAGTTAGGTTCGGAATACGCGGCATCAAACTATCCCTTAGGTTGGGCACAAGCCGCCAACACCCCTTTCAGGGAGTGGAAACAGGATGCAAACTCCGAAGGCGGGACACATAATCCGCTTATCCTTTTCTACCCGAATGGCATAAAAGATAAAGGCGGCATCCGTTTTCAATACACCCACCTGATTGACCTTTTGCCAACAACAATTGATCTTACCGGGACCAAACTTCCGGATACCATCAACGGATATAAACAAAAACCACTACAAGGTACCAGCTTCGCCTATACTATTGATGATGCCAAGGCACCGTCAAAGCATACTATTCAGTATTATGAAATTGCAGGCAGTCGTTCTATTTATAAAGATGGATGGAAAGCAGCCGCTTATCACAATATAGGCGGTGATTTTGATGCCGATGTGTGGGAGCTTTATCATTTAGATAAAGACTGGACAGAATCTAAAGACCTGGCAACCCTAAATCCTGCCAAGCTTACCCAATTAAGAGGCGAATTTGATTCACTTGCAGTTATCTACAATATATACCCTTTAAAAGAGCTGATGGGCAAATCCAACAGCCTTATACCTCCTGTTGTTCACAAAAAGGTGGTTCTGTACAATGGCCTGTCTCAATTAGTAACTGCCCCGGTAAATATTGCCATGCAATCATTCACCGCTACGGCCGATGTTACCATTCCGCAAAATGGCGCGCAGGGTGTGTTGTTTGCAGGTGGCGGAAGGTTTGGTGGTGTTAGCTTTTTTGTTCAGGATAATAAACTCCACTTTGTGCAAAACGATGGTGTTTCCCCCCCGATAGACATTGTAAGTGATAAAACGCTGCCCTCAGGCAAAGCCTCATTAAAAGCAGAATTTATCCGCACAAGCTTTTTCTCCCAAACGGGCACACTTAATTTATATATAAACGACGAAAAAGTGGGGTCCGGTCAGCTTAAAATAAAGAGGTCGATGCTATACTTCAACCTGAACGACGGCTTTGATGTGGGCAAGGATTCCAACACAGAAGTTAGTCCAACCTATAAAGTGCCGTTTAAGTTTAGCGGCGATTTAAGAAGCGTAACAATTGAAACTACTAAATAAACAAATCAATATAAAACCACTCACACACAATGAAAAAAACAATTATTGCCACCCTGCTGCTTGCAGGGGCCGCGCTGCAGCAGGCACAGGCACAAAACATAACCCAGCAGCAGCAACCCTTTCAAGGGGTGATCGGCAAAACGCTGGCCGAATCAAAGGAAGCATGGACGCCGCCAATCAAAGCGCCCAAAGGCGCGCCAAACGTTATCTGGATCTTGCTGGATGATGTAGGCTTCGGCGCATCAAGCACCTTTGGCGGTGTGATCCGTACGCCCACATTTGATAGCTTAGCTAATAATGGACTGCGTTATACCAACTTCCACACCACGGCAATTTGCGCCCCTACCCGCGCGGCTTTATTAACCGGGCGTAACTCGTCAAGGGTACACATGGCAGGTTTCGCGCATACGGTGCTGTCAGCTGGCTTTCCTGGCTGGGATGGCCGTATCCCTTCGGATAAAGGCACAATTGCCGAGATTTTGCGTGAGAATGGTTACAACACCTTCCAGGTTGGTAAGTATGGCTTAACGCCTGATGAAGATGCTACTGATGCAGGTCCGTTCGACCGCTGGCCAAGCGGAAAAGGTTTCGACCATAACTTCGGTTTCCTGGGCTCACAAACAGACCAGTACAAACCTGATCTTGTTGAGGACAACGCTCATGCAACCCCTGATGGCCGCCACTTAAATGAGCAGATCACCGATAAAGCTATCTTTTATCTTACCCGCCAGCATAAAGTAGCCCCTGATAAACCATTCTTCCTGTACTATGCACCGGGAGCCACACATGCACCGCACCAGGTATCAAAAGAGTGGAGCGACCAGTATGTAGGCAAGTTTGATGCCGGCTGGGACGCGTTTAGAGAAGAGGTTTTTGCAAGACAGAAAAAGCTGGGCATTATACCTGCTAACGCAGTATTACCAGCCCGCAATCCAGGCATTAAAGCATGGAACAGCCTATCAGCAGATGAGAAAAAATTGTATGCCCGTTTTATGGAGGTGTATGCAGGTTATTTAACTTATACCGATCATGAAGTTGGACGTTTGATCAATTATCTGAAAGAAAGCGGCCAGTTAGATAACACTCTGATTTATGTTGTTATTGGTGATAACGGCGCGAGTAAAGAAGGAACCGCCAACGGTGATATCGACAGGCAATTGTTCAGCTCACCGCTTTCTGACGAAGCAAACTTAAAATATAACCTGGCCAAAATAGGCGAGATAGGCACTCCTGATGCTGTAGAAGGCAATTACCCGCTGGGATGGGCACAGGCAGCAAACACGCCGTTTAAATACTGGAAACAGGATGCCAACTCCGAAGGTGGCACACGTAACCCGCTGATTGTTTTTTATCCAAAAGGAATAAAAGATAAGGGCACCATACGTACCCAATACGGCCATGTTATCGACTTGTTGCCAACAACCTTAGAGTATCTGGGTATTCAAGCACCGGAATATATCAGGGGAATTAAACAGGATACCATACAAGGTACCTCGTTGGTTTATTCATTTGATCATCCTGATGCGCCATCGCAGCACCATGTACAGTACTACTATATCTTCGGCTCAAGATCAATTTACAAAGACGGCTGGAAAGCAGAAGTTTATCACCATCCCGATTTTACCGATTTGGCTAAAGCCGGTGCAAACCAGCCTGCCCCGTCAAGCGGCTTCAGTACTGATACCTGGGAACTTTATGACTTGAATACGGATTTCAACGAGCGTATTGATCTGGCTAAAAAATATCCTGAAAGATTAAAAGAGTTACAGGACCTGTTTGATGCCCAGGCTAAAAACAACAACCTGTATCCGTTGATTGATTGGGACGATGTGATCAAACGCAGGATCCACAGAACAGCAGATGCGCCAAAATCACTAACTGAAGGTATAAAAAAGGCCGCTCAAGGTAATCAATAGTAATGAAGAAAATTAAAATAACACTTATACTGCTGCTGGCCATAATGGCACAGCAGCAGTTATATGCCCAAAAAAAACCCAACATCATCCTTATTGTGGTTGATGATATGGGCTATTCTGATCTGGGCTCTTACGGATCAGAGATCCATACACCCAACCTCGACAGGCTGGCAGCGCAGGGTTTGCGCTTAAAGGAGTTTTACAACAATGCTATTTGCGCGCCAACCCGCTCGTCCATTTTAACTGGGCAGGACCAGCACAAGGCAGGTATCGGCTATTTTGATGTTGACTTGGGCCTGCCTGCTTATCAAGGCTATCTTAACCGGGAATCGGTAACGCTGGCAGAGGTGTTGAAACAAGGTGGTTACAACACACTTATGTCGGGGAAATGGCATGTGGGTAATGATAGCCTGGGCTGGCCAAACCAGCGTGGGTTTGATAAGTTCTTCGGGATCATCGGTGGTGCTGCTAACTATTTCAACACTAATTACATGCCTTTGGGCGGCGGTAAATACCCGGTAATAATTGAGGAAAATAACAAACGCTGGCACAAGCCCGATGACAGTTATTACATGACCGATGAAATAGGCGACCATGCCGTTGAATACCTGGATGAGCAAACTAAAAGCGATAAGCCATTCTTCCTCTATCTAACCTTTAACGCGCCGCACTGGCCGTTACAGGCTTTGCCGGAGGATATTGCCAAATACAAAGGCAGATACAACATCGGCTGGGATTCGCTGCGTAAGGAGCGTATTAAAAAGCAGGTTGAACTGGGGATCCGCGATCCATCACAAACTATTGCCCTGCGCGATGCTGAGGTGCCAAATTGGGATAACTTAACCTACGATGAGCAGCAGCTTTGGAAATCAAAAATGGAAGTATATGCCGCCATGGTTGACCGCATGGACCAGAACGTGGGTAAGGTGCTGGAAGAACTGAAGAAAATAAAGAAGGACGATAATACGCTCATCGTATTTATATCAGACAACGGTGCGCCTGCCGAAGATGTAGCACACGGCAAAGTACATGCCGCCCGCAATTTAGGGCCGGTTGGTACTTCGGGGTCATTCGAGTCGCAGGGTAAAAACTGGTCGTTTGTTTCTAATTCCCCGTTGCGATCCTTTAAAGGCGCTTTGTATGAAGGCGGAATGAGTTCACCATTGATCGCGTGGTTTCCAGGTAAAATAAAACCAAATACCATTGCCACAGGCACTGCGCATCTGGTCGACCTTGCTCCTACCTTTTATGATCTTGCCGGTGCAAAATACCCGGCAGTTTACAATGGGCATAAAATTAACCCGCTTATTGGTAAAAGCTTAACCGGTTTGTTCTTTAAAGGCGAGCCTATTGTTCGCGAAAAACCATTATTCTGGGAGCTATGGGGTAACCGGGCCATACGTGAAGGCAAATGGAAACTGGTATCAGCATTCCCAACCAATCAATGGGAATTGTACGACCTCGATGTAGATCGTGGTGAAACCACAAACCTTGCCGTCAAATACCCTGATGTAGTTAAAAAGCTCTCGCTTGAGTACCTCACCTGGGTAAATGAAAATGGTGTGGTGCTTGATTTTAACCTGATCAAACCAAAATCAGCCGTTGATATTAAGATCGGACAGTAAAAAACTATTAAAATCCTTATTTAGGTTCGATGTAAAAGGCCATTCCAGCAGGAATGGCCTTTTTGTTTTTTATGCTGATATTCAGAATTTTGAGATTTCAACGCAAACAATAAAAAATCTCTTTCTATCAATCTGCCTCTCCATGAAATGGAAAATTAACGTTAAGTAATTGTAAATATAGACGCTGTTTTTTATCGAGTTTCTTCGCCATTGTTAACATAAAGAAATCATTGTGTTAACAAAACCAAATCTGGCGTAAAATTCAGAATTCACACAGAATTAAAGGGTGATTTTGCTGATAAATCAACAAAAAGATGGCGATCATCTGCATTAAAAATCCCCTGGTTCATGAAAATATTTCTACAAACTAAACGCTGCTTAATATTACTCTTTTTACTCACCTGCTTTTATTTTTCGGCATCCGCACAAATCCTTAAGGGAAACATTTCTGACGCTAAAAATAGCGAAACCCTTGTTGGCGCCACTGTTCACATCGAGAATGAAACCTTTAAGGCAAACACCACGGTTAAGCTTGATGGGGTTTATACCTTTAAAAACGTGCCTGCTGGCATTTACAAGCTGCATGCAAGTTTTGTAGGCTACAAAACAACTAAAGTTTATACGGTTGAGGTAACCAGCGATAAAACAGTCGTACTAAATATAGCGATGGTTGATAATTCAACAGCACTTAGCGAGGTAACCATTAGCGAGCATACCAATAAGGAAAGCGACCACTCGGCAAGGAGCGATGAAAAAAATTCGCGGAACACTATTAACGTTGTTTCAGCAAATACCATAGCCATATCGCCCGATGTATTGGTATCCAACGCCCTTAGCCGGGTATCGGGCATATCAATCGACAGGAGCAATACCGGCGATGCGCAGCACGTGATCATCCGCGGTATGGATAAGCAATATAATACCGTTTTAATTAATGGAATTAAGATACCAAGTCCTGATAACAAAAACAGGTATATACCATTGGATATTTTCCCGGCCAGCCTTGTACAATCTATTGAGGTGTACAAAACACTTACCCCCGATATGGAAGGCGATGCCTCAGGCGGTGTGGTTAACCTGGTGATGAAAACCGCGCCAGACAGGCTTAAAATTGAGGGTGATTTTGGTACCGGTTACAGTCAGATATTCTTCGACAGGCCGTTCGCTAGTTTTGACAGAAGCACTGTAAATAGTAAAGCCCCTGGCGAAACATTACCACCCTTCGCCAATGCACCTATAAGTGATTTCCCTTATCAAAATTTGGTAACTAAAAAGGCAAATGCACCACTTAGCAGCAATGCAAGCCTAACCATTGGCAACCGGTATTTAGATGGTAAGCTTGGCGTGCTCTTTTCAGGAAGCTATCAAAACTCCTACCAGGGCGAGAACAGCTTTGTCGCTGTACAATCTAACACTGTTGGCACATCTCCAAATGATCAAACCCCTAACCAGGAAACTGCCTTTCAAAGCTCAAACAATCGCCAGTACTCATCGCAGCTAAAGCGCATAGGTACTATCGCCTCAATTGATTACAAGTTTGATGATAATAATTCTATCAACTTATTCGCAACCTATCTGCAATTAGATCAATACCGGGTTCGCCAAACCGAAACCTCCACATATGGTGGTTATTCTTATCAGGGCTATGATGCCACCAATGGTGTTGACAATTTAACTGAAACCCGCAGCGACCTGCAGAACATCTACAATATAACATTGAAGGGAAAGCATAAAATAACCAAAAGCTTTTCATTTGACTGGACAATAGCTAATTCTCAAGCCAAGCATAACCTGCCTGATATAGCTGAATTTAAAACATCATACCAAACAAGCCCGGATATAGCCAATGGCAAAAACGAACCTAATCCAAATTCACCGGGCAGTTCAGTATTTGTTACCCCGGATATAATTAACGGCCCGGTAGTTGTTGGTAATGAATCAAGGCAGTGGACTCATAATACGGATAAGGACCTTTCACCTTACTTAAACCTGCACTATAGTACCACCATTTTTGGCCGTAAGGCTTTATTCTCAGCAGGCGGTATGTACAGGCATAAAACAAGGGATAACTTTAACGATACCTATAGCCTACCCAATACCTATATCCCTGGTACCGATAATGCGGAATTATATACCACAATTCCTGCCGCTACTTTCACGTTTGCAAACAATCCTTCAAATTCTGAAGGTTCATCGCAAGCTGACGCCGGCGTATACACTTTTACCGAAAATATATATGCAGGGTATGGAATGCTTGATTATGCTGCCAGTGATAAATTGAACGTTGTATTTGGGTTAAGAGCAGAACATACCTACGAATACTACTTTTCAGATCTGCCTGCAACATTCCCCGGTAAAACAGCAACCATTACCTATGTTGATTATTTACCCAGCATAAATGCAAAATATACAATAACAGATAACCAGGCATTAAGGGCATCCTATTATAAATCAATATTAAGGCCCGCCTTTAATGATTTTGTGCCTTACCCTGATGGAACAATTGATGACGAGTACCTATCATTAGGTAACCCTTATTTACAACATACCAAAATAGATAATTATGATGTAAGGTATGAGTTTTTCCCCGGGGTATTTGATGAATTTATGGCGGGAGGATTTTACAAGTATCTGATGAATCCGATAGAAAGAGTATTGGGTGAAACAGATTACGGCTTTGGATACACCCCCGAGAATTTGGGTAACGCGCATAACTTCGGTGCAGAATTTGTTGCCAAAAAGTTTTTTGGAAACGTTGGCGTATCAGTTAACTATACCTATACCAACTCGAAAATTACCACTTTAAAGAAAATACAGATCGGAAACGAAGACCTGGCCAATATTGATCAAACCCGCCCGCTTCAAGGCCAGGCAGCTAACATTGGTAACTTCTCTTTATTATATAAGGATCAAAAAAATGGCATAGACGCTCAGTTATCATTAGCCTACACGGGTGAAAGAATATCGTCGGTATCAGAATACTATGATCTTGATACATGGGAAAAAGCATCCACCTATCTCGATTTTTCGGCCCAGAAACAAATTGGCAAGCACTTTATAGTGTATGTAAAAGCCAATAACCTTTTAAACACGCCCTACCAATTGTTTTTAAAGCAAAACAATGCTACTGATTATAGCGGATTGCTAAAATACCCGCATCAGGAAAGCCCTAATTATACCACTGTTGAATACGACCAGTTTTACGCCCGGTATAATTTAGGGGTTAAGTATAAATTTTAATCATCAAGTACATAAATATAAAAACAATAAAATCAATAATTAAAAATTAAACCCCCATGAAAAAACTACAATTAATTTCTTTATGCCTGTCGCTTTTTGCGCTTGCTTCATGCAGCAAAAGCAGTGATAAGGCAGTGGTATCCATACCATTGGTTCAAATAGGCAAGGCTATTCCAAACTCAGGCACATTGCCTGCAGGTACTTATAAAGGCACCATGCTTGCTAACCAAACTTATACCATTGGCGGCGATATTACCATTAATGCAGGTGATACCCTTTTAATACAGCAAGGTGTAAAGCTTAACATGACAAATGGAGCAAACATCATCAATAACGGTATATTCATCAGCTTAGGCTCAAAAGCTGACCCAATAACAATTACCGACCCACGCAGGACTAAAACTACAGGCGCATCAACAGTAGGCCAGGATTCGGCATACAACGGTGGCTGGGGTGGTATTTACAGCAGTGCTTCTGCCAAATTGGTTGTAATTAAATACACTCACCTTGATTTTGGTGGTGCTGCCATTAAAACCCTTCCTTTCCCAACAACAGCAGGTTTAAAGGCTGGTGCCCAGTTCATCTTATATTTTGAAAACCCTAACGGCTTATTTATCCTTGAAGATTCATGGATCTATGGTACCCCTGATGATATTACACGCTTTTATGGCGGTACCTTCAACATCATGAGAAACACTGTAGAAAAATCGGGAAGTACAGGCGGTGATGGCTTTAACGCTAAAGGCAGCTCTGTTGGTAACATGGCATACAACTTAATTATTGGTGGTGCAACCAACGGTACAAAAACCGCAAGCGATGGTACAACTGCAGGCCCATGTCAGTTTACTATGTACAACAATACTTATGTGAATGATGGTTTCAGAAACACAGGCGTTTATGGCGCAAGAAGCGGTTCTGTTGAAATTGAGAATAACTCAAGGGCATTGGTTTACAATAACCTTATAGTTGATTGTAACTTTGGTGTACGTATTGCAGGTGGCCCGGGTGGTGCAAAGGTTTATTTAGCCGATACCACTGCCAGCACTTCATTACTATTCCCTAAAACTGCCTATGGTTATAACTTCCATTATGCTGATAACACAGCTATGGCCGATCAGTTTGTACCTACAAGCGTAGCACAACCGGTTGTTACACATCCTGAAGCTACTGATATACCAAACATGGTTACTTTCCTTCAGAGTGTTTTGCCGGGTGCTTATACCTTTGGCGAAGTTTATGACGGCAGTTCATTAGTAGGTAAAAACAACCCTATGTTTGTTAACTACCCGCTACCTGCACCTGCTGGCTTCTGGATCACACAGGCTTCAGTTGATAGCTACAACTTCCACCTGCAAGCTGGTTCACCAGCTGCCGGTAAAGGCACAACTACAGCATTTGCCCCTATAACTGTAAACATCCCTGTAAACCCAACATTTGGCTCAAGCGGTATAACGCCTCCAGGCCAGGATATGGGCTGCTACCAATTAAATGGTACAGGTAACCAACACTAAAATTTAAAAATATGGCATAAGGGCAGTTGCGTAATGCAACTGCCCTTATTTATTAAATCCCCTAAAGCATACCCCGAATAACTGAATGAAAGCAAAATTATTAACCGTTTTAACAGCCGGAATATTCCTGGTAGCGGCCTGCTCAAAGTCGACTGTAACCAAGCCGGTTACCAAAACTGATACGACCACTACGGTAACCCCTCCGCCGGTAACAACCACTCCCGGCCCGCCACTGGCAAATACGGTTGATAAAACCGATACCCTAAACGTAATGGCTTATAATGTATTAAGCTATGGCGATGATTGCCAGGGCACCACAACAACATTAAACGGTTATTTCAGAACAATTATTCAATACACCCATCCTGATCTGATGAGCTGTGAAAAGATGACTGCCTTCGCACTTTCATCGGGCTTACCGGTTAACCTGGCTGATAATATTACCGACAGTGTGCTTAATACTGTATTCCCCGGCCGCTATGCCTATGCAACACCTACCAACACGGCTGATGGTAGTAACATGTCTGTGCTGTTTTATAATAAACAGAAGTTAACCTATGTAAAAACAGAAAATCTGTACCCCTACATTACCGATTTCGACCTTTACAAACTATACTATAACGATCCAAACCTGGCTATTACGCACGATACTACTTATTTATATGTTGTAGTGAACCATACCCAATCGGGCACGCCAAGTACTACCCGCGATATGCAGGTATCTACCTACATGACCGACCTGCGCACTAAGTTTGCCTATTTCCCTAACCTCATTAACATGGGCGATTTTAATACCGCCAATAGTTACGAGGCCGGGTACCAGAGTATCATTACTTCAACTGATTCTACAAAACGCATGAGCGACCCTCCTTTCTACCCAGATCAAACCGTAAAATACCCGGCAGAGTGGGAAGATAATGCAGGATCTTATGCTTCAGAACTGACAACAAGCACCAGGTCGCTGGCAAGTGTACCAAACGCATGCGGTACAAGCGGCGGCGCAAAATCCTGGTACGATCATATTTTTATTTCGCCATGGTTGGCGAAAGGCAGCAATTACATTACCTATGTGCCCAACTCCTATAAAACCATTGGTAACGATGGCCACCGCATAGGTGTTGATATAAACAGCGCCACGCCACAGGTAAACACATCGGCCCCGGCTGCGGTTATTAACGCGTTATTTCAATTTTCAAACAAATATCCTGTTACTATTAAGTTACTGGTTAAGGCAAACAGAAATGCATACAGCATTGCCGATCCGGTTGAAAAGAACTGATCAAAACTTATATACAGCTTAACCGCAATTATTTAGCTTTATAAATAATACCCTATATGAAAAATTACTTCAACAGCATAATAACCGCTGCTCTGGTTTTTATGGCAGTTTGTTTAATGGGCCCTAAAGCGGCACAGGGGCAAATTGTGCAAATGATATTTACTTCGGATGCGCATTATGGTATCACCCGTGCCAAATTCAGGGGCGATACAGCCGTCAGTGGGCATCTTGTAAATGCTGCTATGGTAAAACAAATGAACACGCTGCCTTTCCTTACACTGCCCACTGATGGTGGTATTAACGCCGGTAAGGTAACAGGAGGAATAGATTATGTAGTTGAAGGCGGCGATATTGCCAACCGTATGGAAGCACCTATACAAAGCGCGGCGGCATCATGGGCGCAGTTTAAAACCGATTACATGGGCAGCCTGCATGTAACCGGGCATGATGGTAACCCAGCCCAATTATTAATATTACCGGGTAATCATGATATTTCAAATGCTATCGGCTTTCCAAAACCCCTGGAGCCTTTAACCGACCCGACATCAATGGTGGGTATTTATAACCTGATGCTGAAACCGCAAACACCCATGACCAACGAGGCTTATGATTTTACCAAGGATAAGATCAATTACTCGCGTAACATCAAGGGTATACATTTTATGTTTATTACCCTTTGGGCCGATTCAGCCGAGCGGATCTGGATGCAGAAAGACCTGGATACCGTTGCAGCCAGCACACCGGTAATTATTTTTACCCACGACCAGCCTACCTGCGAATCCAAACACTTTACCAATCCCCTGCCGCCTTACAACATGACGGCCGAAAATAAATTTCAGAATCTGGTGGCCGAACATTATAAAGAAGGAAATGTAGCATCAAAGGATGATGATGCCACTAATATTGAACAACGTGGTTTTGTAAAATTCCTGAAGGCACACCGAAACATTAAAGCATACTTTCATGGCAACAGCAACTGGAACCAGTTTTATGTTTACAAGGGCCCTGACAAGAATATTAAACTAAATACATTCAGAGTAGATTCACCTATGAAAGGTGCTTATTCAGCCAAGAATGAAACCCTGCAATCGTTCCAGCTGATTTCGCTGGATGCCAAAAACCAGGTCCTTACCGTTAGAGAATGTTTATGGAATACAAACCCATTAAACCCGGCACAGAAAATAGTTTTTGGCAAAAGCGCTACCGTATCGCTAAAGGTTAATTAGCCTCCGGCGGTACGTCCTGGTTGTCTTTTTCTTTATCCTTTTTGAACTCTAACTTGCCGAATTTGTAATTCAGGCTGATACCGAAAGATTGTAAAGGGATTTCGCGGGTTGATACCTGTGTAAAGTTAGCACCTGTTGTAGTGGCTGTTTGGCTCACATACCGGTTAAACGGATTAGCAGCTGTTAAACCTATGCTGGCATTTTTATTAAAGAATTGCTTACGTACTGCCAGGTTATAAAATCCGAAGCCGGGGCTGGTGCCCTGTATAGTTCTTTGTGATGAACGGTAATTACCAAATACTTCAGCAATAAAGTTGTGCCCGAAATCATAGGATGCATTCAGGTTTATCCTGTAGATCGCCCCGCTTACCTGCGGACTGCCCGGGTTGTTTGAGATCCTGTCGGCAACAAACATGTTTGAGCGCAGGCTGAATTTGCCTGTAACCGGTACCGAAACATATAAGTTAACACCCTCATTCGTTTCAGAGCCAATATTGTAACGTTGTGTAAGCGAAACATCTGAATAATCAGTGCCATTAATTGGTAACGTAGAATAATAGGTAGTGAATGATTGAATATCATTGGTATTATGCCTGTAAAATGCGGCTACATAAATATTAGTCCCTTTATCAAACGACTTATTATAACCCAACTCAAAATTATGGCCGATCTCCGGTTTCAGATCCGGATTACCGGTGCTGATATTATGCGGATCACTAATGTTATAGAAAGGGTTCAGATCGCCATAGTCAGGGCGTTGGATACGATAGCTGTAACTGAATTTTATCGACTCGGTTTCATTAAGCTTATGCTGTAGCGTGAATGATGGCGCTAAAGTACCGTAGTCGGGAATGCTTGTGCCGGGGAAATCAGCAGTAGTGGTGGTATACTCATACCGTACACCTGCATGCCCGTTTATAAAATCATTGAACAGCGAAAATGTGCCCGATAAATAGTACGCAAATATATCCCGGTGATAAGTGAACCCATAGGTTTGATCAGGATCGTTTACATAGTTGCCATTGTTTAAAAGGCTGTCGGTCACAATATTATTGCTGATATCTTCTATCACCGCCTTTGCGCCTGTTTCCAGCGTAAATTTCTTGCTGAACGGATTGGTATAGTCTACCGAGATATCGGTTTCTCTGTCTGTACCAGGGTTACTGCTCGTTTGGCCCGATGCCGGATAGCCACCGGCCTGGTAAGTTTGTACCTGCGAAAAATCATTACTGTTGCTGCCAAAGCTCGATGTAACCAACACATCCAGTTCCTCATCTTTTTTATCAAATAGCTTTTTATAGCTCAAGCTCACATCAGACGAATTAGCGCTGAAACGACTGCTTGAATTACGCAGGCTTGGCAGGTATACTGTTGTAGCGCCAAGCGCATCAGTAGTTTCCTGCAACTGGCTGGTTGGGCCATTACCATTATTACCAAAATGGTTATAACCAAATGAACCGGTTAACTCATCTTTTTTGGTGATGTTCCAGTCAAAACTGATACCCGATTGGTACCCGCTCCTTTTAAACGCGCTGGTACCGTTTTGGAGCAGTTGGCTTACATTTTTATTGGTATCAACCGAGGTACGGTTAGTGCTGGTTTTAGTGGTAGAAGTTAATTGCTCATTACCGCTGAAATAGGCGTTTACACCAAAATTCCCCTTCTTGGCATTCAGGTTAAATGAGCCATTTTCTAAACGCGAGCCTGCTGAAAGGTTCACACTTCCGTTTATACCTTGTACATTGCTGTCCTTTAAAATAATATTGATGATGCCGCCGGTGCCTGATGCATCATACTTTGCACCTGGGCTGGTGATTACCTCAATGCTCTTGATCTGGCTGGCTGGGATAGATTGCAGCGCATCGGCCAAACTCGCGCCAAAAATACTTGATGGCTTTCCGTTTATTAAAAACCTAACGTTTGAGTTACCCTGCAGCTCCACATTACCATCAATATCAACACTCACCTGCGGAACTTTCTTTAACACATCCAACGCAACGCCGCCCTGTGCGGTTACATCATTGGCCGCGTTGTAAACCATCTTATCTATCTTATTCTCAACTATCGGGGCTTTAGCCGTAATAACCACAGCTTGTAACTGGGTTTGTACCGGGGCCAGCTTTACATCGCCCAGCACAATAGTATTTGAGCCGCTGATAATAATATGGTCAACCACTTTTTTCTGGTAACCGATAAAATCGATGGTTAACTTATAAGTACCATCGGCAAGATGGTTTAAGCTGAAGTTTCCTTTCGGATCGGTACTCATACCGTTGAACGGGTTAGCGCTGCCATCCTTAAAAAGGCTTACAGTGGCATAATCAACAGGAGTATTATTACTTGCATCAACAACCTTACCGCTAATTTTACCTTTAGCAGTATTATTTTGAGCCCATACATTTATAGAAAGTACAAGAAAAAGCAAAGAGAGAACAATAGTGCGCATTATTAATAATATTTAGAAAAATCGATTTTGCGGCAAATGTGCTGTTTAACTTTGGATAAATTTTGTTTGTAACACAATTGAAACATCTTAATTACAATTGAATATCATTTAGCGATATTTGTACTATATAAGTGCCTTTATTGTTATTTTTTAGGTATTATTCCAGAATATCTACAATATTGAATAATAACTTTGCAAAAAAACTGCTTTGAAGATTTTAGTGATTGAAGATGAGCAAGGCCTGCGCGAAAGTATTGAAGAGTACTTTACCGAAGCCGGCAACATTTGTGAAACCGCTGCCGACTACGCCACGGCCTTAACAAAGGTAAACCTGTACCGTTACGATTGTATCCTGCTGGATATAACCCTCCCCGGCGGTAATGGTATTGATCTGCTCAAGATCATCAAAGAAAATAATTATAGCGATGGCATCCTGATCATCTCCGCCAAAAACTCACTCGACGACCGCCTGGAAGGCCTTGACCTTGGCGCCGATGATTACCTGGTGAAACCTTTCCACCTCTCGGAGCTAAAGGCACGTGTAACGGCCATTATCCGCCGCAAAACATATAACGGCAGCAACATCCTTACTTTTAATGAAATTACTATCGATCTGTTGGGCAAAGAGGTAAAAGTTGGCAAGCAAAGCATTAAATTTACCCGTAAGGAATATGCACTTTTGCTTTATTTTATAGCTAACAAAGGTAAGGTTGTTTCAAAAAATGCCATTGCCGAGCATCTGTGGGGCGATGGTGTGGATATGGCTGATAATTTTGATTTTATTTATTCGCACATAAAAAATATCCGTAAAAAATTGGTTGAGGCAGGTTCAAGGGATTATATACAGGCAGCTTATGGCATGGGCTATAAGTTTACAGAATCATGAGGCTTTTAGACAGGTATAACCGCGTTACGCTCATCACCACCATTATTGTGATGATGATAACCGGTATTATTTATTATCAAACCATCAGCTGGATCTTAACCAACCAGATTGATAAAGATTTGGTGGTAGAAGAAAATGAGGTATTTGATTATGTAAAGCTCAACCACCATTTGCCCCAGGTTTTTAAATCCGACGATCAGCAGATCAGCTTTTTTTCCGCGCCGGTGAATTCAGTAACACGGCAATTCATCGACACAAAATACTTTAACGTTAATGAAAAAGACTACGAATCGGGCCGGGGACTTATCAGCTCGGTTATGGTTGGGGATAAGTATTATAAAATATTGGTGGTTGAATCAAAAGTTGAAACTGAAGACCTCATACGGATCATTTTCTTTATCACCATAGGGGTTATCCTGCTGCTTTTAGTGGTACTATTGATCATTAACCGTTTATTATTAGCCCGCCTGTGGCAGCCATTTTATACCATAACAAAAGATCTGAAGATGTTCAATGTTACCGACACTAATGAACTGCAAAAAGTCGACACACATATTGATGAATTTAAGGAGTTGAATACCGCTGTGATCAGCATGGCATCACGAGTAAAACACGATTATAAAGACCTGAAGAGTTTTACCGAAAATGCCTCGCACGAATTGCTTACACCCATTGCAGTAATCAACTCAAAGCTGGATACGCTGATACAGACCGATAATTTTAGTGAAAGACAAAGCACCATATTGAATGACCTTTACACTTCGGTTAACCGCTTAAACCGGCTTAACCAATCCCTGCTGCTATTGGTTAAAATAGAGAATAAGCTGGACCATGGCCATGAATTAATAGATCTGCATGCGCTTATTATGGAAATGATAGTTCAGTTTGATGAGATCTTCCAGGATAAAAAACTAAAACTCAATTGTTCATTAAGCCCTAAAAACATTTATGCCAGCAGGTATTTGGTTGATATTTTGATGAATAACCTGGTAAGCAATGCCATAAGGCATAACCACATTGGCGGAGAGATAAATATTGAGCTAACGGAGCAAAGCCTTACCATAGCTAATACGGGTGAAAGCACAGCACTAAACAATGATGACATTTTTAAACGCTTTCACAAATCATCCACCTCGGTGGGGACAGGGCTTGGTTTAACCATATCAAGGCAGATCTGCGAGAACTTTGGCTGCTCGTTGAATTACCAGTTTGTTGCGCCTTATCACTCGTTCACTATTTCGTTTCCGAAACAGGATTAATTCACCAGTTGTTTCTTAAACTGATTTGGGCTGATACCCACTTCCTTTTTAAACAGTCTTGAAAAATACGGCAGGTTCTCAAAGCCTAATGTATACGCTATTTCTGACACACTTTGATCGGCTGTTTTGAGCAGATTTTTAGCTTCAGACATCAGGTAGATATGGATCAGTTCCATGGCCGTTTTACCCGTTTCCTGTTTTAACAGGTCGCTTAAATAACGTGGCGACAGGTTAAGCTGATCGGCAATATAATTTACAGTCGGCAATCCTTTATTAGCAATAGAATTGGTTTCGAAATAAACAGCCAAAGCATGGTTGAATTTTGAAACCGTTTTGCCCGATAACTCGGTACGGTTAATAAACTGGCGCTTGTAAAAACGCTGCGCATATTTTAACAGCGAATCGATATGGGTAAGCATAATATCGCGGCTGTATTCATCCTGGTTATTGTTATACTCCGCGTCAATCTTATGGTACAGATCCCACATCAATTCCTCTTCGCGTGGTGAAAGGTGTAATGCTTCATTTGCTTCGTAATCAAAGTAACCGTATTTCTGAATTTCTGAATGCAGCGGATGCCCGTTCAAAAAATCCTCATGGATAAAGATCAGGAAGCCGTCTTCCTCAAACTCCAGGTTTTTAAATTCGATGATCTGGCGTGGCTTGGTAAATATCATGGAGCCATTTTCATGATCGTATTTGGTACGCCCATACATTACTGCGCCCGATTTTATTTTTTTAAAACCGATCATATACAAATCTGCGGTAAACTCACGGTCGCCGAGGGAACAAGCTGTCTCTCTTTTACAATGGTACAGGCTGATCAGCGGATTTTCAGGTGCTGGAAATCCGTTAAAGCGGTGCATTTCGGCAAGACTTTTAAAGTGCTTCATAATCATACAAATAACACAAAATCCGCGCTTAATCCAGCGCAGATTTTGTCAGATAAATAACATTTAAATTAGTGACCGTGCGCAGCTGTTGCTACATCGGCCCAAGCTTCCCATTCAGCCAGTTTACCTGCATAAACTTGCTTAACCCAAGGGAAAGCAACCTTACCCAGAAACAACCTTAACGGAGGATTTTCGCTGTCAACCAGTTTTAAAACCGCGTCAACAGTAGCTTCCGGTTTACCAAAGGCATCATCTGTAAGCCCGGCCTGGAATGCTGCCCTTACACCATCATAAGCTGGTATTGGTTCAGTATTAAATGCTGATGCACCTGCCCAATCGGTTGAGAATCCGTTAGGCTCAATCAGTGATACTTTTATGCCAAAGTCTTTTACTTCAGCAGCCAATGTTTCGCTCAAACCTTCAACCGCGAATTTCGAGGCGTTATATAAGCCCAGAACCGGTAATGTAGTTATACCCAATACGCTTGATACCTGTATAATATGGCCGTGACCTTGTTCGCGCATAATTGGCAATACAGCTTGTGTTAACCATAATAAACCAAATACGTTAGTTTCAATTTGCTCACGGGCCTGTTGCTCGGTAGTTTCCTCAATGGCGCCGAATAAACCGAAACCTGCATTATTGATCAATACATCAATAGTTCCAAATTTTTCCTTTGCCTGTTTAACGGCTGCAAAACCTGCTGCCCTGTCGTTTACATCCAATTTGATAGGTAATATAGCATTGCCATAGGTTGCTACCAGGTCGTTAAGTGCGTCAAGGTTTCTTGCTGTTGCTATAACCTTATCGCCACGTTTTAAAAATGCTTCTGCCCAGATCTTTCCAAAACCTTTGGATGCACCTGTTATAAAAATTGTTTTTGCCATTGTTTTAATGTTTTTTGTTGGCTCAAAATTAGGGTCAATTTTCAAGGTAGATTTATACAAAAGTGGGTATTAATGATACGTTTTGTCTAAGTGGCGGCAATACTGTAATTGCATTGTCACAAAGGTTCTTTTTTGCTATTTCATACTTCGCTCCTCTTTACGGTATTCAGTTTTTATGGCTTCATAAACATCATTATAGCGGATGTATTCATCATCGCGCGCTATTGCTTTAAGGCAGGCATAGTGCATAATATTAATAATGGCAGCACCATTCAGCTCATATTTATCAGCAATCAGTTTCAGGCTGATGGCAGGGTCTATCTTATAATTAGCGGGCCACGATTTTTGCCAGAGCAGTAAACGCTCTGCCGGGTTTGGGGCCGGGAAATGCACTACGGTATGAAAACGCCTTAAAAAGGCCTCATCCATATTGCTTTTAAAGTTCGATGCCAGTATCAGCAAACCGGGAAAATCCTCTATCCTTTGCAACAAATAGGAAACTTCCTGGTTGGCATACCGGTCGTTCGAGCTTTGGGTTTGGGTACGTTTGCCGAACAGCGCATCCGCCTCATCAAAAAATAAGATCCAGCCCTTATTTTCAGCCTTTGAGAAAACTTTTTCCAGGTTCTTTTCTGTTTCGCCTATATATTTCGATACGATCTGCGATAGATCTATCCGGTACACATCCTTATTAAACTGCTTGCCTAATAACGAGGCCGTGAGTGTTTTACCCGTACCGGGAGGGCCGTGCAGCAATACCCTGTAACCGGGTTTTACTTTTCTTTTTAACACCTCATCCTCCATTAGCTTACTATTATACGTTAGCCAGGTTTTAATATCATTTATCTGGCTAAGGGTATACGGGTTAAGCACCAGGTCGTCCCATTGCATCTCTGTTATTATCCGCTTAGCCGGGAACTCCGGGCCAAAGCGCGGCGGTATCTCAATCCCCATTACTAATCGGCTTGTCCACTCCTGTTCGGCAATAATCCGTCCGCTCATAATGGGTTCTCCTTCTTTTACTGTTTCAAGGTAGAGTATCCCGTACCTTACCAATGTGCCAACGGTAAGCAATTGCTGTACAAACAAGCGCTTTTCTATGTCATCTCCTGCCAATATAAACTGGGCCGTTTCGCCGGTAGGTAATAGCCCGCGGTGACTGCTCCCTCTAACTCCGCCGAACTCCGGAAAATCACCACCCTGCGGCATGGCCTCCTTCATCACCTCATCATAAAAATTAGGATAGATATGCGGGATATACACCATCAGAAAGATCAAAGCTTCAGGCGGAGCCAACTGGATATTGTACTTTTTAAATTCTCCGGCAATAGCATCTATCAAGGCCGTCAAATCCCATTCGGCGCTATTATCTTTTTGGATGATGGCTTTAAGATACCCTGAAAACTGGTGGATATATTTTTCTATCGCTTGCAGCATAATAAATAGTTAAAGGTTATAATGTCTTTCATCATGCTATGGCCGTTTCATTTCCGTTTTTAGGCCCTCCTCCACAATTTATCATTGGTGGCACATAAGCACCAGTCGGAACAACCCGTACCTTGTTTAACGGAAAAGGCATCATGGCGGCAAAACCGGTTCTTACCGATTCATAGTTGCTGGGTAATGGCGTATTTGATGGGTTATTCATAATGCCTCCATTGGGATCGCGGAAACCCGCTTTTGTACCACCTGCACTATAATCAACACCGTTTGTAGTAAAATACTCTTCTGAGTTGCCCAGCATATGGCCATACTCATGCGGCACATCCGTTGCATCAGCGGTTCCCCAGCCCGTCATACCTGTGGTACCGCCTACTCCTGACCTGCCACCCGATGTATCGCCCGGGCTTTGAGGCGAAATAATATAATGCGCCATAAAAGGAAGAGCAACCCATTGTATGTCCACATCAATAGGGAACACTTTAGGATCGCATGCATCCCACGCTTCCAGGCTAAACTGCCCTTTACCCCATCGGTCCTCAATAGCACTTTTCCAGGTTGCTTTTACAGCATCTGATGCTACACTAAATAAACGCGATACTATGGTTACCCTTTTTGAACTTAAATTGTAAGAGATTTGAAATTTCGAATCCCAATGAAATGTTTTATTCCAGTCGTTATACTGTGCCGGCGCGTTGGATATGGTTTCCGTTGCCGCCTGGTTAACCTCTTGGGTAACCGGAGGAGGATCTGCCGGGGCTTTTTGTATATTATTAAGCTTACCCCCGCCCTGTTGCAACACATGTGTAAGCTCATGCGCCATCAACTTTTGGCCTGATGTTGTTTCAGGCGAATACTGGCCTTGATTAAATACTATATTGTTACCGGTTGTATATGCCAGCGCATTAATTGATTGTGCTGATTTTGCAGCCAGTGAATCAGTATGTATGCGTACGCCCGAGAAATCGCGCCCAAAACGCGGCTCAAAAAATTGGCGGCTTCCTGCGGGCAAGGACTCTCCCGACGAACCTAAAGAACCAACATAACTATCCAACTGCTCATTGCCCTGTACTTTGCCTGTTGAACTTTCCTTTCGTTGCATTTTTTTATCCTCCTCCTCGCACTCATGGCATTTACGTTGTACAGCTGTTATTGACGGCTTAAAAAAACTACCTGAACCTACAGAAGAAAGAGGCATACGCATAATATGGTCAGCCGTACTATCGGCTTCCTGCTCATGCACATCGTTAGGCTGATTAACAGTGAGCTTAGGCTGAAAAAACACCGGCTTTACGGTTGATTTAGTTTTGCCTGATTCTGTTGCGTACTGTACGTTATTCATATCAGATTTTATTATTGTGTTATTATTCCATCATTTAGAAAAATAAGCATTAGCCATTGCAAGTACCTGGGGTTTTATCATATCTGTACGGTTGTCGCCATAAAGCATAAAATTTTGTACGGCATCCGTTGGGCTCACCGGCAAATCAACTCTGCCCGGAACATTAGCCGCATGGCCAGCTTCATGTAGCGCGGTAACATCATCGGCACTTCTATTAGCTACATTTAACACAGCAAAAGCCGGCCATTTGGTATCCTTAAAAGCTTCTCCGTTTATATCGGTAAGTTTAAACGACGCGTTATCCGACCATACCGCGCTTATAACAGGCAGCCGGGTTGTAGTATCTTTACCCAGTTTGTCCACAGCCTCTCTCAACTCTAAAACATCATCCTTTATTTGCAATGGCGACTGGTAATCCACAACTCCGCCTTCTGCTACGTCAAGGCCGAGGTTATGCTGGCCTAAAAGCGTGGCTGCTTTAGTAGCATAGCCACTAAACGGATCTGTGGTTACGTTCTTAGTTGCAAAGTGTATAAACTTAACTTTAACCGACCCCGGATTTTTAAAGTTATGCATCTCATCCCAACCGGGCGGGTTTTTGGGTTCCCGTTGAATAATATTGGAAGCAGGTTTAAAGAAACTATTTGGAGACAGATTGGGCATGTGCATAAGCGTATCAGGTTCGTTCATAGCATGTCCGGGCTGAAAAAATGGGGTCTGCTTTTGTCCAGCGGAGCTATTATTTACCGATAATTTATTTAAACTTTTAGCCGTTTTCTCCATTTTATCCGTTCAAAAATAATTTAGCCAAACAACCATATGAATCAGGGTTATCTAATAATGCGGTAGTGCTGTTACAACCGTAACCGCAATCCGGCGGATTTCCCTTTAAAGCCCAATCGTGCGTACTCTTGTCAAACGCCCTGTGCCAATTTTCATGAACTATCAATCCCCCTACGTCGGCAGTGGTCCAACTGCTGTTTATCTGATCAAAACATAAGGTGATATCATGAAGCCCGGAAAACCAGTCCAAATCTGTTTCCGCGCGTTCGCCGTTACATGCTTTGGCACCAGAGTTTTGATTGCTGGCATCATTACAGTGATACATATAATTTTGCCCTATCGCTTTTTGAATAGCGGCAAATGAATTTTGGATTTCTTGTTTATGGTTAATGGCATCCCCGCAAAAAAACAAAGGAATATATTGATCTAACCTTGGGTCATTACTTTGAAACGCCTGCATCACATTACTGAGCATGGTAAGCGCCGCGGCATGTCCCGGCCATATATAAGGTTTCAGGTATTTTTCCTCATCACAATACTTATCGTGCCCATATCTTCTTACCACATTGTCTCCTTGTTGAATTACATGGGTTAGCTCATGCGCCATTAAACGTTGACCAGTGGGTGTTTCGGGCGAATACTGCCCGCTGTTAAAAACAATATTATTCCCTGTAGTATAAGCCAATGCATTTATTGATTGTGCCGATTGTGCGGCACCTGAATCCGTATGAATACGGACATTGGAAAAATCATGCCCGAAACGCGGTTCAAAATATTGCCGGCTGCTTGCCGAAAGGGTTTGCCCCGTTGTGCTTAATGAACTTACGTAGCTATCCAACTGGCTGCTACCCCCAGCTTCGCCTGCGGAATCTTCTTTGCGGTGCAGCATTTCTTCCTGTTCGCAATGCGCACATTTACGCTGTATAGTTTTACCGGCGGGTTTAAAAAAGCTTGCGGGTTTTGCTAAAGGGTCGATCATGCGCATAACCCGGTCAGCCACATGATCAGCCTCCTGTTCATAAGCATCATTGGGTTGATTGATGCTGAGCTTGGGTTGAAAAAATAGCGGCTTAGCCCCCGATGATATCACCGGGTTATTTTGTTTTGCCACTTGTAGACTTGCCTTATCCAATTAGTTCAATTAAAATGTGAACAGAAAATATTAAATCATGTAAATTTTACCTGTCCGGTTACTCATCATCCGAAGAAGTATATAATCTTTTTAAACAAATATCAGCCTCAACAGCAACATCCGGCAGGTCTTCCCACCTGGAGATCTTTTCGAGAAAGAACACATCGGCTTTATCCAAAGTATATTTATAACAGTAAATAGCATATAATGACAGTGGCATTCTTCTGCTTTCGATAAATTTTTGCAGATCTTTTTTAAATGCCTTTATCACCGGCCTTTGCAGTAGCAGCAGTACATTTGCATTTTCATTAGCCAGCTTTACCAGATCTGCGGCTATTTTCTTTTCATCCAGTCTTATCAGCCAAAAACCAAATTCAAAGGCTTCAATAATGGGCCGGCCCGCATACCTTAATATTTCTAAAAGCCTGCTGTAAAATTGCTGCGGATCAAAAAAGGAAAGCAGCAGTACAGCCGGTGCGACCAACCCGGGACGGGGATTTTCTCCCAAATACTCCAAAATATTATTGACGGTTAATGGCCCATCTTCTATCATTTTCCTTGCAACCGCGCTATTATAAAATTCACCTATCCTCTTTTTTACAAAGAATGGTTCGGGCAACTCTTGCCGTAATTCTTCCATATCTTTTATAAATTCATTCATAAAGTGTTTATTATAGTTTTCCAAGGGCATCGCATTCATATCATCTGGTTTGAACGGTTGTAGCTAATAGTTTAAAGTTGATAGCTGAGGCATACACAGTATGTCATAGTATTCGGCATTTTTTAATATTATCTAATTTTCTACATTACATAAGCAGTAATATTACATTCCATAAAGGCCCCTAACCCCACGCTCCAGCCAACTACCTGCGTCTCTTATTGGCTGTGTTACGGCGTCTACAGCTTCGCCGGCAGCATGCCCCATTGATGATAATAATGCAGGGCCTCCGGCCCGCACAATACCTCCGGAATCAAGAACAGCATGCTTTATAGGATGTGATTTGGAATCATACTGATCAGGTGTTCCCTGGCAGCCGGCATTTGGATGGCTATCGGTAACTAATGTTCCCGAATGATCATAAACACATTCATTCATCGGGTCATCTGGTGTGGGGGCCCTGTCTTCAAGAATTGTTCTGAAACCGCAATGAAATACACTCGTGCTACCGAAATAAGGTTTAAAGCCCGGCGGCACCGGGTCGCTATCATCTAAATGCGTAGGGCAGGCCAGCATTCTTTGTACGGCAGGGGTTGCACCGCTGTTTTGCTGTACCACATGGGTTAATTCATGCGCCAGTAACTTTTTGCCCTTTTCACTATCCGGCGAATACTGGGCGGTATTAAAAACAATGTTGTTGCCCGAAGTATAAGCGAGCGCATTTATAGCTTGCGCCGATTTTGCCGCTGACGGATCTGTATGCAATTTAACATCAGAAAAATCGCGGCCGAATTTGGGCTCAAAGAATTTACGGCTATTTTCGGACAGTGGCCGGCCCGATGAATTTAACGAGCCGACGTAACTATCCACGTCACTACTGCTCACACCTTCATTCCCCGCACTGCACTTTCGTTGTATAGCCGATGGCTTGAAAAAGCTTTTTTGGCCGATGGCATTATCCCCCATCCGCATAACATTATCGGCTATATGGTCGGCTTCCTGTTCATAAACATCGTTTTCCTGGTTTATGCTAAGTTTAGCCTGAAAAAATGCCTGTCTGCCGGTACCCGATCGCGCCGATTCACAACGCCGGGTTTTGCATGTTGTTGATCCCATATTATATCATTTACAATTCGTTACATCAATATTTACAGCACCTGTTATAACCCTGTTATTCCCTCTTCAACAATTATTTGTTTCAATAATTTATCGGGCGTAAAAACAAACTGCACCAACAATTTGGTGGTTGTTAAAAGCTTTTTTTCGCTGATAATCGACGCATATACTACATTACCAGTAATCGCGGAATATTCAAATCCATTCTCCTTTAACCAATTGGCTATGGTATTGTGCTTTGTTGTATTTATTGGAAACTGCGTTACCAAATATTCTTGTAATTCCTCTTTCGGTTTAAATTTCATCTTCATTTTTTATAAAACAGGATCGCCCCAGCCCGGCGCTACCCAAACCGGTTTATCTTCATTAATACTGCATTTATTAAGTATTGTTCGCGCTACCGTATTGCTGTTAGGGCCGGTAGGTGCATACGGTGTGGCTGTACCATCAATCCGCCTTAATTCCCTTACAAAGCAGGCGTCTGTTGTTGCACAATCTACAGGGTCCTGCACAGTAACTGATGGAGCCGATGGCTCCCAATCAATAGTACCAGCCACATAACTGCCATTCTTGGTAATAATATTACCGTAAGAAGCTCCCCTGCTACCTGGGCCGCCACGGTAATAAGTTTCGGCACCCGATGTTTTGTTGTGCAGTATAACAAAAAGGTGATAAACCGGTAAGCCTCCTAATCCGGAGATCTTGGTGGCCCTTACATCTACACGGCATTCGCCCGATGGCGCCGGGCCACCGCCTCCGTCGCCTGCTCCGCTTGAACCGCTTGAACTTGAAGAAGAACCTTCCTGTGTAGCACCCTGCTGCCCGCCATCAGTGGGCTGGGGTAATCCACCTGGTGGCAAGCCCCCATCTAATGGGTCTATTTGCCGCTGGATACTTTGGTTTGTTAAGCCCTGCTGCACCACATGGGTAAGTTCGTGTGCTATCAGCTTTTTGCCGCTATCACTTTCGGGCGAATATTGGTTGTTATTAAAAACTATATTATTGCCGCTGGTATAAGCCAGCGCATTGATGGATTGTGCCGATTTTGCCGCAACAGAATCGGTATGGAGCTTAACATTTGAAAAATTATAACCGAACCTCGGCTCAAAAAACTGCCGTGCTGTTGATGACATCGACTGGCCTGTTGAGCCTAAGGAGCTCACATAATTATTAAGCTGACTATCGGCATGCACTTCGCCGGTGGAACTTTCTTTACGGTGTAGTTTTTTATCATCCTCTTCGCACTCGTGGCATTTGCGCTGCACAGCACTAATGGCAGGTTTAAAAAAGGGCGATTGTTTTACTAATGGATCGGGCATGCGCATTACCTGGTCGGCCATATGGTCGGCTTGTTGCTCGTACACATCATTGGGCTGGTTTATGCTGAGCTTGGCCTGTATGATATGATCCTTAAAAAACAAACCACTGCTTTTTAAAGAGCTGCTTTCCGGTTGTGCTGATTGCTTACTTTCCTTCATAAAATGTCAAGTTAATACCAATCCACGTTTAATAATTGTTCCATCCATGGCAGGCGGATGGTTGAAATTCCCCAGGGCAGTTTGCCCAATAATATATCCAGTGTTTTTTGTTCAATGGTGAGCAGCCAGCCGTTTTCCTTGAGTTCAAGCTTACCTTCGCGCTGTAAAAAAGAGTTGCGTAAGCCTTGTATAGATGTGTTATTTAAAGGTACCCAATAATTGGTTACGGAATTCAATAAATTCTCCGATTCAGTGATCTCCTTTTCTGTTAACTGCAGCTCATCCGGCAACGTATCATCCAGTGGATGCCCGCACATTACCTTTTGTAAGGTGAGATTAAATTCAGCCACTTTTGTTTCGCCGGTGGCCAGGTAATGCAGCAGCAATACGGCACGCTGCCGGGCTTCGTCGCTTACAAACTTCTTCTCTGCCAAAAGCTCCAGACTTTCAAAATAAGGCTTTAAAAACGGGTGCAATATTACCGTGCCGCTGTTGTTAACAAATATTACATCACCAGCTATTACCTGGGTATCTTTTTTGCGTTGCGCTTGCTTCGGCTTTTCTTTTTTTACTGATGATTGACCGTCATTTTCAATAGCCGATTCTGCTTTCGCAATGCCATCTTTTAGAGTGGGATTTGGGTTAACAAAAGCGCCATCCGCATCAATAAGATCGGTATTTTTATCTCTTTTTTTATATTTATTTGTTTTAAACGATTGTTTTATACAAATAATTAGTTCCTTAAAATCAGCCTCTACGATATTGGTTTGCAGGTTTGCTAATATTTGTTCTTCCTTTTTCTTGCTTATAGCATCACCTTTAATATTAAAGTGTCTGGCAAGCTGCTCTAACACATGATAGCTAAGTTTATTACCTCTTTTTTCGGGCAAAGCCTTAAAAATATATTGCCATATTGTGCGGCGTAATGTATTTGTTTGTTCGGTGAGACTATGCACTATCAGTGTCATATCATTATAGATCAGTTCCCATGAAACACCAAAGTCAGGCATTGCGCCAGACAATAATTCGCCTAAAAATTTATCGGAAAATTGCTGAATCAGCCGTTCAATGACCGCCTCGTTAACGGGCTGCTTTAGCAATACCTTTTCAAAAAACTGTTGGTATTGCCGGGTGGTAAAACTGTTCAGGATCTCCGTTTCCCAGACATCCATAGTGGCAGCCGACTGGTACCATGGCAGGTAGCCTTTCTCCAAAAAATAGATGAGCGCGCCGATTAATGATTGTTCTTTACTTAGTACCCCGGCACCATCAGCATAGCCTAAATTATCTTTTTGCTGCGACAGGCTTTTAGCCAGTTCGCTCAGCAATTGTGCCTTAAATTCGTTCTCAAAGTTTTGCTGATTTACGGTGCCGAGGTCTAACTGCAGCCTATCAATACGGATAATCCTATCCTCAGGAAATACATTATTAAATACGGCATCAATACCGGCTTCCAACTCATGCTGCATCAGGCTGCTTACGCTTGCCTGCAAAGCACCCGCATATTCCCGTTTTGAGAGATTAAGGATAATTTGTTGCCGGTGGATGATGTGCCTTACCATTTAACTGCCTTCTAATGTTATTGTAACGCCACTTTGGCTATCGTTAATTGTGATTAAAAGATTTTTGCTGGTAGCGCTTTTACAGCCACCATTTGCTATTGTAAGTGTTACCGTTACGCCGTTGGGTTCTTCACCTTGTGCCTGCGGATTTAACCTCGCGGTGAATTTTGAGGTTGTAGCTGTACTTGGATCAGGCATCAGCAGCTTATTATCAGGGGTGATCTGCCAATTGTATATTACCCCGCTTTCAAGATTAGCCGCATCAAATTCTATATCTGATGGTTCCACCCCAGTAACCTCAGTCGGGAATGTAAAATCACTACCCGCGTCGGTTATCACAATTGTGGTTTTGGCAGATGTAACGTTCGATACGGTATAATAAACATCATACGAATCCGGTGCCAGATTAGCGGGGATAAATGACCCATCGGCATTTATCCCTGTTATGGCCGCGCCCTTACTATCGCCGAATGTACCGCCGGTTGGTGTACCTGTAAGTTGCTGCGTGTCGCTATCATTACTGCAAAAAGGGCCGGCGGATTTAATGGTTGGCTGTTGCACGGGTTTAGTTGGTTTTACCGGCCTTGGCTCAGGCATAATGTAAGCTACCGGAGCGCAATCTGAACAGCAGAGATATGGAATATAGAAATCAGCTATTACCGCGCCTTCTATTAATCCTCGCCTGGTTCCAACTACCGGCGGATTTAACGCGGTTACAATTGGTGTTTTTGATGTAGTTGGCGCACCCTTACAATCCTCAACAAACTTTAATATCATTTTAGTAAGCTCGGTGCTGTATGGCGATTTGGTGTCGTCTGTAGGCTCATAGGCTTCAATTCCTTTTGCCACATCCAGTTCACTTCCCCGCTCAACAGTAATACCTACCGCATTAACGGGTTCACGTAGTAAACGCTCTTCGCCATCATAAACCAGCACAAATGTGCCGCCTTTGGGTACACCGGCTTTATGTTCAAGGCCCGGGTGCTTTTTGTAGTAGTTTAAGAAGGTTAGCTGTTGCTGATAGTTGCGGAGGCGCAGCATATATTCTCTTTTTAATACATCTATACGCTCATCAACACACATAGAAAGCAGTAAGCTCATCTCATCGTTAAGCAGTATCAGTTCGCCAGATTCATCAAATGAAACATAATCGGTGGTGTTTCCGGCGGCATCAGTGGTGCTGTTATCAGCATCCTCGTCGGCAATTTCTAATAACAGCCTGATAACTATTACGGCCATTTCCAGGTATTCACGATATGCTCTTACCAGCAGCTCGATATTAATTTCGGCCAGCGTGTGGGTATAAAGGATGAACATCAGATCCTCAACAAACTCTATAAATTGGAAGAAATGGTATTCGGCAAGCAATAGCTGATTGTCTTTTGACTGAGTGAGGACAGACCGCAATGGGTTTCTGAATTTTCCGCTACTGTCCAGTGCCCGCAGATAATACCAACCGATAGTTTCTTCAGTTGGAGGGCAGTTCTTTCTTAAAAAGTCACCGCGTTTATAAGCAGTGCTAATAGTTATTGGTGTTTCAAATTCCAGTGAACTCCTCAATTTATAGCTTGAAAAAGTACTGTCGTTATATAAGCCGGTGCCTATTGTCGTGCTGTTTGCATCGGCTTTCGGTTGAGCATGTTCAAAAATTGTAGTGCCCAGATTACCGCCAGCCTCATCAAACCTCGACCTGAGCGGCATATTGCTGATATAGCAAAATAGGGTGTGGATCTTACAGGCGGCATCGCCTATTATTAAGTTATAAGCTGTATCCAGGTCCTGCATGCTGCAATCGGGTAGTGGCGCGCTTAAACGCAGTTGATCTGCCGATACAGCTACCACCTCAAAAGGCAGGTTATAATTATTCCGTTCCAAGATGATACGCTCTAAGGCGATCCTGTAATTTTGGCCGATATGCCCTTCTATCCTGAAAAAATTATACTTCTCAATATCATACAAAAGCGGGTCTGTTATAAACTTTTTGCTGGTATAACTATCCGAATGATAACTCAGGTTTAAGGTTTCTTCTTTTTTTAGAGTTTTCTCATAGTTCCAGTATTTATATAATTCTGTACCTCCTTTGCCGGTTAATTTTAAAATATCACCCAGTCTGTCAGTATCCACACCCTTTAAAATACGCCCGGTAGTTTTAAAATAGTAGTAAGGTATGGCCCGTGCCGAAAGCGGCGGCCACTCGTACTGGCTCGGTGTTATGATGATCGTTTTTTCTGTTTGGATGGCAAACTCCCGCAGCATTACCAATATGCGCTTAAACAATAGCGTTGCCTCGGCAGCATCGCCCTCCATTTTTGAGAACAGGCCGGAGTAGATAAAGTAATCGCGATACGGATCTTTTAAAAACGCATCGGTTGATTGTGAGGCACTGCCCAAAATCAGGTGCAGCGGGAACAGGTTAACATCCGGGCAACATTCCGACAGGCCGGCTACTTTTTCCGAAAGCTCATAATAGGCTTTGATCAGGTCATCAATAAAATCATAAAAATACTCTATAAAGTACGGCGCTTCCTTAATTATGCGTTCCCGTATTAGTTTCAGCTCCGATAACAAAAACACAAACGGATTTAGATCGAGCTTTAGCAGGTCGCCGTATTCTTCATACAGGTAATTTAAGGCATCGCTTAGCTCAGTTAAAACAGTATTATCAACAATTTTTATAAATGCCTCTAAAACCTCTATGCTTGTTTTTAATGGCGCATAAGGTACGTTGTAACGTTTCAGGTTGATCTGGTAATCGTTTTTAGTTAGCTTGATCTTATCGGGCACACCATTTCTTAATGTTACCAGATCAGCAATGGGAACCAGCAACGGCCTTACCGTAAATACTATCTTTTCGCCCATGTTATTGCAATCCAGCATATCGCAATTTTTCAGGTCGGTTTCTTTCATCTCCAGGAACAGGGCCACGGCGTAATCATCCAAAAACGTACTGGTGGTATCAATGGCAACAGCTGTCGCTTTCTTAGCCGGTTCGAGCGCCTTTTGCTGATCATCTGTAAGCAACAGGTAGATCTGCTTGCCGCTGGTGCCGTAACCTTCAAAAAAAGGCAGGTCGGTGCCATGTTTAAAGGGCAGGTCTTTAGGGATAGGGATCTGGGTGTAATTGATGTAATACGTATATTTTTCTTTATGCTGAACAATAAGGTAACCCTGAGATGTAACGCCACAGCCCTTGGTTATTTCAATACCATTGCTGTGAATAACGATCTCCAGGCCACAAGCAATACCTATCCCAATCAGCTTGTTGCGTGTCCAGCGGGCCTGGTGATCCAGGTAATTGAATGACTCATTCAGGTGGTCGTTAGTGAGCACCTGGTCCGCTTCAAAGAAGATGTATTCATTTGAATTTATCATATCTCAAGTTTTATAAGATCCTAAAACAGTTTTTCCTAATTGTACCGGGTTGGTGCCCTGGCTATCCTCACAATCATGCAAAGTAGCCACAGGGTATTCGCTATGCAGGCTAAAGAGCAGCTTCAGCAGTTTATTATTGGCGATCTCGAATTTGTGCAGGCCGGTTACCTTATCTAATGAGTAATTAGCCAGCGCCGTTATCCATGTTTTATATTCCCGCTCAAATTCATACATGGATTCATCATTTATCCAGCATATTTTAACAATGGTATGGGCAGGCACTTCCTGTCGAACGATATCCTCAAAATATTCCCTAAACGCCATGCTGCGGAAATGAGCCGGCCAGTAAGGCATCACTACCGACATGCGGAACGAGTATGGATCCTCATCGCCGCAAAAATCACATTGGGGATCAAGGCATACCGGAGCCATATCAAACGTATTATCGCGCGGCCTCAGTAAAATATGCTCAATTAGGTGCAGGCCCTCACTATCGCACATGGTGCTGAATGTGGTGATGAACTGCGCCATGGCTGTTTCGGCATCCGCTTCTGATGTAAAATTATTGCTGATGGCCTGGTTAACGCCATTGTTATCAACTACGTAAATGTTCCAGTTGGTGCCGGTTTGGGTGATGGCGTAATTGTCTATTGCTAACAGCAGGTCCATAAACGCGGGCAATGCTTTTTGTGCTTTCGCATTGCTATCGTAGCTGGTTACAGATGTAAGCGTATTAGCGCCCTCGGTAAATACAAAGCTATATTTGGCAGGCGTACCGCTGGATGTAATGCTGGCATTCCCTATGCAATATAAAAATCTGCGGAAGTATGCTTCAACACCCGGAACATTACTTTTAAAACCACCCAGGTGACTCAACTTTCGTTCAACACCTGCTACATTATCGGTGTTCCACAATTTTGCGGTATCAATTTTAAAATCATGCTTTTGCGGAAAATAGTTATAGGCCCGGCCCCGTTCATAGCTCATTACCGGGTAATCCTGTAAAAATTGAATCTTATCCTCAATCATACTGGCGAGGGTGATGCCGGTTTCCTGCTGCGTGGTATAATCCAGGCTGTACATCAATAACACATATTCATTAAATGATTCGGCAAAGCGGCTCATGAGGTGGTCGAGGAAACTGTTCCGTCTATTGAGGAAAAGTTCGTTGGTTTCATATAGAGTTTGCCAGTCGTTAACCGTAGTTGTAGCCGAATCCTGGTTTTGCATCACCAGTTCATTAATGGTTTTTGCACTGCTGTCCTGTTTGTAGATGAGCATGATATTTTTCACGCTATCAATAAACTGCGCATAATAGGTTTGTACCGTGGCATCGGTTGAAAAAAGTTCTTTGGCATTTGCCAATTGCGACAGGAAATCAGCCAGTAATTGATCGTAGAGCAACAAATAAGCCTGCAGTTGTTTTGCCTGCGCCCTTTGTTGATTGGTTGCTGTTGGTGGCAGGCCGGGTTGCCCAATGCCGTAGGTTACCGGGAAAAGCTCTTCGATAGAAGTATAGCTATCCAGCGGAAAATAAGTACCCGACGGGATGGCGATATCATCCACATGGCCCGAAAGTTTGTTATGTGCCCGGGTAGCGCGCAGCCAGCGCAGCACATCATTCACCTCATCCATATTGGGCAGGTAGGGGAACTGGTTTTTATAGAACACCATTTTTGATTTGGTTTCCGAAAAAACAGGTTTGCACCCCAGGGTGATCGGCATGCACCAGCTCTTATTGGTTTCACCTGTTACGGGCTGGTCATCTGTACCATATTTTGTCATCCTGAAACTGCGCACTGCCAGCACGCCTTCAATATTCATAATCAGGCTGATGATCTCTGAGGCATAGATCTCTGTTTTTAACTGAGTTTGCTCCAATTGCACGGTATCAATAAAGCCATGCTTTAAAACCGGACCCGAAAAGATCTCATCGGTAGTATAGCCCATGGCCTGCATTTCGCTCAGCAGGTAAAAGTTTACCGGCGGATTCAGGTATTCCTCAATGGCAAAAAACACTTCGGCCTGCACCTCCGACATATCAGTTGATGGCGAGATCTCAATATCACAGCAAAAAGCTATTTCCTCATCTGTAATGGTGGTAACGCTTACAAAATCCTCGCACAGGTTGCGGTTCTCATTTAACCTGCGGATAGCTTTTTTAACTATATGGTTTGCCTTCTGGATCTTTAATAAATATAGGTTCACCACCTGTGCCGTAAACTCCGGCGTAAAAAAGCCCGCAAGTTCCGTAGTGCCAATTGTTTGATCAGCAGGTTGCAGATCGATATTTACAATTGGGTTAAGTGTGATGGTATGGTGCGCGCTGCCGATGGAATATTTAGCTTTTATCTCCGCAGTAATAATGCTGCCGGTGGCGCTAAAGGTGGCACTCACATTGGCTGGCGTTACCGGGCTCGCCAATAATAATTTCTCCACGGATGGATCATTCCATACCGGGAAAACTATGGTAAAGCTCACTTCGCCCTCGGTAAATGCACCAAATGCCGGGTTTAATATTTGTACTTCGCCATTGTTCAGGTCGCCGAGCTGGTCGTCATCATCCAGATCGAGCAATACCTGGTATAAGCCCGAGAGGTAAACCGGGTGAGGTGTTACATTGTAAGATAAAGCATCCGCGCTGCAATCGGCATAAATGGGCACTTCATTTACGGCTATGTTTACACCATTAACTGTATTATAATCAACCGCTTTAAGCCAGGCATTCTCCACACCCACTATATCGATCAGCAGCTTGCGGTAATCATCAATAGTTAATGGCGATTGCGTGAGGATATTCTTCGCGGTGAATAATGTTTGCGTATCGGGTATGGTGCCATCGGGATTGGTCAGTAGGTCCTGCATGGGCAGGTCGATGCGATAGCCCAGCTCGGTAATGGCATAGCAGAGCGCCTCCATAATGGTGATGCCGGGATCATGCTCATTGTAATCCGTCCAGTACTTATGGCTAAGTTCCTCAATATAATGCAAACCTTTTGCACGGAGGGCAGCATAGTCCTGATCGGTGGTTAATACCGGGTTTTTATCTATAAAGTCTTTATCCATTGCAATCGCATTTATCGCCAGGTGTTATTTTGTGTTTTACCTTAGTTTTTTCATTATAGTACGATACGATGATAGATCGTGCCGTGCTTGGCACCGCTTCTTCAATATCTTTTTGTATGGATATTACCGTATCGCCATCGCGTATAATGTGGCTCATTTTAAAGCAGGTTACATGATCCACATAGGTCCGTTCCTCCACAAAATTCAGCACTACCGATTTTTCAACCGTGTTGCCAAACTCAATAGCCTGCGGATTGCCAAAGGCCCAGGGCGTTAAAAACTGTTCTATATCATTGTTCAGTTGGGTAACATAAAAACTCGGATCAGCCAAACTGCTGAACACCACATGGAACTTAAACTGTACCTCCTCAAACTGTGGGTTGGTTACATCCAGCTGCACAAATGGTGATGTTAAGGTGGCCAGGTAAGCCTGTATCTTGGTAAGCACGCCGATACTGGTATATGGCCTGAGCGGGTTAACCGTATTTATATTGGTGAGGTCAGGGATAGTGATCACCATTACATGCCCCGCCAATGTTTCCGAGTATTTAGGCTGATTGGTGATGGTATCAATGATCATCCCGGTATGGTTAAGGCATTTTACCTTAAAAATTTCGGGGTATTGCTGCAGCACTATCCGTTCGTAATCCCAGGTGGTGATGGCGCGTTGTTTATGGCGCAGCCTTTCGCTTACCCGCACATAAAACTGACTGTCAGTTTCAGCTACCCGGCCATCAAAGGAGTTATAAGGCTGCTGTGTTTGCTTTAAAGCGGCATCGGCAACAGCGGGTTTGCTGATGGTGTTTGGCGGCAGGGTTTGGGTAAACTCAATGCCATCGGGTATATCCTGCACAAACTGCGCTTTGGCTGCATTAACGTCAACTACAATTAAATTGCATATCGCATCGGTTTCATGCACCACAACCGCTTTTATCCAAAGCAGGCCCGTATCGGCACGGGTATTAGTAAGCGTGGCAGTATCGGGCACTAACAGCACCACCAGGCCCGAGGTAGTCAGGTTATTGGTATAATCCACCACCGATGTATCATCAAACTGCAGCCAGTTATTGGCGCTCAGGTAATACCAGGTTACGGCGGTCGCGGGTTGCAGCGGGTTGGCGCTGCCATCAGATACCTGGAACAATACCGAGAAAGTTTCATCGGGCAGGGCATTGCTTAATCCTACCCATAATTCACCGCCATCATTACCGCTTACAACCGGGGTAAGGTTAAAGGTTGGCAGTAAGGTAAGCGGATCTTTTGCGATGATATTCGGGTGTATCTCGCGGAAGCCAAAAGGCTCCACATGATAAAAATAATTGGTGCGGGCGTTGTATTGGGCCGCGGTGTTTGTATTTAGATTGATAGTATCAGCACCTGTATAGTTTACCGACAGTGTTTTCGCGATGGGGTGCGGTGGAGTTGCTACATCGGGCTTACTCACCGTATAACTTGAAACCTGTGTGGTACTGCCAGTCGCATAATTTACAGTAACCGAAGGCGGTGTCATACTACTTAAATAAGTACTCAAATTATAGGCCGAACCCTGTAACTCTACCTTTATAAAGCCATCTATTTCGGTAACCGAGTAATCATCGTTAGCGGTAAAATCAGCTGGTGATTGTACTATTTCGCTGGTATCAATTGTATTATCAGTACTTAATCCTATTACCCCCAGCTCCTGCCAGTCGCCTTTTACAAGGGCATAGCTATCTACATTGGTGCCTGAGATCGGTGCCTGCGACCATTCAATTTCGAGTGATAACGCAGATAATTGCTTTTGGAAGATCTCCTTACTACCCACAATAAATGCTGTGCCCGCTTCAGGGAAATCGCCAAAAAGCTTAAATGGCTTCGCGGTATTTATCTTACCATCATCATTTTGCAGCGAAAGATTTTTAACATCCTGTACCGTTGCTGTAATGCCTATGCTGGTTATACCGAGCTGCGCAATGGTTGTGTATGATGCAAAGCCGCCTGTAAGCATGATCTGTGCCATGGGCAGTTCCTGCGGAAAGGTACCGCCATGTATTTTGGCCGAATAAGGAACTATTGCGGGCGCATCACCCGCTAAGGTTATTGTTAATGTAAATGAGCTGGTACTGTTTACGGCAATAGTATATAATGGCACCGTATACCAGGCTTTTTTGCCCGTTAGCTGTATGGTAAAGGCAGGCAAGGCCGAGGTACCTGTAAGCATTGCCGAGGTAAGCGCGCTGTTGGCGGCGTAGTTAAAGGTAATATCTATCTCACGTGTACCTTCATTCAAATAAAGTACATTTGATGCTAACGCGAACCCTATATTGGCAGGCAGGATCTTATTTTCCGGATTACCAAATGCCGGCCAAGAGCCATCGGCGCTTAAAAGCTTGCCACCCTGCCCATCCTGCGAATTGGCGATCGGCGAAGCGTATAAGGTAACCGGCGAGCCTGCATACTCATCTAAATAAATAGATTTAAGCGCCGACACGCTGGCGGTTTGTAAAACAATATCATCTGTAAGCGCATAAAACAGGTTGTTGCCCTTGGCATCCTTGCCTGCCTTAAATTGTGTGCCTTGGGTTAACAGATGCTGGTTTATATTTTTTTGCAGGGTGAAGATCAGGTGTACATAATCCGCCTCAGCCGGACTGTTAGCGAGCTGCAAAACATCTTTATAATAAAAATCGAGGTGCCGTTTGGTGTACTTGTTTAAATGCTTTTGCGCATGGCTGAACAGCCGTAAAAAAGCCAGGTACAAAGCATAATGCGGCGAGTGCTTCGGATAGTCTTTTAAAACATCCTGCAAATAAGCCGGGGTGCGGCTCACAATGGTGGTAACGCCATCAATAAATGCCTGGTAAGCGCCAATAAACAGGTTATGGGTCAGAATATGCTTGATATCGGCCAGCGCGGTTGTACCGGTTAATGTTATATCGTAAACCGTAGCCGGGGCAGTACTGGTAAACGGCGGATCGCTTAATGAAGCGATGTTAAAATTCTGCGAAAGTATCAGCGGATCAACCGGGGTAAGGCCATCGGTAAAAGTCAGTGCTTCATCGATAAGTACAAGCGGATTGGTTTTAAACTGATTATAGTAATACACCAAAGTACTCAAAGCAGCCGCCAGGTTTGATGCAATGGAAACCGATAAGAAGGTGGTATAATCCAATTTCGCAGGCAATTGACGATAAGCATTATCAAGCCCTACCGCCAATGAAAAAACAAAATCAAATAGCACCTTAAAGTATTCCTGGGCTTCAAGATCGGTGGTGGCGTTTAGTGCATCGTCAATGGTGCTTTGTATGTAGCTGGCGTAATCCTGTGTGCGCCAGTCGGCAATGGTGGCAATTACTACGGCTACATCATTACTCATCAGGCCCTGCCAGTCGCCAACGATGGCGTTGGTAAGGTCGTAGTAATTCAGGTAGGCCGCGTAGCGCTTGGTGAGCAAGATCAGATCGGCATCGGTACGCTCATCCACCAGCGGGCGGTCAGTTATCAGCGCGTCCAGGGGCCGCTGTACCTGGCTGGTACCGCTATTGGTAAGTAACGTTGTATCTGTACAAGTTTTTGCCATTAGTTAAGTTCTGTTCCTTCTCTTTTATAAAAAGGATATACAAAATTGAACCTTGAATTAGTGGTGCGCACCGTATAGCTGATGTTGATAATGATGACTCCCTCCGCGTCCTGACTGTCATCTATCAGCAAACTATTCAGGTCTATCCTCGCCTCGTAATAGAGTATAGCGGTGCGTATCATTTCGCTTATATAACTTTTAAAGGTGGTATTCATCGGCTCAAAAAGCATTTCGTTAAGGTTGCAGCCATAGTCGGGCAGCATAACGCGTTCGCCTTTACGGGTCGAGAGCAGTATTTGCAGGCTGAGCTGGATATCGGCTTCATCGCTGCTCATGGCCACTTTATTGGTCGTGTTATCAAACGTTGGCGGGAAACCCCAGCCTGTTCCTAAAAAATCCGTGTTCATTTTAGCCTCCTATAATTACTGTTGGACATCCTAAAACTATTGTACCACCGTGCGCGGTCACATCGCCCATGCGGGCAGCGGGTTTACCGCCAATTAATACCGTTGATGAGCCCATGGCGATCACATCCGGCGGACCGGCACAAACGCACATATCGCCAACACATGCCGCAGGCAGGCCACCAATTAACACCGTTGGGCTACATGGCGGCAAAACAGGCCCGCCCACATGTGGTACCAACCCGGTGAACATTGGGCAAACGTGCATATCTGAAACTCGTGCTGCAAATGGCATATCTTCTCTGTTTAATTGATCATTACAATTCCACCTTTTATTGTTGCAGTGCCCGAACCTTCAACACTTACTGATGGTGCCGATATGCTTGCACTGCCACTCCCCGCATTTATTGATGCCCCGCCCGCGCTAAGCGCAAAGCTGGACGAAGGAGTGAGATTTATATTGGTAGCGCTGACATTCAAATCACCGCTTGCTGTTATGTTTATATCCGCCGCGCTTTGCAGGGTGATGGCTGATGAATCCATACTGAATTTGTTGCCGTTCTCATCTTCAATATCTATCACACCATCCTGCTCGCTTAGTGTTAATTTTTTGCCTGCGGGAGTTTGGATCTTTAGTGATTTTTCGGAATCGTTGAACATCATCGTCATGCCGCTGCGCGATGTGTAACCCTTTTCATCGTTTTGGTTTGAACCTTTTAAGGGCGCGGGTTTTACGCTGCTGTTCAGCATGCCCAGTACTACCGGATGGCGCGGGTCGTTGTTTAAAAAGCCAACTATTACCTCGTCGCCTATCTCCGGGCGGAAGAACATCCCCCTGTTATTACCCGCATCCAAACTGGCTATGCGGCTCCAAACACCATCTTCATTGGCATCGATGATCGGCAGCCGTACCCGTATGCGATCCTGGCTGTCAGGGTCACTTTCAAGGTCGGTAACCACACCAATCTGTAAACCCTGTATAGCTGGCAGCATATTGCCTGCCGGGGCTGAGTTTATATCCGGCTGCGCCATAAACAGATCATTCGACATGCCAAACTGCACATCGGTATTCCATTTACCTTCGGTAATATCATGCCTTACGGCAGAGATAAATACCGGGCCATTGAACCTGTCGCCAACACCACCGATGTTGATCAAATCACCCGGACTTAGCTCACCCCCATATCCGCGAAAGCGTACCCTACCGCGGCAACGCGACAGGCGGGCTTTCAGCAAACGGGAATCAGCCAGGCTTTGCAGTTCATCTGAGGTTACATCCTCACCCGAATAGAGATCATACTCGGCTATATTGAGCACACTGCCTAAGTCACTGCTTGATACGTTACCGTTTTCAGTAAATCCGGGTTCAGCAGCATTAGCTGTCGCAACTGCCTGGGTGGTATAATCCCATGTTTTGGCAACGATGCTCTGGTATTGATTACGGGCATCGAGATCGGCATCAAACTCAACCATGGTGGCACCAAACACCGCATCCAGTACCGTTGCCGAACTAAAATCGGGCTTCTTTGCTGTTACAGTGCCATTATTTACTGTGCAGAGCTTTCCGTTAGCTTCCATGCGCGATACGATGAAATCCCAATCGGTACTATCGTATTGTACAATTGATTCCAGTTGCACAGTAGTATCTTCAATGTTTGCTGTTAAACCATAATTACCGATGATCTCGCTGGCGGCATCACTATCCTTTTGATTGTAGAAGTATTTATTTTTGCGGGCGACGGTCATTTGTACAGCTTTATCCCGGCAATCCAATACCAGAATTGGTGAACCACTATTCCTTATTTTGATGCTATGCCGTAAAATTATCCCGCTAAATATGGGCGACTCATCAGAGTGATAACCTACCGTAACATCAATGGTAGAACCCGGTATAAATGTGGCCTCGTTACTAACGGGAAAATCCTGTTTAGCCGGGTCACCATCATTAATTATGATCTTAGCCATAGGTATACGGTTTATCTCGTTGGTAAAACTCATTGAGGCAACCTTATACGTTGTACCAAGAGCAGTACCATTTACCT
>JAMFSA010000166.1 GCA_026225055.1 Mucilaginibacter xinganensis | reverse complement strand
TTTTGAAGCTGGTTAAGTAGAATGTAGCACCTTGTGAAGCACAGGTTGCTAAGACATCGCAGGGTCTAATCCCTCCATCTTTCTCTATAAGCACTGCAAAGGTGCGTAATAAACTTGTAATATGCAAGACCTCACCCAAACCCTCTCCAAAGGAGAGGGCTTTAAAAGCAAAAGCATAAAAAAAGCCGCCTTTTTTGGAGGCAGCTCTTTTAAATAATGTGTTTAACGATTATCTTCTTCTGCCGAAAATACGCATCATTGACATAAACAGGTTGATGAAGGTAGTGTAAAGGATAAATGCACCAATGATCACTAATTTGTTAGTGCTTTCGGTACCAAACTCAACACCTGCACCAATGCGTTTAAGCATTTGCATGTAGTAAGCGGTAAGGCCAATCATTACAGCTACGAATATAAAGCTGATGATATAATCCAACTGCTCGCTGTGCATAAAGAAGTTAATAAGACTTACACCTAAAACGCCTATGAATATTACATATAGTATTGAACCAAATTTGGTCAGGTCCATACTTGTTTTGTAGCCCGATATAGCCATAACACCAAATACAAATGCCGCGCTCAGGAATACGGTAAATATAGAACCGGATGTGTAGATCAAGCCGAAAATGCTTAATGTAACGCCTATAGTTGCGGCATAAGCTAAAAATATAGCTACCATACCTACGTATGATATACGGTTAAAACCGAAGTTAATTACCAATGAGAAGGCAAGCGGTGCAAATATAGCTACATAGCCTAAGCCTGTAAAACTATGGGTTATAGGATCAAGTATCAGGTTCATTAAACCCTGATTAAGATAAAATTCAAAAGCGACCAAAGCTGATATGCCTAACGCTACGAACATCCATGCAAAAACTTTAGCTAAATATTTGCGCGATGAGGTTTCGCTATCGTCTAATTGGGTTACGCTACTGTAAACGTAGTTAGAACTGTTATTTTCCATTTTCTATTTAAAAATTATTCTTTTTTATTAATACAAATTTACTCATTTAATGCGATATGCTAAAATCACACTATAGGTGTTAGACCAACGTGAAATTAAATAGTTTAGTGCGCATTTTCAAATCTAAAGAGAAAGAACTAATCACCAATCACTAATCAATCTCTGATCACTTTAGTTCAACCGCTTTATCAGCTGCTCTTCAACCTTTTTAAATACCTGTAATGGTTTTAATCCGCGCCAGTTAAGCTCATCAAGCTCGCCGCCGAAATTGATATAGTAATCAATATTGTTGCTCTTGAACTCATCTATCACATGGTCGCGGAAGTTGATGCCTGCAATCCAGCCATCCTCTACCTCCTGAAACCATTCCTCATAGTAGCAATCATCCGAAGAATGGAAGTTCAGCACGTTCTCGCCGATGAGGATGAAATGGGTAATGCCCTGGTCGACCATCAGGTCGATGAGTTCCCGTTTCATGAGCATGATATCGTTATTAATAGCATCGTTCCACTCGCCTATCAGTTCGATGATGGTGTAGCCGCGATCGTAGTCGGTATAAAGTACTTTTAAGTAGAGGGTGTTAGAGCCAAATGAATCCCACTGCGGGTGCAGCAGATAGTTATACACCTGTTTATCAAACTCAAACTCATTATACTGCGTTGCATAAAAAGGCGAAAATTCGTCTTCTGATGCAATGTAGTCATCCCTCCACCGGTAATATGGTTCTATCTCGTGCATTTTCCTTAATGTGCAAATGTGCGGATATGCAAATTTGCTGATTTTTTAAAATGTGTCTTTATACAAATGTCAGGATTTATTCTAATATGCGTATTACGTAAATGTTCAATTTTTGTCATTTGCACATCTACATATCCGCACATCTGCACATAAAATTAATTGTTTTTGTAGAAATCTACCGCTTTCCTAACGCTACCTTCTTGCTTTAAAAGTTTGGCGGCGGTTTCTTCGTCGAGGCCGGTTTCATTCATTACCATGCGGGTGCCACGGTCAACCAGTTTGTTGTTGGTTAACTGCATATCCACCATGCGGTTACCTTTCACCTTGCCCAATTGTATCATTGTAGCGGTGCTCAGCATGTTCAGTACCAGTTTTTGGGCGGTACCTGCCTTCATCCGGGTTGATCCCGTTAGAAATTCAGGGCCGGTTACTACCTCAACCGGGTATTTGGCCTCTGCTGCTACCGGGCTGCCGCTATTACAAACAATGCAGCCGGTGGCAATATTGTGCTCATTGGCCATTTTTAGTCCGCCAATAACATACGGCGTTGTGCCTGACGCGGCTATGCCTACCAGTACATCTTTATCATTTATGTTAAACTCCTGCAGGTCGATCCAGGCTTGTTGGGCATCATCCTCGGCATATTCAACAGCTTTGCGGATTGCGGTATCGCCACCGGCAATAATACCAACTACCATATCAAATGGTACACCAAATGTCGGCGGGCATTCTGATGCATCAACCACCCCCAGCCTGCCGCTGGTGCCTGCGCCAATGTAGAACAGGCGACCGCCCTCTTTCATGCGAGCTGCTGTTACTTCTACCAGTTTCTCTATCTGCGGTAAGGCTTTTGCCACGGCAAGCGGCACGGTTTGATCCTCCTCGTTCATATGCTGTAGGATCTCCTTAACAGGCATCCGTTCGAGGTTGTTGTAGTTGGAGCTTTTTTCGGTTGTGAATTCCATTGCGGGATGTTTATACCGCAAAATTAAACAAATTGTTGTGACAGTTGAAAACTGTCGCCATGCTGTATCAGATGCAGTTGAAAACTGCTGCCATGCCGCACCACGGGTTGCGCTGCGCTAAACCCGCGGCAGCGATCAACTCTTTAGTTTTTCCAGAACAGCGTATTGGGGTGAAAATGTTTCCATGAATGCCAGTACTCCTGGTAAGCCTGTAGCTTAGTCAGGCGTCTGCCTTTCAGCATTCCTGCTGTAGCCAATCCATCCCAATCCCATGTTGAAGCGGTTTCCTGATCGGTTAATATGCCTTTTGCATCCAGATTAAAATGGAGTGTTTTACCATTCACATTGGTATTAAAAGCATGGAAGGTAAGGCTGTCATTCTCGATGGTTACCAGTAGTGGTGTTTTGTTCAGGCTGTCGTTAAGTAACCGTTTTTTAAATAGGTGCCGCCAGTCGTAAGCCTTTGCCTGGCCGTTTACTATTACGCCGAGCGCCCAGCTTTTGCGCATCAGGGTATCTTTGTTTTTTATGGTGCTATCCTTGTCAACGGCCTGCAGGCGGTCGTAATTTTTGAGGTCCTTATAATCCTGTACATAATTTGTATCGGGTTGCAGTATAAGTGATGATGGATGTTTGCTTATCCATGCAGCCAAGGTAGATTGTTCATAAGGCAACTCTTGCAGGTGCTCACCTTTTAGCTTGCCAACGGCTGCCGTGCCTGTAGCCTGGTACCACCATGTTTTTGTTTGCTGATCCTCGATAATAGCGTTGTAATGTCTGGCCCCTACCAAGCGAAAGGTTTGTCGTGCCCCATTGATCACCGGGCTGTATACCCTGCCGGTGCGACACATGGTACAATAAGTAACCAGTACGGGCTCGTTGCCCACATTGTCCTGTATCTTATGGTGATAGCCCAGGTATACCAACGGGTAAGCTTTGGCTACACCATTATTCACTACACCAATAATCACCATGTTCATGGGCACTTTATTGGTCATCACATTAGCAAATTTGATAACTTGTGGTTCCTGGAACATGGTTTCGGCCTTAAACATTACATCGGTAAAATAAAAGCTGCCCAGGCAAAGCGCCAACACTAATGCTTTAATGATCTTACCACCTGTTGAGTTTTTAGCGTAATACTTAATGCCGTACCAAACCAGCAAGGCAGCACCAATAAAACGTAAGGAGTTCACTGTTTTTTCAAGATAATAAGCCACGGTTATGGCATTCAAGTCCTGACTACCGGGGAAAGGCATCAGCAAATAGGCATGTACCAGGCCGGGGATAACCAGCAATACAATGCCTGCCCAGAATAATAATGGTTTGGTGCGGTTATTCATCAGGCGGTGGCGTTTAAACTTGCATAACGGTTTGCCGAGGGCATGTAGCCGCTGGTTTTTAAGATATTTGCCAGCCGATCGTAGAAGGCTGGATCGGTTGGGGTAACGCTTGCAAGGCCATCCACATATTTGTTATATAGGCAAAACAAGCCTGCTATCAATACGGTATCATGTATCTCCAGGTCTGTTGCCCCGGCTTGTTTGGCATTGGCTACCAGTTCGGCGCTTACTGTGCGGGCATTGGCCTGTGTTCTGCGGGCTATCTCCAGTAGAAACTTCATTTTGGTGCTAACAGGCGCATTCTCGGGGTCGTGTTTTACCATTTCGGCCGTTTCATGTTCGCCCAAAAGCACATCAGCTGCTGCAGTATGTGCTGCAGTGCAAAATTTACATTCATTCCCTTGCGATACAACCGTTGCGATCAGCTCGCGCTCGGCTTCTGTTAAGGTTGATTCGCCGCGCAGCAAAATTTGCGTAAGCTGCCTGATAGGCAGGGCGGTATCCTGGCGATAATTTAACAAGCCGGTAATGCCCGGTAAATTTTCATCTAATGGTATGTGTGGCATGGCAATATAATTAGTAAAACCATCTCTGAATACCAGAAAACAGATGGCTAACAATAGTTTATAATATTGCTAAATTTATTAAAATATATTTCAATTGTAAGCGGTGGGTAATTATTTCTTCGGCCCCTAAAATTAATAAATGCGGTTTGGCATTAATTAATGATGAACAGACTAATAAATCAGGCAAAAAATTACAATTTAAGCAAAAGTTAAACGTTAAAATTTCAACTAATCACCTGAATTTGTTAGCTTTGCGTCAGTAATCTAATATGAAAAGGGGAGCGGGCATAATTTTTAGATCAGTGTTGTTGATTTTGGTGGGTATAGCTATCGGCCTGCTTGTTGGCGACAATAATTTTGCTTCACACTACCTTAATACCACACCCGGTAAAGACGACAAACTCACCAAAGTACTACAGTTGGTACGCCAGAACTATGTTGATTCGGTTAACGTAGACAGCGTTGAGGGCGTAACCGTTAACAACCTGTTACAGAACCTTGATCCGCACTCCATGTACCTGCCGCCGCAACAGGCATTGGCCATAAATGAGAAACTGGAAGGGGGTTTTAATGGCTTTGGTATTGAATACCAGTTGCTGCGCGATACCCTTTACATTACCCAGATCTATCCCGACGGGCCCGCTGATAAAGCCGGTTTAGCTACGGGCGACAGGGTGCTGACCATTAATAATCAAAAAGTATCGGGCACAAAAATTACCAGTGATAAGATAGATAAGATCCTCACCGACGAGAAAAGGAAAGAAATGGCCTTTAACGTGGTTGAGCCCGATGATACACAAAAGTTCTACCGCATACAGCGCGGGCATGTTGCCCTGAGCAGTATGGATGCAGCTTATATGGCTGCCGATAATGTGGGCTATATTAAGATCAGCAAATTTGCTTCAACTACCGATAATGATTTCCGCGTTGCGCTAAATAAACTAAAAAACCAGGGGATGACTAAACTGGTGCTTGATATCCGTGGCAATGGCGGCGGTTACCTGAACACGGCTACCGCACTGGCTAATGAGTTTTTAACCAAGGGCAAGCTGATAGTTTACACCAAAGGCATACATGAAAACCGTACGGATTATTTCGCTACTGATTCGGGCGAATTTCAGCATGGTAAATTAGCGGTGCTGATTGATGAGTATTCCGCATCGGCAAGTGAAATACTGGCCGGTGCGCTGCAAGATTTAGATCGCGCCATTATTGTTGGTCGCCGCTCATTTGGTAAGGGTTTGGTGCAGCAGCAATTTCCGTTTGAGGATGGTTCGGCAGTTAATTTAACGGTGGCCAGGTATTATACACCATCGGGCAGATCGATACAAAAATCATATGCGGGCGGGATTGACAGCTACCACAATGAGCTATCAGAACGGATGAGAAAAGGCGAGCTGTTTTCGGCACAAAGCAATATGAACGATAGCGTGTTTAAAAAATCATCGCCCTATCATACCGCCAGCGGCAAAAAAGTTTTTAGCGGTGGCGGCATTATGCCCGATATTTTTGTGCCTGCCGATACAACGATGAACACCAACCTGGTACAGGCACTTGCCGACAACCAGTTATTTACCGCTTATGTGATAGATAAGCTTCAGCCTGAACTGGGCAAATATGTTTCGGCGGATAAGTTTATTGATGCTTATTCGGTGAACGACCTGCAATACGGCGATTTTATTCTGTACGCCTCGCAAACCATAAAGGAAATGGACTCGTACGAGATCAAACTATCGCGCGAGCCAATAGAGACTCTCCTGAAAGCCTACGCCGCCCGCTTTAAATGGGGTGACGGAGCGTACTATCAAACTGTTAACAGTGATGATATGGCCTTTAAAAAGGCCGTGGAAGCGGTGCAGTAGAATGAACCAGGATTTAACGGATTTATTGATTTACAGGATGTACCTTGCTGTTTTATAATTATCAGGAAAATCCTTTAATCTGTTAAATCCTGGTTCTAATTACTTCTGCCTAAACCACACCTGTACCGGTGCGCCGTTAAAGTCAAAGTTTTCCCTTAGTTTGTTTTCTACAAAACGGTAGTAAGGTTCTTTAACATATTGCGGCAGGTTGCAGAAGAACGCGAACATGGGCGATGTGCCTGCTATTTGAGTAATATATTTTATCTTAACGTATTTGCCTTTGATTGATGGCGGCGGTATAGCTTCGATGATAGGTAGCATAACCTCGTTTAATTTTGAGGTAGGGATACGTTTAGCACGGTTGGCGTAAACCTGGTTAGCTGTTTCAATTACCTTTAACACACGCTGCTTTTCGGTAACAGAAGTGAACACGATAGGCACATCAGTAAATGGCGCTATCTTCTGGCGGATCATCTCTTCAAAAACCTTAATGGTTTTATTATTCTTTTCGATCAAATCCCATTTGTTTACTACGATAACGATGCCTTTTTTATTCTTTTCGGCAAGGTGGAAGATGTTAATATCCTGCGATTCAATACCTTCAACGGCATCTATCATAAGTATAATAACATCGGCTTCCTCAATCGCCTTTATGGTACGCATTACGGAGTAAAACTCAATGTTCTCCTTAACCTTGGTTTTTTTACGCATCCCGGCAGTATCTATCAGCATAAAATCATGCCCATACTGGTTGTAATGGATGTGGATTGAATCGCGGGTGGTGCCTGCTATCGGGGTTACAATATTACGCTCCTTGCCGATCAGCGAGTTGATGATGGATGATTTACCCACATTCGGGCGGCCTACTATGGCGTATTTTGGTAAAGTGTTTGGTTCGGTCGGTTCATCGTCGAAGTGTTTCACCACATCGTCCAGCAATTCACCTGTACCTGAACCTGTCATAGATGAAACATTATATAACTCACCTAATCCTAAACTGTAAAATACCATAGAATCAGCTAACAGCGAGGTGTTATCCAGCTTATTAACTACTACGAATACCGGTTTTTTGCCTTTACGTAATAACGAAGCGATCTCATCGTCAAGATCGGTAATTCCGGTAGTTACATCAACCATAAACAATATAACGGTGGCTTCCTCAATGGCGATAACTACCTGCTCGCGGATGGCGGCCTCAAATACATCATCGGAATTGGCTACATAGCCGCCGGTATCAATAACAGTAAAGGAATGGTGGGTCCACTCGGATATGCCGTAGTGCCTGTCGCGGGTTACGCCGCTAAAATCGTCGACAATAGCCTTACGGCTCTCGGTTAGACGGTTATATAAAGTTGATTTGCCTACGTTGGGCCTGCCCACTATGGCTACTATATTGCTCATGTTTGTTGTTAGAATCAAGAATTAAGAGCCAGGGATCAGGAAAAAACCGTTTGCGGTAATCTGATAGCTGCGCTTAACTCTAATTTAAATATTTATAATGAATCTTTGCCTGGTCGTAATGTTAAATCTTGACTCTTGGTTCCTGACTCTTGTATCTTTTATTCGTACCCGAATTTTTTCAGGTAATTTTTTTTGCTGCGCCAGTCGGGAATAACTTTTACAAACATCTCTAAAAAGATCTTCTTCTGGAAAAAATCTTCCATATCCCTGCGGGCATAGGTGCCTACTATTTTAAGCA
>JAMFSA010000014.1 GCA_026225055.1 Mucilaginibacter xinganensis | reverse complement strand
TTAATTAATTTGCCGAGTGAGATTAAGGCTTCCAAAATAGCAGTGTTTAAAAAATTACACACTAAAATTTAGGTTATAAACTTATTCATGGTATTTTTACAAAAAATTTAAGCAGGGTTAATATACATGGTTAAAAAACTACAGGAAAAAATTGCTCAGTTCCAGGATGCTAATCTGATCAGGGAAAAGGGACTATATCCTTATTTCAGGCCTATTGAGTCGGGACAGGACACTGAAGTTATGATCGATCATAAAAGGGTGCTTATGTTCGGCTCTAATTCTTATTTAGGACTAACAAATCATCCCAAGATCAAAGAAGCTTCAAAAAAAGCAATTGATAAATATGGTACAGGCTGTGCAGGTTCCAGATTTTTGAACGGTACGCTTGATATCCATATCGAGTTAGAGAACAGATTGGCAGCATACGTAGGTAAACCTGCAGCTGTGCTTTTCAGCACAGGCTTCCAGGTAAACCTTGGCGTTTTATCATGTGTAACAGGTCGTAATGATTATTTAATACTTGATGAATACGATCACGCGTCTTTAATAGATGGCAGTCGTCTTTCATTTTCAAAGGTGATAAAATACGGGCACAATGATATGCAGGATCTTGAGCGCAAGCTAAGCATCCTGCCTGAAGAAGCTGTTAAACTTATTGTGGTTGACGGTATATTCAGTATGGAAGGTGATATTGTTAAACTACCTGAAATTGTTGAGTTATCCGATAAATACGGTGCTAATATAATGGTTGATGATGCCCATAGCCTTGGTGTTATAGGTAAATTAGGAGCTGGCACAGCTTCACACTTTGGCCTTACTGATGATGTGGACCTGATAATGGGCACATTCAGTAAATCATTAGCCTCATTAGGCGGGTTTATTGCAAGCGACGCTGAAACTATCGACTATCTGAAACATCGTGCACGCTCATTAATGTTCAGTGCCAGCATGACACCGGGATCAGTAGCCAGTGTTATCGCAGCTCTTGATATCATTGAAACAGAACCTGAACGCATCCAAAAACTTTGGGATAACACCAACTACGCAATGAAACTTTTACTGGACGAAGGTTTTGACCTTGGCCCTACTGAAAGCCCTATATTGCCTATATATGTTCGTGATAACGAGAAAACATTCCTGGTTACAAAATATCTGCAAGAAGCAGGCATATTTGTTAACCCGGTAGTATCACCTGCTGTGCCTTCAGATTCATCACTACTGCGTTTTTCATTAATGGCAACTCATACTTTTGACCAAATTGATGAAGCAGTAGAGAAAATTGCAAAGGCATTTAAAGAAGTAGGCGTAACTACCGTTAAAGAAAAAATATGATTGAAGTAATTCCCGTCAGCCCTAAAAAAGGGCTGACTGATTTTATTGATTTCCCTCACGATCTTTACAAAAACGACCCATACTACGTACCTGTGCTATTTATTGCGCAAAGGGATCTGCTAACCAAGCATCCCTTTCATAAGCATAACTCTTTACAAACTTTCCTGGCATATAAGGATGGCAAAATAGTTGGCCGTATAGCCGCTATTTTAAACAATGCGCATAACCAGTTCAATAACCGTAATGATGGCTTCTTCGGCTTTTTTGATTCTGTTGACGATCAGGAAGTAGCCGACGCGCTTTTTACTACCGTAGCAAACTGGCTAAAGGAAAAAGGCGTTACACAAAAGATCATTGGCCCGGTAAACTTTTCAACAAACGAGCCTTGCGGCTTACTGGTTGAAGGTTTTGACAGTTCGCCGGTATTAATGCAAACTTATAACAAACCTTATTATATTAACCTGGTTGAAAAAGAAGGTTACACTAAACAGGTTGACCTGATTGCATGGAACTGGGAAGGGCAAAATTATGATGACAAATCCGTACGCTTACTGAATACGCTCCAGGAACGTTTAAAAAGGAATAATATCATCATCCGTAAAGTGTCGCTTAAAGATTTTAAGAACGAAACAGTTAAGTTACGCGAGGTATATAACAAAGCATGGGATCACAACACAGGCTTTGTGCCGTTAACAGATGAAGAGTTTGATTATCTGGCAAAGGACCTTAAACTGATCCTCGACCCCGACTTTTGCCTGATTGCCGAGCAGGAAGGAAAAATAGTTGGCTTTGGCTTAGCGCTGCCTGATTATAATCAGCTATTTAAAACCATTAAACGCGGCAGATTATTGCCAACTGGTATTTTTAAGCTATTATTTAACAAGAAAAAAATATCGCGCATCCGCATATATGCCCTGGGTGTAATTGATGGCTACCGCAAAATGGGTATCGAGGCCTGCTTATATGGTACTATAATTAAAGAATACAAAAGCAAAGGCTTTAAATGTGCCGAAGCCGGATGGACGCTTGAAAACAATACACTTATAAATAATGCCATTGCCGCCATAAAAGGCGATCCTTACAAAAAATACAGGTTATACGAAAAGGATATATGAAGAAGCGGGTTTTAATAACCGGTGCAAGTGGGTTTGTGGGCTATCATTTAATTGAAGAGGCTTTGCATAATAACCTTGATGTGTACGTTGCAGTACGAAAAAGCAGCGATGTTAAACATCTTGCAGCATTCGATATCCAGTACACCTACCCTGAATTTGATAACCTTATATCCTTAAAAAAAGAACTTAAAGAAAAACAATACGATTATATTATACATGCTGCCGGGGCTACCCGGGCGCGCTCGCAAAACGAGTATAATGTAATAAATGCCGAATACACTTACAACCTTGCCGCCGCCGCACAAGCAGCCGATATTAATTTAAAAGGCTTTGTATTCATCAGCAGTTTGGCAGCAGTTGGGCCGCTTGATACCTTAAATGGTACTATAACTGAAGATACCATCCCCAACCCTATTACTGATTATGGCCGAAGCAAATTATTGGCTGAGGAGCAATTAAAAAGTATATCTTCATTACACTATACTATACTAAGGCCAACCGCCGTTTATGGACCACGTGACACGGGGATCTTTATCTTTTTTCAGCAAATAAAAAAGGGAATTGAGCCTTATATTGGTCAGGTAGAACAAAAGCTGAGCTTTATATACGTTAAAGACTTGGCTAAAGCAGCTATCAAGGCCTTATATACGTGCAACCAAAAGACCTATAATTTATCCGACGGGAATTTTTACAGCAGATACGAATTGGGAACTATCACAAAAAATGTACTAAATTTGAAAACCTTTAAGTTTCATCTGCCTGTAAATTTTGTAAAAATAATAGCTTCGATATCAGAAAATGTTAGTTCTTTGCGCAACAAAGCCGCAATACTCAACAGCGATAAGCTTAAAGAGCTAACAGCCGTAAATTGGGATTGCGATATTGAAAAAGCTAAATATGAACTGGGTTATTATCCCCTTTTTAACCTGGATAAAGGCCTGGCCGAAACGCTTGCCTGGTATAAACACAACAAATGGCTGTAGCCAGTATAATAATAAATTAAAGTAAATGAAAAGTAACATTCAACCTGCCGAAGGAAAACTGGGAATTTTGATTCCAGGATTAGGCGCCGTAGCTACTACAATGATTGCTGGTGTAGAAGCTGTAAAAAAAGGGATATCGCAGCCAATTGGCTCACTTACCCAAATGGGAAACATACGTTTAGGTAAAAGAACGGAAAACCGTAACCCTAAGGTTAAGGAATTTGTGCCATTAGCTAATTTAAATGATATTGTTTTTGGTGGATGGGATGTATACTCTGATAACGTATATGAAGCAGCAATGCATGCTAAAGTGCTTGAAGCAGGTTTATTACATTCAGTAAAAGCTGAACTGGAAGCAGTTGTACCGATGAAAGCGGCGTTTGATCAGAACTACGCTAAAAACCTTACCGGAACACACGTTAAAGAAGGTACAAGATATGAGCTTGCCCAGGCTGTTATGAAAGACATCCAGGACTTTAAAGAAAAAAATAACTGTACACGCATAGTTGTATTGTGGTGCGGTTCAACCGAGATCTATTACGAAGCATCAGCAATACATGAAACCCTTGCAAATTTTGAGCAAGCGTTATTGGATGATGATAAGCTGATATCACCAAGTATGATATATGCTTATGCTGCTTTAAAATTAGGCATCCCTTACGTAAACGGTGCGCCTAACTTAACAGTTGATACCCCTGCTTTGGTTGAGCTTTCAAAATTAACTGATACCCCTATCGCTGGTAAAGATTTTAAGACAGGCCAAACTTTAATGAAAACTATTTTAGCTCCTGGTTTAGCTGCACGCTCACTTGGTGTTTCAGGATGGTTCTCAACCAATATATTAGGTAACCGTGATGGTTTGGTACTGGATGATCCGGATAACTTTAAAACAAAAGAAGTTTCAAAATTGGGTGTATTAGAAGATATCTTACAGCCTGAAAAAAATCCTGAACTATACGGTGACCTGTACCACAAGATCAGGATCAACTACTACCCTCCGCATGGCGATAACAAAGAAAGCTGGGATAACATCGATATCTTTGGCTGGTTAGGTTACAAAATGCAGATCAAGATCAACTTCCTTTGCCGCGACTCAATTCTTGCAGCGCCTATCGCACTGGATCTTGCCTTATTTGTTGACCTTGCAAAACGCGCCAACATGAGCGGTATACAGGAATGGTTATCATTCTACTTAAAATCGCCGCAAACAGCGCCAGGCTTGCCTGCTGAAAATGATATTTTCAAACAATTAATGAAACTGCAAAATACTTTACGCCACATGATGGGTGAAGATTTGATTACTCACTTAGGTTTAGATTATTACCAGGAACTGGTTGATACCCTATAATAAGAATGTTGTTTCATAAACTGGTTGCCACCAGCCTGGGCATTGGATATATTGGCAAAGGAGCCGGAACAGTTGCTGCTGTTGCTTGCTGCATTTGCTGGTACCTTGCCTGGGCCGGTGCATATCAGGCAATCCCCTCGGTAATAATTACCGTAATTATAACGTTTGTTGGCGTTTGGTCATCAAACAAAGTTGTGCCACTTTGGGGCGAAGATCCGGCCCGGGTGGTTATTGATGAAGTTGCCGGTATGTGTATAGGCATGCTTTTTTTACCGGTAAATGTAACATATGTGCTATGTGCACTTTTTTTGTTTCGCTTTTTTGATATAGTAAAGCCACTATACATCAAAAAAATGGAACTTTTACCCGGCGGATGGGGAATAATGATGGATGATGTGCTGGCCGGCATTTATACTAACATCCTGCTGCAACTCGTTGTAGCGTTTAAACTATTGAAATTTTAATGTCAACTTTTATAAAAGCTCAAGCCTCTTCTATTATCGCTACCCTTTTTGACTTTTTGACCACAATAGTCTGTAAAGAATTTTTCTACTTTTGGTACGTAATTGCAAGTTTACTTGGCACTATAGTTGGGGGCACTACCAATTTTGTATTAGGCAGAAACTGGGTCTTTAATCGCAAGGAAAAAAAGATGCCCCGGCAGATAGTTAAGTACTTAATAATTTGGAATGGTAATTTATTACTATCAACTTTAGGTGTGTTTATTGTTACTCATTATTTAGGATTAAGCTATATCATATCAAAAATAATAGTATCTGTTATAGTGGGTATTAGTTATAACTACCTGCTGCAAAAGAAATTTGTATTTGCATAATTGCATAAAGTACATGGATTGTAGAAACTTTTATAAAAGCTTATTTTTTTTAACGTTCTTTTTATTCCTTACGTCGTCTTTGTTTGCGCAAAACACCGTGATCACAGGCGTAGTAACTGATGCAGGCAACCGGCAGCCGCTTATAGCTGTAACAATTTCATTTCCAGGAACTTCCATCGGAACCAACACTGATGCACAAGGCAGATTTTCTATCTCCACCAACATACAAACATATAATCATATTAGAATATCATATGTAGGTTATAAAGAAGCCATTTTACCGGTAGTGCCTGGCAAAACCCAGGTAATAAATGTAAAACTATTCCCTGAAGCGCAAGCGCTTAAAGAGGTTGATATAAAATCAGGCAAAAAAGCTAAATATCGTAATAAGGACAACCCTGCTGTTGAACTTATCCGCCAGGTTATCGCGCATAAAAAACAAAACCGTCCTGAAAGCTATTCGTTCGTTGAATACAAGGAGTACGATAAAATGGTATTTTCATTTGTTAACGTTAATCCTAAGATCTCCGAAAAGAAATTCTTTCGCAAATACAAATTTGTAATTGATAACCGCGATACTACATCAGTACCGGGAAAATCATTGCTCCCAATTTATGTAGATGAGAAATTATCACAGATGTATTATCGCAAAAACCCGGAAAAAACAAAAACTACGGTGTTAGGTGAAAAACATGTTGATTTTGGCGGCGCTATTGATAGCGAAGGCATCGGGCAGTATTTTAAGCACATGTATGCTGATATTGATATCTACGATAACAGTATTTTCCTGATGACCAATAACTTTTTAAGCCCTATTGCTGAAAGCGCGCCAACTTACTATAAGTTTTTCATCACCGATACACTGGTTATAAATAATACCAAAGTTGTTGAGCTTAGCTTTACACCGCGTAATACTACTGATATGCTTTTTGAAGGGAAAATATATGTTACCCTTGATGGCCATTACGCTGTGCAGCATGCTAAACTTTACATCAACAAAAACATCAACCTTAACTTTGTAAAAACAATGCATGTGAACCTGGATTTCGAACAGAATCCGGATCAACGCTATCACCTGAGCAGAAGTACAGTTTATGCTGATTTTGGGCTAACCAAAAGCAAAAACGGTGGTTTATACGGTATAAGAACACGCACCTTCGGCAGCTATGCGGTAAACAAGCCGCATCCTGATACTACCTATATTGCCGATGCTTCATCTTATTCTGATGAGGTAAAGCACAAGAGCGATCAGTTTTGGGTACAAAACAGGCTGGATACGCTTACAACAGTAGAAGCAAATACTTATCATAATATTGATAGCTTAAAAACCATGCCTTCGTACAAGCGTACTATGGATATAGCTACCTTGTTACTGGCAGGTTACAAATCATTCAACTGGTTTGAGGTTGGCCCTGCAAATACCTTCTACAGCTTTGACCCTGTTGAGGGTTTCAGATTGCGTCTTGGTGGCCGCACAACGCCTGAACTAAGCAAAAAATATTATTTTGAAACCTATGCCGCTTATGGTTTTAAAGATGAGAAATGGAAATATTTCCTTAGTGCCACCTATTCGCTGAACAACAAAACTATTTATAAGTTCCCGCAGGATTATATACGGGCAAGTGTGCAGAAGGATGTAACCATACCGGGCGAAGATCTACAGTTTGTACAGGAGGATAACTTCTTACTCTCCTTTAAACGCGGTAATAATGATAAGTATTTATACAACGCTTACTACAGGCTTGATTATAAACATGAATTTGAGAATCATTTCTCCTATGAAACAGTGTTCACAAATCATACGCAATCAGCGGCTGGTTCACTGTACTTTAATAATGTGATAAATGGCCTACCTAATACGGTTACCAATCTTACCACATCTGATTTTACTACAACATTAAGGTATGCGCCTAATGAGCAGTTTTACCAGGGTAAAATATACAGGATTCCTATTCCTAGTTCCAACCCTATATACCAATTAACCTATACGCAGGGAATAAACAACTTATTTAACAGCAGCTATAGCTATGCCAAGATTCATGCCCAGATAGATAAACGTTTCTACCTTTCGCAATTTGGTTTTGCTGATGTTAGGGTTGAAGGCATGAAAATATTTGGCCAGGTGCCTTACCCGCTGCTAAATATTTTCCGGGCCAATCAAACTTACGCGTATGATCTTTACTCATACAACTTAATGAACTTTTTAGAGTTCGTAGGCGACCATAACGAAAGCTTAAATATCGACCAGCATTTCCAGGGGTATTTCTTTAACAAGATCCCATTACTAAAGAAATTAAAATGGCGCGAGGTTATGTCATTTAAAGGTATATATGGCGGTTTAAGTGATAAGAACGACCCTGCATTACACCCTGCCCTATACCAATTCCCTGTTGATGGAAACGGCCAGGCTATAACCCATGCGTTAGGCAACACCCCTTATATTGAAGGTAGCGTTGGTGTTGAAAACATATTTAAATTTGTGCGTGTCGATTTGGTTAGGCGCTTTACTTATTTGGATTATCTGAATGCACCTAAATGGGGTGTTCGTGTGTTGGTTCAATTTGATTTTTAACTATATTTGAATAACCTGTATAAACTAATGGAACAACAAACATCCATGCGCAAAAACCTACAGCTAGGTATCTATAAAGTTATCGACCCCGTTGTTAAAGTGCTTATTAAATTAGGGCTAACCCCTAACGCAGTCACTTCAATTGGGTTTGTGCTGAATGTAGGCGTGGCCGTTATATTTATTATAGGCGCCGAAGAAGGTAATCGCGGCGATCTTACATATATAGGCTGGGCCGGTGGCCTTATACTATTTGCAGGTCTTTTTGATATGCTCGACGGGCAGGTTGCACGATTGGGCAATATGAAATCGACTTTTGGCGCACTATATGATTCTGTGCTCGATCGTTATAGCGAACTGATCATGTTTTTTGGTATCTGCTATTACCTGGTTGGTCACCACTACTTTTTAAGCTCCATATTCGCGTTTATAGCCCTTATCGGCTCCATGATGGTAAGTTATGTACGTGCACGTGCCGAAGGCCTTGGAATTGAGGTTAAAGGTGGTTTAATGCAACGGCCTGAACGTGTAGTAACTATTGGCGTATTTGCCATTATATGCGGCGTTTCATCCCTGTATATTGGTGGTAATTACAAATTGTATATTCCGGGTGTCCGTTTTCATGTTTTTGAAACCATGTCGATATTTACCATTCCTATAACTGTATTAGCTTTATTAACCAATGTTACTGCATTTAACAGGTTAAGGGATGCTAAAAAAATCATAGCCGAAGAAGAAAATAAGTAACCCAATTTGGTGTTAAGTATTAAAACCCAGTTAGCTCACTGGCACAATATGTAATTTTGACGTGATAATGAATGCAGTGCCCCGAAAATATCATATCTTCGCAATAATTATATAAAATTATTTATTGTTATAAATATCTTTATTAAAATTGAACCGTTTCTTTTTAATTTGCTTTAAAACATTAAAAAGAACCAGTTTCCCTTTTTAACAGGCAGAGAAATTATGAACATTTTAAACCCTGAGGCATTATGAAAAAAAAATATATTTCCAATTCACAGGAGTCTGCACGGATGTTTAAAAGCGATCTGTTAGAATCGCTTTCTAAGGTGCATTTTACAGTACCCCTATTCATCTTTATTCCGGTTATCGCGTTCTGCATTTATAAATCGTTTGTACTTTCATTAGGGTTAGTTGCTTTCTTTGGCTTATTTATATTGGGCCTTTTTATCTGGACGCTGGTTGAGTACATAATGCACCGTTTCGTATTCCATTACGTACCTGCCGATAAACCATGGGCCATGCGTTTACACTTTATATTTCATGGCGTACACCATGATTACCCAAGCGATGCTAAAAGGCTGGTTTTACCACCCTCTGTAAGTATACCATTGGCAACAGGGTTTTATCTTCTTTTCAACGCCATACTGCCAGCTAATGATATCTGGGGATTTTTTCCTGGCTTTATTTTAGGATACCTTTTTTATGATATATCGCACTATGCCATACATCACTTTAATTTTAAAGGCAACATCTGGAAAAAGATAAAACAACATCACATGCTGCACCATTACCAGGACCCCGACAAAGGCTATGGTGTAAGCTCACCTCTTTGGGACAAGATTTTCCGTTCAGATTTTATTAAAAAATAGCATGAAAGATGCTATTAACAATGGCGTATCAGTAAATACCAAATCAATAATTATTGTTTCGCTGCTATCAGTTGCGTACTTGTTATTGTCTATTTTTTTGGTAGGCTATAAGGTAGATCAGCTGATACTTATTGGCATTTTCAATAGCCTGTTCTACCTGTCGGCAGGCACCCGCAAGTTTATACTCGGCTTTTCTATATTCATTTTTTACTGGGTGATATTTGATTATATGAAGGCCTTCCCTAATTATAATTACAATGCCGTACACATTGCCGATCTGTATAATTTCGAAAAACACCTGTTCGGCATCAACCTAAATGGTAAACTGGTAACCCCCAATGAATATTTCAGGCTAAAAGGCACAACCTTTTTAGATATTGTTACCGGCCTTTTTTACTTGTGCTGGATCCCCGTTCCTCTATCGTTTGCGGCATACTTGTTCTTCACCAAAAAAAGACAATTCTTATACTTCGCGCTAACCTTTTTACTGGTTAACCTGCTTGGCTTTGTGGTTTACTATGTGTATCCAGCGGCACCACCCTGGTATATCGAATATTATGGATTCACCTTTCACCCCTTAACAATTGGCAATACCGGCGGGTTAGCAAAGTTCGACGCATATTTCCATATCACACTTTTTAAATCCATATACGCAAAAGGCTCAAATGTATTTGCGGCTATGCCTTCGCTGCACTCGGCCTACCCTGTTATAGTTTTATATTACGGGCTGAAGAACCGACTGGGCTTTATAAATGTACTTTTCTTTATTGTGGTTATTGGTATATGGTTTACAGCGGTATATGCCAGCCACCATTTTGTGCTGGATGTATTGGCCGGCATCACCTGTGCAACCATCGGCATAAGCCTCTTTAACCTTTTAATTTCGAAAGTAAAGTTCATGCAAACTTTCATTAAAAAGTACGAAGCTATAATTGAATAATTATAATCGCAGTTAATAATTTGTACTAATTACTATACTCCTTCAGGTAGCTGTTAGCATCAGTTATTATCTTGTGTTTATAATTAATTTCATTTTGCATAGTTTTAAAAACCCCTCCTATTTTTACCTAAAGAGCATTATTTAAACAAAAGGTAATTTATTTTGTATAGTATGGTTAAATAATTATAAAAGGGCATGTTATTTGAATATAGTATATATATTCAAGTCCATTTATGAAGATACCTGTTACAATTATTGCTATTTTTCTATTAGGTATAGGCAAATTATTCGCCGCTCCACTTGATACTTTATCTATTACTGGCAAGCTGTTAAAGGCTCCCATCTATTCCCAAATTGCCAACGGGTATATGCACTATGATACCATTACCGACGAGGATAAAAAATTAGCGTATCAAACCAAAGCCATCAAATACACTATGCTGGCCCTGCATTATTTTTCAAGGGCAAAAGACAGCATTGGCTTGCGTGGCTGCTTCAATAATTTATCAAAGGTATACCGTTCACAAAAGGAATATAGCCAGGCAAAATGGTTCGCGCTGCAATCCAATGCCATTTCAAGGGCCAAAGGTGATGTATCAGGCATTATCTCTTCCTTGCTTGATATTGCATCCGTTAAGATGGATATAAAGGACTACCCCTTAGCGCTGAGCGATTTAAACGAGGCCTTAAAATTAGCAACCAAACACCATTTGAACAGGGCTGAATCAGCAGTGCAGTTACGTTTTGCCATACTATATAACCTTACCAATAACTACGACAAAGGTGATGTAGCCCTCAAAAGGCACGATTTTATAAACGACAGCATCCGTAAGCATGATGAGGCGGTACTTGCAGCCAGGATCAAAGCCGAAGAGGAATTTGAAAATAAAAAAAAATTCTATACAGCCAACAATACCAAACTTTACAACAACTTGTATTTCAAAAGGATAGCGTCATTATAATCCTAATCTCGGTAATTATACTTGTTGCTGTTTCAGTTATGCTTATTTACAGGCGCAAAAAGCGTGGCAAATGGCGCACAAACATCAGGAGGCCCAAAACCTGATATACGCTTATATCAATATTAAACTTTCCGGCGTTTTTATTGTCATACCAATAATATGAAGAAATTGATTTTCGGTTGCCTGCTTGCTGTTATTACTTTTTTTGGAGTAACCGCACATACCCAGCAGCCAGCCAGTGAGCGGGAATTTAAAAAAGAATTTTTAGAACGGATAAACAGCGTACGTGCAAAGGGTTGTACCTGCGGCGTAACCTATATGCGCCCTGCCCCGCCTTTGGTGTGGAACGACTTGCTGCAAAAATCTGCCGAGGGCCATGCCTGGGACATGTCGAACAATAAATACTTTAGCCATACCAGCAAAGACGGCCGTACTATGGAAGACCGTATTGTAGCTGCCGGTTACAGCATTAAAGGATACAGAAGTTTTATGATAGGCGAAAATATAGCCGCCGGACAGGAAAGTATTCCAGAAGTGATGGACGGCTGGTTTAAAAGCGAGGGCCATTGCAAAAACCTGATGAACCCTGCCTTTAAAGAAGTTGGCGTTGCCGAAAATCACCATTATTGGGTGCAGGACTTCGGCGCACGTGAATCCTTTTCGCTGGAGCAGCAGCGATTAATTAAAAGCGGCAGGCTGCACGTAACAGAAGTGCCTATGGCTTCTTCTCATTAGTATTAGCGGCTGGTTTAGGTCCGCGTTTGTAAATGATGAGGCCATTCAAAAAATTACGCAATATCTGGTCGCCGCAGGGTTTAAAGTTGGGGTGATCGTCATTACGGAATATCGCGCCCAGTTCAGTTTTAGTGATCCTGAAATTGGCTAGGTCTAAAACCTTTATAATATCATCATCGGTAAACTTAAGCGCTACCCTAAGCTTCTTCATTATATCATTATTACTCATATTGATATCTCTATTTTAACTTTCTTATTCTTAATTTTTTCTGCTCTTACCAGCTTCACCACCTGCTCTATTTTATTGCGTTTTACGCCTGCGTATGAGGTATGATCTAAAACTTCTATCAAACCCAAATCCTCTTTTGCCAGCTGGCCCTTTTGCAATAACAAACCTACAATATCTACTTTATTTATTTTATCTTTTTTGCCTGCGGCGATGTAAAGTGTGGCCCATTCGCTTGGTTTAGGGATCACATTTTTTTCCGGCAATACTTCAACCTCGGGGTCCTGCTTTAAATACGGCAGTTTCTCATCGGGTGCCAATATTAAATACGATGTTCCTTTAGCATGCATCCGGGCCGTACGGCCATTACGGTGCACAAAGGCTTCCTCGTTATGCGGCAACTGATAATGTATCACGTATTCAATCTCTGGTATATCCAACCCTCTCGATGCAAGGTCGGTAGTAACTAAAATCTTATGGCTCCCATTCCTGAATTTCAGCAATGCACGTTCCCTGTCTTCCTGCTCCATTCCTCCATGAAAAATATCATTCGGCAGGCCCATTTCCCAAAGCATATCACTAATCCGGTCTACAGCGTCACGGTGGTTACAAAAAACTAAGGTGGCTTTAGTTCCTATTTTGCATATTAAGGCAAACAGCGCCTCCAGTTTATCTGCTGCTTCCGCAATAACAACTTTTTGCTGCAGATCAGGGGCGTTAGTTTTATTTCTTAGAAAATCGATCTTAAGCGGATTGCTGACTCCGGTAAAGCGCGGGATCTCATCCATTTTGGTGGCTGAAGTAAGAATGCGTTTTTTTACAGCCGGTAACTGCCTGATGATATATTCCATATCATCCTGAAAACCAAACTCAAGGGCCTTATCAAACTCATCCAATACAAGCGTTTGCACCTTAGCGGTATCAAAATTTTCGAGGCGGATGTGATGAGCTATCCTGCCGGGAGTACCAACCAAAACGGCAGGTGGCTGGATAAAATTATTCTTCTCAATTTTTGTGGAGTGACCGCCATAGCAGCAGTTTATTTTAAAGCCTGTTCCCATGGTTTTAAATACCTGCTCTATCTGCAAAGCCAGCTCGCGCGATGGCACCATGATCAATGCCTGTACCTGGCTTATGTTTGGGTCTAAAACGGATAGTAGCGGCAATAAGAACCCCAGCGTTTTACCGGAGCCTGTTGGCGCGAGTAATATTACATCGCTTTTTTTAGCGGCGCTTATAGCCGCGTTCTGCATTTCGTTCAGCTCGGCTATTCCCAGGTTCTCCAGTGCTTTCTTTATCATTGCCGGCAAAGATACTGAATTGAAATGCCTGCCACCGTTTATTTATTTAAACATGCCAAAACACGGTACCATGCAGCAGGAAATAGATACCAATTACAGCAAAACCCATGCTTATCACCCACAACAATTTACGCTTGGTAATAATGGATATAGCGCCAATGGCAATAGCTATCTGGAAAAGTGTAACGCCGCTGGCGAGTACCTTATGCCTGGCCACATGTTCTTTCGATTCTTTATCATAATCCTGCGCCTTAGCCATTATTTCTACCTGATCCTGTTTGTTCTTTTTTACTTTATTGGTAGCAGCTGTATCGGGCGCTTTGCCAATAGAAATCAGCATAGTATTTGATGAGCTAAGGATATCGGATTTAATGCTCTTTGCCTGGTAAAATGCCCACTGATCTGATGAATGCATTTGTGCCAGCATGGCTTCATCGGCGTGGTCGCCGGCTAAAAGGCCGGTTATGGCAGCCAGTACGGCTATTACCGCGGTTGAGAGGGCCACAAATATTACCCATCTCTCTTTGCCACCGCTTTCATGCACTATTTTATGCGCATGCTCATTACTTTGCTCATGAATTGATTCGGAGTAATCTTCTATCTCATCCATGTTTTTATAATTTTTTGATTATCATTTTAAACGTATGTGAGACAAAGATAATGGTGTAATTATTTAACGCAAATAATTGCATATTATCTTTAAATGAACCCCTTCCCGGCATCCGGCTCTTTGTACCTGCGGATGAAATCTGCTATTTCTCCGGCTTCCTTATGCGTGATACCCCCTTCGCCGGTGTATTCCCATTGGTTCATATTGTCGTCAAAAACAATTTCGCCCATATCTAAATGCCCTTCGCTTAATTTAAACACGCCGGTAACATATTTATCGCTGCCATGCATGGTTTCAATAACAGGGGTTATGGTGATAAGGTGGTCATCACCATTTAACATGATGGTATAGTGCATTGGTTTGGTCATACACATAGTACAAATTATAGCGGTGTTTGTTTCCGGTATTTATAGCGCTTGCCAGTTCATTATTTCCATTACGCGCTTAAACTCATCGTGCAGCGGGGCTTCAATATTTACTTCGATACCCGTATGCGGATGTTTAAAGCTCAGGCTCGATGCATGCAGCAGCATAGTGTTCATTTCCCAGCGTTCGGTAAACAGTTTGTTTTGTTTGTTGCAGCCATGGGTACGGTCGCCAATAATGGGGTGAAATACATGACTCATATGCTTCCTGATCTGGTGCATCCGCCCCGTTTCAGGCGCAACCTCAATTAATGAATAGCGCGATGTGGGATGCGCACCCAATGGCACATCCAGTTCAGCGCATTGCAATGTGTGGTAATGCGTGAAAGCTTCCTGTAGCGTTCCGTTCTCTTTCCGCAGCGGGTAATCGATATCCTCTGTATCAGGCGTATGGCCCCGTACTATGGCTAAATATCTTTTCTTAACCTGGTTATCCATAAATTGCTGTTGCATGGCTATTTCTGTATCCTTATTAAAGGCGAATAGCAGCACACCGCCTGTTTTCCTATCAAGTCGATGAACCGGGTTTACCTTCAACCCTATCTGATCCCGCAATAGCTGCAACGCAAACTCTTCAACATCCGCAGCTATTGGTGAGCGGTGTACCAGCAGCCCGTGCGGTTTATTAATAGCTATAAGATCGTCATCCCTGAATAAAATATCTAACATGCGGCAGCAAAATTATGAATATTTAACCGCTTTGAACAAAGCACTTGTTTGCAGCGGATAAGAAGCCTGATATTTATACCCCTATAAATGAGGCGTTTTTATAATTGACTGTATTTCAAACAATTATTAATGACTGAATTTTAGATTTCAGCTTGATAACAGATTGGATTTTTTTTCATAATTTTAAAAGCATAAACCAAGCAAGCTCCTAAACCGGCTAAATAATTGACCTAATTTATTATACAGTATTATAAAATATTAACTATTACGCCTTACATGAAACGAGTAGTACTTCTTATACCTTTTTTATTTCTTTTTCATTCAGTATTTGCCGGTAAAAGCTACGATACGTTGCTCTATAAGCTCAATGATGTACTGGATAAAAAACAGGAGTATGATGAAGGGAAGAATCTCCGGATTGAAAAGCTTGAAAAATATTTAAAGAGTACCAAACCCTCTGACCTTAACGCCCGCTACAATATCTATTTAAGTCTGTATGACGAATACAAATCCTTTAATTACGATAAGGCTTTTGATTATGTACAAAAACTACAGCAAACCGGGCACTCCCTGCACGACCCTGTAAAAGTAGCCTATAGTAAAGTTAAACTTGGCTTTATCCTGCTTTCATCGGGCATGTTTAAGGAGGCTTTTGACTCATTAAAAACCGTTAATGTAAAACTGCTTAATGATTCGTCACGCAAAGAATATTATTTTTTGAATGCCCGTACCTATTACGACCTGGCCGACTTTGATAAGGATAATTTCTACACCCCTATTTACAACAGCCGGGCAAGTAACTATATCGATTCGGCCAAAACCTTGTGTGCCAGCAACTCATTTGAGTACGTTTATTATACCGGCCTGCGTTATTTAAAAACCGGCAATACCGATATGGCCGTTGCCAATCTAAAAGCGCTTATTGATCATTATAAGTTAACCGATCACCAGTTTGCAGTTACAGCATCAACCCTAAGCGATATCTACATCAGGAAAAACTCTCCCGATAGTGCCATCAACCTGTTAATACTCGCAGCCATGGCCGATGTACGCTCATCAACTAAGGAAGCTGCGGCAATGACCAACCTTGCCCAGCTACTCTACAAAAGCGGAGATGTAAAAAACGCCTATATCTATATTAAAAAAGCGATGGACGATGCCATTTTTTATGGTGCCCGCCAAAGGAAACTACAAGTTAGCGCCATACTACCCATTATAGCCAGCGACAGGATCAACTATGAGGAAGAACAAAAACGCGCTTTGTTCTTTTATGCCTCGCTGTTAACTATACTGGTATGTTTAGTAATAGCTTTTGCCTTTATTATTTATAAGCAACTGCAAAAGCTAAAGATCGCCGATAAAATAATATTGGAAACCAACCACAATCTTGAACGAAGCATTATTGAACTTAACGAAGCCAACAAGATCAAGGAAGAATACATAGGCTATTACTTTAACCTGATATCGGAGTACATTAATAAGCTGGATAAGTTTAAACGTTCTGTTGATAATAAACTCACCACTAAACGGTACGAGGATATAAGGGCATTGGTGAATAACATCAATCTTACTAAAGAACGCGAAGAACTGTTCATTAATTTCGACAGGGCCTTCCTTAAGATCTTCCCCAACTTTGTTAATGGCTACAATGAGCTGTTTTGCGAAGAGAACCGCGTTAAGCTTTTACCCAACCAATTATTAAATACCGACCTCCGTATTTTTGCCCTCGTTCGCCTCGGAATTAACGATACGGAGAAAATAGCCCATATCCTGGAATACTCCGTCAATACCATTTATAATTATAAAACCCGCATCAAAAGCAAGTCTACCATTCATAATGATGAGTTTGACAACGCTATTATGGCCATAAAAGCTATGTAACAATCTTGTTTTACAACATATTTGTTTATATATAGTTTATATTTTCATCAATCAAAAACAAACACAATAAACTGATAATAAGATAATTAAGTCAACTTAAACCTTAATAATCTTTATATTTTGATTTTGAAACTTGATGTAATATCATTTATATCTTCTCTTTGATATGCCAATTGCAGCCTACTATACCGTGTAAGCTGTAAGCAATTATAAACTGTTTTTTTAACCCTTACTTATTATGAAAATGTATCAAGACCTTAACCCGGTGTTGAAACGCTTTTACGTGTATAATAATATATTATGCCAACCCCAAAAGCCTTTTAACAACCACTTATTTTCCGGATGATATTACATCCACGGCACTTAGCCAAAAAGCACCAATTACCAGCTTATCAATTCTTTAAACCTAAAATGAAATCATTATGTATAAAAAACAATTACTACTCAAGTTACTTTTTTGTCCTTTGCTTTTATTGATGTCACTGTCCACCTTCGCACAGTCAGCAATAACAGGTAAAGTTACCGACGAAAAAGGCAATCCTTTCCCTGGCGCAACCATCGTAATAAAGGGGACCTCGAGAGGAACAAATTCCGACGCTTACGGAAATTACAAGATCAATGCCGGCAGCGCTGCTGTACTTGTATTTTCGGCTGTTGGCTACGCCAAACAGGAAATTGCTGTTGGCAGCAAAAGTGTTATAAATGTTACCATGACCGAGGATTTGCAGCAACTGAACGAAGTTGTTGTAGTAGGTTACGGCACTCAAAAAAGAAAGGATCTTACCGGCTCTATATCTTCAGTTAAAGGAGATCTGTTTAAAGATCAACCTATTACAAACCCTATTGAAGGTTTGCAGGGACGGGTAGCTGGTGTTAACATAATTCAAAACTCTGCAGCTCCTGATGCAGTTCCGCAAGTAATTATCAGGGGTGTGGCTTCGTTCTATCAGCCTAACCCTTTATATATAGTTGATGGAGTTAGACAAGCCGACTTAAACAACCTTAACCCGCAGGATATCGTATCTATGGATATTGCTAAAGATGCTGCTTCAGCAGCTATTTATGGCTCTGCGGCTGCAGGTGGTGTTATACTTGTTACCACTAAAAAAGGTTCGGGAATTGGAGCACCTCCTTCCATATCTTTCAGTTCAAGATACGGTATTACCAAACCTAAATTGGTTCAATTGCTTGGTACCAGTGACTTTATAAAGCTGCAAAACCTTGTTAATCCAACATTTTTTGCCGGAGCTACCAAAACGGATACGCTCGCCAATACCAATTGGGTTGATCTGTTATACCGCAATGGTACCGAACAAAATTATAACCTTTCGGTTTCCGGCGCTTCTGCTAATGTGAATTACCTTGCTTCCGGGTTTTACAACCAGCAAACAGGTATTTTCATTAAAAACTACTCGAATATTGGAGGCGCACGCATTAATACAGACTATAAACTAAGTAAATACCTTACCATAGGCGAGCAAATTGATGTATCCCAACGGATAACTTCTCCATTGGTTGGCGCCGAGGCTGATTTGCATAACGCGCCGTTCCGTACGCAGCCAATTATCCCCGTTTATAACCCGGATGGTAGCTGGGGAACAGAGCCTACGGGATATAAAATTGCTTTTGGAGGGCCAAATCCTTTAGGAGCGGTTAACTCGGCGGGTGCCCAGGATGTGAAAAACAATTTCCAGGGAAATGCATATGCTGATGTGAAACTTCCTTTTCACCTGGATTTCAGGACCACTTTAGGATACAGCTATTTTTTAGAAACAACTGATACTTTTCAAAACTCTTATAATTTTGGCCCTGTTGCCTCTTCAACCAATGGCCTTAGTAAATCCTATGCGCAAAGCAGTCAGCTACTCACCAATTATGTGTTAACCTATAATCAAAGTTTTGGAAAACATAATATCAGTGCCTTGGCGGGCTATGAGCAGATAGTTAATAAAACAAATAACGTCTATTCATCCATGAGCTCAATAGGTGAACCCGGTTATTCATATATCCAAACTTCTGCTTCAGCCTTGGCCCTTTCAGGTACATATGACCCTCAGGGGCTCATCAAATCGCAATTTGCAAGGGTGAATTACAATTACAACGAGCGCTATTATTTATCTGGTTCTATAAGGCAGGATGCTAATTATGATGTATTTGGACCTGATAAACAAAAAGGTGTATTTCCGGCGGTATCTGCCGGCTGGACAATCAGTAGCGAGCCTTTCTTTAAAGGTATATTGCCCATATTTAATAGCCTGAAATTCCGCGGAAGTTATGGACAACTTGGTAACTCCAACGTTTCGCCATATTCATTTACTTCAACCTACAGCCAATTTAATAACGCTAATGGTTATTCTGTTGGTGCACAAGGTTTCGCTCCTGGTCAGCCATTCCAAATTGCAAATACTTTAACCGGTATACCTAATCCAAATTTGCATTGGGAAACAATTACTGAAACCAATTTGGGCTTAGATGGAGAAGCGTTACACGGCAATTTATATTTCACAGCTGAAGTGTACAATAAAAAGACTTCTGATTTAATTTATCAATTACCGCTATCGGCAAGCTCAGGCTTTACTCAACCATATATTACAAATATTGGTGATGTTGACAATAAAGGCTTTGAATTAATGGCAGGTTACCGTAATAAGATTGGTAAGCTCGGTTTTGATGTAAGTGGAAATATAGCCTATAATAAAAATAAAGTAACCAAACTAAGCGGTGCCGCAACCGATGCTGTTTATGGCGGTTATAATTACTACAGCATGGGCAATACCAGCTTTAGCCAAATGCCTAACCAACAATTAACAATTACCAAGGTGGGCCTTCCTTTTGGTGAGTTTTATGGGTACAAGGTATTGGGCATATTTTCAAATGAGGCCGATGCCCAAAAGCAAGTTGTTAATGGTCATAAAGCTGATATAGGAGACTTGGAATACCAGGATTTAAATGGTGATGGTAAAATTGATCAGAATGACAGGCAGCCAATTGGCAATCCTAACCCTAAATATGTTTATGGCTTTAACATCCGCCTTAACTATGCCGGATTTGATTTAGCCGCATTATTTAATGGCGTTGCCGGCGTACAACTGTTTAATGGTGTAAAAGCCTATGAGCAATCACTTTTCCAGGATGGGAATACTACATCGCAGGTCTTTAAAGATTCTTTCTTAGGTTCAAACGGCCTTACATCGCAGCCCAGGCTGCTTAGCCCTAATGCCGGAGGCGGAAATGCGTTGGACGCAAACCAAAATTATTCTTCTGTAAACAGCTATTTTGTTGAAAGTGGTGCCTATGTGAAGCTTAAAAACCTGCAATTAGGATATACTTTTTCTAATAATACTTTAAAACAGGTCAGCATTAAAAGCCTGAGGGTTTTTGTAATGGCAAACAATGTATTCACCATCACAAAATATAAAGGCCTTGATCCTGAACTGGGTAGTGCATTTACTACTGGTGGTGCAGTTAGTCCTACTACGCAGGGTATTGATGCGGTAACAAATTATCCTCAGGCCCGGATTTTTTCAGCAGGACTTGATGTTAGTTTATAGTAATAACCTTCAAAATTTATTAAAATGATAAAGAAAAAAT
>JAMFSA010000165.1 GCA_026225055.1 Mucilaginibacter xinganensis | reverse complement strand
ATCCTGGCTCTTGCTGCTCAGCATGATCTCAAACTTCGTTCCATTGACTTCTCCTCTGCCTACCTCAATGGGGACCTTGAGGAGGACGTCTACATGACTCAGCCTGAGGGATTCCCGCAGGGGGAGCGTGGCCAGCTTCTTAAACTGCGTAGGTCCATCTATGGACTCAAGCAGGCTGGTCGACAATGGAACAAGAAGTTGAATGCAAAGCTCCTTTCTATGGGCTTTCACTGTCTCCAGTCCGATCGCTCGTGCTACATCTACTCTAGTGGCACTGTGCGCATCATCCTACCCATCTACGTCGATGACGGCATGATCTGTGCCAAAGATGATGCTGAAATTGACCAGGTCATTGCTCAACTTGGCTCTTCATTCAAGGTCAAGGATCTTGGTCCCACAGAATGGCTGTTGGGGATCAAGATTGAGCGTGACTCCGAGACTGGAGACATCCACCTTTCACAGCGGCAGTACGCTGCGGACATGCTTGAGCAGTACAGGATGTCGGATTGTCAGCCTGTCAGCACACCTATGCTTCCTGGTCTTGTTTTGACCAAGGAGATGGGGGCCAAGACAGAGGAAGAGTCCAAGCAGTATGGCGGCATCTACTTGTCTGCTGTTGGCTCTCTGATGTATCTGGCCACCCAAACACGTGCTGACATCTCCTACACTGTTGGTGTGCTTGCTCGCTTCAACAGCAATCCAGGTGAAGCCCACTGGAAAGCTGTCAAGCATCTGTTCCGCTACATCAAGGGCACCCTTGATTATAAACTCACCTACTCCAAATCATTGTCCTCTCCCCATCCTTTCATCACCTACACCGATGCAGACCATGGAGGCTGCAAGGACACTGGGAAGAGCACCGGAGGTTATCTGGTGATGATGAATGGTGCCCCAGTCAGTTGGAGAAGCAAGCTGCAGACCACGGTCTCGCTCTCCACGACTGAAGCAGAATATATTGCTGGAGTGGATGCAGGCAAGGAGATCAAGTGGGTGCGCAATCTGCTGCACGAATTGGGCTATGGAGTTTCTGGGGCATCTCCACTCCTCATGGACAACCAGTCAGCTATACAGGTGTCTAAGAACCCTGAGCATCATGGTCGCATGAAGCACCTTGACCTGGCTCATTTCTGGCTTCGGGATGAAGTTGCCAGAGGTTCTATCCAAGTGGGCTATGTTCCCACTCAAGACCAATTTGCAGACATCCTGACAAAGTCCCTTCCTCGTCCTGCTGTTGAAAACCTCCGATCTCAAATGGGATTACGGGGGAGCTAGGCGAGACTAGTCTCATCCCAGGGGAGTGTTGGAATCTGTTTTCTGGTTGTGGACATTGACATTCTCGCACTGTGGAACTATTGCATCATCGATTACATCACTGCTCCACTGCTGCATCATACATTACACTAGTTACATCATAGCTCCACTCAGCTCCACCATTGCATCATCCATGACATCAGTTACATCATAGCTCCACTGATGTCATAGCTCCACTTCTTAGTATATAAGTAGAGTAGTTGTAGCCTGGGTCTTCAGTTCTTACTGTTTGACTCCAGGCAAGTAGTTTATCACT
>JAMFSA010000164.1 GCA_026225055.1 Mucilaginibacter xinganensis | reverse complement strand
TTAAAAAGATAAGTATCTTTCCAAATTCTGATATTTGCACAACATCGCCCATGGCAACAAATTTAATAAAACAAACAGATTTTGACGCTATAATTATTGGCGGAGGTGCATGCGGACTAATGTGCGCAGTACAAGCAGGTTTTTTAGGTAAACGTACGTTAATACTGGAACGGAACGATAAGGTAGGCGCCAAGATCCTGATCAGTGGGGGCGGGCGCTGTAATTATACCAACCTGTATGCTTCGGCACAGCAATTTATCTCGGCTAACGAGCATTTCGCTAAATCAGCCTTTGCGCAGTGGACGGTGGATGATACCGTTAGATTTTTTGAAACCTATGGCATTGAGGGTCAGGAAAAAACATTGGGACAGTTATTCCCGACAAGCAATAATGCCCGCGATGTGGTTAAGGTTTTTACTAATCTGTGTTATGAATTAGGGCAGGAGATCCAGTGTGATACCACCGTTAAAAACATCAGGCAAATAGATAACGGTTTCCACATCAGCTATGAAAAAAATGGTAAAGAACATACCATTGAAGCGCCCAAAGTAGTAATTGCCTCAGGTGGCTTACCTATCCCTAAAATAGGCGCAACAGATTTTGGCCTGAGCATAGCCCGCAAATTTGACCTTAAAATTATTGAGACAGCACCCGCCTTAGTGCCATTAACCATCACCGGGAAAGATCAGCCATGGTATGAGCAATTATCCGGTAACAGCATTTTTTGCAGGGTATGGAACGACAGGATTAGTTTTGATGAGAATATTTTGTTCACCCATTGGGGATTGAGCGGCCCGGCTATCCTTCAGATCTCATCCTACTGGCGGCCGGGTGAATTTATTTATATCGATCTTTTACCGTACCAAAATATCGCGGAGCTAATTCAGCAAGAGAAGGAAGTGAATGGCAAAAAGATGCTGCTGGCATACCTGGCAGGCTTATACACCCGAAAATTTGCCGAAGCGTTGAGCGATAAACTCCCCGTTGAAAAGAACCTGGCATCGTTAACCAAAGCAGATATTGAAAATATCCACAGTCTGATCCACGAATTTAAGGTGAAACCTGCAGGGGATAAGGGTTATGATAAAGCCGAAGTGATGCGCGGCGGCGTATCAACCGACGAATTGTCCTCCAAAACCCTCGAAGTTAAAAAAATACCCGGCCTGTATTATGGCGGCGAATGCGTGGATGTTACCGGCTGGCTGGGCGGCTACAACTTCCAATGGGCATGGGCCAGCGGGTTTGTTATAGCGCAAAGCATTTAGTGTGAAGAGTCAGGAGTTAAGAGTCAAGAATCAGGAAGCTGCATTAGGAAAAGAGCCAGGAATTAAGAGTCAGGAATCAGGAAGCTGCATTTTTTTCCTGATTCCTGACTCTTACATCTTGATTCTAATTCTGTGCTCCGTGCTCAGCTTGTAGCTTATAAAACTTATCAAGCAGTTTGCCAATATTGCCTAGGCTGTATCTATTTTGATGCAGATCATCAACAATCTCAGGCTCATCACCCAAAATATTGCTCATTACATCTACGAAATTTGCTGGTGTTAATTCCTTCATTTCAGCTGTGTTGCGGCCATAAAAATAACTTGTTGCTTTATGACCACCTCCACCTAATGGAATTGAAATTCCTCCGCCTATGCCACCGCCGACACCAAAACCACCGCCTATACCAATACCTACGCTAGGCTGTACGCCACCGCCTCCGCCACCAACTTTGCCTTCAAACATATAAAGTTTGGGGTCTTCTTTTTCAGCATCCACTGCCACCAATACAAAATCAATTTCGTTTTTCGACCATGCGCCTGTACGTGGCGCGGCAGCTACTATAAAGCTGTCCCTGCCCATAACAAATGAGCTCAGGTCGCTGGCGCTTAACGCCGTTGTGTTAGCTTTTTTGTCGGCCCTGAATTCAATAAAGCCTTCATCTTTAATAGGGCCATTGCCGGAAGCTTTGTACCTGATCAGGCCAATTTCTTTGTTGCCTTTAACATCGTAAAAATAGCCGGGTTCCCAGCTTTGTGATTTTGCTGATATACCTATCAGCATAAAAAATAAAATGATTAAAAGGGGGCGCATATATTTATAAAATACAAATAACGTAAATTTCAAGAATTTAATATTCATAGTTGATATATGTAGCTATACTATTACAAAATATACACATTTGTTGTATTTAAAAGTATTAATCCGTTGACAATAGCTGATTTTATGCGTACATGATTTAGATTTGACATTAAAAAAAAGATTTTCATATTATGCAACTGACCGTCGACCTGCGAAGTGATACCGTAACAAAGCCAACACCCGCCATGCTTGATACCATGATGAATGCCAAAGTTGGCGATGATGTTTTTGGCGAAGATGAAACCGTAAACGCACTTGAAGAAAAGGCTGCCGCCATGTTTGGTATGCAGGCTGGGATCTTTTGCCCATCAGGCACCATGACCAACCAGATAGCCATTAAATGCTTCACCCAGCCGCTTGATGAGCTTATTGCCGACCAAACCGCACATGTTTACCGTTATGAGGGTGGGGGAATAGCCTTTAATTCGGCGGTATCAACCCGGTTACTCAATGGCTACCGTGGTATTATCACTGCGGAGATGATTGAACCGGAGATAAATGCGGAAAATATACACTACCCACATACCAGCTTGGTAGCCTTAGAGAATACGGTTAATAAAGGTGGCGGCAGTTGTTATACGCTGGCACAGATAAAGCCTATTGCGGAGTTGTGTCGGGATAAGGATTTGAAATTACACTTAGATGGTGCGCGAATCTTTAATGCCCTTGCACATACCGGTGATAAGGCTGTTGATTATGGGCAGTATTTTGATGGGATATCCGTTTGTTTATCAAAGGGCTTAGGCGCACCCGTAGGTTCAGTGTTTTTGGCTGATAAGACTACCATTAAATATGCACGCCGCATACGCAAGGTTTTTGGCGGTGGTATGCGCCAGGCAGGCTTTTTAGCCGCGGCTGGTATCTATGCGCTCGATCATCATGTGGAAAGGTTAAAGATAGACCATGCTCACGCGCAAACACTAAGCGAAGCATTAACCCAATGCCCATGGGTTAGTAATGTTTTACCAGCCGAAACCAATATTGTTTTGTTTGATACTGTTGAACCTGCCGCTTTAGTGTTAGCAAAGCTTGCCGAGCATGGTATTAAGGCATTACCGACCGATAGTCACCGTATACGCTTTGTGTTGCATCTGGATGTGCACCCGGAGCAGGTTGAGTATGCCGTTGGGGTTTTGAAGGGACTATAAAAAAATGTCATTGCAGGAGGGACGACGAAGCAACCTCGTCCCGTTCAATATGCAAGCGACGAGGTTGCCGCGCTATCGCTCGCAATGACATCGAGAGGTATAACAAAAAAAGGTCCCGCTATTACAGCGGGACCTTTTTCATCCGTATCCACATACAGACACCTATTTGCGTTTATTAACCCAAATATGACTTTAATATCTTACTTCTTGAAGTATGGCGCAGGCGTTGCAGCGCTTTGTCTTTTATTTGTCTTACACGCTCACGGGTCAGGTTAAATTTCTCACCTATTTCTTCCAGTGAAAGCGGATGATTAGATCCTAAGCCAAAAAATAATACGATGATCTCGCGCTCACGCTCGGTAAGTGTAGATAATGAACGTTTTATTTCTTCTGATAGCGACTCATTAATTAAAATTGAATCGGTATTTGGCTCCTGGTTTTCCAGTACATCCAGCAATGTGTTTTCCTCACCCTGTACAAACGGAGCGTCCATTGATACATGACGGCCTGAGTTGCTCAGCGTGTCAGATATTTTATCAACAGTTGTTTCCAGCATATCAGCAAGTTCTTCTGGTGAAGGCTCACGCTCAAATTCCTGCTCAAGTTTTGAAAAAGCTTTGCTTATTTTACTTAACGAACCTACCTGGTTCAAAGGTAAACGTACAATACGTGATTGTTCGGCAATAGCCTGCAAAATTGATTGACGGATCCACCATACGGCGTATGATATAAATTTGAAACCTTTTGTTTCATCAAAACGCTTGGCAGCTTTAATAAGGCCTAAGTTGCCCTCATTTATTAAGTCGCCCAGGGTTAATCCCTGGTTCTGATATTGTTTAGCAACAGACACCACAAAGCGAAGGTTGGTTTTAGTAAGGCGCTCTAATGCAGCCTGGTCGCCTTCGCGTATTTTTTGGGCTAATATTACTTCTTCTTCGGCTGTTATCAGGTCAACCTTACCAATTTCGTGCAAGTATTTATCAAGAGATTGTGACTCACGATTGGTTATGGATTGTGTTATTTTGAGTTGTCTCATCTATTTTAAAACCTCTATTCTTACTTTTAAAATTGAACGTGCAAAGGTACGAAATTGTTGTGATAATTTTCACTTAAATTTATATTAAAAAAAGAGGTGTATTATATTGATTACATGCGATTTATTGCACGGTTTTTGTGGTGTGATGTTGCCTCGGTTTTATATATAATTTAGGTTAAATTTTTCGTTTATCCTTATCCCTTTTTCTGTTTGCTTCAATAAGCAGCATTCATTAATCGGATCGTGTTCAAGATACAAAATATATTGTTTTTACATAATTCCAACCCAAAAAAGTTTTTCCACAAGTCTTGTTATGTAAACACTGCTTACATTGGTAGAGACGATTTACAATTAATATTTATTGTAAATCGATAAAAATATTTTGAATTGTAATAAATTAAACCTTGATTTGTATCATCAAATAATTTATAATGAAAAGAGTTAGATTGTTACAAGTAGCCGTATATGTAGTATTTGCAGCGTTGTTTTTTCAGAATGTTGCGCCAGCATTTTACAAAGGTTTTATGGATGGTATAAATGGCGATGTTGACAAGGCCGGCGTTATTACCTCAGTTCTTCCTGGTGCTGCTATTGATCCGCATTTGATACCCGGCGCCAAGGATGGAAATATGCAAGTGAACAATAATTATTCACTTGAGGATATTAGCATTAATGCGTATGTAAGGGTTAACGCTAAATTTATAAATACATCTCCGTGGCTTTCCGCATTAAACATGGTTTTGACTTTTGCCTGTTTTGTTATACTTGCCAGTATCGCCTATGTTATCAATAAGGTTATTTATAGTATTTATAAGGGCTCAATTTTTGAAAGCAAGCACCTTGAAATGATCAGGCGGATAGGGTTATTATTGATTGTTTATACTATTGTGAATTATTGTTTTCAGCAAACAGATTTTTACATTAGCAAAAGCCTCATAAATTCACCTGTGACCATTTTAAATGCATCGGCTTATGATTTTGAGGTACTCATTTGCGGATTATTAGTGCTAATAATTGCCGAAGCGTTTAAACAAGGTGCACAATTAAAGGAAGAACAGGAATTAACCATCTAAGCTATGCCAATTATTATTAACCTTGATGTAATGATGGCCAAAAGAAAGATGTCGCTTAATGAATTGAGCGATAGGGTAGGCATCACCATATCTAATTTATCCATATTAAAAACAGGTAAGGCAAAGGCTATACGTATTGAAACTCTTGAAGCCATTTGTAAAGCGTTGGATTGCCAGCCGGGTGATATCCTTGAGTTTGTTAAATAATTTACCCTGGCGATTTATTAAAACACTTCTAATGCCTGAACTACAGTTCACTTAGCTTAAAAGTATCACCTAATCTTATCCCTTTTTCAGTTTGCTGCAGGGTGCAGCATTCGTTTATGGGGTCGTGTTCTAAGTATAATATATATTCCTTTTCCAGTGCTTCTGTTAAAACGATCTTCTTCTCTGTTAAAGTTTTTAACGGGAACATATCATAAGCCATTACATATGGCATGGGCAAGTGACCAACAGAAGGCAGCAGATCGGCCATATACAAAACCTGTTTGCCTTTGTAGTTTATCAGCGGCAGCATCATAGCTTCGGTGTGCCCATATGCAAATTTTATGCTGAAATCTTGTGTGAATTGTACGCCATCATCACCGGCAATAAACTTTAATTGTCCGCTTTCCTGTATGGGCAATATGTTTTCTTTCAGGAAGGAAGCCTTCTCACGCTCGTTAGGGTTTACGGCCCATTCCCAATGATTTTCATTGCTCCAATAGGTGGCATTTTTAAAGGCGGGGACTAATTTCTCACCATCTCTTATAACAGCACCGCCAACATGGTCGAAGTGCAGATGGGTTAAAAATACATCGGTTATATCATCCCGGTGAAAGCCTTTTGCTGCAAGCGATCTATCCATACTCGCATCGCCATGCAAATAATAATAACTAAAGAATTTTTGATCCTGCTTATTGCCAATACCTGTATCAATTAATATCAGCCGGTCGCCATCCTCAACCAGTAAACAACGCATGGCCCAGGTACACATATTGTTTTCATCGGCAGGGTTGGTTTTATTCCAGATGGCCTTGGGTACAACGCCAAACATAGCGCCGCCATCTAATTTAAAAAAACCGGTATCTATGGTGTGTAACTTCATTTGTTAAGTCAAAAGTAAAAATTCAAAAGTCAAAAATGATCTGTAAATCTATATAAAACAAAAAGATCAACAGCAAACTTGCCATTGATCTTTTTGACTTTTTATTTTTTGAATTTATAAGTGTATACACTCTCCGTACGCTTCGGCGGCAGCTTCCATTACTGCTTCACTCATGGTAGGGTGTGGGTGTACCGATTTAATGATCTCGTGCCCGGTAGCTTCCAGCTTGCGTGCGGTAACTATTTCGGCAATCATTTCGGTAACATTATGGCCCAGCATATGCGCGCCTAATATCTCGCCATATTTGGCATCAAATATCAGTTTAACAAAACCTTCTTTAGCACCGGCAGCACTTGCTTTACCAGATGCTGAGAATGGGAATTTACCAACCTTAATTTCATAACCAGCTTCTTTAGCTGCTTTTTCGGTGTAACCTACTGAAGCAATTTCAGGTGAGCAATAAGTACAGCCTGGTATGTTGTTATAGTTTAAAGGCTCTGGGTTATGACCCGCGATCTTTTCAACGCAGATAATGCCTTCAGCTGATGCTACGTGGGCCAATGCCTGTCCTTTAACAATATCGCCTATGGCATAAACGCCTTCAACGTTAGTTTTGTAAAAATCGTCAACAAGTACCTTACCTTTATCGGTTTTAACCCCCGCTTCTTCAAGGCCTATGCCTTCAATATTGGTTGATATCCCCACGGCTGATAATACGATCTCAGCTTCCAGTACTTCAGTTCCGGTAGCGGTTTTTACGCTTACTTTGCACAGGTCGCCGCTGCTGTCAACAGATTCAACAGTTGAACCGGTAAGGATATTAATACCTGATTTTTTAAGTATACGGCCTAAGGTTTTTGATACTTCCTCATCCTCCAGCGGTACAATGTTGTCTAAATACTCAACAACAGTAACAGCAGTACCGATAGAGTTGTAGAAGTAAGCAAACTCAATACCTATAGCGCCCGAGCCAACCACTATCATTGATTTTGGTTTCTTTGGCAATACCATCGCCTGGCGATAACCGATAACTTTTTTGTAGTCCTGTTTTATGTTAGGTAATTCGCGTGAACGGCCACCTGTTGCCAGTATAATGTGTTTTGCGGTATAAGTTTGGGCAGTGCCATTTGCGGCTTTAACCTCAACGGTACCTTTGCCTTTAAGCAAGCCAAAACCGGTTAATACATCAATCTTGTTCTTTTTCATCAGGAACTGAACACCTTTGCTCATACCGTCGGCAACGCCGCGGCTCCTTTTTACTACGGCTTCAAAATTCACGTCGCCGCCTTCAACGGTAACACCATAATCGGCAGCATGATTTAAATATTCAAATACCTGTGCGCTTTTTAGTAATGCTTTTGTTGGGATACAGCCCCAGTTAAGGCATATACCACCTAGCGATTCTTTTTCAACTACTGCGGTTTTTAAACCTAGCTGGGAAGCACGAATGGCAGCTACATAACCACCCGGGCCACTCCCTATAACAATTACATCGTAGTTCATATTTTTATATATAGTATTTTATGATTTTATGGCAAAGCTACGCAAAAGGGGCGATATGCGAAAATTACCTGATGCCCATATTGAAATGATTAGAATGGGCAGACAAATGGAAATTAGCTAAAAATACAGTAAGCTAAAGCAGGGGATATTTGCGGTATAGCAACTGGTTACAGTATCGTTATATTAAGGCAATATTTCCTTATTGATTATTTAATGTGGCAGCCATTTTTCAATCAAAAAGGAAAAATGGAAAGCCTGGATACTTTTCAGGCACTTATCTCATTTTCATCAACGGATAAAATTGAGTTAATGGTATTTTCAGATGTTGTAACTTATTAATTTATAGTATAATAAATCTATCCTCAAAAATGCACGATAACATTAATCAGGCATGTTGTAGAAAATCTGTTTTTATTATAATTCAATTGTAAAAAATTTGTTACTTTATAGTTTAGATAGTATTAATTGGGTGATAATTGATGCCAAATTTGTATATAAAATGGTAATTTTTTGAATAATTATATTACTTACGCTTTAAATGTTGATAAAAACATAAAAAATGTTAACAGGAAATTAACATTGCAAATATTGCATTAGGTTATCTTTGTCATCGAATTAACTGAATATTCATTATTAACATTTAAAAAAGCAAAGTATGAGGAAGTATTTACTCTCTTTATTCATTTCCGTTTTTACAATGTGTTTGGGGTTTGCACAGGTTGCAACAGCCCAGGAACACATAACGGGCACATTACTCGACGCGCAAACCAAGGAGCCGCTAATTGGCGCTACCGTATTGGTTAAAGGAACAACAAATGCAACATCAGCCGCTCTTGATGGTTCATTTAAAATTAAAGTTCCTTCAGTAAGCGGAGTAACACTGGTAATCTCTTATGTAGGTTACGTATCAAAAGAAATTGAGGTTACTGATGCAAAGATCGGTACCATTTACATCAGCCCTAACTCAGCCGCAATGAAGGAAGTTGTGGTAAACGCCAACCCTTCATTAAAAATAAACAGGCAAACACCGGTGGCTGCTTCATCTGTTGGTCAGGTTTATATTGATGAGCATGGCGCAGGCGCTGAATTTCCGGAGTTAATGAAAATGACCCCGGGTGTAACAGTGAGCCGCGGCGGTGGTGGTTATGGCGATTCAAGGATCAATATCCGCGGCTTCTCCAGCAACAACGTTGCGCTTTTAATAAACGGTATACCTGTAAACGATGTTGAAGCCGGTAAAATTTACTGGAATGACTGGGCTGGCTTAGAAGATGTTACTACCTCAATGCAAGTTCAGCGTGGTTTAGGTGCTTCAACTATAGCAGTACCTTCAATGGGTGGTACTATTGATATCAGCACACGCAGCACAGATATTAAAGAAGGTGGTACCATATCACAATCTATCGGCAGCTATGGCGCTCAAAAAACATTAATATCTTATGCAACGGGTTTAAGCCCTGATGGCTGGGCGGCTTCATTCTTGTTATCAAGAGCTACAGGTAATTCACCGAGTGCCGAAGGTGAGTATTATACAGGTTATAACTATTTCGCCAACATATCAAAAATCATAGGCAAAAATCAAACCTTGTCTATCAATTACATGGGTGCTTCACAAAGGCACGGTCAGGAATATACTTATAACTATATTTCTACTTTCCAAAATGCGCCACAAGGCACCAGGTATAACTCAGATTGGGGATATCTTAATGGCCAGCAATACAGTGCTGAGCAAAACTATTACAATAAGCCGTTAGGTTCAATCAACTACAACTGGAATATTGATAAAAATACTTCATGGTCAACCATAGCTTACGGTACATGGGGAACAGGTGCTGCCGATTACCTGGCAGGTTCATACGGAACATTGCTTCCGGGCCAAGCTACTACAGTTTCAAGAACTGGTGGTACTTATTCTCCGATAGACTTTAATGCTCTTGAAGATAAAAATATAGCAAACAATACAGCAAGCGGTAACGGTGCTGCAACTGCATACATGCAGGATGTGGTTAACAACCACCAGCAGTATGGAATTATAAGTACTATCAAGAAAAAAGTTAACGATATAACTTACCTGGCTGGTGTTGACCTGAGGGATTATACCGGTGAGCACTTTGATAAAGCTGATAACCTGTTAGGTTCAACTTATATACAGGATACTTACACTGTTAACAGTGTAACAGGTGGTACTACAGGTAATATCAATAATAAAAATAACCAGGCTACCTTTGGCCAGAAATTTAATAACAATTATACTTATGATGTAGTTCAGGAAGGTGCTTATGCACAGGCTGAATACAATAAAAATGATCTTGATATATTTTTAACCTTATCGGGTAGTAACACCAGCAACCGTAGGATTGACTATTTTAGCTATACCCCGGGTAACCAGGACAGCAAATGGATTAACTTTTTAGGGTACCAGGCAAAAGGTGGTGCAAACTATAACTTAGATGCCCACAATAATATTTATGCCAACATTGGTTACATACAAAGAGCACCAATGGTAGGAAGCCTTTTCCTTAACAAAAATAATACAATCAATACAGGCGCTGTTCCTGAAAAATTGTTTGATTACGAACTTGGTTACGGTTACACCAGTTCACAATTTACAGCTAATGTTAATGCTTACAGAACAAGCTATAGGGACAGAGCGGCCGTATTTACTAATTATACAACCGGTGATAATCCAACACCTATTTATACTAACGTAACTGGGTTAAACGAAATGCACGAAGGCATTGAGGCTGATGCTAAATACCGCCCAATACAAGGTGTAGTATTAGGAGGAATGCTTTCAGTTGGTGATTATTACTATACCAGTAATACAGGTGCCGTACAAGTTACTGCTGAAAACGGCTCATCAGTTCAGAACATCCCTTCGTTGTTGCTAAAAGGCATGAAAATAGGTGACACCGGCAGCGGTGTTACAGGCGGCCCAAGTGCCGGAAGTGCGCAAACAACTGCAGCTGGTAGTTTAGATGTAAAGGTATTATCGCGTGTTACTTTAGGCGCTCAATATTTATGGTACAGCCACTATTATGCAGCATACAACCCTGCAAAAATAAGCGCTGCTAATAACTTTACCCAGGGAGAATTCCAACCATATGACATCCCTAATTTTGGAACATTAGATATGGATGTTGTATTCCGCTTTAAAATGGCTGGTTTTGATGCCGAATTTATTGCTAACGTATATAATGTACTTGGTACTAAATACATTAGCGATGCTTATGAAAGCAGCCCGGCTCCGGGACTTAGCACTTTACAACGTTTAGCAGGTAGCCCAGGTAACTCAATAGGTGGCCAGCCGACAGCACCAACAATTGGTGTTAACTATGGCGCCCCAAGGTTTTACATGACTACGTTGAAAATTAAGTTTTAAAAGGAATTCATTTAAAGATTTATTGATATGAAAAAAATATTTTATTTAATGGCTTTTGTTGCAGTGGCGTTTACCGCCTGCCAAAAGCAGCCAATTGTTCCGTTATATCCAGCGGTAGCATCAAAACAAAGTTATAATATCACGCTTGCATCTTCGGATTATGCTTTACTTCCGTCAACAGTTTACGCATCAAAAACGTTATCTTTTAATAATGCTACTGATGCGCAAAATTATATCCCAACCATATTAAATGCAAAGTATCCTTCAAAGGTTGCAGCCGATGGTTCAACCGCTGTAGTAACTTACACACAGTCGGCACTTTCTTTTAAATTAACTGATAGCACATACGCTGATGTTGCTTATACGCTTACCAATGCCGATTATTTGCTATTACCCGGTAATAAATACACTGATTTTAGCATAGCACAGGTATTGGCATGGTTGCCTTACAAATATCCTAATCCGGTTGCTAATCAATTAGCATTATTAACTTTTACACCGTATCCGGCAACCTTAACACCTCCATATTCATTCTTATATTTAAATAGCGGATGGAAGGAGATCTATACTATTACTCCTGCACAATATGCAGTGTATGGATTAGGTAAATATAATCAATTCACTTCAACCAATGATGCTACTTTGCCTGCAATGTTGGGTGCACTGCTTAAAACAGACCTTACTATCCAGGACACTGTAAAAGCAGGTGATATTGAGTATATTAGCTTTAACTACTATGGTAGCGACAAAAATACTTATCAAAGGGTTATACCTTTGGAATATAACGGCAGTAGTTATGTAGCTCCAACAACTTCGGTTGCAGCCCCATTAAACTTTATCAAGAAATCTGGTGCTTGGCAATATGTTCAACCATTACCAGTTATACCTTACACGCTCACAGCTGCTGATATTAAACTTATCGCTGCTTCAACTGTAGCTCCATCGGGCCAATTAACAAACCTTGGTTCATATGGTGATTTTGAAAGCGCTTGGACAACTGCTCAGCTTGATGCAGCTATGATTTTAGTGTTAACTGCGGATTTCAAAACTCCGGCGACAAATACAAATTATAAAGTAACCTACTCAGCCTATTCAGGTGGCGCTGATGTGCCTACCTCATTACTATTCCAATGGAGTGGTACTGCATGGGTTGCTCAACAGTAACAATATTTAAGTATAAACAAGAAAGCCCCGGGAATTTCCCGGGGCTTTCTTGTTTATTATGGTATGATTAAACTAAAATCGAACAGATTTTAATACACAAACTCGCCAAATTCCGAACGGATAGTTACCTGTTTCTTTTCAGTAGCTTCAACACGGCCTATGATCTGTGCGTCAACATTAAAGTTTTTTGATATGTTGATGATGTTCTGAGCGATCTCCTGCGGTACATATAGCTCCATACGGTGGCCCATATTAAATACCTTATACATTTCCTGCCAGCTGGTTTTTGATTCTTCCTGTATCAGCTTAAACAGCGGCGGTACAGGGAACAGGTTATCTTTTATGATATGCAGGTCGTCAATAAAATGCAGCA
>JAMFSA010000163.1 GCA_026225055.1 Mucilaginibacter xinganensis | reverse complement strand
TATGCTTGTTGTATATCTTCGGGCGGTTTTGTTTTTGATACCGCTAATAATATTACATGTAAACTATCCGTTTCCTTTTTTAGGCTGATGATGTTATCGGCAATGCTCATTTATCCGTATTTTTGCTAAATTAAACCGCTAAATTACAGAATGCGTAAATATATAACCTTGTTTTTTTCAGTATTGCTTTTTTTATCTGCCTGCAGCAATAGTACGCCCGATGGTATAATTGATAAAGACAGAATGATCGCCTTGTTAACCGATGTGCATATAGTTGATGGCACTTTGATCACCATACCGCAAACACCCGATACTTTATATAAATATGGAAAGGGTAGGTATCTTGCAATTTTTGCAAAGTATCATACTGATTCCGCACAGTTCAAAAAGAGCTTTACATATTATGCAGGTACAAAACCTGTAGAGTTTAGCGATATGTATGACCATGTTTTAAAGAATCTACAAGCAAAAACTGATTCCGTAACTAAGCTTATGATGAAACGAAATCCGGGAAATGTCAGAAAACCGAATCTGCCAACCGGTGCAGTTACCCCAACTACCGGTGCTATGCCAAATATGCAAACTCCGCGTGGTCCATTGCCGCATAACCCTATGGTAAATCCAAGAACAAGATTTGAGCGGATGCAGACGCATAGAGATTCATTAATAAAACAAATAAAACAGAAAAATAATAATGCTTTACCCGCAAAGTAGTGTTGATAAGTTGGGATTTACCGAGGTAAAGGAACTGATAAAAAACCATTGCCTGAGTGTAATGGGCCAGCAAATGGTGGATAAGATACAGGTAATGAATAATTACGACCTGATCCGCAAGTTTTTAAGCCAGGCTAATGAGTTTAAGAATATATTGATTAATGATGCCCCGCTGCCTATTCAGCATTTTTTTGATATAAAATCGCTGGCTAATAAGATACGTGTAGAAGGTGTTTTTTTAAGCGAAGAGGAATTTTACCAGGTACAAGCCTCGTTAAATACTGTTTTTTCGGTAATAGGTTATTTTAATGACCGCGAAGGGCAGTACCCTAATTTGGAAGCTTTGTTTGAGCATTTGCCGATTGAAAAAGCCATTATCAGGAAAATAGAGCAGGTAATTGATGCCAAAGGAAAGATAAAGCCAAATGCATCGCGTGATTTGATGGACATAACCTCCGGTATTTCAAAAGCTGAACAGGAAGCGCGCAGAAAAATAGACCAGGTATTTAAAAATGCAGCTTCAAGCGGATGGACAGCCGATGGCTCTTTAACCGTACGTGATGGACGCTTGTGTATACCATTACTGGCCGAAAACAAGCGCAAGCTGAAAGGCTTTATACATGATGAATCGGCTTCAGGGCAAACTGTTTACATGGAACCTGAAGAAGTATTCACCCTAAATAATAAGATCCGCGACCTTGAATTTGAACGCAGGCGCGAGATCATCAAAATATTAACAGCCTTAACCGATGAACTAAGACCGTATATCCCGCTTCTATTATCCTATCATGGTTTATTAACCAAGCTGGATTTTGTACGTGCCAAAGCGCTTTTTGCTATTGACGTTGAGGGGGAAATGCCCGATGTTGTTAATAAGCCAGGACTGAAACTGGTAAACGCCCGCCATCCGTTGCTGTTCCTTAACTTTAAAAAGGAGCATAAAACTGTTGTGCCGCTTAATGTGCAGATAGATGATGGTACACGTATAGTAGTGGTTTCGGGCCCGAATGCGGGAGGTAAATCGGTATGTATGAAAACGGTTGGTTTGCTGCAAATGATGTTGCAGGCAGGCTTATTGATACCGGCATCTGAAGCCAGCACCATGGGTGTATTTGCTTCGTTTTTTGTGGATATTGGCGATGACCAATCGATAGAAAGTGATTTGAGTACCTACAGCGCTCACCTTTCAAAAATGAAGGAGTTTGTGGAACAGGCCAATGCCAAATCAATGATATTGATAGATGAGTTTGGTACAGGTACCGACCCGCAGTTTGGTGGCCCCATAGCAGAAGCTGTGCTCGAATCGCTCAACCATAAAAAGGTTAAGGGGATGGTTACTACGCATTATTCTAACCTTAAAATTTTCGCGAGTAATACCGAGGGATTAGAGAATGCTTCCATGCTGTTTAATAACGTGGAGATGAAACCGCTGTATATACTGGAAGTTGGCAAGCCCGGCAGCTCGTACGCGTTTGAGATCGCCCAAAAAATAGGATTGCCGTTGAATGTGCTTAACCTGGCCAAAAGTAAAGTAAGCGCAGGTCAAAAAAAGGTAGATACGCTGTTGGTTGACCTGGAACGCGAAAAGAAAGAGATAAACGATACCCGTATAAAACTGGAGCGTCAGCAAAGGCAGGTAAACGCTCTGTTAGCTGAAAACGAGCAGTTGAAAAGTTATCTCGAAGAAAATAAAAAAACACTCATTCGTGATGCCAAACAGGAAGCGAAAAATATCATCCTGAACGCGAATAAACTGGTGGAGAATACCATATCTGAAATAAAAAGTAGCCAGGCTGATAAGGAAACAACCAGAAACCTGCGGGAAAATCTAAACAAGGAGCTGCAAAAAAACACGGTTAAACCCGAAATAAAGAAGCCGGTTATTAATGATGATGAGCTAAAACCGGGCGATTGGGTAAAGCTAAACGATTCGGATACTACCGGGCAAGTTATCGAAATCGCCCGGGATAATGTGATCATTTCGATGGGGGAATTGCGTACTGTAGCTAAAAAGAGTAAAGTGCAGAAAGTATCCCGTAAGGAGGTGCCAAAAGAAGTCAGGAAAAGCTATAACTCGCACAGCAGCGATATGGCAAGCTTTAGTCCGGAGATTGATGTGCGCGGTATGCGTACCGAGGATGCTTTGGGAAATATTGAACGCTTACTCGACCGCGCGCTGATGATGGGTTTCGGTAACCTGAAGATCATACATGGAAAAGGTGATGGGATTTTGCGTAAAATGATAAGGCAATACCTTAAAAAATATGATCAGGTTGATCGCATGGAAGATGAGCACGCGGACCGTGGGGGAGATGGGATAACTTATGTATATTTGAAATAACCTCAATTACCCCCTTATTATCTATAAACTAATGAATTATAAGCATCTTATTTTATGTATCGCGCTGGCGACTGCCGGTTTTAACTGTAGCGCTCAGATTACTATTAAAGCCAATGACCCGCATATTACCTATATGGGTAGGGTTGATTTACGGGATACCGCGGCAGTATTATCATGGTCGGGTACTTCGGTTAAAATAAACTTTGAGGGTACCGGCATCAGCTATAAAGTAGGTGATGAGCGGGGTGATAATTTTTATAATGTACTACTTGATGGGAAAATATTAAGAAAAGAACAGTTAACAGCTGGTGATAAATCTGAACATGCGATTACGGGTCTTAGTGTAGGCAAGCATACCGTGGAACTATTTAAGCGAACCGAATGGCAAATGGGTAAAACCTGGTTTTATGGTTTTACAATAGATAAAGGCGGCAAGGTTTTATCTGCATCACCGGTTTCAAAACGTAAAATTGAGTATTTCGGCGATTCCATTAGCTGTGGTTATGCGGCGGAGGATAGTACCGGGCAGGATAGAGGATCAGCGCCTTACGAAGATGGATACATCAGCTACGCGGCACTAACAGCAAGGCACTTTAATGCTGATTTCCATAATACCTCGAAAAGCGGTATTGGTATCACGGTTAGCTGGTTCCCGCTTGTTATGCCCGAAATGTACGACAGGCTGGATGCCACTGATTCAACCAGTAAATGGGATTTCTCGAAATATACACCTGACCTGGTAGTGATCAATCTTTTTCAAAATGATTCATGGCTTACAGAAATGCCTAATAATCCGCAATTCAAAGCTAAGTTTGGTGCCACAAAACCTACGCCTGAATTTATCATCAATGCTTACCGTAGTTTTGTTGCAAGTGTAAGGGGTAAATATCCAAAGGTACATATCATTTGCATACTGGGCAGTATGGACGCCACTAAGGCAGGTTCACCATGGCCGGGTTACATTCAAAAAGCGGTTGATGGCCTTAATGATAAAAATATTTATACCCATTTTATCCCTTACAAAAATACACCGGGGCACCCGAGTGTTAAGGAGCAACAGGCTATGGCCGATGATCTGGAAGTTTTTGTTGCAAAGAATATGAATTGGTAATATCCTATAAATAAAAGTCATGCTGAACTTGTTTCAGTACCCCACAGGACAATTGGCCAGCATATTCGCGACTTAACTTGTGGGGTGCCGAAACAAGTTCGGCATGACTGGAATAATATTTTCCTACGTTTCTATATGCTCTCTTCCATCATTATCTTCACCAACCTTTTGCTGATCAGGTAGTTCATTAGGGCCGGGAATATTGGGTTCACCGCCATCATTATCATCAGTGCCTTCACTGTATTCTTCCTGCGGGTGCGGGCGGTCATTTTCGCCGTCACCACGTTCTCGCTTTTCGGGCTTTGGGTCGCTATCTAATGCATGTGGCTGCGCTTTACTATAATCAGGCTCACCATCCTGGTTTCTGGCTGTAAAGTTTGAATCTTCCGGATGTTCTTCAGATGGTTCGGTACGTGCAAAGTAGGCATTGGTATATCCGGCGTTCCGTGATGGATTGTTTTTATCATCCCCGGCAGGAGTAAGATTTTCCTGTCCGAATTTTTGTCCGCCTGTGCCTTTACCTTCCGTTGGGTTTGTATGCTGACCGCCTTTGCCGAATAAGTAGTGCGTCTTCAGCTCTTTTTCCTCAATAGGGTGATCATCATTAACACGATAAGCGTTTGGTTGTGTTTTTGTTAACGAGTGATCGTCCCGGTCGTCCGTTAAATTATCTTCGTTAGATGCCATTGGTTTGTTATTTGATATATAAATAGAATACCTCAAACTTTTAATTGTTTTGTTTTTTAACGATAAAGACCTGTGAAGTTTTTAAAACTTCGTAAGTCTGGATATCCGATGAATAAAAAACTTAATTTTATCCCACCAATTATAAAACATGAATAAAGTAGTTAATGGGGCCGATGAAGCCATCCATGATATTAAGGACAGCATGACCTTGATGCTTGGCGGTTTTGGTTTATGCGGTTTACCCGAAAATTGTATTGCGGCGTTGGTTAAAAAAGGGGTGAAGGATCTTACCTGTATCTCTAACAATGCCGGGGTCGACGATTTTGGCATTGGCTTGATGCTTAAACAGCGACAAGTGAAAAAGATGGTATCATCATACGTGGGTGAAAATGCTGAATTTGAACGGCAACTATTAAGTGGCGAACTGGAAGTTGAACTCATCCCGCAGGGCACGCTGGCCACCCGTTGCATGGCGGCAGGCTACGGCATGCCCGCGATATTTACCCCGGCAGGTATAGGCACCGAGATCGCCGAAGGCAAAGAAATAAGAAATTTTAATGGGAAAGATTACCTGATGGAGATGGCCTTTGATGCCGATTTTGCCATCGTAAAAGCCTGGAAGGGCGATACCATGGGTAACCTGGTTTACCGCAGCACGGCACGTAATTTTAATCCCGTTATGGCAATGGCTGGCAAGGTTACCATTGCCGAAGTTGAAGAACTGGTTGAACCGGGTGAACTAGACCCCGACCATATCCATACACCAGGAATCTACGTGCACCGGATTTTTAAAGGAAAGGATTATGAGAAAAGGATTGAACAAAGGACGGTAAGGAAGAAAGATTAATAAATCATGTCATTGCGAGCGATAGCGCGGCAACCTCGTCGTTTGCATATTGAACGCGACGAGATTGCTTCGTCGTTCCTCCTCGCAATGACAATAATTAAAGAAACTTATGTTAGACAAACAAGGCATTGCCAAACGCATAGCAAAAGAAATAAAAGACGGTTACTACGTTAACCTGGGTATTGGTATACCAACACTGGTTGCTAATTACATACCCGAAAATATGGACGTGGTGCTGCAATCGGAAAACGGATTATTGGGTATGGGCCCATTCCCTTTTGATGGTGATGAAGATGCCGATACCATAAACGCGGGCAAGCAAACTATCACCATGCTGCCGGGCTCGGCCATATTTGATTCGGCGATGAGCTTTGGGATGATCCGGGCTAAAAAAGTTAACCTAACTATTTTGGGCGCAATGGAGGTGTCTGAAAACGGAGATATAGCCAACTGGAAGATCCCTGGTAAAATGGTTAAAGGTATGGGGGGCGCTATGGATTTGGTGGCATCTGCAGAAAATATTATTGTAGCCATGCAGCATGTAAACAAAGCAGGTGAATCAAAACTATTGCCTCAATGTACGCTGCCACTAACTGGCATCAACTGCGTTAAAAAAATAGTAACCGAACTGGCAGTACTGGATGTTTTACCTAATGGCGGGGGCTTTAAACTGATAGAGCGAGCGCCGGGTATAAGTGTGGAGGAAATTATTAAGGCTACGGCGGGTAAGTTGATTGTTGAAGGGGACGTGCCGGAGATGGTGATTTGATTTAATGTTCATCAAGCGTCATTGCGAAGAATGAAGCAATTCCCGATTATACAGGCGAATATACTTATTGTAGATATATCGCTCGCAGCCGCTCATAGCCGCGGAGGCTTAGTTACTTTGGCTTGATCCAAAGTAACCAAAGATCAAGACAAAAAGATCCTTCCGCCCACAGGCAAAACACCCAGGCCCGCGCTTTTTGTCGGGCATTTACCCGCTTTTGATTACGGTTCGTTTAAAGAATTCTATTCTGATTAAATTTTCTTTTTTTTCTCTTTCCCGTCATTAGAAAAGCTTCGGACGAAAGCAGGCAAAACGATGGTGGCCTTGAGAGTAATGGCAGGGCATAGGAAATTTTTGCAGTGCAGGGGGCAGTGCGCGCAATATGGCCGCAAATGTTTCCAGCCCAGGTTTTGCCTGATTTGCAGCGTAATGGCCTTGTGCGGCAAAGAAGCCTTTCTAATGACTAGCCTTTTTGTTTCTTTTGTGGCGTAGACAAAAGAAATAGGCCTCCGCGGCTATGAGCGGCTGCGAGCGATATATCTACAATAAGTATATTCGACGTGCAAAGTTGGGAATTGCTTCATTCTTCGCAATGATGTTTAAAGAACATTTACTCTAACTTAATACTTTCTCCCTCAACTCGTGCGATATATTCTCAGTTATACAGATAATATCATCCGCAACATGGGTATTATTGGTAATGATCTGATCGCATTCATTTTTGTAGGGCAGTAGGAACTCTTTATAAGCCGGTACAACGTGATTTACCCATTTATACATTACATCGTCATGTGAGTAACCCCGTTCCATCAGGTCGCGTTTTAGGCGGCGCTGGAGGGCGATATCATCGTCAGCCTCTATAAAGATCTTCAAATCCAGCGACTCGGCTATTTTTCTGAAATGCAAAATAAACAAGCCCTCCACAATTAAAATAGGAGCGGGCTTTATTTCCAGCATTTTAGGAACAGCATTCGGGTTGTTAAAAGTGTATTCCTTTTTTACTATAGTTTGCCAGTTGAGCAGGCTTTTTATATCATCCTCAAAATGCTGATGGTCGATAGTATCAGGCAGATCGAAATTGTAAAGTCTGTTTTCCTCGGCCGTCATATCAGGCGGTACAGGAAAATAATAATCATCCTGCGATACCAAACATACCTCGTTAGTACTGAAATGCTCCAGAAAACACTTTAGAAAAAAGGTTTTGCCAGAGCCGCTTCCCCCTGCAATACCGATTATAAAAGGTTTATTCATTCGGGCTGCCGTAGCTGATGTTTACATGAAAGCGTTTATCCAATGCACCTAATGAATCGGCAACATTTTTAGTTACCACGATTATCACATCTTTGGTTGATTCATTATCGGTAAACCGGCCCACTACCTTAGCATAGGTAGTAAGGTTGGTCATGGGGTTGGTTATTTTTATAACCGTACCAATTGGTGCGGTGCGATGTAAAACCAGTTTTTTGCTGGGATCAAGATCAGCGCCATCAATATAAGTGGCTACACCTTTCTCATCTTTTTCATACAAACCAAACTTATTTGAATTAAAATGACTGGCATTACTGCTATCTGCAGGCATTATACCTGTGTTGTCTTGCTTGGCAACAGTTTGTGTTACTGGCGGGGCAACAGGAGGTGGTGTACCAGTACGTACTTTTAGTATCTGACCGGGAGCAAGTGTGTTTGACGTAAGACCGTTGAGGCTGGTTATATCTTCAACCGTAGTACCAAACCGCTTCGCAATAGAATATAATGTTTCACCTGCTGATACCTTATAATCCTGTGTTAAATTATTATTGGCGGCTGGCGGAGTCTGTTGTTGGGTTTGCTGAACAACCTGCTGCTGAGGCTGTGGTTGTTGAACTTGCTGCTGAACCGGTGGCGCTTGTTGTTTAACAACCGGCGTAGTTACCGGTTTAACTGCTGCGTTTTGCTGTGTAGCAGGGTGTAGTTGCTGCTGCGGTGTATTGTATGACGATTCAAGAAAAGGCCTGTCGGTAGGTACCTTAATTACGTTGCCAATAACCAGTGCTGCGTTGTTATTAAATTGAATTATATTTTTGGGGCTTACTTTATAAAGGCGACCAAGTGAATAGTAGTTGTCTTTGGGATCGAGCTTATGCAGGATCACTTTTTTGCCATCTTTATTTTCAACACCAATTGAATCAACTAATGAACTGGCAAAAACTGATGCGGATGTTGTAAATAATAATGTAGTTAATAATAAGATCTTAAATTTCATAATATGTTATAATACACTAATTTATAAGTTAACAATATTTAATACTGACTTATCTTTAATATAAATTAAACGGGTTTTATGCAATATAAACGCCTCTGGTTGTA
>JAMFSA010000162.1 GCA_026225055.1 Mucilaginibacter xinganensis | reverse complement strand
TTTTTTAACCATTTGATGATAGTTGCTTCAGCAACGCTCTCTCCCATTTTAGGCAGTAACAGCTGATATTTTGCCATAGAAAATTTAGAATTAGTATGGTCAAAAATAACTAATTCATTCTTACTTTCAGTATTCTTTTAGTAAAGTATTCAACATAGATAATGCCGACATAGCACTTCTTTCAATGTTTTGAATGCGTTTGCTGCTGAATGTGAATTTCTTGATCGAAGTTTGCTTCGCTGATGCAACCCCTATCCAAACAGTACCTACAGGTTTATCTGGTGTTCCACCGTCGGGGCCTGCAATACCAGTAACTGCAATAGCAAAATCCGATTTGAAATTTTTCAAAGCGCCTGCTACCATTTCAGTTACAGTCTCTTCGCTTACTGCACCATATTTTTGTATAGTTTCATCTTTAACACCCAGCAAACTTTCTTTTAATTGATTGGAATAACTAACTGCGCCACCCAAAAAAACTTTTGATGAACCTGCATGTTGTGTAAATAAATGCGAAATATAACCACCAGTGCAGCTTTCAGCAACCGATAAGGTTAAACCTTTCCCAATCATTATATTTAGCAGGGCTTTTTCAAGCGGGATGTCTTCTTGTGTTACTACGTTAATGCCAACACGCTCAACAATTCGCGCTGCAAATTCGTCTACCTTTTGTTTTAAGAGATCGGCATCATCACCATAAGCACTCAATCTTAAACGTACCTGGCCTAATTTTGGCAGATAAGCCAATTTAATATATGGCGGCAGGGAATCCTCGATATCAGCAATTTTCTCGGCTAAAAATGATTCTCCTTCGCCAGCTGTTAATATGGTTTTGTGGATAATTACAGGCAGCGTAAATGTGTTTTTAAGCTTAGGTATTACCTCCTCTTCAACCATATACATCATCTCAAAAGGCACACCCGGCATTGATACATATACCTTCCCTTCATGGTTAAACCACATGCCTGGTGCAGTACCGTTTTTATTCAGGATAACTTCACAGTTTTCAGGAACTTCGGCCTGCAAGCGATTCACCTCAAGCAAAGGCCTGTTATATTTAGCGAAGATCCGGTTTACATTATCAAGAGCTTCTTTGCTTTCAACCATGCCTACGCCAAAGTATTCGGCAAGCGTTTTTTTGGTGATATCGTCTTTTGTGGGGCCAAGTCCACCGGTTATTAGTATAATGTCAGCCCTGTTACTGGCTTCTGCAAGCGCGGTTAATATATGCTGACGGTCATCGGATACTGATGAAATCTGTTTTACCCGTATACCTGCATTATTAAGCTGCTGCGCCATCCATGCAGAGTTAGTATCAACAATTTGCCCTATAAGTATCTCATCGCCAATGGTTATTATTTCTGCTAACACGTGTTATTGATTAAAATATGAATTACTGGTGTAATCACTCTTCTTACTAAGTTTCAGATCCTGTAATATAGTGGATTTTACCCTTAAAGTAACGTTATATGATTTATAATATCCAAATGGAAGCCATTGTATTGACAGGTCCCAGCAATGCAGATCGCGGTAGATTGAAAATGAGGTTGCACTGCTTAATGCCCGGGCCTTTAAGTCGTAGTTAGTTGAATATTGGATCTTCCACTTGGGTGTTAGATTAAAATCACCGCTTAGCATCATCGTATTTGTGGTATTTGTAGTAGTTATGTTATTATTATAGGTGAAACTGTAGTTGAAAGAAATATTCCACGGGATATTAAAATCAACATAAGCCGATGGATCAGTATTTAATAAGGCCAGCCTGTCCTGCTGCTGGGGCGTCATATTTTGCATATTACTGCCAACAACAGGCTGGACTGTATTGTGCGGGTGAAATGACGTGGAATTTAAACTCCCGCTTGCGGATATACTAAATGATTGCAAAGCGGGTAATTTACCATCCTGCCAGGTATATTTATCTATCTCACGTGCAACTTTTACTATCGCGCCATTTTGAATGGTATCCTGTAATTTGTATTGGTATGGATTAAGCACACCACTAAAACTGATGTTAACCTTCTGGTGTAATATAGCAGTGTGCCCTGAGAATGAAATAGGTGAAAGCTTGAATGAATCGGCCGCAAAATTATAGAAGGTAGAAAATGTTAATCCATCCAATATTTTTATGTGTTTTGGGGTATTTGAGGTATCAGTAGCTTTTGCTTTTACCTTAGCTTCAATAGTGTTATCCAAACTGAAGTTTAATCCCGCCTGCCTGCCTGCTGACGGGCCGCCATAAACACCATTCTGAAATATAGAATATGTGGTATAGGTGGCAGGATATGGTATTGTTGCATTACTTACAATGGTTCTATAATAACCATAGCTCGGGTCAGAAAAATCAGGCTTATACTGAAACGATATTGACGGTGTCATCACCGTACGTATGGCTGTTAAATTACTTTTTTTGAAGTTCATGGTGCCATACACTTTTGTTGAAAAACCCGCACTCAGGTTATACTCGCCTGATCTTTTAAAGCCACCAACGGTATCAATAACCGGCGAATTAGGATCAATAAGGTTATTACGGTCATAATACTCTTTAATACTTTGAAAATACCAGCGCTCGGTGTAATTTGCTGTAGCGCTGAATTGAAAGTATTTAAGCAGAGTTTGATTGAAGCCTATAGGGATTTGGTGTTCAAGCCCGTTTTGCATCTTTTTAAAGAGCGTGCTGCCCTGGAATAATTCGGCCTCAGGTATGGCATTAATATTATTAGTTCCCTGTAGGCTATACCCTACTGTTATTTTTTGATACCATTTTTGCGGGCCAACCCTGTCTTTTGAATCAAAAGGGCTAAGTGTCGACATATTAAAGTTAAACGTAGGTAGGTTCAGTGTAACGGTTTTCGCTGTAAGGTCCTGGCTGTGTGATAAGCTTACAGTTAAGTTAAACGGTGTACCTGTCCATACCTTACCATAAGCAATACTTGAACTCAAGTTGTTTTGAGTAAGCGATTGCAGGTTATAGTTTGTTTGAGTAGGATTATTCTGATAAAAAGTTGATGTACCTGCATTCACTGATGCACTAAAGGTGCTGCCGGGGCTCGCATTCGAGTTTTGAGAATGCGACCACGTAATATTAAAATCCTTTGTAGCTGGGTCTCCCTGTAGCCCGTAGTTGTGCGAGCCATAGCTTAATGACAGGTTTCCTGAATATTCGTACCGGCTTAAATAATGAACCGTTTCATTTAATTCATATGATCCTTTTGCATAAAAGGTGCCTTGTGTGGTCATATCCACATAATCATTTAAGGCTATATAATACCCCAGGTTTTTAATATAAAAACCTAATTTCTCATCCTCGCCAAACGTAGGTAATATTACGCCCGATGTTCGGGTATCCGGTTTTGGGAAAAAGCCGAAAGGTATGGCGAGCGGTATAGGTACACCTTCAATCTCCAGATAAGCCGGGCCCGAAATAATACGTTTTTTCTCGCCTATACCCTTTGTTATCACTATACCAAAATCAGTTTCAGGAAAAGGCTTATCGCAGGTACTGAAAAGCACATTGCGATAGGCGGCTTCATCTTCATTCAATTTTTTTACCTGGCCACCCGAAATATAGTTGCCCCCCTGTTCAGATGCAGGGTTATATACTTTACCTTTCTTGGTTTCGTAGTTAAAGAGTAATGAGTCTGATTCAACAGGCTTATCTTTACCCTGCTTTGTAATAGGTCGGCCTATATATCGGTGGGTTCTGGGGTCGATACTTCCGCTGGCAAATATCAGGTGATTTTTTTGGTCAACCCTGATATAATCGGCATCCATTTCAACATCCTCATATTTTACCCGGGCCCTGCCGTAGAAATATAAAATATTGTGCACCTTGTCAACAATGGTCGAATCGTCGGCGTTACCTTTTATTTCGGAAGCCAGCTCATTCTTGCCTTTTTTGGATGAAGTGTCAGTTTTACCAATAATACCTTTAGTATTGTTACTTTTTGTACCTTTAGTTTTTACAGTATCCTTTATTCTGAGCAGCTTTTTGTCTTTGATGGAGTCGAGCTTGATAATAGTATCAATTAGTGGCCTACGGTAATTGTTGTTGCCGTTCTTAGTAGCAGCCATAACATGTACCATTAAAAAAATTTCAAGCAGAAAAAACAGGCTTATGAATTTCAAAATCGATTATGAATAGTATTTTTGCAGAAACAATTAACAGTGTTCAAACATAATGAAAAATAAAATATTGAAAAGATTGATTTGCAGTTTATCGTTATTACTGGTGTCCTTTTCGCTATTTTCTTCTCCAATTGACTCATTAAAAAAAGATACGGTACCCTCCAACGGCTATAAGATCAGAACTATAGTTGTTGATGCGGGCCATGGATTGAGAATGCCATATAATACAGAAGGGCATTTTTCTCCAGGCGCATCGGGGTCATATTCTTATGAAAGGAATGTAACGCTGGCTATTGCACTTAAATTGCAAAAAGCCGTAGAAAAAGATATGAACGGGGTAAAAGTGGTTTTAACCCGTAGTACCGAGGGCGATGTTTCATGGGAAAAGCGATCACAAATAGCCAACGATGCCAAAGGTGATCTTTTTATATCGCTGCATTGTAACGCACTACCGGATAAGGTGATACATGAACATGGAAGAAGAGTGCATGTGCCCGATCACTCGGGCAGGGGCGTATTGCTGCTGGTATATGGATTTCACCGAACTAAAGAAGAAGAAGCTGCGATAAGTAAAAACTTGTTAGGCGATGAGGATCTGAAGGAAAGTGCCGATTCAGGATTTGATCCTAATGATCCCACTTCTGTTATTTTAATGAATTCTATCAAAGCGAAATACCGCAAACAAAGCATACATTTGGCTGATTTAATAAACTCGGAATTTATTGAACATGATGGCCGGCATAGTGATGGTGTTATCGAGCAAGGGGTTTTGGTGCTTTGCCATACTGCAATGCCTTCAGTTTTAGTTGAAACAGGTTTTATTGATAACCCTGATGATGAAGCTTATTTAAATTCAGAAAGCGGCCAGGATGAAGTTGTAGCCACGATAGTAAGAGCTTTGCAGAATTATAAAAAAGAAGTAGAAGAAGCAGCAGAGTAATACTGAAAACATAATGTAACAGTTGTGGTTTGTTGTAAAAACTACTTATATCCGGCTGATACCTGAAAAAGACATCTAATAAAAATGAAAATATCAAACGAAACAAAAATTGGAATATTAACTGCTGTTACCATTACTATACTCATTTTGGGTTATAGTTATTTAAGCGGCAGTGATGTTTTTTCCAGATCAAATAAATATTATGCTATTTATAATAGTGTAGATGGGCTTTCGGTATCAAAACCTGTACTGGTAAATGGCTTTCAGATCGGCAGGGTATCCAGCATGCACTTACGGGCCGATGGACGCACCGTGGTTGAGTTTAAGATAGATCCGCAATATAATGTACCATCGAGCACATTGGCACAATTAGTAAGCACCGATCTTTTAGGTGGCAAAGCCATAAGTTTTGAATATGGCGATAGTAAACAGTTTGCACAGGATAAGGATACTTTACGTGCCGATATACAAGGCAGCTTAGCCGAAAGTTTACAGCCTATACAGATGAAAGCAGAGCGTTTGATATCTAAATTAGATTCATCACTGGCAGCTGTAAATAAGATATTGAACCCTGACTTTCAAAAAAATGTAGACAGGAGCTTTAACAGTATTGCTAATTCCCTGCAAACGCTTGAAGGTACTACCAAAAAAATTGACGCGTTGGTTGGCGGTCAGTCGGCGCATATAAATAATATTATGAGCAATGCCGAGGTAGTTTCAGATAATTTAAAAACCAGCACAGGGCATTTAACAACCGTTAGTTCAAATTTTGAGAAAGTAAGCGATGACCTGGCAAACTCAAACATTAAACAAACACTGGATAACGCTAACAAAACATTAGCCGATTTGCAAGCCACCATGAATAAGATTAATAACGGCAATGGCTCATTAGGCTTGCTGATAAACGACGATAAGATGTATAAGAATTTAAGTGATGCTACAGCTAACTTAAATAACCTGTTCATCGATATTAAAGCACATCCTAAACGTTATGTGAGCTTCTCGGTGTTTGGGGGTAAGAAAGACTAATTACCGTCATCTCGACCGGAGGGAGAGATCTTCTGCTGTATGCCTGTCCTGCGAAAAAGATTTCTCCCTCCGGAAATGACAGTGTTTAATATTCTATAACAAACGTTTTGCCCTCGACTGCTAACTCTGTATCAGGAAAAACAGTTTTTGCTTCATCAAGTAATTCGTTGAGTGTTTTATAACGGGCGGAGAAATGCCCCAGCAATAGTTTTTTAGCATTAGTTTTTAATGCCACCTGCCCTGCCTGCAAGGCGGTAGTATGGTAGGTGCTTTGTGCACGCTCCAGCATATCGTTCAAAAATGTAGACTCATGGTATAACAGGTCTACATTGCTTATCTGCTTAAAATACGTTTCGCTATAAATAGTATCCGAGCAATAGGCATAGCTTTTTGGCTCTTCCGGATTCGATGTTAGTGTTTCGTTTTTAAATACAGTTCCATCAGGTGCGGTATAATCAACTCCCTTTTTCAGCGCAGTATAATATTCAACAGGAATTTTAAATTCCTCTATCTTTTCTTTTAATAACTTTCGGTTTCTCTTTTTTTGCCTGAATAAAAAGCCGGTGCAATCAATGCGATGATCAAGCGGGATACTTTCAACAACAATATCCTGGTTGTCAAAAATTACATTTGCCTTATCAGGTACAGTAAACACATAATTAATAGGGTACTGTATATCCGTTTCAGAGTATTTTAACTGTACGTCTATAATTTCCTTTAAAGGCGCCGGTGCAAAAAGATTCAGTGGTTTGGTACGACCATTAAGGTGCATTGATGAAAGCAGGCCCAATAAACCCAGGTAATGATCGCCGTGAAGATGACTTATGAAGATATTATCGATACGGCTTGCCTTTATACCGAAATGCAGCATCTGCTGCTGTGTACCTTCGCCACAATCAACCAAATATAGGCGCTCATTAATGTTGAGCACCTGTGAAGAAGGGTTTCTGTTAAATATAGGGGTTGCGGAACTGCTGCCAAGTATTGTTACCTCAAATTTCATATAGGGTAAACAATAGTGGTGATTATTTTGCTTCTTTTTTTAATTCTTTTTCTATTTCTTCCATAAATATAAGATCTATAGCTTCTTCTGACGTAGGAACTATTGAAAGTACATTATCCAGCTGTGAAATAGTGATCAGGCGTGCAACAGCATCGCTTAACCCTGCCAGTATAAATACACCTTTGGCATTTTTACATAAACGGTGCCCTACCAGTAAGCTGCTTAATCCGGATGAATCGGCAAATTTCACTTGTGAAAGGTCTAGAATAATGTTTCTCTGCCCTTCAGTATTTATGAGTATCAGCTCAGATTTTAGCTGAGGGGTAACTAATGAATTTAGTTTCGATTCATTCAGTTTCACCAAAATATACTTCTCGTGTTTATCAACTGCAAATTTCATCTTAATAAATTAAAGCTCTAAGATATAATATTTATTCTTAATAAAAATTACAATGCTGCCAGTGCTGTTGTAATAGCTGTTTCAACCCTGTTTAATATATCTGCGCTCTCGGGTTTTACAAATGCTTCGCCTGTAATTTTTTCGTAAAGCTCAATATACCTGTCGGATATTGACTGAACTATTTCTTTAGTCATAACAGGTATCACTTGCCCATCTTTACCCTGAAAACCGTTTTCAATCAACCATCTTCTAACAAACTCTTTTGAAAGTTGTTTTTGCTGTTCACCACTTGCCTGGCGTTCTTCATAACCTTCGCTATAAAAATAGCGGGATGAGTCAGGGGTATGTATCTCGTCAATCAGGAATATCTCGCCATCGGCTTTGCCAAACTCATACTTAGTATCAACTAATATTAAGCCTTGTTTTGCCGCTATTTCAGTACCACGCTGATATAATGCCCTGGTATAATTTTCCAGTTGGATGTAATCCTGTTCTGATACTATTTTCTTGGCCAGGATCTGCTCGCGCGATATATCCTCATCATGTCCTACCGATGCCTTAGTAGTTGGTGTAATGATCGGTTCGGGCAGCTTATCATTTTCCTTTAATCCTTCAGGTAAACTAACACCGCAAACCTGTCTTTTACCGGCAGCATATTCACGTGCAGCATGCCCTGCCAAATAGCCACGGATAACCATCTCCACTTTATACGGCTCACAAATACGGCCAATAGTAACACTCGGATCAGGTACGTTAACAACCCAGTTAGGTACAATATCAGCGGTAGCCTCTAAAAAGTTGGCTGCTATCTGGTTTAATACCTGCCCTTTAAAAGGTATGGCCTCTGGCAAAACCACATCAAATGCCGATATGCGGTCGCTAACAACCATGGCCAGGTATTTATTTTTTATAGTATAAACATCGCGTACTTTTCCCTTATAAAAGGCCGTTTGCCCCGGAAAGTTAAAGTGTGTTTCTTTTATTGCATTCATTATGTTAGTGATTGGAGATTAGAGACCAGAGATTAGTGGTAAAATTGTAACAACAACTAATCACTAACCTCTAATCACTAATCCTCTATTATTGTATATCTCCGTAAGCTGCTAATATCTTTCTTACCAGTTTGTGCCTTACTACATCTTCGCCGCTTAAGTAAACTATGTCAATACCTTTAATATCGGTTAAAATACGCAGGGCAGTATGCAAGCCTGATTGTTGTTTTTTAGGCAAATCTATCTGCGTAACATCACCCGTAACAATAAATTTGGCTGATGGTCCCATACGTGTTAAAAACATCTTTAGCTGCATATCGGTGGCATTTTGTGCCTCATCCAAAATAACAAAACAGTTATCCAGTGTACGGCCGCGCATAAATGCCAATGGTGCTATTTCAATAGTGCGGTTCTCCAGGTAAAGTTTCAGCTTTTCAGCCGGTATCATATCATCAAGCGCGTCATATAACGGGCGCAGGTATGGGTCAATCTTTTCCTTAAGGTCGCCGGGTAAAAAGCCAAGGTTCTCCCCTGCTTCAACTGCCGGCCTGGTAAGGATTATGCGTTTTATCTCTTTGTTTTTTAAAGCCCTTACTGCCAGTGCAACCGCTGTATAGGTTTTACCTGTACCTGCCGGGCCAATGGCAAAAAGGATATCGCTTTTATTAATACAATCAACCATTTTGTGCTGGTTGGCTGTACGTGCTTTTACCATAACACCATTAGGGCCAAACACAATAACTTCGCCGCTGGCAAACTTATCAGTTGCCGGGTCTGTCGGTGTAGATGCTGATGCTTTTGTACCTAAAATACGTTCGAGATCAGTAATATTCAGTGATTCATATTTCTCCACATGCTGCAGCAGGTGCTCAAATCTTTCATGAAACGTAGTTATTTCATGCTCATCACCTAATATCTTTACTTCGTTGCCGCGGGCTACAATTTTAAGCTTAGGATACTGCTTTCTAATGATCTCAAAATGATCATTATTCGGTCCCCATAATACTGCGGGGTTGATGTTTTCAATTGATAATTTAAGTTCGTTCAATACAAATTGATTTTTTAAGTTGCAGATTTTTATGAATTAAAAATTGATATTTGCAGCATCTAATGCTTCTACAAGATTAGTAATAAAAATTTAAAATATTAATGGCAATAATAACATTAACTACAGATTTGGGCGATAAAGACATTTATCAGGCTGCACTTAAAGGCAGCATCCTAAAGTTGTTGCCAACCGTAAATATTGTTGATATTACCAATAGCGTTTCGGCCTTCAATATACAGCAAGCAGCGTTCATTTTAAAGAATAGTTTTTATTATTTTCCTGATGCTACGGTGCACCTGATCGGTATTGATACCGTCTTCAGTACATCAACCCGGTACTTAGCTATAAAGTATCAAAACCACTATTTTGTTGGTGCCGATAATGGCATATTCTCGCTGATGTTCAATACCGAGCCTGATGAGGTGGTGGAAATAACCATTATGCAGGATCTTAAATTTCTGCACTTTCCATTGGCGGATATTTTTGTTAAGGCCGCCTGCCACCTGGCAAAGGGCGGAAAACTAAGCGAAATAGGCATACCTACCAACGAAATTGAAAAGAAGATGAACCTGCAGCCTGTGGTTGATAAAAACCAGATCAAAGGTTCTGTTATCTATATCGATTCGTTCCAGAACGTAATAACCAATATAACCAAAGAATTTTTTAACAATGTACAGCGTGGGCGTCGTTTTATTTTGTACTTTAAACGCAATGAAACCATTAACCATTTAAGCTGGCATTATAACGAAGTTCCCGAAGGTGAAAAGCTATGCCTTTTTGGTATAAGCGACCACCTGGAGATAGCCATAAATAAAGGCAATGCAAGCGGCCTGTTGGGCCTAAACCTTGGCGATAGCGTTATACTTGATTTTGAATAACACCATATGATGAAAAAAATACTTTTACTCGTTCTATTCTCCTTTTTTTTAGTTGATACTTACGCGCAGATAAGCGCCGATTCTCTTGCTTACCAGGCACAGCGTAAAAAGATAAATAGCATGCTGGGCCAGCGTAAACAAAAGTTTGGCCAGTATGATGAAAGCCTGAGCAAGCACACCGGTATATTCGGCTTGCAAACAAAAAATGATATTCGCCGGTCGAATGATATTTTGATGGATATTGTTAAAACTGATGATGATATTTTCGTTCAGCTAAAAGTGTTGTTAGACTATAAAACATTTGAGCAAAAAGAAGTTCAAAGCCATGTTATAGATGCCGATACCAGCAAGATGGGTTATATGAATACCATCAACAGGCTAAGAGATCAAAATGAAAAGCTGAGGCATGATATTGAATTAACCGGACAGGATCAGCAAAAAAGCAAACAGATCTCATTGGGAATAATCTTTGCCCTTATTTTTGTTGTTATATTGCTTTTGAGAGCCAGGTTTGTTAAAAAAGACAAATAGTTTATAGCTTTTAGTATATGATTTGTTACACAGGGTTTAGCTATGAATTAGGATGAAATTAACCATACACGGGGCTGCCCGACAGGTTACAGGGAGCATGCATATGCTGCAGGTGGGCCAATATAAAATACTGATAGATTGCGGGCTGGATTACGAGAAAGACCACAACATACAAATGAATGAGGATTTTCCATTTGATCCTACTGAGATCGATTTGGTAATACTCACCCACGCGCATATTGATCACTCTGGCAACTTACCTACGCTTGTGCGTTTAGGCTTTGAGGGCCAGATATTGTGCACCCCTCCTACAGCTGATCTTACTGAGCTTTTATTGATGGATTCGGTAAGTATTTTTATGCGTAAGGCGCAGAAAAAAGGGAAACGCGGGAAGAGCAAATTTAACAGTGGTGGTCAGCCATTATACCTGCAAAAGCATGTGATGGATACGGTGGAGCGCTTTGTCACCATCGGCTTTAACAGGCCATTTCGGGTTAATGGTGATATTGAGGTTACTTTTATACCCGTTGGACATTTGTTGGGCGCAGCTGCTGCCGTGCTTAAGATAAACGATAACGGCACCGAAAAAACCATAGCCTTTACAGGCGATATTGGCCGCAAAAACTACCCTGTATTAAATGACCCTGAAAGCTTACCGCAAGTTGATTACTTGGTAACGGAATCAACCTATGGCGGGAGGTTTCACTCAAAAGGAAAATCTGTTGAAGAAACTTTGGTGGAAGTGATTGAGAAAGCCTGTATTAAAGAACAGGGCCGTATGATCATCCCTGCATTTAGTATCGGGCGCACGCAATCATTGGTTTTTGCTTTGAACAAGATCTTTAGCAGCGGTTTATTGCCTCCTGTTAAAGTGTTTGTTGATAGTCCGATGGCTTCAATTGCTACTGGTATCTATCGTAAATACCATAACCTGGTGAACCAGGAAGCGCAGGATTTCTATAAAAGCCAGGGCGATGAATTTGAGTTCGATAACTTAACTTATGTAGAAACGCTGAAGGATAGCCGACAGGTTTCCAATTATTTTGAGCCTTGTATTATCATCTCATCAGCTGGTATGCTGGAAGGCGGTCGTATACAGGATCACCTGTTCTACAACATCCAGAATTATTATTGCACCATACTTTTTATTGGCTATTGCGCCAAAGGGACTTTAGGCCATCGCTTACTGCGTGGTGACTCTATTGTACACATTAAAGACCGTGACCTGGCTGTTTACGCCACCATTAAACAAACCGATGTGCTAAGCGCTCATGGTGATCATGAAGACCTGACGAATGTTGTCCATCAGCAGGACAAAGCGAAAACCAAAAGCGTTTTCCTTGTACATGGCGAAACTGAAAGTATGCAGGCTTTAGCTGATAGCTTAGAGTTTGATGGGTATAAAGTTGTTATACCCGAAAAAGGGATTAGTTACGACCTGTAACTAATAAAAAGCTTATAATATAACTTGTAGTATAAAAAGCGTCATTGAGGTACGAAGCAATCCCAAACTATACAGGGCGGACCTGCTAATCGGGGATTGCTTCGTACCTCGCAATGACGTTAGAAAAGAATATACTAACCTATTCGTGTAATTCGAATAAATTAGTGCAATTCGTGTATTAATTACTTATTAAAGTGCTCTATAATCAAGCCTGCCAGCTCCACACCTATTCTTTCCTGTGCCTCGTTAGTGGCTGCGCCGATGTGAGGAGTTAAAGAAATTTTAGGGTGTTTTAAGATCTCTTCGCGTGGTGTAGGTTCGTTATCGAATACATCCAGTGCTGCGAATGATACTTTACCGCTGTTTAAGGCATCTATCAGCGCAAGCTCGTCAATTAAGCCGCCGCGTGATATGTTTACCAGGCCAACGCCTTTTTTCATTTGAGCCAGTTCTTCAGCGCCAATAAGGGCCTTATCAACAAATGGGGTATGCAGGGTAATAAAATCTGCAGATTTGATGATCTTTTCTAATGAAGCTGATTCAATAGTAACATTTACTACGGTACCCCCTCCTAAAATCAATGCCAGTTCAGGATTGAACGGATAAAGATCATATGCCAAAACATCCATACCAACGCCAATAGCTATTTTAGCCACTTCGCGACCGATACGGCCGAAACCCACAATACCTAAAGTTTTACCACGTAACTCAACACCTTTAGCATATGCTTTTTTAAGGTCGTTAAATTTAGTATTTCCTTCAACAGGCATTTTACGGTTGCTGTCCGCCAAAAAGCGAACGCCGCCAAATAATTGTGCGAAAACAAGTTCGGCAACTGATAATGATGATGAAGCCGGTGTGTTGTACACACCTATGCCTTTTTCTTTAGCATAGTCAACATCAATATTATCAACGCCTACTCCACCCCTGCCAATCAGCTTTAGGTTTGGTACAGCATCAATTAAAGCTGCACGTACTTTAGTTGCGCTGCGCACAGTAATAGCATCGTAAGCTTTTAATTTTTCAGGTAATTCATCCTGAGGTATGTTATTTGTATCTACTTCAAAACCGGCATCTTCCAGCATTTGTTTGCCTATCGGATCGATACCATCATTAGCTAATATTCTTATCATTGTTTTAATTGTTCATTGGTTGAATAGTTCATTTGTTCATTGGTCTTATCCATTAAAATACTAATGAACTATTGAACCAATGAACTAATGAACGGACTATTTATTTTTCTCTGCAAACTCGCGCATGGCATCAATCAGCACATAAACGCTGGTGATAGGCAATGCGTTGTATATAGACGCTCTGAAACCGCCTGCACTTCGGTGGCCTTTTATACCAATTATTCCTTTTTCATCGCATAATTTAAGGAATGGTTTTTCAAGCTCAGGATTTTCAGTTACGAAGCAAACATTCATGATTGAACGATCCTCCGGAACACATACGCCTTTAAATAAAGGGTTACGGTCTATTTCTTCATACAATACTTTTGCTTTTGCTTCATTTTCTTTTTCGATAGCCTCAACACCGCCTTTTGATTTAAGCCAGTTTAGTGTAAGCATTGAAACGTATATAGCAAATACCGGAGGTGTATTGTACATTGAACCACCTTCTATTTGTGTTTGATAGTTCAACATTGAAGGTATTTTACGACCTGATTTGCCTAATATCTCGTCCTTAACAATTACTAATGTAACACCTGCAGGGCCCATGTTTTTTTGAGCACCAGCGTAGATCAAACCAAAATCGGCAACATTTACTTTGCGGCTGAATATATCTGATGACATATCACATACCACTGGCACCGGTGACGGGAAGAACTTATGCAATTGAGTACCGTAAATGGTATTGTTTGATGTGATGTGGAAGTAAGCGGCATCGGCAGGAATTTCAAAATCCTTAGGGATGTAAGTAAAGTTAGCTTCTTTTGCAGTAGCAACAACTTGTGCCTCACCAAAATATTTAACTTCCTTTATTGCTTTATTAGCCCATACACCTGATTCAAGATAAGCAGCTTTGCCACCCTCTGGTAATAAATTATATGGCACCATAGCAAACTGTGTGCTTGCACCTCCTTGTAAAAACAATACTGAATAACCTTCCGGAACGCTGAATAGTTCTTTAACTAATTTTACAGCTTCGTCCAAAACAGATTCAAACTCAGGCGAGCGGTGTGAGATCTCTAATATAGAAAGTCCTATACCATTAAAATCTACCACGGCTGCTGCAGCCTGTTTTAAAACCTCATGAGGTAAAATGCCGGGTCCGGCACCAAAATTATGTTTCATATTATTAATAATTTATAGCTAAATACGTAATTAACAAATTGCTACTTAGCCGCGCCGAA
>JAMFSA010000161.1 GCA_026225055.1 Mucilaginibacter xinganensis | reverse complement strand
CGCTTAAAGGTGAGGGTGGTAAAATAGCGACCATTAAAATGCTTGGCACCACCAAGGATGTAAGCTGGAAACAAAATGACAAAGAACTATCGATAATGCCATCAGGCAAATACCCGTCGGATTACGCAGTTGCTTATGCCCTCACATTTAATAAAAACTAATAAGCCAGGTTTAAACCTGGTACAATAAATGTAGCATATATAACCTCAAAAAAGAGTAGACCAATGAAAAAAGAACTTGCCACGTTTGCCTTATTATTAGCGACTGTGGTCACTGACAAAATAATTTAAGCAAACCTGGATATGATAATCAAAAGACTATTGTTGCTCATTTTTTTGTTGTTGGGGTAGCCCTAATTACAAACTGAATACCAAATGTGTTGCTGCTTCTCATATCAATCTATTTTATTCAGTAAGTTATAGCTCCAAAACAAAACGGGTGGTATATAATACCACCCGTTAAATCAGTTTCTTATTTTAATCACTTTCAGAAATCACAATTATTTAAATTGAAAGTTGAATAATTGGGGATACTAATTTTTATACCCCCACATGGCTGGCACATCACCCGGTTTAGTTCCCCAGCTTTTGTTAGGCTTTGCTCCCATTACAAAATCAAGTTTGCCACCGTTCATGATATCCTCTTGCGTAATGTAAGCTTTATTATAAGCCACACCATTTAGCTTTACCGATTGGATATAACAGTTTGCTGGCGAGCCGTTCTTTACCGTTACAATAAAAGTTTTGCCGTTGCTTAATTGCATAATAGCATCCTTTAATATAGGCGACCCGATAGCATAAACACCGCTTGCCGGATTTACCGGGTAAAAGCCCATCGAGCTAAAAGTATACCACGACGACATTTGCCCGCAATCTTCATTACCCTGGTAGCCAGATGAAGAATTGTTATACAGTTCATTTAAAACCTTTGCTACGTAAAATTGCGTTTTCCATGGTTGTCCGGCATAATCATATAAGTAAGCAATATGATGGCTTGGCTCATTGCCATGTGCATACTGGCCTATAAAACCAGATGCATTTCCGTTTACATCACCTGGTTTGTTAGCTAAAGTGAAAAAGGTGTCAAGCTTTGCAGCGAATGATTTATCTCCACCCATCAGCTTAATCAGATCAGGTACATTTTGCGGTACATACCATGAATATTGCCATGCATTAGCTTCGGTATAAGGACTGCCGCCATTGCCTCCGTAATCTAATGGATTAAATGGTGTAACCCACTTACCATCTTTATTTTTTGCCTGGAAGAAACCGGTTTTAGGATTGTATAAGTTTTTATAAAAAGCTGATCTCTTCATAAAATGCTCGTAATCGGCAGTTTTACCTAGTTTTTTAGCTAATTGTGCTACACACCAGTCGTCATAAGCCATTTCAACGGTTATTGATACCGATTGCGATTCTATATCTTCAGGTATATAACCATATTTTTCCCATGCTGTAAATGGCGAGCCAGGATGATCTGTTGTTGATGAAGCCTTTACTGCGGCATAAGCCTTTTCAACATCAATACCCGGGATGCCTTTTAATATTGCATCGGTAATTACAGGTATAGCGTGATTACCTATCATGCAATAGTTTTCATCGCCCCATAATTGCCATATAGGTAAATAGCCATAGGTATCATATTGTCTGATCATGCTATTCACAAATGCAGCGTCTTTTTCAGGTTGAATAAAAGTATAAAGCGGATGAGCTGCTCTGTAAGTATCCCATAACGAGAATGTAGAATAATGAGTTTTATCCGGGGCGTTACCAACAGTAAGGTCCGACGCCTGGTAATCACCATTTACATCCGCCACATTGTTTGGCTGGGTAAAAGCGTGATATAAACCGGTATAAAAGATCTGTTTTTGTTGTAGTGTACCGTCTACTTTTATCTTTTCCAGCTCTGTTTCCCATTGGTTTGCGCTTTGTTTGCTCACCTGGTCAAAATCCCATCCTGCTAACTCAGTTTGCATATTTAAGCGCGCATTTTGCACGCTAACCGGCGAAAGGGCCACCTTTACCAATATTTGCTCATTATCAGTAGTGTTAAAGTTTAAGGCTGCCCTTAGTGAAGTGCCGTTTATAACCGGCATATTTTCTATCGTTTTACGCCCGTTAGCCAGTACTGTGCTGGTGAATGGTTTAGAGAATTCAGCATGAAAATAAATCTTACGTAATTTTGCCCAACCTGTTATAATGCGGTAACCTTCAATAGTTGTGTTATTCACTACACGTATTTCAGCACCAATAATATGGCATTGCCAGTAAGTTCTTTTTTTATCAAGTGAATGGTTCAGGTCGATAATAATATGCGAGCTGTCACTTTTTGGGAAAGTATAGCGGTGCAAACCTACGTGCGATGTGGAGGTCAACTCCGCGTTGATATCATAATCCTGCAGTTTTACCTGATAGTAACCCGGTTTGGCAGATTCCTGTTTGTGAGAAAAGGCGGAACGGTAACCGCTTCCCTTAACATCAGCCTTACCCGGATCCAACTTTATTGCACCCGTAGTAGGCATCAATAAAACATCAAACAGATCGGCAACACCGGTACCACTTAAATGGGTATGACTGAAACCTACTATGGTTTTATCGTTATAATCGTAGCCTGATGCCGGATCGTCCGGCGCATCACGCGTATCCGGACTCAATTGTACAAATGCAAAAGGCGTAGTGGGCCCGGGGAAATTACTGCCCGACAGGCTGTTTGTATCTACAGCGCCGGTGCCTATAAAAGGGTTTACATATTGAATTAAATTGCCACCCGGCTTACCGGTCTGAGCAAATAATAACTGCCCCGAAAGCACTAAGGCTGCTAATAGTGTTTTTTTCATTATTGAATATTGAGTTGATTTTTTGAGATATAGTTAACTACCCTATTATTTTTCAGATGACAGGGAAAATGGAAAGTCTTTGTCTTTAGTACCCCTGTTTTTATTAGGCACATCACTCATCCCTACATTAATTACAGCGCCCTGCATTAAAGCTTTATGGCTTAACCAGTTATAATCATAAGGTACACCATTAAACGTCATTGTGCTGATGTATTTATTCTTATCGCTATTCGCGGGAGCATTTATAACTACTTTTTTACCATCTTCTAACGACAAGGTAATTTTCTTAAACAATGGCGCGCCTAATACATATTGGTCGCTTGCAGGCGTTACCGGGTAAAAGCCCATGGCCGAAAATACGTACCATGCTGATGTTTGTCCGTTATCTTCGTCTCCGCAATATCCGTCAGGCGTGGCTTTATACATGCGGTTCATAGTTTCGCGGGCCCAATATTGCGCCTTCCATGGTTCACCGGCATAATTGTACAGATAGATCATATGTTGTATGGGCTGGTTACCATGTGCATATTGGCCCATATTGGCTATCTGCATTTCCCTTATTTCATGAATTACACCACCGTAATAAGTACTGTCGAATATCGGAGGTAATGAAAATACAGAATCCAGCTTGGCTACAAACTTTTGTTTGCCACCCATCAGGCCAACCAAGCCTTGTATATCCTGAAATACTCCCCAGGTATAATGCCAGCTATTGCCTTCAGTAAATGCGTCGCCCCATTTAAATGGATTGAAAGGGGTTTGGAAACTGCCATCTTTATTTTTACCACGCATTAAGCCAGTTTGCGTGTCAAATAAATTCCGGTAATTCTGACTGCGTTTTTTGTATACTTCAATTTCTTCTTTTGGTTTACCCAAAGCTTTACCCAGCTCGTATATGGCATAATCATCATACGCATATTCAAGTGTGCGGGCCGCGTTCTCATCAATATTTACATCATAAGGCACATAACCCAGTTGATTGTAATATTTTACACCATAACGCCCTACAGCCGATATTGGCCCTTCATTATTAGCGCCATGCACCAACGCGTCATACAATGTATTGATATCGTATCCCCGCAAGCCTTTCAGGTAAGCCTCAGCTACTACAGATGCTGAGTTATTGCCCACCATAATATCCGCATATCCGGGGCTCGACCACTCAGGCAACCAGCCCCCTTCTTTATAATCATTAACTAAGCCTTGCTGCATCTCTTTATTAATAGATGGATATACAAGGTTAAGGAATGGATATAACGCTCTGAATGTATCCCAGAAACCGGTACCACCATATAAATAACCCGGCATTATTTTACCATTGTAAGGGCTATAGTGTACGATCTGATTTTGAGCATTTATTTCATACAATTTGTTAGGGAAAAACAACATCCGGTACATGCATGAATAAAATGTACGTACCTGGTCAATACTGCCGCCTTCAACATTCACACGACTCAGGGTTTTGTTCCAAACGGCTTTTGCTTTTTGGCGGGTAACATCAAAACCATCATTACCTAACTCGCGTTTTAAGTTAAGCTCAGCCTGTTCAAAACTGATAAATGATGACGCTACACGCAGGTTTACCTTTTCACCTTTTGTTGTTCTAAACCCGATAACTGCCCCGGAATGTGTGCTGGTAATTTCAAGCGAATCTTTGGCAATAGTTTTGCCATGCCATGTTTCGGCAACAGTGAAAGGTTTATCTATGTATATAACGAAGTAGTCTTTAAAATTATCCATTTTACCACGGCTGTATTTGGTGCTATAGCCAATTATCTTGCCTTCTTTTGGTAATATTTTAATGTATGATGCTTTATTAAAGGCATCAACTACAATAAATGAACTATCCGATTTTGGAAACGTAAATCTGAACTGTGCTGCCCGCTCGGTAGGTGTAATCTCGGTGGTTACATCGGCATCAGCTAAGTATACACTATAATAATAAGGATGAGCAATTTCTGATTTATGCGAAAACCAGCTTGCACGTGCATCCTGATCAAAAACTAAATGCCCAGTAACCGGCATAATTACAAATTGGCCGTAATCATTCATCCATGGGCTGGGCTGATGGGTTTGTTTAAAGCCTCTTATTTTATCGGCATCATAGGTGTATTGCCATCCATCGCCCATTTTACCGGTTTGTGGGGTCCAGGTATTCATGCCCCAGGGCAAAGCTATCGCCGGGTAAGTATTACCGTTAGAAAGATCGGGCTTTGAGTCGGTGCCCATCAGCGGGTTAATGTAATCAACCAGATTAGGAACTGGTTCGGTTTTTTGCCCGAATGTTGCTGTAACTATCAGCATAAAAAAGGCGCTAAAAAATAACTTCATTTAAGTAGTGGTTGTTTATATGTTAAGCAATAGAAATTTCGTAAAAATGAATAGCAAGTTGAAAAGGAAATATGAATGACCTGATAAACCGGCTGATCTGATAAAAGTTAGCCTAATAGTTGTAAAGCTATTTGACTATGCTAATATATTATAATGAATGGTAAAAGGTTTTATCAAAATATCACAAAAAATAACCAACAAGCATCTTCAAAGGTATTATAGTAAAATGTTTTATCAAAATATTTTACTATAATCAATAAAATAATCTTATATTTTATGACAATATTAAAAATACCGGTTATTTAATGCGAAAATCACACACCATTATTACACTATTGTTTACTAATGCTAACTTTAAATACTTTCAGCCGGTCGATGTTACAGTTACACTACACTCTTTGATACTGTTGACCCGCGCTCAATCAATTGCGCCCCTATTTTCATCTTAATTTTGGAGAAATCGTATTTTTCATTAGTCATCTGCGCCAATAATATATCAATCGCCGATTTTGCAATTTCAAAGGTAGGCTGTTTAACAGTAGTTATGCCGGGAGGGTAAAGCGCGAAAATTTCCTGATCATCAAAGCTGATTACAGCCAGATCATTAGGTATGTTTATTTTAAGTTCATTAATACTTTGTAAGCCAATGATCCCCAGGTAATTTGTGGAAAAGAATAATGCGTCCATCTGAGGATTTTGCTGTATAAATGTTTTTATAGCAGCTATAGCTTTCTCATTTTCCAGATCGAAAGATAATTTATAAATAAGTTTAGAATTGCCTGCAATATGGCTTGCCTTTAAGGCATCCTTATATCCCTGGATACGATCCTGCAACTGAACAAGATTAATATCTGCAGTTACAAAGCCAATGTTATTACGCCCCGACTTAATAAGGAAATTAATGGCCATGAATGTACTGTTATAATTATCAACCAATACATGCGGGATGTCATAGTCTGGCAAATAACCATCAATCAGCACAACAGGCTTGCCACCTGCAATCAATGATTGTATTTCGGGTTCCAGGCCTTTCATCGGCGTTATAATATAGCCGTCTACTAAATGCTGCTGCAGCATTCTAATAGCAGCCCTTCCCTTTTGTACATTATTATTAGTACTGCAATATATAACGCCATAACCGGCCTTTTCTGCTTCTTCTTCAATTACGCGTGCCATCGCCCCAAAAAATGGGCCTCCAATAGTTTCTACTATTAAACCGATAACTTTAGAAACCCCGGTACGCAGGCCAACAGCCATTCTGTTAGGTTCATACCCTTCTTTTCGGGCAACATCCAGTATCTTGTTTGAGATCTCTTTGCTAATGCGCCCCTTGCCATTTAGCACAAAGGACACCGTGGTTATAGAAGTACCGGTAAGCTTAGCAATGTCTTTAATAGACGTTTTTTTTTTATTCATACAATTTGCCGAAGCAATCAACTGGCTTATAATTAACAGAAAGAAATATATTGAGGATAAAACTACAAAAAATACTCTCGCTTATTTGTAAAAACTATAGTTTTCTGAATCAAGGTATTAGTTATTCAAAAAAAACAAATAAAATATCATTTGCAATCAGAGCTTAGCTGTCTCCATGGATAAGGTTTGATTAAAAAAATTGTTATTTAAACTCGTTTTGGGTTTAAATATTGCAAACATATATAAGATAACTTAATATTTTTTTAACAAAAGCTTTGCAAAAATTTGATTATACGGTTTTAAAATCTATTTTTGGTAAAACGTTTTATTAATTACACTGAAAATACATATTATGAAAATCGTTTACATAGCTATCTCATTATTCTTGTTTACTTTTTCAATAAGCAAGGCACAGCAAGCATCATTAACAATAGGTTTAGGCAAACCGCTAACAAGCCATTCTGCCACAGATGCTGCGGGCAGTCCCTATTTAACCAATAACTTCCAAAATAGCGAAGTAACCACTCCCGGTGGCCATACGCTACCAAATGTACCGCTCCGGTATAATGTGTATGATCAAACCATTGAGTGTATGATTAATAACCAGGTATATGACGTAACAGATTCGGTTATGCGCTTTAGTTATACCGATTCAGTAATGCAGGTAAACATTTTTTTTAAGCAAATTGGTAAAACCATTTACTACAAATTACTTGTAAAGGGTAATTATTCACTTTTAAAAATTCACCAGGCTGAGATAGCTTCAGACGAAGACTGGTACACTAAAAAGGTTACTAAGAAATATGTTATTAAAAGCGGATATCTTCTTTTTGACGGAAGTAAGGCGATCCCAATTGGCACAAGTAAAAAGTCTTTTATGGCCGCATTTAATAATAGTCCTGTAATTAATGAACAGTTTGATAAAAATACGCCGGACCTCAAGAACGAATCATCATTAATAGATTTCTTTAAAGAGCTTAAATAATACCCTCTTTAAGTTACGATATAATACCCCGCCTTTGTTCATTTAAATAACGCTGTGTAATAATATCAGCCGTATGCGATTTGCCTATGGAGTGAATAATTATGTCGTTTTTGATAAAAGGTTTTACCAAAATCAGTTTAACAATAAAGAAAAAGAAAGGAAAATTACTATGACATAAACATTTGAAAAACAACAAATTATAAAAAAAACTTTAACTATACTTTAAACAAATAATAATGAATAAATTTATACAAACATGCCTTTTACTTCTGGCCCTATCCACATTTGCGGGCGCTCAGAGTTTAAAAGTAACGGGTAAACTTACCGCGAAGGAAGACGCAAGTGTACTTCAAGGCGTAACTGTTACAGTAAAGGGGGCAAAAATCGGCACCCTAACTGATGCAAAAGGTGAATTTGCAATTACTCTCCCATCACCAAACGAAACATTGGTTTTCACCTATATTGGTTATTTAAATAAAGAAGTACCTGTAAAAGGTGTACCCGGTTTCTTAAACGTTGTTTTAGAACAAGATGGAAAACAATTAGAAGAGGTTACCATTACCACAGCCTTAGGTATTAAACGTAAGGCTAAAGAAATAGGCTACGCAACTCAATCTATCTCAGGTAAAGATCTTACAACAAGTAAACCCATAAACCTTGCACAGGGTTTAACCGGTAAAATTGCAGGTTTACAAATTAACCAGGCAAATAACCAGATAGATGCGGGCGATCAGATTCGTGTTGTGCTACGTGGCGATAGGTCTTTTGTTGGTAATAACCAGGCACTTTTAGTGGTTGATGGTGTTACTACAAACTTAAGTTACCTTAACTCCATTAACCCAAATGATGTTGAAAGTGTAAACGTATTAAAAGGCGCAAACGCTGCTGCATTATACGGTTCCGAAGCATCAAACGGTGTAATTATTGTAACCACAAAAAGAGGACAAACTGATGGTACGGGTTCTGTAACTTTTACAAACACTACCATGCTAAATAAACTATCTTACTTCCCTAAGCTGCAAAATCAGTTTGGCGGCGGTACCAACTCTGATGCTTTCGGTTTCCCTGAGTATACCCCTTATGAAAACCAAAACTATGGCGACAGGTATGATGGTAGCTTAAGGCCAATAGGCCGTACATTACCTGACGGTAGTATACAGATGGTTACCTACTCTGACAGGGCAAATGAAAAAGAAAAATTCTTTGATACTGGCGTTGATGAACAAAATGATGTTACCTATTCAGGCGGCGATCAAAAAGGTTCAGTTTTCATAAACGCACAACGCCTTGATAGTAAAGGAACTACTCCCGGTGATTTATTGAACAGAACAGCATTCCGTATCAACGGAACAAGAAGCTACAATACCTTTATGGTAAACTATTCATTTGATTACACCCAACGCAATTACGATAAATCATACAACCAGGTATATAATAACGTTATAAATACCCCATCTGAAATTCCGTTGTCGGAGTATTCTGACCTTAACTCATTATACGGTAACCCTAACAACTATTATAATGATTATTACCAAAGCCCTTACCAGGGTTTACAACAACAGCGTCAAACCGAACGTAAGGATGCGCTATTAGGTAATATCTCATTAAATTATAAGGCTACCGATTGGCTAAACTTTACAGTGAGAGGCGGTATCAGTACCTCTTACATAGTTGGTAAATACACCCAGTCTGCTTTTAATTATTCTGATTTTGCAAAAGCAAGCGGCAAATCAATCGCGCAAAGCAATACAGTGGCTTCAGAAAGCGATTACAATGACAACGCAACCCGTTACAACGGAGATTTCCTTGCCACATTTTCGCACAAAATTGCTAAAGATTACAGCATTAAATTTATTGCAGGCGCGCAATACACGGATAAAAACTCACAGTCAATTGGTGTAGGTGCAAGTGATCTTGTTATACCCGATCTGTATAACGTAAGTAACGTATCTGGCGTACCAAATGCATCTGAGAGTGTGGGAGGCGATCGCCAGTTCGGTATATTTGGCGACTTAACCTTAGGCTACAAAGATTACTTATTCGTGCATGCCTCAGGCAGGCGTGATGAGGATTCAAGACTTGCACCGAATAACCGCAAGTTCTTCTATCCTGCGGTAGATGCATCTTTTGTATTTACAGATGCGATAAAAGCGCTGAAAGATAAAGACTTCCTGTCATCAGGTAAGATCAGGGCAGGTATTTCAAAAGTATACACCGTACAAATAGGTGATTACTCCCTGCAATCAACATTTGGTACAGGAGCTGGTTTTCCTTACGGTACAACTGCTGGCTTTACCGTTGGCGATGCTGTTTACGATCCTAACTTAAAGCCTGAGCAAACTGTATCGAAGGAGATCGGTTTGGATTTGGGCTTCTTTCATAACCGCGTAACTTTAGAAACATCATACTATTTCGAAACAACAAAAGACCAGGAAATTGTAACTGGTATCAACACTTCAAGTGCAACTGGTTTTAGCAATGCTATAATAAACACCGGCAGCGGTCAAAATCAAGGTATTGAGGTTACTATTGCGGCTTCACCCGTATTATCTTTAAGTAATGGATTTAGCTGGAATTTGAGTGTAAATTATGCATATAATGAAAATAAAGCCACCTCACTATACCAGGGTTTACCGAACTTAAGCATTGGCAATAGCAACTATATTGTAGTGGGTGAATCATATCCCCGCTTGTTAGGTAACGATTATAACCGCGACTCAAAAGGCCGTGTAATTGTTAACCCTATTACAGGTTTACCAACTGTAAATAATGCGTTGGTGGATTTTGGACAAACCAACCCTAAAAACATATTAGGCCTTACTACCAGCTTTACATACAAACACTTTACACTTACAGGTACCGGCGAGTTAAGAACAGGTGCTGTGGTTTATAATGGTTTTGCAAGTACGCTTGATTTCTCAGGTGTAAGCTACACCTCTGCAGAAGCTGGCCGCGAGCGTTTTGTTTATCCAAATTCTGTTATCGAAACCTCACCCGGTGTATATACGCCAAATACAAATATCACTACTAACAATGGTGGCGGTGGCTTTTGGGCAGATGGTATACGTGATAACGTAATGTCGAACTATGTTACCAGCGCCGACTATTTTAAAATAAGAGAGTTATCGTTATCATACGATTTCCCTCAGTCATTATTAAAACAGACTGGCTTTATCAAAAAAGCAAGCTTCGCACTGGTTGGAAGGAACCTGTTCATGTTCAGGCCTAAATCAAACATCTATACCGACCCGGAAATTAACGTAGGTACTGATAATGCACAAGGTGTTAACAACCTGAATCAAACCCCTCCTACCCGTATTTATGGTTTCACACTGAGCGTAGGATTTTAATTATATATAGAAAATGATGAAAAAGATAATAACAATTGCATTTGTAGCACTTAGTTTAGGTGCCTGCAAAAAAGGGTTTGACATAAATGACAACCCCAATTCGTCAACAGATGCTTATCCGGGTTTGGTTTTAACCAATGCGTTAAATACCACCGCATCAAGCACTACAGGTTCATATGAGTTTTACCGCTTTGCATCGCCATGGATAGGTTACTGGAACTTTAGTGGTGCAATCTCCGGCTTTTTAGAGGAACGCAGCTATAACATTACCCCAAGTTATGCAGGTGCTACCGATACATGGGCAAACCTTTACAATAACCTGGAAGATTATGAATACCTGGAAACCCAGAGTAAAGTATTAGGAAAGCCTTATTTTGAAGCTATCGCCAAAACCATGAAGGCGTTTGATTATCAATACCTGGTTGATTTTTATGGTGATATTCCATATACCCAGGCACTACAGTCAACCAAGTTCATCAGGCCGAAGTATGATAAGGATATGGCTGTTTATGAAGATCTGGCAAAAAAGCTTGATACTGCTGCTACTCTTTTCAAAGCCAATATTGGTAAAGTTGCATCAACTGACCTTCCTTACGATATTATGTTTGGTGGCGATATGACCTTATGGGGCAAGTTTGCCAACACACTTAAACTGCGCATTTTATTAAGGCAAACAGAAATGTCAGGCCATACTGATTATATTAAAAGTGAAATTGCAAAAATTAATGCTAATGGTTTAGGATACTTAACCGCAGGTGAAACAGCTAACGTTCAGCCTGGCTATTTAAACAGTAGCGGCAAGCAAAATCCTTTTTATTCATCATTTGGCTATGATACGCAACACAACCCACAAGGCGGGCACCAGTATTATCTGGCAGCTGAGTATTCAATTGATTTTTACCAAAACAACGATGACCCAAGGCTTGGAAGGTTTTTTTCAACAATTAACGATGGTGCCGGCACAACTTATGTTGGTCACCCATTTGGCCCTACTGCTACCGAAGCTGAAAAACCTGCATACATATCTGCTATTGGCCCGGGTTTAGTTAGCTATCCTGATGATGCATCAAGAGCACAACCTTTAATAACTGATTTTGAAAGCCTGTTTTTACAAGCTGAGGCTGCTGAACGAGGCCTGATAAGCGGCGATGCCAGAACATTTTATGAGGCTGGTGTTACCCAGTCATTTATTGCTATGGATTTAACTACCGACCAGGCTGCTACCTATTTAAGCTCATCGTCAGTTGCCAATTGGGATGATCCGGCAAATACCGGCAGCGGAATTAGTGCTGAAGGTACCAGTTACGATGATAAGCTGATCTTGATCATTAAACAAAAATGGGCAGCTGCAAACGGCTTTAATGATATTGAATCGTGGTGCGATTATCGCAGGTTAGGTTTGCCGGCTGATATCCCAATATCAAACAACCCTGCAGCAACAACCAGGAAAATACCTGTAAGGATGCCTTATCCGCAGAGCGAATATAGCTACAACCCTGATAACGTTTTGGCAGAGGGTAATATAAGCCAGTTTACCTCGAGGGTATTTTGGGATGTTAAATAGTTAACTTTTAAAGATGAAAATGATGAAAAAGAATAATATAATAAAATACCTGCTGCCAATAGTTTTGGCCGGGGTGTTTACCTCCTGCAAGGATTCATACCCTCAGCCGGATTTTTCCACAGTGCCACCCATAATTGAACTACCTGTGGCATCGCCCGCAGGTGATGCAGGCGGGAATTATATGTCCGAAGGCATTACAGCCTCAGCTACCCCAACAGATATTTATATTATAGTGAATTATGCGGCACCAAATCCTAATACTTCCGATGTAACTGTTACCCTGGCTGTAGATTCAGTAGGCGCAAATTCTGTATTTGGAAAATATAAGGCGGTTCATGACACCATTCCTCCTCTCCCTGCAAATGCTTTTAGTTTAAGCAATACAGTTACAATCCCTAAAGGCGTGGGTAAGGTTGAATACCATATAAAGATCAATACATCAGCAATTCCTGATATTACAAAAACATATGCGTTGCCATTAAAAATTGTTAGCGCTTCAAGCGGAACAATAAGTGGTAATTTTGGAACATTAGTATTGCTTATAGGAGTTAAGAACGCATACGATGGTACTTATACCTTAACTGGAAATGTTACCAGAAACTCAGCTACTGGTCCGGATTTAAGTTTAGGAGGAAATTATAAAGCGGGCTTAACAACCCATGTTACAACTTTAACATCCAATACCGACTCATTTACCCAATACTGGAGAGACGGCAGCGGTGTTGCCGGCATTGATGGGCTATATTTGACCGTAGACCCGGCGACTAATAAAGTTACAGTTGCTTCAACATCCAATGCTGTATTAAAGAATACCGACGGTTATAATAATCATTATGACCCAACTACCAAAACTTTCTACCTGGCTTTTGATTGGGGCGTGTCTCCAAATACGAGGCTGGCAGTTGACACTTTGGTTTATACCGGCCCATAAAAAATATTCCTCTTCTTAGTTCTTTATAATAATACAGTTATAGTTGAGTACTTGTTGTGAAGGCAACAAGTACTTTTTTATATAAGCCTTTTATAAACTAACCATATTAAATTAATGATAATATACCTTACAACTCCCGAAACAGGTTAGGGCTGATTAAAATATATCTGTTTCGGCAAGTGCGATGATAAATCCTTTTACTAAAATTATTATATTGGCAATACTTTAACTGATTAATAATTGTAGCTAATATTTTTTATATGAGCATTACTCCAAAACTTAACAATTTTGATTTGTCAATGATCGTTATTAGCCTGGTTGTAGGCATGGGTATTTTCGAAACGCCTGCACAGGTAGCACGCAATGTTAGCAACCCCTATTTATATTTTGGCGCCTGGATTTTTGGCGGCGCTATCAGTTTGTGCGGGGCACTTACTTTTGCCGAAATTGGTGCCCGCTACCCTACTACAGGAGGCTTTTATAAGGTGCTCTCCTACTGCTTTCATCCAGCTTTTGCTTTTATGATCAATTGGATAGTAGTGATCAGCAATGCTGCATCAGTAGCGGCGGTAGCCCTTATTGGAGCCGAATATTTAAACCCATTGATATTACCACCCGATTTGCAACACTCAATAGGAATTAAACTTATATCAATAGCTTCAGTGCTTATTCTTTACGGTAATAATTTATTTGGTATAAAAATGAGTTCAATGGCCCAAAACATATTTACAATTTTAAAAATTGGTTTGATACTGGTTTTATGCACCAGTATATTTAAAAGCAGTTCATTCACTCCTGTAAAGATGGTTACTCACCCCTTAGTGCAAACTACCTTGAGCGGATTTGGAATTAGCATGGTAGCCATATTTTTTACTTATGGCGGTTATCAGCAAACTATAAACTTTGGTGGCGATAGTATTAACGCTAAAAAAAACATACCTAAAGCGATTTTTATAGGAATGGTAACACTTATTTTCTTGTATCTTCTCATCAATTTTGCATATTTCAGGGCATGGGGATTGGAGGGATTGCGACAGAAACCCGCACTGGCTGCTACGCTTGCGGGCACTATTTCAGGTGATGTAGGATATAAGATAACTTCCTTATTGATGTTTATTTCTGTTATGGCATTTATTAATGTAAATATCATGTCGAACCCCAGGATATATTATGCTATGGCAGAGGATGGCGTATTGCCACAAAAATTTAAACAAGTAAATCAAAATACTCAGGTACAGGCGTTTGGGTTAAGTTTTTTTGTACTAACTGTAATATTAATATTACTATTTGTTAACTCATTTCAAAAAATCCTAAATTACGTCATGTTCTTTGATACCATCGGATTATCCTCCGCTGCGGCATCCATTTTTTTTCTGCGAAAAAAGACCCGGCATCTGGATAAAACGGGTATCTATACTATTAAATGGTATCCAGTGATCCCAATTTTATTTATTATTACTTACTGGTTTGTTACTATAACTATTTTTATTGCAAATCCAATGGCGGCCTTCATATGCCTGTGTGCATTCTTAACAGGGCTGATCATATATTTTACTACAAAAGCAAGTAAAAGCCCAATTAGCCCTTTATGATGGACCTTTCTTTTATACTTAATGAACTTGGCGAAGACAGAGACAACTACTATAATGCTGTATCTCCACCAATAATACAATCCAGCAACTTTATCTTCAACACAATTGCGGAGATGCGAAACGCAATGTCTTCTGAATTTGATAATAATTTATATTCAAGGGGACAGAACCCTACGCTTAATATACTTAGGAAAAAACTGGCTGCCTTAGATGGCGCTGAAGATGCTTTACTATTTTCAAGTGGCATTGCTGCCATAAGCGTGCCGCTACTTACTTTATTAACATCCGGCGATCACATTATAGCAATTGAAAATCCTTATAGCTGGACAGCTAAGCTTTTCAATGATTTTCTGCCGAAATTTGGTATCACCACTACATTTATAAATGGCTGCGATTTTCATAATTTTGAAAAAGCGCTACAATCACAAACCCGACTTATCTATTTGGAAAGCCCTAACTCATACAGTTATGAGATTCAGGATATAAAAAGCATTGCTGATCTGGCTCGTGAAAAAGGCATTATAACAATAATAGACAATAGCTATAGTACGCCTATATTCCAGCAACCTATAGCTATGGGTATCGACCTCGTAGCACAATCGGCCACCAAATATATCGGCGGGCATTCAGATGTAATGGCGGGTGTTCTTACAGGCAGTAAAGCAATCATTAAAAAGATTTTTGAACATGAATTTATGAATTTGGGCCCTGCTCTATCCCCTAATTCGGCATGGTTGTTATTAAGAGGATTAAGAACACTACCCTTACGCTTGCAACGAAGCTTTGAGAGCACGGAAATAATTATTAAATGGCTAAACCATCATCCGGCAGTTAAAGAAGTTATTTGGCCATTTAATGCCGATTTTCCGCAATTGGAACTGGCCCACCAACAAATGCAGGGCTGTGGCGGCTTATTCAGTTTTATATTAAAAGACAGCTCATTTGCTAAAATTGAACAGTTTTGTGATCGGTTATCTCATATATCCATCGCGGTATCATGGGGCGGCTATGAAAGTTTGGTGCTGCCTGTTATTGCATCGATAACCAATCAGCAATATGATTCGCACAATAAACAGCACCAACTGATCAGAATGTATATTGGATTAGAAGACCCTGATTATTTAATTAAAGATATACAGCAAGCTTTTGCGCATATTCTTTAACATCCTTTTAATTAGCTATAACTGGTGATCTAACTGCTAAAAAAGAAAAAGCCCTGGCAGCAAGTACAGGGCTTTTGATTAATGAATTTCGCACTTATATAGTTTTGGCATAGGTATCACATAGCAGGTTCACCTAATAATTCCTCATCTCTTTTACATGCAACTGGTATAATGAATATTTATTGCAAAACTATTAGATAAATTTTCAGATTCCGATCCTATATAATCGGCCGGATATTTTATTTCATTATAAAGCCGTAAACGTAAAACTATGTATAATAATTTCTACCTGGCTATTGTTAGCTGGTGCGGTTCCCTGAAACAACCATAAATTCATATGAACTGGCATTGCCAATTTACTGATAGAATTAGGTGGATTACTGCAAGTTGCAGCAGTGATCTGATTAGTGTCGTCGCTTTAGAAACCCCCAAGCTCCTGAAAATAAACTGATGTTGCACTGTTTCGTTTAAAGCGTTGGGTAGTGTAAGTTCCCGTTAATGATGTACTATATGTTGTATGCCAATCAGTAAAGCTGGTTACGGTTTGAGCGGGATAGATAGTAAAATTGGTGTTATTAGCAGTACTGCTTCCAAATTTTGAATACTCAATATCCATTTCATCCCTGCCATCTACACCGGAAATAATTAAACATACCGAAAACTACATTTTTGTCCAGCGTATCAATGCGACCTTCCACATCCCACTGGTAGGTTCCATAGCCAAAACTTTGTGTGAAAATGTTCCTCAATAGTGATGATCCTTTTCATAGTATAGTTTTAAATATTTAATTTACAATTCGGTGTGTGTGCGTGTATTTTCATTGTATCGTTTGTGAACTATTTAGCCACTTCCATCCCATCCGTCATCATCTCATCCTCAACTTTATTACTTAAGATAGCAGTTTTAGTGATCATTTGTTTTTTCTTCCAGTCCCCTTTTGCGTAAATAGCCAGAGTGATAAGCGCGGTAATGATAATTGAAACCGGAAAAGCCAGCCAGATTCCTTTTTCTGCCATGGTAGTATAGTGTGATAAAACATAGGCGATAGGAAATTGCAATACCCATTGTGATACCAGGGCAAGTATCATTGGTATTACCGTATTGCCGGTAGCCCTAAGTACGCCAACCAAACACAGCTGCAAGCCAAGGAATCCCCATGAAACGCAAGCGGTACGCAGAAAGATCGCCCCACCCTTGATAACGGGCATATCTCCCGGCACAAAAAAAGCAATGATATGCGGTGCAAACGCATAGGCTATAATGCCAAATACAGCTAATAACGAAAAACCCAGAAAAGCACCCAGTTTGGCAATACTTACGGCTCGTTTCATATTCCCGGCACCTATATTTTGCCCCACTAAGGTTGATATTGCCATTGATAAACCCAGTGCAGGTATCATAATGAGTTGAATCAAATTAGAACCGGCACCATAAGCCGCAACCGTATTGGTACCGAAGTGAACGATAAGGAAAGTCATGGCTGTCATACCGATGGCCCTCATGGATTGTTCAATAGAGGATGGAAAACCTATTTTAAAGGCACGTTTAATATGCACCAGGTCGGGTTTAAAATCGGCAATGTGTAAGTGAATATCGTGTTTACCTCTGAATAAAATAACAAAACCAATGATCAGCGCCAGACTTTGGGTAGATACTGTGGCCATTGCCGCACCTTTTACGCCCAGTGCCGGAATAAAGTGCCAGCCGAAGATAAAGAGCGGGTCGAGCGCAAAGTTCAGGATCACGGTGCCCAATACAATAAACACCGGTAAAACCGCCCGGCCTACACCCCTCATCACCGATTGAAAAACCATAAAGCTAAAGTTAAAAACCAACCCGATAAAGGAGATCTGCATAAAACCCAGTGCACCATCATAAACATTAGGTGCTACTCCAAGTGCCTTTAAAAAAAGCGGGCTTAATAAATAGCCTATAATAGCCAGAACCACAGATACTGATATCACCATCAGCAAAGTTTGCGCGGCCACATGGTTCACCATCTTTTGGTTACCTGCTCCGAAATATTGGGCGATTAAAATAGAACCTGCAATAGCCAGGCCTATGCCTAAAGCCATTGTAAGGAAAATAACCGGCGTACTTACCGATACCGCGGCAACGGCTGTACCGCCAAGCCTACCTACCCAAAAAGCATCCACCAACTGATAGGCGGCCTGTAAAATATTAGCCACCATAATAGGTATAGCCAGCTTTAATAGCGAAGCAAGGATAGGCCCCTCCAGTAACATTTGTTTATTATTGTTTTTCATTTTAAGTGATATATCAACTATTTAATTAAAAAAACATTAAATTCCTTCCAGTTTATCCGCGTAACTTTTAACGGTTTGGAATGCTATTACCCGTTCATCTTCCGGAAACACTGATAGCGCATCATCCTCAGCCTTTCGCATCAATTGCTTAATGTGGGTGGCCAGCTTTTTCCCCTCGTCGCTTAAGTCGATATTATTCTTCCTTTTATCGCTGCTATCCTGTTCCACTAAGAGCAGTCCTTTTTTTTGAAGGGCGCTGATGCTTCTTAAAATAGACGATTTATCGCGAAGTGTAATATCCGATAACTCCCTCTGCGACAGTGTGCCCTTATTTTGCAGTATAACCAGGATGGGTAATTGTTCCATTGGCAGTTCTATCCCCGCTTCTGTCATGAGCATAGTAGTTCGGCGAAAGATCGCTTTGCGCATCCGCATTACCTGGAAGAAGAAGCTATCAGAAATCATATTCATTGGAACAAAGGTAAATATTAGTTGATATATCACCTAATATATTTATCAAAGTGCCTTCTCATAAAAAAAGCTGACAATTAGATGATCCAAAGCGTATTGAAGCGTACTTCAAAATATTACAGCGATCCTATTCAGGTAAAAATAAATTAGATTAAAACGATTGTTAAACATTAGGCATAAATTGGAGCGACAACACTATAGTCATTAAAACTGGAAAAGCCTTTTTTATTCAAAGAAAAAAAGATCCAGAAATAGCTTCTCCAGTCTTCAATTTATCTTTAAAGCTCTTTTTTTAACAAGATGTTTCCGTACTCGGTAGTAATAAAAACCTGAGTTCCGCCGCCATTTAGTTTCACAGCTAAATCGCCATTTTTTGAACTTTCATAGTTCAGTTGATGTGATGGTAAATCTGAATATACACGGTTATGGGTTGCTTTAAGATTTAAGGACGCTTTTAATCCCGGGGGAACGCAAAGGTTAACATCTGCATTAAGCGAAGCTATAAAAAGCAAAGAGCTGTTGTCGTGGCTTGCCTTATTCCAACGAACATGGTTGATGTTGATCACTTTTTTCAAATTGATGCCGGCTGAAGTTAAAGATAAAGGCCCGGATATGTTATTTATAAAAACTGAAGGAACATCTGCCGATATCATGAGCTCTCCGTATAGACCGGTAAGTGAAAGCATTGATTTGGGGAGATGGGATACAAACTGCAAAGAAAAATGCGTTCGTTTGGGTAGTTGTATGGTTATATCATTTGCATCCGTAGTTTGCAAGATCATTTCTATCATCCCGTTGTTTTCTATGATCCTGGGGGCAAAATCTGCAGATGTACTTTTATGTATTTGCGCAGCTAAGGCAGAGATATCGTGGTAACCATTTATTGGGCCAGTGCTTGTATCATTCTTTCCGGTAATTAACAGTTCGCTCCCGTCATACCCGTTTATATGAACGGATGCATCCTGAAGAATAATTATTTTTAATAATTTTTGTTCTTTGCCTTTCAGAGAAAAATGGAATGGCTTGACAGCATCTGCTAACAAAGTTCCAAAACAGGCGCAAACCAGCAATATTGTAATGTTAAGCGATTTCATGGTTTTATTGTTGTATTATTTTCATGTTTAAGAAAAATATCCCCGGAATCACTTTCTAAAGCTATTCCCATGCCTCCGCCATTCATAACAAGCCCTGAGTCAAGCACTTTATCGGAATATACCTTCCCTTTATCTTTGGTTATATAGAAATACGCTTTTAAATCCGGAGGCACCGTAATATCAATAGTTGAGGAATGCGAACGAATTAAATAAGGATGATTGTGAAAGGACCACTGTGCGGTGTCGCTCCAAAATATATGCTTAACACTTATTTTACCGTATTCATCAGATATTGCGAAAGGCCCCGTTAACCCTTCAATTTCCAGCTGGCTGAAATAAGCAGCAATCTGCACCGGGCCTTTATAGTTTTTCACTTTGAGCCTGCCATCTGAAGCGGTAGTATTAAATTCGAGATCAAGCAGCGGGATATGGTTAGGAATCAAAATTTTTATCGACCGGCAATTTGTAATGATTTTAATATTGTTGAACACAAAATTATTCGCTCCAGTGCTTAGCTTGCTTTGATAGGTGATCGAGCTGTCGTTACTGTTCCTGTTATCAGCCAATAAATTCATTTTTGATAATGTATCGTCATCTGCCTTTTTCGGACTCACTAATATGTCTACTCCATCATAGCCTTCTGCATCAATAAAGGCCGCATCCGAGTAAATAACGATTTGATTAGATATGGACAACGGTATTTTTAATGATTGTGGAGTACTTTGCGCGGACACTCGGGTTGTTAAAGCAGTCAGCACAATTAAAAAAATAAGTTTTTTCATGGTACTTTAATTTAGAAATTCTTCAATGCCAAGCCGGATCTGCCCCTGCGTATGATAATCTGTATTACTGTTTTGCAAAAGAGCCAGCATTCTTGGTATAGCTTCTTTGGATTTTTCAGAAATCAATATGTTAACTACAGCCGACTGCACTGTACCCTGCAAAGAAGGCAATGCGTCAATAAGCAGATGCTGTACTTCAAAAGAATCAGCCTTGGGCTGAAGTATATGCAATATTGCTAACTGCACATTAGGGTCAGGATCGCGTTTCAACAGTGAATCAAGTTCCTTTAGGTAGTTTGCGTTTAGCTCCCGCTCGCCAATATATAGTACAGCTGAAATTCGCTTTGACGAATAAGCAGATCTCAATTGTGCCATCAAGGGTAATTCCTGGTTTACGGAATCCTTTTTTCTTTTTTTAGGGGCCCGCACCACGTACACCTTTATAAACCGGGTTTTAACAGGCCCTAGTTTAGTGATCTGAACGGTTCTATATTTTATCACTTCCTGTGGATGCACGGAATATTTCCCCAGAAAAAATGCCAATATAAAAATGAGGGCGGCGGCTACCGAAGACAGCCAATATATCACAGGACGCATCATACTAACTTTCCCTTTTAGTGGCCTGCTTTTTTCTTCATTTAAAAAAGAATAGAAATTTGTGTCCATTTCGTCAACAACTGTCCGCTCAGTTGGCAACTCAAGCGCATCCCATGCCAACAACAGTTCATTCATTTTTTGCCTGGCTTTTATATCATTTTCAAGTATGCGCTCAAACTCAACTCTTTTTTTTTGAGTCATGCCGCCATTAATGTAATCAGCCGCCAAATTTTCTAATTCATCATCTTTCATAGCTAAACAAATTTTAAATAGGCATCTCTTAACATTTGAATTGCCCTGTATACCCTGGTTTTGATAACGCCTACTGAACATTGCTGTAATATTGCAATTTCATCATATTTCAACCCCCAAAAACGACTCATAATTAATACCTCCCGATATTGCTCAGGCATCATTTTTAGTATTTCATGCAATAATTTATAATTATCATTTTCAGTTTCACAGGTAACATTTAGCGCATGATCCAGCGGCCTGTGATTGTGTTTAAGCTGCGATACAAACTCGCTTTTTTTTACATTCGCAGCAATTGCATACAGCCAAGTCTTGAAATTCGCATCATCCTTAAAAGATTCTTTGTATTTGATCATTCTCATAAATACTTGTTGTACATTATCCTTACTTGCTTCCTGATCGTTAAATGTTTTGTAGATGAAATAGCGGTATAGCACTATCTTATATCGCTCGTATAGGATACCAGCTTTATCAAGGTCGCCATTCTTTACACATATCATCAGGATTTCGTCTGTCATAACTTATTACAATATGGTATATCTGAAAATTTGAGAAAGGTCACATAGCAATGAAAATATTTTTTTAGGCTTTGTTCATTACTTTTTTTTGCAAACCACGTGAGCAAGTTGAGCTTCGCATGGGCAAATAAATTCAGCTGCCTGTCAGAATGCCGGCATTAATCAACTGCTTGAGATACAGTAGAATATTCGATAAGATACTGAAATCAAGATGAAGTTTCAATAATCTGGTTAAAAAGATAAGGTTTAGGTTCTTTATATGCATTGGTAACAACGCATATAAAGAGTTGTAATTAATTGTATCTCCTTACGAAAACAAGTAAAGTTCTAAAAAACACACGATATGCCGTGCAATCATGTTATTTAGTAAGCATACGAATGCTGCCACCTGTTTTAAAAAGTTCATGCGGCACAAAATAGCCCTGGATGGTTTTACCGTTAACCTGTATAGCCTTCATATTCCTGCTTTTGCCTGATTTTGTAATGGTAAGTAATTTATCGCTACTGCTCTTCCATTTTACCTGGTCGAACAGCGGAACGGTTACAATATATTTCGGATCGGTTGCCGAGAAAGGATATAGACCCAGCGAAGTAAATACATACCACGCCGACATTTCGCCTGCGTCGTCCATACCACTTAATTCTAATCCCTTATCCCCTATCCCGTAAAGGTTATTCATAATATAATCGAGCCGCTGTTGCGATTTTTCGGGCTTACCGATGAAAATATATGAAAACGGAGCTTCATGGTCGGGCTGGTTGCCCTGGCAATATTGGCCTATCATGGTTTCTACGTTCCTTGCTATATAATTAGGGTTCCATGGAAGGGTGAACAACGAATCCAGCTTGGCCTCAAAGTTCTTCGGACCTCCATACAACTTAATCAAACCGGGTATATCATGCGGCACATAAAAGGAAACCTGCCATGCGTTTGCTTCGCGATACATGTATTCATAATATGGATATTGCGGATTGAAGTTTTTGACCCAATCGCCATTTTCCAACCTGCCCCGCATAAAACGTGTAGATGGGTCGAAAACATTCTTATAGTTTTTGGAGCGTGCCATCATTATACGGTAGTTAGCGGTATCACCCAATTTCTTGGCGATCTGGGCTACTGAATAATCATCGTAAGCATATTCCAACGTAGTTGAAACCCCAGCGCGCCCTTTAGTTTCCACTACAGGGTTTGCCACATCCGGGTCTGAGATAAAGCCTTTTTGAATATATTCGGTAATGTAGGGTCTTGTGCCTCCGGCGATATTGGCATTCCTGAGCAGTAGCCGGTAAGCGTCTTTTATATCAAAATCACCGATACCTCTCAGGTAAGCGCCCGATATTACAGACGCGGCATGATCGCCGTGAAAGAATGTGGGAATAAAGCCAGTTTTATCACCGACATCTATCATCGATTTTATTTCATCAACAGCCACTTTAGGTGCCATAAGTTCCAACAGCACATCTTTATTGCGATAAGTATCCCATAATGATGGCACCGTATAATAATCGAAATCACCTTTTATTACCTGTCTTTTCGCGTCGGTATATTCACCATTAACATCGCTACGCAAGGCAGGCCACAGGAACGATCTGTATAAACAAGAGTAAAACATTCGCTTTTGTTTATCATTACCGCCTGTTACCTGGATATTTGACAGCAATGCCTCCCATGTGCGGGTAGCCTGCTGACGGATATCGTTAAATGTTTTGTTGCCTATCTCAGTTTCGAGGTTAAGTTTTGCATTGGCTTCGTTTACAAACGACAGCCCAATTTTCAACTCAACCGGGCCGTTTCCGCCATCTGCCAGGTGAATCATGGCATAGCCATTGTGTTTACCCATGGCTACGGTATCGAGCTTAGCTATTTTAGCATTCAGTTTTGCGTAGAAATACACATTTTCGCCATCCTGAAAACCTTCTACCGTATAATCATCCACCTGCTTTATATACCATGTATTTACCCGACTGTTAGCCTTTGACAGATCAAAAAGTATCTGGCGGTTAGTGTTATTCTTATACTCATATTTGTGATAGCCGCACCTGAGTGTAGATGTTAGACTCACGTTGATATTATAATCCTTCAGGTATACCTGGTAATAACCCGGCGCCGAACTTTCATTATCATGACTGAATCTTGAACCGTATTTACCCGGTTGATCCGTTTGACCTGACACAGGCAATATCGGGATATTACAAAGGTTCCAGTGACCTTTATTGGTATGAGCGAACCCGTAAATTACAGTATCTTCATACTGATAGCCCGCGCCCGAGCCAAAAGCTGTGATGGGGCTTAACTGCACCATAGCATTTGGTACCGAACTGCCCGGAAACACCAGCCCTGCCCAGGAGCGCCAGCCGTCGGGTAATTTATAGCCCAGTATTTTTGGATCAGTCATCGGCGCGGTGCCGATGAACGTATTTACATATTTGGTATAGCTTTCGGGTTGCTGCGCTTTAGTGAAGGAGTATGAAGCCAGCATCACAAGCCCTATAAAAGCCGGGATGATCTTAGTTTTCATTTCTGGTAATTAAATATAAAAATACTGAACGTTCGCCGCTTAGGTTAATCAACTATTTTATTGAATTTTCCCATCGGCCTTTAGTTTTGCTGCAGCTTCTATCATTATTACACCACTTAACTGTGTAGTAAGGTCAATACTATTGGTTGGTAATTGAGCCCAGTTTGAATTAATAAGCAGCGACGGCCTGGCAATACCATTATAGTAAAGCGTTTGCGCGTTCCTTTGTAAAAAGGTAGCATATTTGGTACGATCGGATTGATCAAGATCGGATAGTTCAACAAGTTCTGTCATATAACGGGCAGCAACCCCTTTAAATAATCCCGCATCACCCTGACCCTCGTCTTTTAAAATACCGTTAGTAGTCAAATTGGGGTCGGCAATTTCGTTATTGGCAACCAATATGGCATCCTGCAAGTATGATGCATCCTTGGTACAATTATAAAGCTCAACTGCTGAGCCTATGAATAATCCCTGGTTATAGGTAAATTCCCAGTAATCCACCTTACCATCCTGGTTGCGGTTAATGCCATCATAAACAATACCGGCACTGGTAACCAAATTAGTTTTCATCCAGGTGTAAAGGCTTTTAGCAAGAGTAAGATCAGCAGCATTATTCTGCAGCTCATACATCCTGGCAGCCAGGATAGTAGCATTACCTGTTGACGGGATATTTTTGTAATACAACTGTGTTCGTTGCCAAGATATACCGCCTCCGGCATTATTATTATATCCGCCCTGTATCTCCGTATAAAGTATTTTCGCTACAGTAAGATAATCGGCATCACTTGTGGCAGTATATGACCGCATACTGGCATTAGCGAGCCAGCCCATGTCATCATAAAACTCGTTTGGATATGCGCCGCCATTTTGAACTTTTATACCATTTAGCAGGGCTTTCATACGCGCGGTGTACTGAGTGTTTTTTGTACGTAAAAATCCATCGAGTAAAACATCAAGCACATGCGCCTGCGGCCAGTAGTTAAAAGTACTGGTACCCGAACTATTTGCGATGTAATAGTTGCTGTTCGACGATATATAGGTATCGTGTGTAGCCAGCTGCAACGAATCTGCAAGCAGCGCGTAATTGTACACAAGCGGCTTGGTAGTTACGGTTGTATCGCTTGATTTAGTGGTCGGGCCCGGATCATTTTTTTTTGAGCACGAAGTTGCTAATATTATAATAACAGAAAACGAAACAATTGCAGATCGATAAAAAAATATGTTTTTCATAGGTAAAAAGTATTAAAAGGGATATAGCGGTTAAGCTATATCCCTGGGATGTTACTATTGAGCAGTAATGCTGTTAGTGTAGTTTAATAACAGCGGACTGAAGTTTACATTCACGTTGCAGCTTTTGCCATTATTGCTTGGCAATATTTTAAAGCAATAATTAAACTGTGAATTATCAACCGCATACATGTAGTAGTACGATGCCGGTGTAGCGGCACTTGGGTCAGGGTTATCTGAATTAGCGCTGCCATACCATTCTGTTGACTGGTTGCCCGCCATATCCTGCACTGTAAACTGGTATTTGTACCGGCTGTCCAAACCATAAGATTCCTGCGGAATGGTGATGGTTTGCCCGTCAGCCTCCCACTGGCTGTTACCGATGTATGGCAGTGTAAACCACACCTTGTTATCTGGTGCGGAGAAAATGCCTACCGAAACTATTTGAGTAAGGATGGATGCCGCGTTACCAAAATCAAGCGAGATACGGTATACAGCTTTATTGCCTGTTACCGTAGTGCTGCCATTCAATACAATATTAACATTGCTTTGGATTGAATAAGTAGTTGGCGTACCGCTTGTATTATCAACCAAACTATAACTACCAGGCTGTAGCGAGGTGTAAAGTTCAAACACGCCGTCGCTTACCCTTTTAAACTGGATAGCTTTTGACAGATCTGTTCCTGCTTCTGTAGCTGAACCTGTAAGATAAATAGCGTTTGGTACTGTAGCAAAACCAGCTGGCCTTGTTACCTGTAGTGTGTGGCTAACTTTACTAACTACGTTGTTGGTTACTTTCGAGGTTATAACCGCCCATTTCAGCGTGCCACTTGCCAGTGCGCCAACACCTGCCGCAGCCGCTATAGTATTTAGCTGTTTTTGCGTAATGGTAGCTTGCGACTGCACACCCGATCCATCGGAAATTACTTTAAAAACAGGTTTGCTAAAATCGCCATCAGCCTTATCAAATGCTACCTCGTAAAGTACGAGGTCATTATTAGGAGCCGGAGCCCATTTAAATACTACGCTTGCCCCGGTTGTAGGTGCAATTATTATGCTTGTATCATTGCCCGGCGCCTGGATCGTTGTGACAGGAGTAACACCTGTGTTGAGCGTTTTGACATCTTTTTTACAAGAGGTAAAAGCCATGGCAAATACCAGCGCCACTAAGCTTAATAAAAATATCTTTTTCATTTTTTTATCAATTGATTATTAATAGCCTGGGTTCTGCGTTAAATTTTTATCCAGGGTAACCTCATTGCTAGGTATCGCCCATAAATAATCCCTGTTGGGGTTAAACTGTCTTTTTTGCGCCCTGATGAAACCATTATCTGTTGATGCATCACCCGAGAACTGCGCACCGTGTGCATAGCCGTTCATCACAGTTTCGGCTGTTTTCCACCTGTGGATATCATCGGTCCGCAAACCGCCTTCCATTGCAAGCTCAACCCTTCTTTCGCGCATGATGATGGAGGTAATGTCACCGCCCGGGTAGTTAAGTGCGCCGGGATCGGTAAAACCAGCGCGTTTACGCAACGCACCGATGGTTTCATCCCATATGGCTGCATTCATTTGCCCAAGGCTGTTTTTGGCTTCGGCATAATCCAGCAATACTTCAGCATATCTGATAAGGTGCAGGTTTAAGCCTGATACATAGTTTACTTGTGCTTTTGGGTCGAAATATTTGCGCCAGTAATAACCGGTAGGTGATGTACTTTGCCTGCTGGCAACATATTCGTCAGGGCCATTTGGGTTAGCCGCATTGTCTGACGGGTCGCTGCCTGGTTTTATGTAGATAGTTTTGCTGCTGCCATTGGCGCCCCCCTCAGCATCCCATTTATAACCGTCATAAACTACAGTGGCGGTAAGGCGCGGATCGCGGTTTACGTACGGATTAGTGGCATCATACCCTGACCCGGCATCGGTTATTCCTTTGCCGTTCAGCATAATGTAGTCATTAACCAATTCCTGGGTAGGTGCCATTGCATTTACCCTTCCCCCTACTGAAACTGGTGCAAAATCCCAGAAATCTTGCCATGTACGTGTAGTGAGCGGGACGTATTGTAACGACAATATACTTTCGTTATTGGTTTTGTTTATCGTTGGATCGCTGAAAAGATCGGAATAATTTGAAACCAATGCGTAGGTGCCGTAATCAGCCTGGTCATTTATCAGTTTTTCACAAACTGTAACTACATCCTGCATCCTGTTTCCCTGATAAAGTAATACCCTGGCCTCAAGCGCCAAGGCAGCGCCTTTGGTTATCCTTCCGTTTTCACTCGCCGGCAATTTGTCTTTCGATGGCAGATCGGGTATGATCGCATCCAGTTCAGAAAGTATAAAGGCTACTACAGTGGCTTTAGGGCTGCGCGCGATTGTTTTGGACTGATCCTGCGTGATATCCGTATTAATCAGCGGCACATCCCCATACCATTTAGTTAAGTTGAAATGATTGAATGCCCTGATAAATCGGGTCTCAGCGATCATCCTGGCAACGGTATCCTTGGGCAACGTGGTGTTTTGGCTGATATTGGCCAAAAAATCATTGCAGGATTTTATAGTTGCATAATAACTACCCCAATCATTTAAAAATTTGGCGGTTTGAGCTGTCGCTGTTCCGCTGGCTATAATGTTAAGATCGCCGGTTAAGGCAACTGCGTTATCCGATAGGGCTTCATTATTAAAGTATAAGGTATGACCAGCATTGCTGTACATTATGCTATAATTGTTATACAACGCATTGTAAACATTGGCGTCTATCTTCCAGAAGGTAAGGTTGGTAAATTCGTTGGTGGGTGCAATGTTCAATTTCCTGCACCCGGATACAACCACCGTTACAGTCAATGCCGTTATGAAGATTTTTATAATACTTTTCATGTCTGTATCTTTAAGTGTTGTTATTGAAATGAAATATCCATACCGCCGCCATAAAATATTGGCATCAGGTAATTACGGGCACTTGTTGAAGATGTAAAACCCACATTGTTTCCGAATTCTGTTGTTTCAGGATCCACAAATTTCAATTTGGTTAAAGTGGCGAGGTTTTGACCTGTTAAGTACACTCTAAGTCTCTTTATGCCGAGTTTATCAATAAACCTGTTTGGTATGGTATACCCAATAGTTAAATTTTTAAGCCTTGCGTAGGCCGCGTTAAACTTAAACAGGTCAGACCCATTCTGCCAGTTATTGGTATTTGATGGTGAACCTGATACGTCAAGCCTTGGGAAACGGGCATTGGTATTATCCGGTGTCCAAAAGTCGGTTTGGTGGTCATAAAGTGTAGCGCCATAATTGCCCTGGTATGGCTCAACCAGTTCACCCCTTAAAAACTCGTCCCTTTTACCTACACCCTGAATGAACATGCTAAGGTCAAATCCACCATAAGCTATACGGTAGGTAAAGCCGAAAGTATAACGAGGGAATGGGTTACCCAGTTCGGTTTTATCGCCGGCATCAATTTTGCCATCACCATTCAGGTCTTTGAATTTTACATCGCCCAGACCAACAACCGCGCCCACGGGTTTCGGATAGTTTTGAAGCTGTGATTGATTTTGGAAATAGCCGTTAGTTTCATAACCATAGTATTCGGTTATTGGCGACCCCACTTGCCTGATCAGCTGAAAAACATCCTCATTGTATATTTGCTGGGTTGTATTATTGGTAAGTTTTAACAAAGTATTCTGGTCATCTGCAATGTTACCGCTGAAGCTTTGGGTCACTTTACTGCTCCTGAGCGTATAGGTCAGCTCAAGCTCCCAGCCCTTATCTCTAACCTTAGCCACATTTGCATCAGCTGGCACTGCGCCAAATAATGCTGGAACATCGGTAGGGACTTGTAATATATCACTTGTTACCTTATTAAAATAGTTGAATGAGCCTGTTAGCTTATCGTTGAACAAACCAAAATCAAAACCGGCATTAAATGTTGCAGCCCTTTCCCATGTCACGTTAGGGTTTGATTGGTTAGTTCCTGCAGCGCCAACCAATGTATTATTAAAGCCATAGGCTCCGGCATAATTGAAATAAGTGGTTTGATACTGAAAGTTGCTCACATTCTGGTTACCCAATACACCGTAAGATGCCTTTATTTTCAGGTTAGTAACTGTCTTTTTTATAGACTGCATAAACGATTCGTCAGATATTGTCCAACCACCATTTACAGAAGGGAAGAATCCCCACCTATGGCCTTCGGCGAATTTGGAGGAACCATCCTCACGGAATACAAAGTCAAGGAAATACCTGTTCTTGTAATCATAATTAAAGCGACCAAACGCTGAAAGAAGGCTATTCGCGTCGACCCCTATATCGGTTGATGAAGATGTGTTTATGATCGTACCTGTAGTAGGGATACCCAGCAAAGGGTCGGTATAGCTTTCGGACAGGTTGAAGCCCCTTGAATTATAATCCTCGCTTGATACACCGAAGGTTCCGTGAAAATGGTGATCTTTCAGGCTTTTATCATAGTCTAGATAAACCTGTGTGTTAAATGTATAGGTTTTAGTATTGCCATCGTTTACCGCATTATCGTTACCCGATACGCCCTGTGGTATATAATTCACTTCCAGATCACGGTAAAAACTGCCATTATTATCGAGCGTGCCGCCAAATACGCCGGTCAGCTTCAAATCTTTGGTGATGCTTAGCGTACCATTTAAGTTACCGAAGACCTCATCATTGTCGGTTTGGTTATAACCGCCCTTTTCAAGTATACCAAGTTGATTAAATTGGGATGAAACCGGGTTTGTGAGATAGTTGCCCTGTGCATCTTGAAAATTATAGTTCGCAGGTACACGGTTGGCATCGGCGAAAATGTTGTTATCGCCTGATGTATTTGTTTTATTACGGGTTTTGGTGTAATTCAATATAGCGTTGAACTTAAACTTGCCGATGATGGCGGTTTCGTTTATACGCAGGTTATATTTCTGGTAACCAAAATCAGGACCTGAACCTCCATTTCCAACAAAATTGCTCATCTGGTTTAAATAACCGGCACCTATAAAGTAAGAATTGGTTTCGCCACCGCCTGTTACATTAATGTTTTGTGACAACTGCGGCGCATCGTGTAGTAAATGGTTAATATCCCAGGTTCCGGTACCTTCATCAGCCAATTGCTGTATCTGGTCCGGGGTATAAGCTGGTGGCAGGCCCGAGTTAACCAATGCCTCGTTTTTATAATAAGCATTGTCAGCCGCACTTACCTTATGCACCAGGATATCAGGCACCTGAGTACCAAATAATCCATCGTATGTAATAACTGGTTTCTGGTTAAATTTCCCGCTTTTTGTGGTAACCAATATAACCCCATTGGCTGCTCTTGAACCGTAAATAGCCGCCGAACCCGCATCTTTTAGTATGGTAACGCTGGCAATATCATTTGGGTTAATGGTATTTAAACTGGTGCTTGCCTGGGTTACTATACCATCAATAACCACAAGTGGGTCATTATTACCTGTTGTACCTACACCGCGTATATTTACAACCACATTGGCTCCCGGATCAAGCGCATTTTGCTGGATGATAAGGTTAGGTGACTCGCCCTGGAGTGCCTGATACGGACTCATGACCGGTTTGTCAACAATATCCTTTGCACCTACTGTACTTACGGCACCGTTAATGTTTGCTCTTTTTTGCGTACCGTAACCTACAACTACCACTTCATTCAGGTGTGAATTTGCCTCGTGCAGCATTACGTTAATCACAAAACCGTTTACAGCAACTTCGCGCGAAGCGTAACCAATTGATGAAAATATCAGCACGGAGCTTTGATTTGCTACTGAGATGCTATAGTTTCCGTTTTGATCGGTAGCCACCGCGTTAACGGATCCTTTTTCTTTAATAGTAACACCGGGGATACCATAACCAGTAGAATCGGTTACCTTACCCTTTACAATTACAGCCGCCAGAATTTGTACAGGGGCTTCTTTTTTGGTGATCAGTATAGTGGTGTTCCTGATGGTGTATGAAAGCGGCTGGTCTGCAAAACATACGTTTAATGCTTCTGCCAGCGACATGTTTTTCACATCCAGCGACACGAGCTTGGCCGTTTTCACATCGTCCGCATTGTACAGGAAATCATAACTGGTTTGATCCTGTATTTGCTTAAACACCTTGACTATGCTTACTTTTTGGACATTCAAGGTAACTTTTTGTGCATACGTTGCCGCGGAAACCTGCAAAAAAGTGGCCGCAAGCAATATAACAGTAAGCTTCATAATGAGCAGGGGTTTATAAAGGTAGCGGTAATGCCTGCTACCTTTTAAATCGGTAAAAGTTTTGTACATTTGATTGTTCGATTAATTATTTGATTGTGTGAACTACAACTTTTAATTATCCGGCATTAAAGCCAGGTACGCGCCAACGTCCCTGGTTTCTTTTTTTATGCGGATAACTGTTTTGAGAAAGTATCATTTTACTTCATAACAGTGATCCTCCTTTCCTGTATTTTAAAGTGTATTTTTCCGATCATTTCGAGGTATTCCAATAACTCGTTTATATTTTTCGACCGGTAATAGCTGCCGCCAAATTGCTGATCATTAAGGTCGGCAGCATAGTAAACATCAACATTGTACCAACGGGATACCTTTTTCATAATACCCGTGATATTATCATTATTGAAAATAAAGTAGCCGTTTTTCCAGGCCATCGCATCCTCTATATTAGCATCAGATACTTGAATATTATCGGCAGTATGGTTAACAACTGCTTGCTGTCCCGGTTTTATTATCGATACCGACTTGTTTTTTGAAACCTGTACAGATCCTTCAAGCAATGTAGTGGTAATGGCATCATCGTCGCCATAGGCAGATATATTAAAATGTGTGCCCAGCACCCTTACCTGCACATCATTCATGCTAACATAAAAAGGCTTGGCTTTATTTTTTGCCACTTCAAAATAGGCTTCACCGGTGAGTTTAACACGGCGCTCATTGCCTGAAAATTGTGTTGGATAAGTAATTGACGATGCCGCATTCAGCCAAACCTTCGTGCCGTCGGGCAACACTACCTGGTATTCGCCGCCCCGAGGGGTGGTTAATGTGTTATAGCCAATTTCGGTTTCAGGGCTTGTTGATTTGGCATCATAAACTATTTGCCCCTGGGTGCGCTTAACTATCTTATTCCCTCCTACGTTAGCCAATATGCCGTTTGCCGCGTTTGCAAGTACAATAACTTTACCATTAGCCATAGTTAGGATAGCCTTTTGCCCACCGGGAAAAATTTGTGTTGAATTATGCTTTGCCGCAAGTTTATCTACATTCTCCTTTATATTCCGCTCCCTGATAACCAACAGGCCTGCTGTACAAAATATTAGGATGGCTGCTGCCGCTCTAAACCATGCGCGTTGATAGATTTTAACAACCTTATGCTGATCAACATCTGATTCATTACTGACTTTGGTGAATTTGGGATCGCTTTTGATCCGGTTCAAAACATTTTCAGACTGCTTTTTGCTGAACACCGCCCCTGAATCGAGGTTAAGCATTTCTTCGTCAATAGCTTGTTCAACAATGTCCTGATCTGCAATTTTCAGGTAGTCTAACAACTCCTTATAATCAGACGGACTTATCGTATCATCAAAATATTGGCGCAACAAGTCGTGCAGCTTATCTACGTTCATGGTTATAATTGGTTATAATTCCCAGGTCAGGGATTTAATAACAGAACACGCCAAAACGCCGATAGGACTACCTGAAAAGAAAAAATATTTTTATAGCCAGAAACTCAGGGCGATAAAGAAGATCAGGTCGGAGTATTTGAGGCCTAATTTTAAAGTTTTAAGCGCATCAACCATGTGATTTTTTACCGTATTTTGTGAAATATGCAGTTGTTCAGCTATTTCCTTATGTGATAAGCCATCAACCCTGCTTAATTTAAAAACAAGCTGCTGCTGGCGCGGAAGCTTTTGAATGATCTTTTCAGTATATTGTTCCAGATCGTGCACGAGCACTTCTTCCTCAGTTTCGTTGTGCATGTCTGCAGCAAGCGGCAATACATTTTCTGACAGCTGCACCGACCAGGCATTGTGCCTGAGGGTATTTAACGACAGGCGCTTGGCAATAACGAATAAATACAGCCATACATTACCCGTTGGGTCAAGTTGCCCGCGCCCCAACCACAACTTCATGAATGTTTCCTGTACTATCTCTTCGCTCTGCTGCTTATCCTTCAAAAATTTAAATGCAAGCCGGTAAACTTTCGCACTATATAATTCATACGCGAATGTGAATACAGACTCATCGCCTGCTATCAATAGCTTAATACTCTTGTTGTCAAGAAATTGATCGTTCACTTTAACTTAATATAATTGGTGCGTTAAATTTATAAACTATTATTGTTTATATAAATTTAAATGAAATAAATATTATAATATATATATCATTTAAATTTCTTCATTTGTCGGTATTTAAGCAACTTTAATTTTTATTATCTCATTCTAAACGTTGTAACATATATGTGCCGCATTATTTTTTTCACCGATGCTATACTTTATTGATCCTTCCTTAGACAGATGTTACAGTATTTTCGATTAACCTACTTTGTTGATAATTACGGGTTATAGCAGTAGCGTTGCTCTTTTTAGATTAAACAAAAAAGCCCTTAAATCATAGATTTAAAGGCTTTTTGATACTGGTTGGTATCGCTTAAGTCGGGATGGCAGGACGATTAATCCTTTCCGCAAATACCTATATATCAATAAGTTCATGGAGACTTTTTAGAACCACTCACTGTTTTAGTCACATACTCTTTAACAGCAATTGATACAAATTTAACGATCTGTTTTAAGTTATACAACAATAATTTTATGATGGTTTTGTACTTAGCATCGGCTTTTCAAGTTGAATGCTAATTTTGTATTTCCTTAAAAATTTATCCGTTAGTAATGATCTATTATTTGATGCAAGTCGATAGGCATGAACAGGACATGACTTTAAATGATAATAATTACAGTTCTAAAAATAATAGGATTTATCAATGTTAGTTTCTATTATAGACAGGCTGCAAGGTAAACCCGTAAGTGTATTCATCAGCTAGCAGCCGGTATTGATCGTGTGTGTATGCACCCCAGCTTGTATCTCCGCCAACACCCATTTGCTGCAAATCGACATGAATTTCGACGATGTCCTTAACCGGAACTTCATTGGTGTGTGTCGCCTTTTCGAGATCGGACTGCTGATAATTATGCGCCGAAATATTAACAAGACTGTCTGCTTTTATCATTAAACCTGACCCCGAGTTGTTTAGCCAGCTCGACCATCGCACATCTGTTTTATTTCCATTTTCCTGCGGGGATATATAGGGTGTGTATTGATCTGAAACCTTGCCACGATAAATATCCACAAACGCAGCGGTCTTTCTGTCCCAATAACTTTCAAATGGTCCGCGTCCATACCAGCTCATGTTTTCATACTCGCCCGGCATGGTCACCCTCATTCCAAACCTGATCAGTTCCGGAGCTCTTTTATCGCCTTTTCTAAAAGATACGCCCACATGTATGCGGCCGTCAGCAGTAATGTTGTAAATCGTGCCAAACACTGAACTTCCCGATTTTAAAGTCGAATTGATAGTGAGCTGTATTTCCCCCGCATTTAACTGTTTTACGTCAAACAATGTAACTGCTCTTTCCGACTGTACATCCCTCCAAATCGCGAGTCTCACAGGAACCTTGCTTCCGTTATCATTACTGGTCGGAACCCGCCAGAAATCAGGGTAAAGGCCATCTTGTAAAAGATTGTGTCCCTGGCACATCATAGTTTGCAGCGCCCCTGAATTTTTATTAAAAGTATAGCAGAAACCTTTTCCTGTTACAATACATTTTGACGCGTCCTGGATAAATGTGACTGTTTCATTTCCAACGACGGGCGACTTGGAAAGAGGTGAAGAAAAAGGTAACTTAATTTGTTCGGCAGCAGCTATATGTCCGATAGATAATAAGCCGTCGGGACTTTTAAGCGCAGCCTTAAATTCGATAAAATACTCTGTTCCCGGTTGAATAGCCAGGTTGCTAACCGGGATAGTGATATGGGCGCTATCGCCCGGAGGTAATCCCTGCGGCAGGCTGACATTTCCCTTACCGACCAGATTCCCATTTCCCTTAATTGTCCAACTAATATTAAAATCAGACAGGTTAGTAAAAAAGTAATTGTTTTTTATCCAGAACTGGCCTTTAGCAGCATCGGCACCTTTAAACTTTATATTTTGATAAACCTTTTTCACTTCGAATAAAGATGGTTTTGGCGAACGGTCGGGAAAAACGAGCCCTTTGATTGAAAAAACACCATCACTTGGCGCACCCACAGGTGAGAGGTCGCCGCCAAACCCGTAAAATTTCTTACCATCCGGTGCCGTTTTAAGCATACCCTGGTCTACCCATTCCCAAATAAAACCGCCCTGCAATTTTGGATGATTTTCTATCACATCCCAATAATCCTGCAAATTGCCTACGCTGTTATTCATGGCGTGCGCATATTCTATCATAATTAACGGGCGCTTATCCTCGCTTTTAGAATACGATACCAGGTCACCTAAAGTATGGTACATTGGGGCCACAATATCCGTGTACGGTCCGGTCCACTCCTGTTCATATTGCACCATACGCGTCTGGTCATGGGCCTTTAGCCACTGATAGGTTTTATGAAAGTTAGGGCCAATTCCTGCTTCATTGCCTAATGACCATATAACGATGGCCGGATGGTTTTTGTCGCGTTCAAACATCCGGCGGGTACGGTCCAGGTGGGGAAGATACCAGGAAGGGGAATCGGCTGTGGGGGTATGCATATTATATCCATATCCCTTGCCAATATATTTGCCTAAACCATGCGATTCTATGTCTGCTTCATCGATAACATACAACCCGTATTCATCGCACAGATCATAGAAACGCGGGTCATCAGGATAATGGCTGCACCTAACGGCATTGATGTTGTATTCCTTCATCAACCTTACATCCTTCAGCATGCTTTCAAATGTTACCACATGCCCGGTAACCGGGTCGTGCTCGTGACGGGTAACCCCTTTTATGTAGATAGCCTGACCATTTACCAGTAACTGGCTATTTTTTATTTCAACCCGCCTGAAACCGACATGCTGCAATATAACCTGCTGTACCTTGCCACCGGCATCCTGCAGTTGTATGAACAAATTATAAAGATTCGGCTTTTCCGCACTCCATTTCAGCGGGTTATCAACCGCCGCGGCAAAATCAAGTGATAGCGTCGTATCCTTTCCTACGGCCCAGGACTTAGTATCGGAAAACACCACAGAGTTATTAGTTGGTTCAACCAGTTCAATTTTCACCTTTCCGGCCGGGTGGTTTTCCTCAAAATTCCTCAACATTAATTTCAAATTGAATACACCATTTTTATAGTCGTCGGTTAAATTGGCATTGACTTTATAATCCCAGACGGAAGTTTGTGGGAGAGCGTATAAAAACACATCGCGCTCAATACCGCTAAAACGCCACATGTCTTGGTCTTCCAGCCAACTGCCCGCATTCCAGCGGTATACTTCAACAGCAATATCATTTTGACCAGGCTTTACGTCGTTTGTTATATCAAATTCAGCAGGGGTTTTGCTGTCCTCGCTATAGCCTACCTTTTTACCATTTATCCAAACATAAAATGCGGAATTAACACCTTTAAAATGCAGGAAAATTCGCTGCCCAGAAAATTCCGAATTAAGAAAAAAAGTTCTTTTATAGGACCCCACCGGGTTGAAAACTTCCGGTACCCCGGGAAACGTCGCAGAAAAAGGATAGCTGATGTTAGTGTAATAAGCTTCATCATAACCATGCAATTGCCAATCGGCCGGCACCGGCATCGTCTTCCAATCATGCGTATCGAAATCTTTCCGGAAAAAATTCACTGGCCTTTCAGAAGGGTTTCGGCTCCATTTAAAAAGCCAGTTACCACTTAATAATTGATAGCCGGATACAGGAAGATAAGCCTGCTTTAAAGCCTCGTCCTTAGTTTTATAACTCGTAAACGACGCATGAGGCTGCTCGGCATTTACCTGGAATATTTTATAGTTTTTCCATTCCTGATTATCTTGCCCAAAAACCACATTTAAACCAATGATTGATACTAAAATTAAGATAATAAAATATGTCTTGTTCATGTTAATATAATTTTATAGAAAATATTCTTCCACACCACATCGTCGCCCGCGAAAGCAATAAAGTCAACAGTTAATAAATTCCCTTCTGTTTTCATTGTTGACTCAAGTGTGCAAGTACTTTTTGGTGTCACCGTTGTTAACAAACTTGTATTACTTCCATGTCCAGCAATTTTCCAAGCTTTTTTATTTTGGAAGCCACATGACCAACGCCTACTGCACAATGATGTGATGGCCCCTGTGCATTCCAGTCATTAACAAATCTTCTTGCTCCAATGTTAAACTTATAGCGGCTATTTGTATTTCCAATCTCCAGGATAGGCCCTGAGACCGTTTCTCCTTCAGCTACCAGCAAAAACAACCCACCACCTTGCTGTTCCACCACTGACAGCAAGGTTATCTTTCCAGTTTTAACCGACATTTCAACTGATAATCCCTTACCTATTTTCCCATGATAGACTTTAAGCGGCTTTACTTTGGTTTTGCCTTGTGCAATAGCGATATGCCCCGGGCCGTCATGCCCCATAATAACTATATCACGGTTAAAGTCCATCGCGTAGTATTCAGTGAAAGATCCGCCCACACCCAAACTATCCATAATTTTCATGGCCTGCGCATTCTTAATATCATATTCGCCTGCTACCGGTACATGATTTGCCGTAAGTAAACTATTACCCAAAATTATTGAGTTAATCGTATCTTCATTTTCAGGGTTCCCTTTACCCTTATAATAATATGCAATAGAGCCAAGATTATACTTTAACACCAAATTATCGAGGGCAACCGAAGTTTTTGCCGCATTCTTCAAATCATCCTCTAAACAGCCTTCCATAATTTCAAATTGCTCATAAAACAGCTTTACTTTTTCGGCAATCTGGTCATCAGTTACAGACTTTCTAAGTGTGGCTAGCTCTTCTACCTCGAGTAATTCAATATGGCCGCCGAAACTGGCATATTGTTGCGTAAGATCGGAATAGATGTCTAACATTCCACTGTAATAATGCCCTATACATCCTAAACTATTACTCGCCATAATGTGGCTAACCTTCGCCGCTTCAACCCATTCTCCTATTTCTTCCCAACATTCAGGATCATCATGCAGCATACCTGTGACCTGGTGAAAACGTATACCTGTACGTTTGAACACATTGGCGATTTCGGGCACCGGGCACGCCGAACAGTACGCCAACCATTCGCCGGTCATTTTAGTTGAATCGGTCATTAAGTTAAAGGTATCGTAATCTATTGCAGCTTCCGGCGATAGGTTTAAGATGATCACCGGAACTTTAGCACGCTGAACAACTGGCAGAACAGTAGATGACAATGCATACGTGGTAACATACAGAAAAATAAGATCGACTTCCTCCTTTCTAAATTTACTTCCAGCCTCGAAAGCTTTTGCCGCGGTATCAATTATCCCTAGATTTATAATTCCTGGGTGAATCACGACCAATTTTTCCGCTACCACCGACAAATAACCCGTAAGTCTAGCCTGTAATCCCGGAAACTGCTCCCAGTACGCATCAAGTCCAATTCCGAATAAGCCTATTTTTAATTTATTAGTTTGCATGTGTAATAAGGTTTTTGTCTATGATAGTAAATATTATTTCTGTTTAAACCGCTCATTTTTGCCCTTACGAAAAATATCATCGCATGAATAAGTAAGCTGTTTTGTTTTAATTATTAATTGTAAAAGAATAAGCTCCCGACCCTAATTCATAGGCAAGAGATTCGCTGGTTTTGTATTTGTACTTTATTCCATTTGACTTATTTATCGGCTTTGAACCCTCATAAATAGAACCAGGGTCAATGTCGTCAAGATAAAGTGTTGCTGTTGTGTTTACAGGAACTTCAATGTTTAATGAGATTACATGATCAACTCTTTTCCATTTGCAAACTATATTACCGCTGATGGAAGAAAATTCGCCGTTTACCCACTTGAGCTGTTTTATGAAAGCAGGTTTTATATTAAATTTTCTAAATCCGGCGCTGATTGTATCGGGGCTGATGCCAACAAGGTTATTGAAGAACCATTCATTGATCTCCCCTGACATAAAATGATCCTGGGATCCAAAATTTCCTACACTGGCATCCCATTTCTCGGTTAAACTGGTAGCACCCATTTTTAACTGATAGCCATACCCTGGTTTATCAGACTGATGGTTCATCTTATAAACAACATCCGAGCTGCCTCCGTCTGCAAGTGCGCGCAGCAAAAACCGGTAGCCAACCTCACCGCTGGTAAAACTGTTATTATTTTGCTGTATATCAGTCAACAACTTATTTAGTAGCTTCAGGCGGTTAGCGGGCTCAACTACATTTAAATAAAGAGGTAACGCGCTGCTGGTTTGTGACCCTGTAGCGTATGAGCCTATTTTGGGATTAAAAAAGGTTTTGTTAAAGGAATTGCCTATTCTTTTCGCAGCCGATGAAAATTCAACTTCATCGTTTCTTTTATTTAAGAGCCTTGCTATATGATACATGATCAGGTTATCGCAATAATATATAGCCGTGGCTGTAAACGCTACCGGCGTTAGTTGGGAACCCCAGGGCTCTTTAGGGCCGATATCATACCAATCGCCTAAGCCGGTGTAAATAATATCATCCTTTGCTTCAGCTGATAAAAAAGCCATGTAACGCTTCATCTTATCATAATAGCGTTTTAACAGCGAAATATCTCCCGAAAACTGGTATTGCTGCCAGGGAACAATAATAAATGAACTACCCCATTCGGGCGAGTTTCGAAACCCATTCGCCATATCCTGTGCTCCTGCGATAAAATACTCAGGAGCGATATTCGGGATCAGGCCATTGTCAAGTTGCGAGTCGGCCATATCATTCATCGTTTTCCGAAAAAGCGGGGCCATGTCAAAATTATACCGTAGTGAAGGTCCGTTAAGATGATTTTCTTCCAGCCATCCCATTTTTTCGCGTTGCGGGCAATCCGTCATCAAACTCATCATGTTATTCATCTGGGCCCAGCGCACTAAACTATATATCCGGTTAAACAATGAATCCGAACATTGAAAATTGCCCACAGGTGTAGAGGAAGAATGAACGATCACATCTCTTAATCGGGTAACTGACGGGAGCCTGCCGCTGACATTAGCCGGAAACAACTCCACCTGTAAATATCTTGCGCCCTGGTAAAAGAACTTCGGGAACCATTGTGCAGCACCGCCGCCACACAAGGTATATTGCCACCATGCAGGCCTTGCGCCACCCTGTGTTGCAGATCTCCTATCAACTAAGCCGTTTTGTCCTAAAAGTTCGGCTGGTATTAAACGAACATAGGAACCTTTAGGCCCATCGACAGAAAGAAGCGGCATCATGGAAGCATTCTGGCCAAAATCGTATATCCATAAATTCTCTCTGATTTTAGTTATTTTAACCGCAGATAAAGTATCAATAGCTTTTATTGGAGGGGCGGCACAGGATAATCCCTTTAATACACCGCCGGGGCCGGTTGTCTCTACTGCTGATGCCCATTGATCACCTGTTTTAAAACCTGGTTTATCCCAACCATGCTGATCTTTATTTGCGTCATAGTCCTCACCTCCATATAAATTAGAATAGGTAATGGGCCCAGGGGCCACCGACCAGGTTTTGTCGGTACTAACAGTCGTAACCGTTCCATCGGCATACTCCAGCCTAAGTTGGGCTGTTACCTTAGCAGGGCCAAAAGTTGATAGAAATTTAACATATCGCAGGGTATCGGGCTGAATGTTGTACATACCGTTACCAACTAATATACCAATTGTATTATCTCCGCGCAAAATCTGGCTGGTTACATCATAGGTATCATAGAGCACAGTTTTCTTATAATTAGTCCACCCGGGGGTGAGCAAATAATCACCAATTTTGCTGCTGTTGATAGTTAATTCATATTGAGAAAGACCGCTCAAATGGATAATCGCATGTACCAGGCCGGCTTTATTAAAAAAGTTCTTGCGGAAAAGTATAGATGAATAATTAGGAAAGGTTTGGTAATTACTTACCTGATCGGTAAGATTGCTTTTGTTGAAACCATTGCTATCGTCACTATCAGAAACAGTGACTATTTTACCGGCGGCAATATTCTGTCCGGCAGATAAAACTTCTATTTGCCTTAGCGCATACATGAACTTATCGCCAATGGGGGCAAGCTTTGTTATGGTTAATCGTAAAAAGCGGCCTTCTCCGGCTTTATAAATATGAAAAGGCTTAAAGCCGGGATTTTCCACATCAGCGGAAGTGTAATCGGCAATAATTGAGCTGGATCTAAATAAAGAATCATTTGCTGTTTCCACCTTGAATCTCAGCGGGAAGTCATAACCGTCACGGTCTGCATAAAATAATGGAGATAGCGAAACTTCTGAGAATTTCCTCACTGTTCCCAAATCAACCTGTACCCATTTGGATTGATCTGGCGATACTGCTTCGGACGACTTAAAGCCAACAGGACTCAGTGCATACTTTTCGGCTCCTGTTGCTGTGATCCACTTAGCTTGCCATTTTTCGGGCGATAAAATACCCGTTGTGAACCTGGCTACCTTGCTCCATGCTGACGGCTGAGAACTTTGATCCCAGATACGCACTTTCCAGTAATACAGATGACTTGATTTTAATGCCCTACCCTTGTAGATTATATAAGCCATTCGGCTGTCCTGTACTTTTTGAGAATCCCAAAGAATTTCCCTTTTATTAAAATCAGGTGATGCGGATAAAACAATTTGATAGGCACGCTGAATTATACCTCTCTGATCAGCGTCCTGAGATTTTATAGTGTAACTGAAACCTGGGTTTTTTACATCAATCCCCATTGGACTGCTAAACAGTTCACAAGCAAGGTTAACGGGTACCAACTTAGCCCCGGGTACCGCAAAAGCCAACTGAATGCTGATGAAACAAAGCAAAACGGTGTATGCAATTCCACTTTTAATATGCATGTTTTGTTTGTTATATGAATGGGTTAAGCGATAATTAATTCGTCATTTTTCATGAACGTATTTGCAAATTAAAGGCGTTTACTTTATTGATGTGAGTTGGTAATAGCTGTTCTTATGTGTGTTAAATACCAATTCATAACCATTGGATTTTTTGACCGCCACAGTTTTTGTTTTCTCAATCATTAAAGGCGAATTGCTCAATATCCTACAAACGCCGCCGTTTCTGGCATAAACTGTTGCATGTTCAATTTTTTTGTGATCCCAGCTCAAATCGATAACAAAATTTCCTCGGGCTACAAGCCCTTTAAAGCTACCGCTTGCCCAGGCATCAGGCAATGCAGGCAACAAATGCACGTTGCCGTCCTGGCTTTGTAACAGCATTTCGATTAACCCTGATGCTCCACCAAAGTTTCCGTCGATCTGGAAAGGTGGGTGAGCATCAAACATATTAGCGTACAGTCCTCCGCCCTCATTATAGTCATAACCATTTTCTTTTGTGATCCGTAGCAGGTCGCGGTAAAGCCGGTAAGCATGATTGCCATCCTGGAGTCTTGCCCAAAGATTAACTTTCCATGCCAGGCTCCATCCCGTACTTTCATCCCCTCTTAATATAAGTGATCTTTTGGCGGCAACAGCAAGTGCGGGAGTTTGCTGTAATGAAATTAAATGTGCAGGAAAAACCGAATACAGGTGTGAAACGTGCCGGTGATGAGGATCGGGGGATTCATAATCCTTAAACCATTCCTGTAATTGACCCTTGCTGCCGATTTGAAATGGTATTAATAATTTCCGTTTAGCTATTAATGTATCTCTGAATAGCGGGTCAATATTTAATATCTCACTACCTTCAATTAAATTGTCAAACAGATCACGGATAATACCCATATCCATAGTACTTGATATGGAAACATCTGCAACTTTTCCTCCATCATAAATAAAATCATTTTCAGGAGACATGGATGGGGAGGTAACAAGGTGGCCGTTGCCATCAGGTACAAGCCAGTCGAGCGTGAATTTTGCAGCGCCTTTCATAAGCGGATAAGCTGTTTCTTTTAGAAATTGCTTATCTCGCGTAAATAAATAATGTTCCCATAAATGACGGCAAAGCCAATCTCCGCCCATTGGCCAGTTGGCCCATTTTGGATCGCCGTGGCCAAAATCTCCTACGGGATTTGCCAAAGCCCATATATCTGTATTATGATGAACTACCCAGCCCCGGGTGTGATAGAACTCACTGGCAACATTGCTACCTGTGACGGAAAGTTCTTTGATAAGATCAAACAAAGGCTGGTGCATTTCTGATAAATTACCATCTTCAGCCATCCAATAGTTCATTTGAACGTTTATATTACTGGTATAATTGGAACTCCACGGAGGTCTGAGCTCCTTATTCCAGATGCCTTGTAAATTAGCAGGTATTCCAGGCGTTCTGGAACTGCTGATCAGCAGATAACGGCCATACTGAAAATACAATGCCTCTAAACCGGGGTCTGAATTTGTTTTTAAATAATTTTCAAGTCTTGCATCTGTTGGTAGGTCTGTTCTGCTCCCTTTATTGTGATTTAAGCTTAATGATACTCTGTTAAAATATTGATGAAAATCGGCAAGATGAGAATTCAATAAATCACGATAAGGCTTATTTGTAGCTTGCATTAAGTAATTCAATGCAATTTGATGTTCATCTTTTACCGGGCACTTATTATAACCGTTAAAGCTTGTAGCTGCAGAAATATATATAGTAACAACAGATGCTCCTTTTACAGCTATACTGTTGGAATCGGCGGTCATTTTGCCGTCGTTGATCAACACTTTCGTTAGCATTTCATAACGCATACCATTACAGGTATCCTTGTCATCATAAATTATCGGTTCTTTTTTGTAATCAACGTAATTGGGATCAACATGCACAGGCGCTTTCCCTTTTAGTGCCAGTATATTATCGTTTAATAATTCGGTTTTAAAATGAAGCTGGCTTGTTGCGCCTAACTTTAAAGTAATTTGCCGGGGCTTATCGCATGTGATACGGATTACGATCACCTGATCAGGAGCGGATACGAATACCTCTCTTTTATAGCGCACACCTTTAACCTTAAACGTTGTTGTGGCAATTGCATCCTGAATATTTAAATCTCTATCATACGATCCCGGATCTACTTCACCAAGTTGTTGCCGGATATGGAAATCGGCCAGGGGCAAATAACTTTCTGAATAAACACCCTGCATCTGTTTTTCAAGTTCATGCGCTTGTTGAAAATCCCCTTTAAACAGTGCTGACCTTACTTTTGCGAGATAACTAAAGGCTGCAGGATTCACGTTATCTTTTACAGGCCCTCCGGACCATAGTGACGCCTCATTTAACTGGATAAATTCATCGTCCACTTTCCCGAATACCATAGCACCCAGCCTGCCATTTCCTATTGGTAAAGCTTCGGTCCAGACTTTGGCGGGTTGATTATACCATAGCTTGTTATCCTGTGCCTTAACATGGCCATACAACAACTGAACAACTACAATTAGCAGTAATTTATATTTTTTATGATGGTCAGTAATATTCATTTTAAATTTATATGATTATCAAATTTATACGATCTCTTTTCCGTACCAGTAAATAGCCGGTAAATGATACAATTACATTATCCCGTTAGTATGCAACAACGAAATGATCGTTGAGCCCTTTATTAACATTATTAATTGTTAAATAAAACCCTTTAGCTTTTATCGACAGTAAAGGAATAAAAGCCGGAACCAACTGTGATCAGCGCCTTTCCACTTTGAAACTTTATATTTTTAAAATCGCTCGTTTGATTTATAATTTTCCCGCTTTCCTTGATTATACTTTTTTTATCGGCCGGTAAATAAATTGTGGCGGTTGTGTTGACAGGGATCGTTAGCTTCATCATGAATTTATCACCATCCTTAAACCATTCATTTTCAATTGCTCCATATGGTGATAAATAGCTTGCTTTAACATGAGTGATATCGCCCACTATTTCGGGGCGTATGCTGATCTGTGTAAAAGCTACAGCGTTTTCAGCCGGTTTTATCCCTCCTAAGCCACTATAAAACCATTCCATCAAGTGCCCTAACATAAAATGATCATTAGATGATATGCGGTTTCCCTGCCATGATTCTGTAAGCGCGGTTGCACCGTGGGCCAACTGATAACCATATCCTGGGACATCTGAGCGGCTATTCATATCGAATATGACATCTGAGCGCCCCGCATCATCTAACACGCGCAGTAAATAGCGAAAACCAATATCGCCAGCAGTAACACCATTATTATGGTTGCGGATATCCTGTACCAGGTTAGCGATTACTTTTCCTTTAATATCATCGTCAGCAAGCCCCATATAAACAGACATTGCGTTTGCTGTCTGGCTTCCCGTTCCATATTGATTGGTTTCTTTGTTGAAAAAGGTCCTATTATAGGCTTTCTTTACTTCGGCACTTAAAGCCACATATGCGTTCGCATCATCTGTTTTGTTAAGGACGGCTGCAATTTTGGCAAGCAGCGTCAAATCATAATAATAAATGGCGGTACTTGTAATTCCGGCCGGCGTTAATTGCGAGGGGCCTAAATCCTTGGGCCCCATATCATACCAGTCGCCGAGGCCAAAATACAGGATGTGATCTTGAGATTTACCAGTAAGGTATGCGGCATAACGTTTCATCATGTCATAACTTTCGTCCAGGACCTGTTTATCGCCGTACCACTGGTACATATACCAGGGTAAAATTATACTACTGCTTCCCCATTCCGGTGAATCCCTAAATCCATTGCCAAATTTTACATATTCCGGAGCGATGTCCGGAATCAATCCTTCCTTTGTTTGCGAATTTTGCATATCCATCGTCACCTTGCGTACCAGGGTAGCGATATCATAGTTATAACGGATAGAACTTCCGACCAGGTGAGCCTCTTCCAGCCAGCCTAATTTTTCGCGGGTAGGGCAATCTGTAAAAATACTGGCCGTATTACTTTGAATGGCCCAATCAATAAGTTTAAAAATTTTATTAAATAACTCATTTGAACAACTAAATGAGCCGATCAGGGCTGCACTATTACGGGTGTGTAAACTACTCATATCTGCAAGCACAGGAAGTTGTTCAGGGTTATCTTTGCCTTCAGGCACACCCCCTTCCACTTGTATGTACCTGAACCCATAATACATAAATTGCGGATGCCAGCTTTCAGTACCTTTTCCATCAAGCGTATAATTAAAATAAACCGGCGCACCTACCGGAGCTTGTAACACCAGTCCGTTATCATCAAGCAACTCTGCCGGGGTAATTTTAACAGTACTTCCCCGTTTACCCTTTACAGTTATTAAAGGGATTGCTGAGGCATTTTGGCCCATATCATAAACCCATACACCGGGCTTTGGCTGCGTGATTTTTTGGGCTTTAAATCTTTCAAAAATCTTTAAGGGATCTTCTGTCTGTGCCTTTAAAACCGGCGGCCCATCAACAACAACAGCTTTTTCAAATGCCTTATCATTAAAGTTTGCAGTATTCCAACCGTCCTGCGTTAATGTAGCGTTATAATCTTCGCCTCCGTAAATACTGGAAAATGTAACTGGCCCGGGTGCCGCTTTCCAGGTTGTATCGCTGATAATATTTTGTTTGCTACCATCAGCATATTCTATTAAAGTTCTACAGATCATCTTTGGGTAACCAAATGCACCTTTTATTTTGTGATAACGATCACCTGGTATATAATAGAACCCGTTCCCAAGCATTACGCCTATAGCATTGGCCCCTTGTTTTAAACGATCGGTAATATCAAAAGCAACATATAAAGCATATTTATCAAATTGTGTCCAACCCGGATCTAAAAAATGGTCACCCACCTTTTTCCCATTTATACTTAGATCAAACTGGCCCATCCCGGTAATAAAAACAGTTGCTTTTTTAATTCTTTTTTCAACCTCGAACTTTTTTCGCAACAGCGGTAAAATATCAGTGCCTTTTTTCCAACGCGCATCCGCCGAATTTTCAAGAGCGGGAACTATCCTTAAAGAATCGGGCATTTTGTTGTAGGCAATCCAATTGGCACCTTTCCAATCCGCTTTAGATAATAATCCTATTTGCCATTTCCCTATTTCACTCCACGGCGATATTTTTCCGTGGTTATCCCAGGCCCTCACTTTCCAGTAATATGTTTGTGCCGATTGCAATTTCTTTCCTGAATAAATCACTTGTAAAGACCTGTCGGAAATCACTTTTTTTGAATTCCACAGATTTCCAAAATTTCTTTGAAGAAGCAAAGAATCATCTGCCACTAAAATCTGATAGGCCGTCTGCGTGGTATTTCTTTTGCTCGAAATCAGTTTCCAGCTTAAGGCAGGTGTACTATTTTCCACTGCTAATGGATTGATATGATAGTCGCACAAAACCTGTTGAATTGTAATTTGGGCTTTTAGCTGAGCCGTTGTTAGAACAAGAAAAAATAAAAAGACTGTTTTACACATTATAAATATTTTCTGTTAATATAAATTAACGAAACCAGAAAAAAGGAGCATAGTCCTTAAGACTATACTCCACACTCAACTAACCAATTAATAACCAGGATTTTGCGTAAGCAGATGATTGCCATCTATCTCACTTTGTGGTATAGGAAAAATAAATCTGTTACTGGTAATATTTGTATAAGCAGCAGCAGGGATATAATTTTCCTGTTGCTTGATCTGAGCTCCGAAAGCGGTCATCACAGTAATTGCCTGCCCGGTTCTCACCAGGTCAAGCCAGCGATGATTCTCGAAAGCTAATTCAACACGGCGTTCATGAGCTATGGCAGTCCTCAGGCCATCTTGCGAAGAAGCAGTGGTAGCAGCAAGACCTGCTCTGGCCCTCACCAGGTTAAGGTAAGGGATACTCTGGGTGCTTTTATTTTCTTCATTTAAGCATTCTCCCAAAAGGAGCAATACATCAGCATAACGATAAACCATCCAGTCTTCCCCGGTATTATTAAACTGGGTGTAAGGTGGATGTGTATACTTAATTACATAGTTATCGTTAACCGTGTTCCCGTCCCCATCAACATAGCTGGTTGCAATAGTGGCTGCTTTTCTTTTGTCTCCCGGTTCGTAAGATGCGATCAAATCAGGTGTAGGTTTGTTCCACCCTCCGGTAGTTTGATTATTGCCCGACACTCCCAGTATGTTTATTACATTAGCGATGTTGGGTGCAAATTGAAAAGCAAAATTACTTTGCAAACCTTGCGGGCCTTCCAGGTATTGTATTTCAAAAATAGATTCGGCGTTGTTTTTATTTGACGGGTCAAATATAGCTGCATAACTTGGCAGTAAACTATAGCCTAATTGTGTAACAGCTGTCAAAGCGGTTTCAGCACTGGCATAATTTTTTTGAGTCATGTAAACGTATCCCAGAAGAGTTTCTGCTGCACCTTTGGTGACCATGCCCAATGTGGTTTGCTTTGCCGGGAGTAAACTGGCGGCGCTTGTTGCGTCGGCAATTATTTGCTTGTAAACATCATCTGCGGACGACCGTGGCAATGCTGTTTGAGCTACCGAGGTTACTTCCGTTAAATGCAATGGAACGCCTCCAAAATATTGGACCAATTCAAAATAGTAAAAAGCCCGTAAAAATTGTGTTTGTCCTTTTACATTACTTTTTGTAGTTGCATCTATATTTGCATTGTCGATTCTTACCAATATAGAATTTGTTCGTGCTATGCCAACGTAACAGTTTACATACTTATTTGAGGTTACACCATTTACTGAAACATCCAAAAAACCGGAAATATTATACTTATCGGTAAACTCTCCTCCCTGTAATCCCGGGCTGGCGAAATAAGTAGCATTATCCGAGCGCATTTCGCCCATTACATAAGCATCGCTGTATAATGTCTGTAAAGGCTGATAAGCACCGACTACAGCCTGCTCGTAGTCTGCCGCGGTGATGAAAAAATTCGATTCGGTAACACGAGTTTTAGGCGACAGTTCCAGGAAACTTTTTTTGCAGGAACCCAGGGTAGTAAGACCAAGTCCCGCTATTATCATTATTTTTAATTTCATGTTCGTAATTTTTAAAAATAAAATTGTGATTGTTTACTTGAGATTCATATTTACTCCCAAGCTGATAGTGCGGGGAACCGGATAAGATGTATAGTCAACCCCTATATTTATCGGGTCGTCAGGCCCATTTGCACTTACTTCCGGATTAGCTCCTTTATATTTAGTAAATACATACAATTGTTGCCCACTGGCATAAACCCTAATGCTTTTGATGTATTTGTTGTCACCTGTTAACGGGATGGTATAACCAAGCGCAAGGTTTTTAATGGTAAGATAACTACCGCTGGTTACCCAGCGTGAGTTTGTAGTACGCGCCAACGCATCCCCTACCAGTATTCTCGGATGCACACCATCTCCCGGATCTGAAGGCGATTTCCACCTGTTCGCCACGTCAGCGGTTACGTTAAATACACCGTCCAAATTCTGGATGTATTCCAATGTTCTGTTTTCAATATCATTACCATAAGAGCCCGATAGCGACAATCCGAGATCAAAGTTTTTGTAAGAAAAATTATTGGTCATCCCATAAGTGAATTTAGGGTTTGGATTCCCAATTATGGTTTTATCATTAACATCGATCACACCATCGTGATTTATATCCGCATACTTTACAGTTCCAACAGCTGAAGGGCCATCGCTTCCATAATATTTGGGCGAATTATTAAAGTCCTGTTGATTCTCATAAATGCCTATGAACTTATAACCGTAAAATGAACCTAAAGGTTGCCCAACTTCTTCAATATTAGGGCCATTTGGATCAGATCTCGGTAAACTATTACCGTATGGCCCCAGGTCTAATATTTTGTTTCGGACAAAGCTGATGTTGAAATTTGTTGTCCATTTAAATGCGCCGATTAGGTTCTGGCTGGTTACCGAAAACTCATGTCCGACCCATTGAATTTTCCCTACATTGTTAGAAATAGATGAAAAGCCTGATTCCTGGGGAACTGGCACCTGGAATAACAGGGATGTGGTAATTTTATGGAAATAATCGTAAGTAAACGAAATCCGGTCTTTCAATATTCCTACGTCCGCGCCTATATCCAACTGCCTGTTTTTTTCCCACGACAAGTTATTGTTACCGATGTTTGATGTACTTGTACCCGGAGTAAGTGAATTATTAAATGGATAATTACTTACCTGTGTGTTGGCTGCAAATCCGTAGTTGCCTATATCAAAATTCCCCGTCAATCCATAACTTGCCCTGATTTTCAAATTAGAGATCACTGGTGCCTTTTGCATGAAAGATTCCTCAATTACATTCCACCCGGCTGAAACAGCAGGAAAATTTCCATACTTGTTATTTGGAGCAAACCGCGATGAACCATCTCTTCTGAATGAAGCAGACAATAAATATTTATTTTGATAATTGTAGTTTATTCTTGATACAAAAGAGGCTAAAGACCATTCTTCGATATCATAATAGGGAGTATTGAATTGCGTTGCTGCGGCAAGGGAAGAAATATCATCATTAGGAAATCCATAGCCGGACTCTGAATTATAATTCTGGTGATATTTTTGAGCGGTATAACCTACCAGCACATCTAAATTGTGCCCGCCCTTAAATGCATGGGTATAATCAAGTGTATTTTCTGCAAGCCACGAATAGTATATATTACTATAAGTACTGGCATTTGCAGTAATAGGTGGCGGGTTAAAAAGCCCACCGCTTGTAGATGGATTCCATTGCTGATTCTGCTCATTCACATAGTCGATATCAAGCGATGATTTGAAAACTAATCCCTTAACAATTTCCAGTTTAACATATCCATTTGATAACAAGCGCCCTTTTTGTGTATTATCTTTTGTTTCAGTAGCAACCCGGTACCAATTAGGATTCGGAAATAAACCAGGTGCAGTAGAAGTTAAAGGCAATGATCCGTCGGCGTTTTTATATGGAACAAGCGGAGAACTCGCAATGGCATTTTGAATAATACCGCCACTAAAAATATTCCCATCAGTATTAGGGTTAGCCATTATCTCATAGGTTGGTGCAACATTTACACCAATAGACAACTTATCGTTAAACTTGTAATCACTGTTAACACGTACTGAATACCTTTTATAATTTGACGCGATGATTACGCCGTCCTGGTTTAAAACGCCCAATGTAACCGCCGTTGTCGACTTTGCCGATCCGCTATATAAAGCCAAATTATAACTTTCGATTGGCGCATTACGCAATAATACATTGTACCAGTTAGTCCCTTTTTGGCCGGCATATTGCGAAGGATTTTGATACACAGAAGGAATACTTGTTGCGGTTCCCATTGCAATTTCCTGCGTAAAAATATCATTTTCATACTGCGCGAATTGCTCCGGGTCCATCATGTCAGGCCTGCCTTTTTGCGGAACGGTTTGCACACCGTAGAAGGCGTTAAATGAAAGATCGTTCTGCCCTGCCTTGGCATGTTTGGTAGTGATGATCACTACTCCATTAGCTGCTCTCGATCCGTATAAGGCAGTTGCAGACGCATCCTTAAGGATTGTAAAACTTTCAATTTCATTGGGATTAAGATTATTAATATCACTTACCAGCGGCACTCCGTCAACTACGTACAGCGGCTGTGATGTTCCTGTAAAAGAAGCGGCGCCCCGGATTCGGATTGACATGCCCTGACCAGGAATACCGGTTGTTTGGTTAACTTCCACACCGGGCGTCTTTCCCTGGATGCTTTGCGTAAACTGAGTGACAGGCTGATCTTTAACATCATCTGCCTTAATTGAGGTTACCGAACCTGTGATATCTGCTTTCTTTTGTGAGCCATAGGCCAATACCACAACTTCGCTTAACGAATGTTGATCAGTAGCCATCACTATACTTATATCACCTGCGGCACTAACAGCAACTTCCTTGGTTTGATAACCGACATATTTAATTTCCAATATTGCGTTTTGCGATTGGATTGTTATACTAAATTTTCCATTAAGATCTGTTGACACTCCGCTTGAAGTTCCTTTGATCAATATGCTTACACCTACCAACGGTTCGCCCGTTTCAGATTTGATAGTTCCGGTAACCACATAGGCTTTAGACGTTTTATAGTTTTTGGCCTCGGCTGTTTGCAAGCTAAACAGCGTTAATAAAAAGAAAGCAATGGTAATATAGAAAATACAATCCCTAGCTTCTTTTATACACGGAAGATTTGTAAAAATTTTCATATTTTTGATCATGTTGGTTATTAAATAATTAACTGTAATGATTGTATTCACTTTTGCCGGAGGATACGAATCAATAATAATTAAGCGGGGATTATCTGATAATTCCCGCAAACTTTTGAGGCATACTTTTCACATAGGAATACTCCTTTATTTTTTAATCAAATCAAATAGAATTTCGACTTAGAAGAATAAAATAAAATTGGTTATTAAAAGCTGCCGCTATTCAATTTGAATATCAGCCCTTTTATTTTAGATAAAGCTATGGATTAGCGATATTGAAAAAATACGGAAAATGACATTTGATTTACAGTTTTTGACATCGATATTTAGCATATCAAATCCTGTAGAAGTCCATAGGTACAATGGAAAATGTTGCAGCTAAAAGCTGTATAGATTGACATAATAATCGAAATGTTAACCATTCATCTGGTAATGGTATTGCGCATCTTATGGAAAAAGCTAAGAGCATTACACATTACAAACTCCGATACGTCAACCTCTTTCACGCCGCCGGAAATAATTATTAAAGCTTCAGCAAAAGGCACATTTGCTGAAACTTTAATTTAAAATCGGCTATTCCGAACCGTTGTGAATCGTTATTTAACCGTGGAAGCGGGTATTTTATAACTTTGTTTTAATATTATAAATACTTCCCACAGCAAGAGAATCCTTTACAAATGAGTTATCAACACGATTAAAAACTAGTGAAGGCAATGTTGTGTTTGCTGGCAACTTTAAACCATTTATTGCTATTGATTTTACATCATCGAAAATAATTGCAGGGCGGAAATCGCTATCACCAAGATTTATTTTTACGTTTTTCATTATAATATTAACTGCGTGCCTTACGTATAATCCATAAGCAGGGAGCTCTCCAAACATTGAAAACTCAGGGTACCCGGTAATATTTTCCGGTACTTTACCTAATGAATCGGTACTGATGTAAGCTTGATCTTTATTTGCCTTACCTCCATAGCTTATTTCTATATTTTCAAGCGTAACACTCCTAACTGAATGCCCGGGGATGCCAACGATTATGGCCGGCAGTAAATTATGCGTTCCTGTTTTTGCCGGCGGCCCCTCTACCGGGTAACCTATATCAGGTTTACCATAGGGAATATCTGCTTTTACATTTGCGATATAAACATGATTAATGCTCCCATACCTATCATCTTTGTTTCGGTGCCCTAAACGTATAAATATGGCGTTACCTGTATTTTTTGCGATTACATTGCGTATATCTATATTGTCAATAATTGCACCGTCTGCCGACTCAAGAGCGATCGCAGACCGAAACGTATCATATACCTGTAAATTGCGCACCGTGATATCCTTAAAACCACCAACAGAGCCGGTACCAAATTTAAAAGCGCTTGCGCTGGAGCGAACCGTACAATCAGTGACAAGGATATTTTCGCACATGGCGTTGCGCTCGTCTGATTTTAGGCAGATCCCGTCGTCGGCAGAATTAATGAACGAGTTCATTAGTTTTACATTTTTGCAATCAACCAAATCAACGCCATCATTATTCCAATAGGCAGTACTTTCTACAGTAATGTGATCGATCACCAGATTGCTGCATGCTGTATAATTTTGTACCCAAGCTGCTGAATTTTTCAAGGTAATATCTTTGATAACTATATTGCTGCAGTTACTAAAAGAAAATATACTCGTACGATTTCCTTTGGGGCGTTTTACTAAATATTCGCTATCCTTAATAATGCCTTCCCTTAATAATTTTAGTGAATTCTCGACCAATTCACGCCCGTTACCGTCAATGATACCATTACCCGTTATTGCTATATGCTGCTGGCCGGTGGCTGATATAACGGCAAGACGATTGTTTGGATAATCCAGTCGTTTGTTACTGCCCATCAATATGGCGTTATCATCCAAATGTAATTCAACCCCGGTTTTAAGTATCAATGACCCTGTTATAAAAACCCCTGCCGGTATAAGCACCTTGCCACCCCCTGCTGCTGCAGCGGCATCAATTGCTTTTTGGATACTGGTCATATTATTGAACCTCAGATCGAATTTCGCCCCATAATTGGTTATGTCATATGTTTTTTGCTGCGATTTGGCGATGGCTGACCATAATAACAATATGGCAATCAATGTAAATTTTATTGGCTTCATTTAAGTGTTTTTGAACAAACCTTTATTTTTATCTTATTTAATACGATTCAGCTTTATTAAAACTACTTCATTTTGCGAAATAGAAAAATGAGAGCTCCAACTGCCATTTCTCACCATAATCTCCTTTGCTTCGTCAGCCCTTCCGGTTGAAAGCGCCTTTAATGACTGCACCTGCGGAATACTGAGACTTGAGGGAGATCCCATTTTTAAATAAGCCGTGTATGGATCGTTATGCTGATAGCCGATATGATAAATTTGCAGTTCGTATCTCCCCTTTTTTAGGTGGCTGATATTTATATTAATTAGCCCTGCAGGTTTTGGGGGGATTTCATGACTATAAAACTGCTGATTATAGGAGCTATCAGGAGAAATCAAATGATAGTCCCATACCAGCGCCTGCACATTGTCTCCATTATCTGTTGTGAGCCACGAACTTTGATCTTTATTTATTAATTCTGTTGCTCCAAGCTGGTTAACAAATTGATAAGCGAAATACGATGGCTTTTTAATAGCCTGCAGATTAAGCAAACCAAAACCCCCGTGAAAAGGCGTGGGCGGCGGTCCGGCCTCTTCAAATATGTCAGTAAATGTCCAATAAGACATCGAATTAACAAACGTTTCTGTTTTTTTTAACGCATTTAAAATATAAGCTGCATTTTGATAGGTATCATGCAGCGGATCACGTGGGTTTGGAGATGAATTCCATTCGGTTACATGTATTTCTTTTCTATTAAAGGAAGATGAATTTACATTTTCCCTTAGTTTACTTACCTGCACTGCAATGCCATCGGCCTCGCGCATTTGCGTGCGCCTATGGCCATATTCATCAAATACTGATTTGGTGCCATAAGCATGAGTTGAAATAAAATCAACCAATTCCGGATAGTGCTTGAATTCAATTAATGCTTCCTTGATCCAGGTACTGCCAGAAGTAGCCGGCCCGCCGACCCGATACGTCGGTGACACTTTTTTTATAGCTTTTGCAGTAACCTGATAAAGCTTAAAGTATTCATTAATATCGCCCGTGAAAAATTCATTAAGATTTGGTTCATTCCATACTTCAAAGTACCACTGTTCCACTTCATGTCGGCCGTATCTTTCCTCAAAATGCTTAGTAAGCGCAGTTATAAATGCCGACCATTTTTCATACGATTTAGGCGGTGTAATATTTCCTTTCCACCAAAAAACAGTTTTGTCGCCACTAGCCAGGGCGGGCGGCATAAAACCAAGTTCAACAAAAGGCCTTATCTTAATACTTAGTAAAAAATCATAGAGCTTATCAATGTATTGCCAATTATAAACGGGGTTGCCCTTATCGTCTTCTGTATAGGCATGCATTTCGTCATTCAGCAAACCATGAAAACGGATGTATTTAAATCCGATGTCCTTTTTCACCATCACAAGCTGCTGTTGCCAATCAGCACGTAAACCTTCGGCGGCCCGGCCCGCACCAACACATTCCTGGTAAACCATACTTCGCCGGCCTTTTATCTTGCAAACATCCGCATCGATATTTCGTATGCTATCCTTACTTACAAGATATGCATAGGCTTCATTACAGCTTAAAACAAAAACTAAAATAATTACCAGGCACCGGCACACATTATTCATTGTAATAATATCATTTACTTTAAAAAAATCTCCCCGATTCCCAGGGGGATAAGAGTCATATAGTATTTAATAACCAGGATTTTGCGGAAAAGGACCTTGATTGAGATCAATTACCGACTGCGGTATAGGCCTTAACAAATAATGTGCATCCATTGTATTAGATGCCTTGGCCTCATCATTATGCAGCAACGTTCTGGAGATCAGCTTACCTGTTCGCTTTAGCTCAAACCATCTAAATTCCTCACCTACTAATTCACGGGCTCGCTCATCTAAAATATCATCGAGTGTTATTGTTGATACCTGCATCTCGGTAGCATAGGAAACGCCGGTGGCGGGATCATTACCTGGTTTAGCGGCCCTCGCCCTGATCAGGTTATACAGTTGCACAGCTTTGGCTGTATTCCCTAATTGTAAATTAGCTTCGGCATCTATTAAATAAGTTTCGGCCAGGCGGAATACATAGGTACTTCTGAAACCACCATTATCCTGGTAGGGAATATTAAGTTCTCTGAACTTTTTCGGCTCCGGATAACACCGTGTTAAACCTGAAAATGGTGATGTACGGTACTGGTCAGGAGTAACAGTAAAATATTTTTTTGAACCTGTTTGTGCCGAAGATTGAATGGTATCAGGATAATATACCACTGTATCGCCTGCACTAAAACCATTTGTAGCGCTCTGTGCATATAACACATTCCAAAATGTAGCTAAGTACCTGCTATCCTTAGCCTTATCATACAAGCTAAATAAGTAGGGAGTTGGCGATGCGGCATAGTTAGGCTTACCATACAAACTGCTTCTGCCAATTTCGGGCACTATTTGGGTATCCCATAAAAGGGCCTGGTTAAGTGAGTTACCGGCACCATTAGTTAGGGGATTAGTACTGTACTGCACCGCAAAAATAACTTCCTTATTATTCTGAAAGTTTGCAATTGTAGGATCGAACATATTGGCATAAACCGGTTGCAAAGCATACGGACCGGCAATAACCGCATCTGCTAGTGTAACTGCTTTCTGAAAATCTGTATTCCCGGCACCATAAGTTTTGTACCCCCTTGTTAAATAAACTTTTGCGAGTAAATGTTGTGCTACGCCTAATGTTACCCTGCCTAAATCGGGTGTTGTGGATGGTAATACGGCAACGGCGTCGGTTAAGTCTTGTATAATCTGGTTGTAAATCAAGTTCTCTTCTGTACGCGTATAAGTTAACGTTGGGGCGGTAGTGCGCGTAGTCACCAACGGAACCGCTCCAAAAGTTTCTGCGAGCAGATAATAATAATAGGCTCTTAATGTTTTTGCCTCCCCAATCCTGTAATTCAACGTGGTTGGATTTTCGCCCTGAACTTGTGTAGCCCAATATAAAGTGGTATTGGCTATATTAATAGCGTAATATAACTGGTTCCAATAGCCACTTACATTTCCATCAGATGAATTAAAAGATTTAGTATATTGATTTAAATAGTTAATATCATTAATTCCGTATGAACTATAAATATCAGTACCGATCCAGTACAGGCTTTGGTAGTTTACAATAGCCCGCAAATTTGGATAATTGGATTGAGCTAAACCTTCAAAACCCTGCGCAGTATTAAAATAAGTTTCAGCAGTTCTCCCCGCCGGGTTGTATTCATTCAAATATTTTTTACAGCCGGTGATACCGATGGCTATCGCCATTATCAAAAACAAGCTGATTTTATTAATATATTTCATAATAGTTTGATTAAGAATAATTTTTAATAATTACAAAGAAACATTTACCCCTAACATAAAAGTACGGGTCCGGAAATCGGCGTTACCAAAAGAATTGCCGGAAGGATTTTCAGGATCCCAACCAACAAATTTGGTAAATACAAAAGGGTTAAAGGCATCCACATACACACGTAGTCTTTTTATTCCTATACTTTCAACAGCACCTTTTGGTAGTGTATATCCTAAGGTCATGTTGCTAATTTTTGTATAGGAAGAGTTACTGAATTCTGAAATCCCCCTGGTGCTTCCGTCAGTTTCACGCGCTTCATTTGCCCAGGTATTACTTGGGTTGCTGGGTGTCCAGTAACTTCGTTCAAAAGCATTAAACCGGGCACGTCCCTGGTCACCGTCCAGGTACTGAACCAGGAAAGTGCTTTGCTGGAATGTTCCCTGCCTGGTATAGACCACTATATTAAAATCAAAATTCTTATAGGTAAAGTTATTAGTAATGCCACCAAACCATTTAGGTATGCTGGAACCTAATATCTGCCTGTCATTTGAATTAATTGCCCCATCGGGATTGAGATTAGCAGCTGTAGGAGTACCAGTATTTAAGCCGCTGGTTGTAATATCCTGAACCCGGTATTGGCCCGGGATCTGGCCATATTTAGCAGCTTCGGCAGCCTGGCTTTGTTGCCACACACCAATTATTTTATAGGCATAAACCACACTAACAGGGTAACCGATAAATTGCTGATTACCTACATTATTGGTATTATTTCCGCTACCATATATGTTAAGAATTTCGTTATGATTATGGGAATAGTTAAGACTGGATGCCCAGGTAAAACCCTGCGTTTTGATATTGGTAGAGTTTATCCCTATTTCAATACCCCTGTTTCTAACGGCACCTAAATTGGCTGTAACGCTACCAAAGCCATTTTCGGGTGGTATAAGCTCATTACCTAATAAACCATGCGCGGTTTTATCATAGTAATCAAGCTGTAAGCTTATGCGGCCCTTTAAAACATCCATGTCTAATCCGGCATCGTACTCAGTTGTCTTCTCCCACGTCAAATCCTTATTAGCCAGTAAACTTGGGGAAAAACCGTTAGCATTTGTGCCGCCAAAATTATATTGTGTTACACCAATACTTGATTGGGTTATATAAGGCTGTAAATAGCTTGATAATGCAGCATTACCAACCCTACCCGTACTTAGCCTTAATTTCATATTGCTTACAAAGGTTACCTCCTTCATAAAATCTTCTTCACTGATTTTCCAGGCGAAAGCACCTGATGGAAAATAACCCCATTGATGCCCCGGCGCAAATATGGAGTTACCATCGGCCCTGAGTGTTCCGGTAAATAAATACCTGTTGTTAAAGGTATAATTAGCCCGGGCGAAGTATGACTGTATGGTTTGTTTAGTATATCCGCTGCTCACAGACGTGGTAGGCTGTATGGTATTTCCGTTTATTGTTACCGGAACTGTACTGCCGACGTTATACCACAGGGATTGATACGGTAAACCGGTAACGGATATACTGCTGAAATCCTGCTGATAAGAATCTGAAGAACTACCTAAAGTAATATCGAATTTACTTTTACCGATCTCATTATTATACGTTAATACGTTATCAAAAGTGTAATCAAAAAAGTCATTATGCCCGTTTGACCCACTTGCGGGTTTTGTGCCTGCATTGGTTTTTGTATATTGACCATCATAAACGCCTGTGCGCTGAAAGGTGATATCAGGCGTAAAGGAACTTCTAAAAGACAGGCCCTTTATGATATTAATTTCAGCATACAAGTTAGGGAATACCCGTATGTATTGCTGGGAATTTACTTCGTTCATAAGATCAAATAAGGGATTAGTGATCTGCGACTCTCCCTCATAAGTCAAAAATCTGGGCGAACCATCGGCATTATAGGCGCTTCCGGTAGGGCGTAACCTGTATGCGCTACGAAATGCTTCACCGCTACCTGGATCTATATTGGCGTAAGTGGTGTAAATGGATGCACCGAACTTAAAAGTGTTATTCAATGTCTTATCAAGCCCTGCCTTTAACGTATATTTTTGTGTAAATTCACCTTTAGTTGTTCCTTGATAATCTTGAAAACCTGCCGAAACAAAATAAACGGTTTTTTCATCGCCGCCTGAAATACTCAGGTTATGATTGGTTTGCACCCCGTTTCTTTTGATCAAATTTACCCAGTTAGTATAACCACCGCTGGCAATGTTCGACAACTCCGTAGCAGAAAATATTTTGCTGTCAGGTATTGGTGTGGTTGGGGCCGGTTGATTGTTTAGCAACGCCGAGGCCTGGGCCTGTTCATTGTAATAGTCGCGCGCATAATTAACAAATTCAGGGCCATTCATCATGGGTGGTAAATTGTACGCATTAACAATCCCTACATAAGCATCATAATCGATTTTTGTTGCTCCTTTTTTACCGCGTTTGGTAGTTACAATAATTACGCCGTTTGCCCCCCTTGAACCATAAATGGCTGTTGAGGATGCATCCTTTAAAACATCTATTCTTTCAATATCCGCAGGGTTAATATCATTAATAGGGTTAACACCATTAATATTACCAACAGGTACACCATCAATAACATATAATGGCTGCGTACTGCCATTTAAAGAATTTTGCCCCCTGATCTGTATAGAGAAATCACTGCCTGGCTTGCTGGAATTACGTACAACATCAACACCGGGCAATCTTCCCTGCATGGCTTCCTGAGCGTTTGAAGCTTTCGAAGCTTCAATATCACTTCCGGCTAACGAATTGACCGTACCAGTAAGATCTGTTTTCTTTTTTGTACCGTAGCCTATAACTACAACTTCGTTTAGTGCCCTATCGCCCTCAGATAAAACAACTGTTATAGGTGTTTGATTTACAATATTTACTGTTTTACTCGTAAACCCGACAAAACTAAATTCTAATTGCGAACCCGGTGATGCTGCAATACTAAATTTACCGTTAACATCGGTTGAGGTAGCAGTATTTGAATCCTTTACCTTTACCGTTACGCCTGGCAGTGTACCGCCCTTGCTATCGGTAACTGTACCCTTAATCACTGACTGTGCCATGGCGTAGTTGACGAATAAAAGCAGCAGTATCGAAACCACCCAGCGTTTATTCCGCTTAAAAATTTCAAGTTTAAGTGTACTCATATTATTTGTTTTAATTGGTTTAATCTTTATCGGCTGAATTGGTCAGCCTGTAATTCCTTACAGGATATACATTAGGTTATATATTTCGAAATTGCAGAAAATAAATGTGTGTCATATTAACAATTATCACATTTATTTACGTAACCCGTTGCGTAACAAAAGGAAAAGGTTTTCGTAACATTAATACAAGTTTCACAACCTTAGATTCATAAAGATTAGCTTTGAATGCCAATACAGGTCGAAAAATCAATATCCGGTTGAGGCGCGTTTAATCAGGGACGATTTTAGCTCGCAATTATATTCCACATCAATATTTCGCTTGTTACCAAGCAATTTGAATAACATAACAGCGGCCTTTTGACCAATTTCGAATGCCGGTTGCGTAACAGTTGTTAGCGGAGGGTTTAAAAACGCGGCACTATCTGAATTTGAAAAGCTTACAATTTTTATGTCATCAGGGATTTGTAGTCCCAATTCATTGCACACACTATAGCAGGGAAAAGAGAATTCTTCTATTGAGGATAATATACCGTCAGGCCTTAATACACTTACGGCGCTTTTTATTTCATCCGACTTTTTAAACCCATCATAGCCGATTGTAAGAATCATTTCTTTATTAAGAATCAGATCATTAGCGTTTATAGCATCAATGTAACCAGCGAGTCTTTTTTTTCCGATTGCCAGTACTGCCAGCCCTCCACAATACAATATTTTTTGGCAGCCGCAATCAATTAGATGTTGTGTAGCGGCATATGAGCTTTCATAGTCATTTGTTGTAACTTTAAAAGTTTCGATATTATCATATACCCTATCAAAAAACACCATTGGCACTTTTTTAGAAAGCTCACCAAAATGTTCGCTTATGTCTGATTCGCTTGAAACAGATATAAGTACACCCGCAATTCTTCCATTTAATAAACGCTGGGTAAAAGACAATTCCATTTCACTTTTTTCATGTGTTTGATAAATTAGCACATGAAATCCATGTTCGCGAGCAACTTCTTCGATAGCATTAATTGCTTGCGAAAAAAATTGATTGGCAATTTCGGGTATGATAATAGCGATAGTTTTGCTTTTTACATACCGCAAATTACTGGCAAAAGGATTAACCTCGTAGTTCATCCTTTTGGCTAATGCTAAAACTCTTTCTTTTGTGGCAGTACTAATTTCATAACTATCGTTCAATGCCCTGGAAACACTTGCTGGGGATAAATTCAATTCATCAGCCAGTTGTTTTAAACTTATACGGTTAGTCATAATCCTATATTTAGCATCAAAATTTTATTACCCATTATTATAGCTTTTCCATTAGCTTATAAATATTTTAAAGCTATAAGCTATCTGGCTTTGTAAATTATCAGGTAGCGAAATAACCAGGGCATTGGATGTATGTTGAAATGATAAAGCTTGTTCCATTCCAATTAATTGAACGCTTTCAATTTTCCCGTTGCAGTAATTAAGGTTTGAGCCCAGAGATTTAATTACCGCTTTTCCGCCAGCCGGTAAGCCCAGCGCAATTGCATATAACATATTGCCTTTTGCAGTGAACCTGTAATCATTGCCCGAAAATGGCTTGCCTTTACCTTCGTTAAAGCCTTGAGCCGTTAGCGGGTTAACCGATTCACTCGCTGGACCTTCACCAAAAACTTTCCAGGGCCTTGTACCAAAAATACATTCCCCGTTCAAAGTCATCCAGGCAGTTATGCCTTCAACTACAGCCAGTTCTTCGCTGTCGATTGTTCCATCGGCCCTTACAGGAATGTTCAATAATAGGTTCCCATTTTTACTGACTACATCAATCAGGGTATGAATAACTGTTTTGGCGCTCTTATATCCTTTTTTTTCAAATATCCGGCGGTCATAGTGCCAATCGCCAATGCAGGTATCTGTTTGCCACGGCAACGGTTCAATGGCGTTACTTTGCCCGCGTTCTATATCCCAAACCATGCATTTACGTTGTTGCTCATCCAGTATTTTACCGGTAAGTACTGCTTCCAGTTTACCGCCTTTTCTTTTTAAATTACTGTTATATAAATGTGCTGCTATACGTAATCCTGTATCGCTGACAGAATATAATGGTAATACGGTATCGTCAAAATAAACGATGTCGGGATTGTATTTATTAATTAAATCAATTGTACGGTTGAAAAACTTTTCGCAATACTTTCTATCTGGTTTACTGGCACCGTGCGACCAATCCCATTGTTGAAAAAACGTTGTCTGATCGTCCCCGTTTAAACTGGGTACATGCCTTTGGGCGTAAAGTTCCTGCGGGTCGTAGCCATCCCACCATGTATTTTCTCCACTTTGCTTTGTAATGTTTCCATCATATGGCACTCCAGCCAATGGCCCCGCCTTATCTGCTTTTTGAGATTTCTCATAAAACGACCACGCATGAGCAGCATGTACACTCACTCCAAAACGCAGGCCGTTGTTTTGGGCCGCCTTTGCCCATCCGCCAATAATATCTTTTTTCGGCCCCAGTTTAGTAGCATTCCAGGATTGGTACTTGCTGTCGTAATTATCAAAATTATCATGATGGTTTGCCATAGCAAAAAAATACTTAGCTCCCGCGTTCTTGTATAATTTAACCAGTTGTTCCGGATCCCATTTCTCGGCTTTCCATTGATTTATAACATCCTTAAAACCAAATTTCGATGGATGCCCGTATTTTTCAACATGAAATTTATAATCGTCGCTACCTTCAGTGTACATCGAATGGGCATACCAATCTCCATGCTCAGGCTGGCATTGCGGGCCCCAATGCGCCCATATACCAAACTTAGCATCACGAAACCAATCCGGAACTTTATAGTTTTGCAATGAATTCCAGTTGGCTTGAAAAGGCCCGGGCATTACTTGTTCCCCATATTCAAAACCACTTAGTATTTTATCTGCCGCAAATGTTCTTGATAATGCCAAAGCTGGCAACAAGGAAACGGCTGTTTTTATTACGGATCTTCTTTTCATTATAATAATACTATGCTTTTAATTAATGTTGCTGATCTGCTATTTCAGCATTGCGATAAACAATAACTGGTGTGCCCGCTGTTACATTCACTATGATTGTATCGTTATTTATTTTAACATTAACCGGTATGCGATGATCTATGTACAAAGCGCGTGCGGCTACAGTACCGGCATCCCAACCAGATGGCAAGGTTGCTTTCAGTTCTTTAGCATCGCGTGAAAAGAATGCGATACGATTATCATCGATTGGGCAATAAGTAGCATTATTACCTGCTATTTCAATCCCGTTTGCTACAACAGCGTAACTTTGGGCCATCCAATCGTTTGTGATTTTAGAATTATTCTCAAGTTTTATTTCGGTTCTGAAGCCGGTTTGTTTATAATCAACCATCCCTTTATCATGTACTTTACTAAAAGGAAGAACAGTTAAAAAATAATAATCAATAATATCTCTGCGGTTTGTAGAGTTACTATACCATTGTATAGACCGGCAATTCCAAAAAAGGCTCCGTGCCGGGTCGCTGCGAGAAAAATTGCCCGTTCCCCAAATAGCTGATTTACGATAAACCGACGCAAGCAGTGGAATGGCTTTTCCTCCAAATATATTTGCTCCCCCTCCAAAGCCATCGGCAGAAACTGCAAGCCTGCCAATAAATGGATAACGCAAATGTTCGGACATTACTGATATCCCGCGCTTACTGAAACCATCAATGATCTTAAATTTGCCATCAACAAGATTTTTATAACCGCTGGCCGGGTGAGCCGGGTCCCAATCATTACGGATAGCGTGCCATGACATTGCATCGATAAGCATTGCATCGTGAATTTGGTATCGTTTTATAATATAATCCATACGCTGCTCGCCCCAATTTGGCATATATTTAGCCATACCAACGATATAGGAGTATTCGCCGGCCCAATCAAGGCTGCGCCATATTTTACCATCGGGCCTGCGGGCAATAAATGCAGTATCAAATTGCGGGCTACTTTTGTAAGCATCATCATAATTTACATTAAGACTTACATTGGCATTAAATTTAGCGCCTTCGCTTATCAGGTGTTTTAACCCGGCATACCCCCCCAGGCTTTCGTTTACTTTATCTTCAGAAGGGAAACCGGTATCCTGCCCATCATATACCCATCCGCTTATCAGCGGTATCTGGGGGGCATAATCGGTCAGCGCTGCAATATCACTTATTAGCTTTTCACTTTGTGCAAAGGTGGTTCGCGGTTCTTTCTCTGGTTTATATTTACCCGCCACCAGGTATATAAATTTATCATTAAAATATTTTGCAGGTATAGGCGGCATTCTATCTGCCACTATTTTAGCACCATCCAGCCAGTTTACAATGCCATTATGATCCCTGTCACCGGTAAAATCCAAACGGCAGCGCGATTGTTGCCCTATCAGTAAATTTGGAGTATTCGCGTTTCCCCGCACATCAGGGCCACCGTCATTCATATGATATGCCCGCCCTCCGTGAACCCGGTACACCTGTGTAGTGCCAATTTTTGCATGTCTGTACCCGTCCTTTCCACTAATTGCTATCTTCGTTCCATCCATATAGGCAGAAACTTCCATTACACATTCCACTTTATTATTACCTATGATTGCGACAGGCAATACGTAGCCGATATCTCCAAAAAAGGCATCTGCCGGAATTTGGTTTGGCCGGGCGTCTTTCAAATCAACTACTTCGCCGCCGTCTCTGCCATGTGCCAGCCAGCCAGCTCCGCCATCTTCCTCACGTACAGTAGCTAAATCAGGCATCCCAGATTCAATGAGTTCAAAGCCAGTATATTCAGTAACGTTTTCCATTGTTATCGCCAACGATGCTGCGTTTAGTACATATTTAATATGAAATGTTGCCGCAGTTACGTTTTTATAAATTGCTTTATAGAAAATATCGGCTTCTGTGGCTGTTGCCTTAATGCTCTCAGGCTTAACATTCAGAGCAATGTATTCGCGTGGATTTAATTTACAAATGATCACCGGTAACTTTTTCAGAGAATCTGCACCATGTATAATTGCCCCTTCATAATTATATAAGTACGGAAGTCCCGTCCCCCTGTCTATGGTAACTTTTAGCAAAGCCGAATGCAAAACAACCGGATTTGTAACACCGCCCGTATTTGGAATACCCCCATTTAAATAAACGCTGTGAGCAAAAACACACGTACTAAATTTGAACAGCAGTACGAATGACAATATATTTACTTTAAAAAAATGCGACATAACATTGACTTTTTTGATTTGCGTTGTTACAGGTTTATGAATTTCATTGTTTATATCAACACTCATATAGTTGTATTAAGGTATATCACTTTTATAAATCTGTGGTAATACGCACAGGCCCCAGCAACCCAGATGACACTAAAGGCGAATCCTTATCAAAATAATTCCAGGTGGTAAAACAATACCTTCCTTTTGATGGGCGAGGCGTGTTTTGAAGGAACCAATCCGGAAATTCCTTTAGAAAATGCCCGCCACGGTATCCAGGGAGCCATTCACAATCAGCAGGCTCCTGCTCATCTCCGATCAATCTGTTCGCCCAAACATTTGTAACTTCAATAACCAGCTTATTGTCCTTCGCCTTTAGTATACCTTCCGGTATTTCTACACGCCAAGGCGCTGTCCATACAATTCCCAGATCTTTATTATTGAGTATAACATGAGCAATATGTTTAACTGAACCCAGATCAAGATATAAAACAGATTGCCGGGTATTTACCAGACTATCGGCATCAAACATCTTTACATAAGCAGCTGTACCGCTAAAATATTTTATTGCCTCGTTATCTTGTTTTGTCCAATCCTGCAGCGCGGCAAACGTAACCGGCAATGCGGGCCCACCCCATTTGGGGTCGAACTTAACCTGCCATGTGCCATTAAATTTCAAAACTTCTTTTTGTGCACTGAAGTTGGTTTTACCGACAGCAGCAGTTGCAGCCTGCTTGCGGAAAACAATAAAAAAACTTTGTGCTTTATCAAAAACGAGTGGTATTAATGTAATGTTCCCGTTAATCTTATAGTCTGGAAGGTCCCGCATTTTTCCGGTTACGGGATCCCAAAGCTCAGGTTGTTTTCCGCTTACCTTAAAACTGCAATTCGCTGTTCCGGCATTGCGGGAAATATTTGCAACAAAGTACACATCGGTTTGCTGAAGCTGCCGATGAATATGCCTGATAATGATACGGCCCGTTGTGTCGCTTGCGGCAAAATCATTTTCCTGATTGGCAATTCTACCCCATTGCAATAAAGCCTGACAGCGTTTCCAATAATTCACCATGGCTTTTCCGGGCTCCCACCAAGTTTGTGTGCGGTCGAAATGGGTACCCCAATCGCCCATTGTCAATCCTGGTTTATATTTATCAGCCCAGGGTTGTTCAACAAAACGATGTAAAACCAGTCTATTTACCCCTGCACAAAATGCAGCGTCGCCCATGGGCTTTAACCATTCGGGTGTCTCATTCCATTTACTATCCGAAGGGTCGCCGGTGAACGCTTCGGCTTCTATAATATTTTGTCCTGATTTTCTAAGTGCGGCAACAGTGGGATCAAGTTCGTAAGGAGAATACTGCCCTCCATGTGTCCAAAATTCTGTCATCACCGTTTGTACATATGGCATAATTTCGTCTTGCCTCCAGGGGCCACCGTATGGTTCGCATAAAAAATTAAGATGGGCTGCTTTTAATTTTTTTTCAACTATAGAAAAATAAACATCCTTATATAGGTCTTTAACGGTAACATCAAAATCATTCCTGAATATGATAGAATCCTGGCGGTCACTGCCAATTATTCTTCCTGCAAAAGTTGGCAGATATGGCGTGATATCATAGCCTCGCCTTGCTGCAAATTGTTCCTTCATTTTGGGTGTCCAGGTAGGATAACCAGCCTCGTAGCTATCGAAATGAACACTGGTAAAACCGTTTCCAATGAGATCCCCTAAATGTTTTTGAATTTCGCCGATCACATGATCCATGTGAAAGGTTACTGCCTCGGGGCTCATTTTGTCGCATTCTAAACCGGTTGCTTCCCATTGCGCAGGCTGCATAAGTGTTCCGGTGGTGGTATGTCCAAATCTGTAAATGATCCACTTCCCATCCGGCACATTCCAATTTATACTGCCACCTGGCTTCATTTTATTGGTTAAATCAATTACTTTATTTACAGGCACAATTCCATTGGCAGGCAGTGCAAGCACAGCAATATCTTTATAATAAGTTCCTCTCGAAGCTATTTCAGGGATTTCTACCCGGCCGGTTCCCGGATTATAAACTGGCCATGGCGTATGGCCACGAAGATTTACATGTGGATGGGGCAGTATTATGTTTACAGAAGCGCCACCGGTCACCGTATCCTTCGACCAGCAGATCTCCTGCATTGAAAGTTCAGGGGTGATCCAGGTGCCTCCGCTTGATTCATAACCTGCGCCATTAAACATCCCGAAATCCATACCTAGCTTTTTCGATTCCTCCGCTGCGTAGCGTACCATTTTCCACCAGGGTTCTGTCCAGGCTACGATTTCAGGAGTTGGGCTTTTGCCGATCTGACCAGCCCATGGAGTAGTAACATCAGCCAAACTGAACATCGTTGTACGATTAAAGCCCTCTTGTTTTAAAGCCTCCAAGTCATTTTTAATGCCTTCCTTACTTAAATTGGAGCCCATCCACATCCACAATACCCCCGGGCTGGCAGACGCAGGGGGATTGAGGAAATCATTTGCAGGATCGGCGTAACTTTGTTTTAGTACTGCAAATAATTTATCGTTCTGTTGTGCGTTTATTGTAGTGCTGATAAAGAACATTACGCCAAAGCCAAGAGATTTTAATAGTATATTTTTTTTCATAAATTTATATATGCAGACATTGTGGGTTTGATATGTGGTTTACCGCAGCTCATGTTATCTTACCATATAATAGGTGTGCGAGGCGAACTAACTGTCTTGTTGTTTAAAAGTGTTTGAGGTGAATTTTAGCATACTTTGATTATTTCAAGACATTATTCGTCCGGACTTAATTTTTAGTGACTACATTTTCTATTAGTCCTTATTATACTTTCGCTTTTCCAGGCAATTTCGGTGATAAAAAAACATGCTAATCGCCGTAAACTATTTAGTCATACGCTGTATTATCAAACCTAAAGGATATTGAAGTCTCATTTAAAGTAAACATCAACACGTTATGGTATCTAATTAGTATATCTGTATTATAATTGGTTAAAAAGCATAGCCTTATTGGTATGCAAACCGGAATAATAGATTCCAGTAGCGCCAAAACTATGTATTAATATTGCAGAAAAAATACGGGAAATGATATTTGATTTACAGTTTTTGATATCAAATTAATAGGCCGCTAACGTTATAAAATGGCACAAGAATGTGGCGTTATACCAAATTTCTATTGAAATAGGCAGTGTATTATTATTAAATATTTTAAGCTTCTAATATCGCCATATTGCCGTTTATTGCCAGGTATTTATACTGGATTGGACTGAAACCCGTTTTTTCTTTAAATAGATTAGAAAAATGAAACACTGAACTAAACCGAAGTTCAGATGCAATACATTTCATAGAGCAGCAGGGATCGGATAATAATTCTTTAGCTGTTTGAATTTTAAGATCAATAAAATATTGCCCGGGTGACATTCCGGTATAACTTTTAAACGTTTTCCTAAACCATGAATAACTTACCAGTAGTTCTTCTGCAAGCATTTCGGGGGAATAGTCGTTACGAACATTAGCTCTGAAAAGAATTTTTGATTTGTTAATCAATTCTATGTATTGCACGTTTTCCAAATGCCTTCCTTTGCTTATTGCATGTATATTACCTAATAAGTGGAAAGCCGCTCCGGAAATCTGAGCCTGGTAACCGGGCCTTTCCAACTTTGTTTTTTCAATTATTTCCGTTAAAAGATTAAAGACTTCTTCATTGAATCCTATATGTAATAAAGGCGATGTCCGATGAAAAACCTCTTTTTCCAGTAAGTTATCTACTACAGAGCCTGAAACGCCAATCCAATATTCATCCCATCCGGTATTTTCCTTAGGCTTGTATCTATGCCATTCACCCGGAAATAAAAAGATAATAGTTCCTTCTTCTACTTTTTGTTCTGCACAACTATCAGATTCAAAAGTTCCTTCCCCTCTTGTGATATAAATTATTTGATATTCCTGAAGTGTACGGCCATATGCCCAATTGAAAAAATGATGAGATGGATGGTCTATAAACGGATAATTTACCGAAGGTTTAATGTTGGTAAACCCAGCATTTAAGACCCAAAGCCCCCATTTCTTTTCGTCATCGCTTACCGGTAAATACTTGTGATAGTTTTCCATCATAATAATATTTGATTCTAATCATAATTTAGCCAAATAAGCTCGGTGGGGTTTTAAATACTTTTTCCAAAACTTAAAACCATTACCTCACACATCCTTTTGATTCCTTAGGCAACAAACTGCTTTTCAAGTTCAGCCTAAGCTATATTTCTTAGGGATTAATAATACCATTTTCTTTATCCCGTGCTGTTTTATAGTGTTTACGCTACCTATGGAATCAATTTTAAACCTACTTTTTGCAAAAAAAGCAGGCGATATTAAAACCGGTACAGGTAGTACTGATATTCAAACCAAGGTTTGTGAAAAACTAACCGATTCATGGTTTTACTTTTTTGGTTTCACATTCATTTCCCGCAGAAACGAATAGATATAGACCGGTTTATAAAAATTGGTTTTTTAAAGTACGTAAATAAAAAACAGGAATAGTTTAAGGTAATTACCCATATATTAAGGGATTTTACCATAATACTTTATTTTTCTGGTTACCAAATGAATACTTAGTTAAATTTCCATCATGACGATACGTTGGATATACCAATGATTTCAGAAACAACCTGCTATAAATTAATTGTATTATCAACAATTTAATTGATGGTAACTCTCGAAATTACGATTCAGTATAATACATCATATATTCAGGGCCATAACTTTTCGGTAAGCTGATCTGCCGGGATCAATTTATATGATGCAAGCAAATCAAAACTGAAAAAAAATTTCTTCCCTCGCAGATAATGCGCCTGCTGTAATAGTGCCGTAAAGTATTCAGTCAATCTTGATATGGCTATAACACCTGATGGATTTTGCTTTTTACTTCCGCGCTCATCAGCAAAAACTTGTGTTGATAGCTGAGCGGGGTTTTGTTTGTTACGCTCTTAAACGCAGTATGAAAACTGGAAAAATTATTAAATCCGCTTTCATAGCAAATCTGCTTCATATTAAAATTATCCTCTATGAGCAATTTGCAGGCATAGCCAACCCTTATCTCAGTAATGAAACGAGAGTACGTTTTTTGAGTTTTTGATTTAAAATAACGGCAAAAGGAGTTTTGGCTTAAATTGGCTATTCCAGCAATTTCCTCCAGCGAGATCCTGCTTTTAAAATTCGCAAAAGAGTAATCATATATCGAGTTGATCCTATCCTTATCAGCCTCTTCAAAATTATGGCTAAAACCCAAAGATGACAGTGTTTTCTTTTCAGTGCAATTGCCAATGGTCATCAAAGCTTCCATCAGCATAATGATTCTTTTAGGGCCCTCCGAAATCAGGATCGTCTGCATGGCATTGGCAGTATGCTCCTGTGTGCCGCCAATAATCTGTAAGCCCAACCTTGCGGCCTTTAGCGTTACTTTTATCAATTTATTTTCCGGCAGTTCCAGAAAATCATTTCCCCAAAAATTATCGAAGAAATGAATGACGGTTGAATAAGGCACGTCATCAGTCCATTGTTCCACATCGTCGTCATATTTCCAATAATGCGGCAAATTACTGCCCACTAATACCATATCGCCGGAGGCAAACCTTTTAATATTATCTCCAACAAATTGCGTCCCGGACCCTTTGTGAAAATGAATGAGCTCGATCTCGGGGTGATAATGCCAGCGATTATTAATATTGGGCTGCCTATCCTGCCTGGCTTTAAAGGAATGTATCGCCGGTAACTTTAAGTAGCTGAGGTTTCATAATGAAATTTAATCAAGTATTCATCAAACACGTACAAAAATAAGTTATTCAGGTAGAATTCCTTAATAATATATTAATAATACATAATTATTAGTGTCTATTACTTACTCTATTTGACAAGTCAATTATTAACCAATTAACAATGCCCAAAGCTTTATTACAGGAGCGTGAGATCATTGGTTTTATACCAGCCAAAAGTCTGCTGTCATTCTCGCTTGTCACTATGCTGTTTCTTATCTGGGGTATTCCCAATAACATGAACGATATCCTGATCAAGCAGTTCATGAAATCATTTGAACTAACACGATTCCAGGCCGGCTTAATTCAATCGGCATTTTACATGGGTTATTTCTTTCTGGCAGTACCTTCAGGCTTAATCATGAAGCGCTATTCTTACAAGGTCGGCCTCATTATTGGATTATTACTTTTTGCAGTCGGCTGTTTTATGTTTTGGCCGGCGGCGCTTGCCGGTAGGTATGAATTGTTCTTGTTTGCCCTATTTATTATCGCGTCAGGATTAACTTTTCTCGAAACTGGCGCCAATATATTTAACATTGGCCCTAAATCCGATGGTACAATTACCGACGAAGAAACACAGGTCTTATTGGGCACAGGTAAGTGGATTAATGTTAACGGCGGCGCTATATATTCGACGCGACCATGGAAAATCTATGGCGAAGGCCCTACTAAATCAGCCAGCGGGCAATTTGCAGATCAAAAAGAGCCATTTAATTGGCACGATGTACGTTTTACTACAAAAGGAGACACGCTATATGTAATTGCTTTAGGTTTACCCGATAAGGCTTTGAACATAAAAGCGT
>JAMFSA010000160.1 GCA_026225055.1 Mucilaginibacter xinganensis | reverse complement strand
TTTAATCCGCTATCTATACGATTAAACCACTTAGGTGATACAAACTTGCTGCTCTCGTTTTAATCAATATTGCAAAAACAAGTTATAATCTCAAAATTATAACACTATAGTTGCGCAACAGTCACCAGGGAATAGAGAAGTGGCAGATAATGTTCCGGCGTGGGTATGGCAAGTGCGCTTTCACGTCCTAAACTTTCATAATTGATCAATGACCACGGGTCGCCCCCTTTAATCAATTGTTTAAAAGTATCATTCATTTTCAGCGCCCAGTCAAATCCAAAACCCGGCTCGCTCATTTTATCCCAGGCGACCATTCTAAGGTTATGCACCATATTGCCGCTCCCAATGATCAACACGCCCTTTTTACGGAGACTATAAAGTTCTTTAGCCAGGTCATAATGGTATTGCGGCGGTTTAGTGTAATCAATACTTAATTGGAGTACGGGGATCTTAGCTTCGGGGTACATATGTCTTACGACAGACCATGTGCCATGATCCAATCCCCAGTCATGATCCAGCCCAATATTGACACGTTTAACAAGAGAGACAACCTCATCGGCTAAAGCAGGGTTACCCGGCGCAGGATATTGAACCTCAAATAATTCTTGCGGGAAACCACCAAAATCATGAATGGTTTTCGGAAATTCCATGGCTGTTACCAGGGTTCCATGACTCAGCCAATGGGCTGACACTACCAACACCGCTGTAGGTACGGGGATCTCTTTTGCCATAGCTGCCCAGCGTTTACTGAATTCATTGTCTTCAATTCCATTCATGGGAGAACCATGTCCAATAAACAGGACGGGCATAATATCGTCCTGCACTTTTAGGTTATCTGTAAATTTATTAAATGATGATAGGTTATTCATTGTAATTATTTATAGCTGGGGAAAATGACTTATGTGGGGTTGTTGTTAATCCTGCCACTTAATAGCCGACTGTAAAACGCTGCCGGATATGTTTTGGATTTTCTGCTTCGTCAATTACAGCAACTGCAAGATCCTCAACCGATATACTGCTATTTTGGTTATTATCAAATACTGGGTTGTCCAGCCCTGTCCTATAAATGCCCTTTCTTACACCGGATATTTCTCTGTTCATGTTGATAGCCGGACTTACATAAGTCCATTGCAGGTTAGTATCCTCCTTTAAGATATTTAAATAGTCTCTCGCTGCTAATGACCCAGGTTTAAATTGCGCCGGCATACCAGGTGCATCCACCAGTTGCTGACCGGGCGCTATGAATAAACTCCCGGCCCCTCCCATAACGATTAACCTTTTTACGCCAGATTTTTGCACGGCCGATTGTATGGAAAGTGACCCCTTCATAAATTCACGGTACAGATCAGGATTGGCCCAGCCCGCATTATATGCACTGATCACGATATCATTCCCTTTTAATTCTGCAGCCAGTTTTCCTGATTCCATGATGTCGCAGGATACTATGGAAAGCCTATCGTTCTGAACCTTCAATTTGTCAGGGTGACGTAAGAGCGCGGTTACATTGTGCCCCCTGTTTAATGCCTCTTTTAAGATGGCTGAACCGACAAAGCCTGTACTACCAATCAGTGCTATTTTCATATTGTTAAAATTGAAGTTAATGCTAAGTTACGATTGGCAAGAAATCAGGGGTAACACTTTTAAGAAAAAAAATTGTGGATTTTGACAATAAATTCACGTCGCCAGTACACACCCTTCATTTGCGCTACGTTATCTATTTCATTTCTATCATTGTATTGTTCAAGTTTATTAAACACTTACTTCTATAATATCTCCTTTTGCTCCGTTAGCAATAAGTCCGGTACGGTTGGTAACTTTTCCACCGGAAATTTGCACTGCTATCCCTTTTTTTGATGTCGCCGAAACATTGTTTAAAGGCGTTTCCCCGTTATGGCTAACAGTTACTGCAATAGAGTTATCGCCATTGGCAACTATATCCCCCTTAACGGTCAACTCATGCACAATTCCCCCTTCTACATTGTAGGAGTGCACATTGTCGCCATGGGTAGTAATGCCACCTGAAATTTTTAATTGCCTGATCTCTCCACCGGGTTTAACACTGATCGCATCCGCCGGAAGGGTCATGATCACCCCCTTAACCAGTGATTGACCTACTGATCCATTAGTTTCAACTCCATTTTTTACTTCTATACTACCAACGGCCTTACTGAACTGCATACCGATAGAACCATTTCCATGTGTAATAATGGAATGAAAAACTGCTTTTTTAACCGTGCCGTCATATTGGTTAAAGCCCCTTGCCCCCGAGCCAAAAGTTTCAATTTTGTCCTGAGCATCAAATTCATCAACCGTACCAAAATTCACAAAACCAATACCGCTTGGTCCGTATGATGTTATAGGCTTTTCTGCTACCCATTTTTCTACATAACCCTAGGTATCCAATACCATATCATTTACCCCATAAGTGGTTACCGAACCTTTGTGTGTCAGGCTTTTTACTTTAACGCCATTTACAATAAAAACACCGGCGGTTATCATATCCGGTTGCCCAAAAGGCAGCATACCGTTCGAGTAAATATCGCCTGTAGTTATCGTATCCGATATTACCCAGCCGCCATTGTCGCCAAAGCCGCAAATAAACAAACCGGAGCCAATTACCGGAGCGCCCTTTCGTCCTAAACTGATATTGGTTAAGGTTGCATTAATAACGCTATCCGGATCGCTGTTAAAGTTATAAACAGTAAAAGCGCCCTGGTAAACATTAACACCATATTTTTGGGGCTGCTCCGAATACCTGCGGGCATCGCAGGCCACAATATCAATGTTATCGGCAACCAGCTTTGTTGTTTTGGTACCCGCCCTGGTTAGGATCTGAACCTGCCCTGTAACGGTCAGATTTTTTAAAGATAACGTGCCTAAATTGGGATGGTTGCTTAATGTGTAAATAGCCCGGTTATTGGGGTTGGTTTGAATAATAAGATCGACAATTTCGTTATCAGCCGTTAGCCCTAACCCATCGCTATTATTAAAGCTGATAATACAATTTTCTTTATTAGCACCCTTTAAACTAAAGCCTACGGGTAATACAATTGAATACGGGCAAAGGATGGACGTTTGTATTTCTAAATTTTGAGGGGCATTATTATTCAATGCTGCCATCAGATCGGTCAGTGAATTAATTTTTGTTTTCATAATTTATGTTGGTTTGGAGTATTTGAATTGGTTATAATTAAATTTCTTACTGCTCAATCGCTACCTTTTCAACCAGCCTGTTTAAGGTCAGCCCCTGAACGATGACGGAGAAAACAACGATGAAGAAACTACAGGTAAGTATGAGCTCGCGATAAGGCGAAGCAGGTAACGACAGGGCAAGCGCTATAGAAATCCCTCCCCTTAACCCACCCCAAGTGAGGACTAAAATGCTGTTGTACTTTATTTTGAGCGTTCTGCGAAGGAAAACGACGGGCAGGATAATACTGACTGCCCTTGCGATTAACAGGATAATAATTGCGACAATACCTATCCAGAAATAGCCGACCGAAAAAGTTACACTCACCATTTGGAGCCCGATCAGTACAAATAGTATGGTATTCAATAGGTCATCGGTCAAACTCCATATCCTGTCGAGATACTGATTCAGATGAAGGGACGGCTCCCTTCCAAAAGGACAGGTGCCGATCAGCAATCCGGCGGCAACCACTGCCAAAGGAATCGAAACATGAAGATAGGTGGCAGCTACTGAAATACCCATCACCAGGGTAAAAGTGATCAGTACGATGGTCTGAAATTCGTCTATCGTTCGTATCATACGATAGGCCAGCCAGCCGGTTATTAACCCTAAAGCTACTCCCCCAAAAATCTCCTGTGCAAATAGTTGCAGCATGGCGGCCCATGAAAAGCCATGTTCGGGGGTAGCGGCAAAATCTGAAAAGGTCACAAAAAGCACGATCCCTATACCATCATTAAAAAGTGATTCTCCGGTAATGATCGTTCTCATGCGTTCCGGCATTTTTGACTCTTTTAATAGCGCTGCAACGGCTACAGCATCCGTAGGCGAGATGAGCGCCCCAAACACCAGACAATATATAAAGGGTACTGGCAAATGAAAAAGATTTAGCAAATAATATAAAAGGCTTGCAAATATCAGGGCAGACAGAACAACCCCTACCGTACTGGTAGTGAGAACTGCCCTGAGGTTTCCTTTTAGCCTATTGATATCAAAATGTAACGCGCTTGCGAAAAGCAAAAACCCCAGCATCATATTGAGCAGCGTTTTTGAAAAATCTATCGAGTTTAATACCGACAGGCTGTAACTGTGAACAAAAGGAATTGCCTTTCCGAAAGTGATCAGGAACAGGGCAACTACAATAGCCAGCAGCATAACACCTATTACGCCTGGCAACTTGATCCATCGGGCGTTAATATAACTGAACACCGAGCTGATAATGAATAAAATTGTTATTACGGTAAATAAGCTCATAAGCAATTAAATCATGATCAGCGTTTTGGCTGAATTGTAAAAACAGATTGAATATAGTAATCTGCCTGTCATTATAAATGATAGTCCAAAAATAAATTATCTTGAAGTAAGACACCTAAAGCGATGAATTTAGTAGAACAGGAATTAGAGTGATCTTAATAATCAAAAACAACACGAACCTATCGTTTCCCCTGCCGGAATGCTGTCGGCGTTTCACCATTATATTTCCTGAACAAACGCAAGAAATAGTCTGGGTTATCATAACCCAGATGATAGGCGATTTCTTTTACACTCTGGTCGCCGAAAAATAGTAAACGTTTAGCCTCTACAAGATTCTCCCGGATAATCCAGTAGCTAACGGGATAACCCGTTTCCTTTTTGATGGATTCGTTCAGATAGTTCACTGTAATATTCAATGCAGCTGCATAAGCGGACGGTTTTTTTTCTACGCGGAACTTTTTAGCCAACAGTCGTTTAAAATCGCGGGTGATGTGCCTGCTACGGTTGGCCACAGTAGAAAATTCGGTGTCGGCTACATATTTACCGGCAATGCTGCCGATGAACGCCTGCAACAGGCTTGAAGTAACGGAATCATGCAAAAGATTGACTGCCTGCCTGTCTTTTCGCTGTGTCAGCAGCCTGGCGAGACTACTGATTTCTTCGTATTCTTCTTGATTTAATACTTTCGGATGTTGCGTCAACAGGCTCCCTTCAAAAACATCACGAAAGGCTTCCCTCAACAGTTCAGTGTCCACGCCCAGAAACCATCCCTTTGCCTGCCTGTTTTCTATCCGATGATGAATCTGACCAGGAAGGATATAATAGACACTCCATTTGTGAAGCGTTTTTGTCTCAAAATCAATCTGTAATTGCGCCTCACCATCTTCAATTAAAAAGAATATATAATGATCATCCCGGTGAACGCCCTGTAATTCATGAACTTCAGGTAAATCACCCGGTTGGAAGTAACGGGATATCCATTTTACCGGGGCCGGCGTCAGTAGCTGATGAATTGGAACTGCTTTCATATTATGATCAATAAAGATAAATCAATTTTCTGTTCTTCGCCGCTATCGGGTTTATCCATGCCGCTTACGGAGCGGCAGTTCCGGCACAAAAAGGGTTGCCACCAATCCAGCGGCTACCATAAAAATAAGCGTTTCAAAGATGCGGCCCGTACCTATGGCAAAAAGATGCACCCGCAGAGCGGCATAGTTCTGGTCTGCCGGATTCGCCCTAACACTGTTCAAATGATTGATCGACAAATTCAAAACCAATCCCAATATCGAAGCGGCAATCACACCTCCGATCTGACGGAAAAATTGGCAGATCGCCGTAGCCTGGCCGATGAACTGAACCGGGGTAGCATTTTGAATCGCAAGGGTATATAATGGCATTGACGGGCCGATTCCCAGCCCGCAAATACCCAGGTAAATCATCAAGGCGTGATAAGATGTTCTTTCCGACATGTTTGTTAATAGCAAGAGCCCGCACAGCAATAACACGATACCGGTGAGCATCCATAACTTATAATGCCCAAAACGGGATACCATTCTGCCGGACAGTATAGAGGTGGTGACCACGCCAAGCGATAACGGGATTAAGCTCATACCGGCATCAGTCGCCGATAATTTCATGACGTTAACGATGTACAGCGGTTCGAAAATCACAATACCAATAAATGCGCCACCCAACAAAAAGATAGCTGCAACCGCGGGGCCAAAAACAGGGCCTTTGAAAAGAGAGAAATTTAATATGGGTTGGGGATGCCGTAAGCTCCGTACCATAAAGATGACCAGTGCTATCAGCGCAATAGAAATTAGCCATAACAAGTGCGGGCTGCCTGCGCCGGTCCTGAACGATTGCAGGGTCAGCACAAACAAGCTCAAACCGACGATCAGAAATCCACCAGAAATCCAGTCCGGGCGCTTTGTCTGGGGTCTGGTCAATTGGGGCATGAATTTGATAATAAACCATAAGGCTAATGCTCCAAAAGGGATATTAACGAAAAATACCAGCCGCCAACCCTCAATTCCCGGTATAAGACCATTCCCATGGTCGGTTAGTAAACCGCCGAGCGTGGGGCCCAGGACAGAAGCCGCGGCAAATACCGCACCGGTGTACCCCTGATAACGGCCACGCTCTGCCGGTGGAAAAAGATCGGCAATAATGATGAATGCCAGGGCGAAAAGCCCCGCACCACCCAAGCCCTGAATAGCTCTTGCAATGATCAGTTGAGTCATCCCATCATCAAGTGCGCCTGGCAAGGGTATCTTTCCCGCGAAACCACAAAGTATTGATCCCAAAAGAAAAAGACTGACAGCAAATATTTCGATGGCACGTTTGGAATAAACATCTGCCAGTTTTCCGTAAATCGGAATAAGTGCTGTACTTGCCGTTAGATAGGCGGTTGCAATCCAGGCGAACCTGTTGATGCCATGTAGGTCTGCTACTATCCTCGGCATTGCAGCCGCTACGATTGTCTGATCAAGCGCTCCGAGAAACATCGCCAGGAATATGGCTAACAAAGTCAGCGTCCTTTGCCTGATTTCAATTTCCGGACTCATACGTTAAAAAGTTTATCGGCATCCGAGGGGATATAGTGCATTTTAAGCTCGCGATTTTCATCCCACCAAAGTGACTCATGGCGGTCACAGTATAATTCAATACCATTTTCATCCGGATCACGCAAGTAAACCGATTCATTTACACCGTGATCCACAAACGCATCGATGGTGATCCCTGCGGTTTTCAGCCGGTTATAAACAAGATTAAGCTCTTCTTTATCAGGGAACAAAATGGCCAGATGAAAAAGGCCGGTATTGCCTTTTTGGGGAGGAAGACCGCCGAGACTATCCCAGGTATTGATGCATAAATCGTGGTGATAGTCGCTATAGGCCAGAAAGGCGGCAGCATTACCAATACGTTTGATGACCTTAAATCCCAATTGATCGCGGTAAAACACAAGCGACCGTTCGAGATCAGAAACCTTAATATTGATGTGCCCAATCCTGACTTGTGGGCGGCTGTTTTGAAGATATTCTTTTTCGGAATTCATGATTTTTTTGATGCAAAGTAACGGCCTCTATAGTCACCCAGCAATGAAGCCGTCAAGGCGATCACTGCACAAATCATGGTTATCGCTATCGTCCTACTGCAAAGAACTTTCAAGTCGACTGGAAGATAAGCGGGCGAATCAGCTATTGTATATCAATATGATATTTTTGCTAAACAGCCCCGCTATCCCTAAATAAGAAAATATTGCGTTTTCAATTTTAATTAGTCGATCCTTAAAAGTCAATAAATAGTAAGGGATGTATATTTTAGGCAGCCCTGTTAGTTCTGCAAAGAACTGAATAAGGCGAAAAACAAGATCTAAAAGATTATTTTTAAGATAAAGCAGCATTGGTAATATTGATTTACATTTACGGCAGCCTTCAGTCCGGCGAAAGATGATCATTCACTCAGTTCTATCAGCGATTTCGCAAGCGGAAAGTCAATAGGAATCTTTGTCAACCGATATACATAGTTGGTAAAAGTCATCACATTGATCAATATCATTAAATCCATTAAAGCGGCATTGTCATACCCGGACTCAAAAAAAGCAAGCAAGATTTCATCACTTTGTTATTCATAAGTGTTGATCTAAAGGATTGATTGAGTATTAAGCAGGAATTTCGATTTTAGCTGAAATTCGCGCCTCATAGCGGAACGGCTTTCATCCCGAAAGCCGTTCCTTTTATTAACTCCTTTTATTACTGTGCTGCTACACGCCTCCAGGTCAAAGCCGAATTCACTGTCCTACCCCCCGAAACAATTGGAGATGCGGTGCCAAGATGTAAAAGGTCGCCTTCAATTTTGACTACCCTTGGCTGTGTTTGTCCTGTCCAGTTCGGGAAGAGAGAAATAAACATGGAATGTGTAAGTGTTTGTTTTTCTTCATCCACATGGAAGGGGCCAGTGTATGCGATATAAGTGGACGCTTCTTGTTTGTATTCTGCGTCGGTTCCGTTGAACCAGTCGCCTGATGCAAAATTCTTTCGCTCCGGGTGCATCAATTGCGCCGACATGAATCCGTCCGGCGTATACATGATGATGCCCATGGGTTTTTCACTCATAGGGTAAAAGGGCGCAGAGCCGTCTACCGGGTTTTCTACGTAGGATACCAGCTTCCATGCGCCGATCAATTGTTCCTTTAATGTTTTTGTGATTGACATATCAAATATTTTAATAGTTAGTGATTTTGTATTAAGAAGCTGCTTTCGCATCGCCATCTATAGGCAAGATCTGTCCGGAAATCATTTTTGCACTATCTGAGGCTAAAAATACCGCTAACGCTGCAATGTTTTTCGGATCTATAAAACTCTTTAGAGACTGTATTGCCATTGCTTTGTCCTTTTCTTCTTCAAGTGTTGTATGATTAGCATCCGCTCTTCCCTGCAGGACTTTATCAATCCTCGGGCCTGCTACCGCTCCCGGTAATATTGCATTGGCACGGATGCCGTATTTTCCCAGCTCAATAGAAAGGGTCTTTGTGAAGCCTATGATACCCCATTTTGCAGTAGAATAAGGGCTCCTGTTCTCATATCAAAACCTGCCCGCAAGTGAAGACATGTTGATGATTACACCTGACGACGACTTTTTAAGGTAAGGGATAGCACCAGTGTGAGGCGCGTCGGAAGGCATAGTCGGTTTAGCCTGCATATTGCTATGTTCAATCCTGAAATATTTTGTAGGGTTGACTTTATTTATTACCACTAATCTATTCTTTCAATCGTTGAAGGTAGGAATTAGCCAAAAGCAGAGGTAACAATATCAGGAAGAAATGTTATGATTTTAAGAAATGAGCTTCTTCATTTCCGCCCGGAATTCAGAAGGTGTCTGACCCGATTTTTTTTTAAAGACGCTGGTAAAATAGGTTTTTTCATTGTAGCCAACTTCAAAGCCGATATCGGAGATAGATTTTTCGGTGTTGATCAGCAGGTTCTTCGCCTCGATCAGTTTCCTGAGTTCTATGATTTCAGTAACACTTCTTTGCAGAATATTATGGCAGATGAAGTTAAGATTCCTGGTGGACATACTTAATTTGTCCGCATAAAATTCAACACCTACATGCTCGCGAAAAGATTGTTCGAGCAATGCCAGAAATTTTTTAAAAGTAACATTTTGCACGAACTGGGAACCTGCGGGGTCGATCCCGTTTTTCCTCCTCTCTGATTCTATCATCGTAAACATCGTGCTGAGGAGATGACGAATGATCGAAAAATCAGGGTCCTGCTGCTGCATTTCCTCCGTCATGATTTGTAAAACAGCAAGTAGGCTCTTGATCGAGATATTTCTTAAAATCTGGAGGTTTGCATGATCATGATAGTAGGAGTAAAGTTGAAAAGTGGTTTCAGGAATAAATTCGCTCTTGAATTTCAACGCCCAGATACTACACTTACCATTAACGGCAATGGGTTTTACCGCATGTACCTTACCGCTGGCAACAAAACTAACAAACGGTGAGGAAAGATTTACTATTTTATAATCGATAAAATGCTGAATATCACCTTCGCAACCTATGATTAATTCTTCATAGTCATGTGCGTGAGCATCATTTTTAATGTCGACCGATGCCGATAAATTAATATCTGATTCCGTTAAGTGAAAGATGGAAAACAGCTGATTCATTTCTACTAAAGTAGTAAAAACAAATATATTATATAATGCGAAACGGGCGGAAAAATTAAACTTACCCTCGCACGGGGGGGCTGTTCGAGGCCCGCAGCGGTGCCTGGAATTGTAGTTTTAAACTGGGAAAAACCCTGATCCCTTAGTTTATGGAGCGATTATTGTAGTAAATTAATAGTCAATTACCTGACCGCTTTTTTAAAAATTCACCCTTACTATCGTTAGCTGCCCCCGGGGGCCCTCATGGATAATCAAAATTTAACCAATCAATTGCTTATCGCTAACCAGGAAAAGGCGAAGCTGGAAGCTGAATTGATCCTCGCGAATATTGAACTGGATTTTCAGAATGAAGAAAAACTAAAGCGAGCTAATGAACTGATCATAGCCAACGAGCAACTGGATATCCTCAACGAAGAAAAAATAAAGAGGGCGGCAGAACTGATCATTTCTAACAAAGCATTTAACTTTCAAAATTCGGAAAAAGAAAAATTGGCTGCTGAACTGATTGTCGCTTACGCGGAGCTGGAGGTACAAAACCGGGAACGGGAAAAACGTGCTGCTGAACTCATCCTGGCAGGTACCGAGCTGATCTTTCAGAACAAGGAAAAAGAAAAACGAGCAGCCGAATTGCTTATCGCTAATAAAGAATTGATTTTTCAAAATAAAGAAAAGGAAAAGCGCGCCGCCGAACTGATCGTCGCTAACCAAGAATTACTCTTTCAGAACAAAGAGAAAGAAAAGCGGGCGGATGAACTCATCATTGCTAATAAAAAATTGGTTTTTGAGAATCAGGAAAAGGAAAAACGCGCCGCTGAACTGATCATTGCCAATATTGAACTAAATTTCCAGGACGGAGAAAAAGAAAAGCGGGCCGAGGAGCTTATAGTCGCTAACAAAGAGTTACTTTTTCAGAACGAAGAGAAAGAAAAACGAGCAGAAGAACTCATTATCGCCAATAAAAAGTTGGTCTTTGAAAACCAGGAAAAAGGGAAACGCGCCGCCGAATTAATCATCGCCAATATCGAACTGGATTTTCAGGACGGGGAAAAAGAAAAGCGGGCCGAAGAATTGATCGCTGCCCTTAAAGAATTGGACTTCCAGGATGAAGAAAAAGGGAAACGTGCCGCCGAACTCATTATAGCTAATCGGGAAGTATTAATCCAAAAGCAGGAAAAGGAAAGACGTGCGGCTGCCGAGGCTAAAAAGGACGAGTTTTTTAATATGGTCAGCCATGAATTTAAAACGCCCTTAACCAATATCAAAGCCATCAATCAGCTTTTAGAAAAAACAACAGACAGCACCAATAAAAACTATCCGTTTATATTAAATGCGAACAACAGTATTAAACGTCTGGAGAAGTTAATAGAGGACTTATTGGATGTTACGAAGATTAACTCGGGGCAGATCGATCTGAATATAGCCGCATTCTACTTTTCAGATGCACTAACTAACAGCATTGTTAACGTTCAGCTAACTGCCCCACAACATGAGATTTTACTGGAGAATTCTGTCAAGTCGCTTTATACCGGCGACCAGTTCCGGATCGAACAGGTATTGATCAATCTCCTGAACAATGCCATTAAGTATTCCCCTGAAGCGAATAAGGTACTGGTCAAGGCAAAAACAGAAGCCGATCATATTGTCGTTACTGTACAGGATTTTGGAATAGGTATCGCCAAAGATGATCTCGATCAGTTGTTTCAGCGTTTTTATCGGGTCAGCAAAACCGCCATGAATTACCAGGGTGTCGGCCTCGGTTTGTATATCGCCTCCGAAATTGTCAAAAAGCATCAGGGTAATTTTTCGATTGAAAGTGAACCAGGAAAAGGCAGTAGTTTCTGCTTTAGTCTACCTTTGACCCCGCAAACCCTTTAATATGCCGAAAACAATGAGTAACTACATGGCTTCGTAGCATATATTGAAGAATGCGACATTCTCAACTTTCTTTTAAGGCTTCGCGATGGACATGAAACGGAAGAGCGCGGGATTTGTTCGGGTAGGCACACTTAACCGACTCTATCATTATAGAATTATGTATTTCTAAACTTACATAATTATGTAAATTGAAATTTAGAATACAGCCTTGTCAAATACATTTAGCTCTCTACCAATAACATATTGTAACTTTAAGAATATTTCTACACCTTGAGGATGCTATATAAAACGATGGGAAAGATTAATGTCTTCAGTTTTATTTTCTGGGTAGCCATTGTATATTGCCCTGCTTCAGCAATCGCGCAGCAAAAACATCCCGTCATCGCATTTGCCAGTGATACACAAGCCCCTTTGTTTATTGAAACAATCATCCGCAAAACCGATCATAATGAAAAGGCTACGGAAATGATTTTTAAGGACATTGTTACCGTCCGCCCCGCCGCTTTATTTATACTGGGTGATGTAGTATCATTAGGCTATAGCGATGCCAAGTGGAAAAAGATGGATATCTATCTTAAATGGTGTGCCGATGATAGTATCCCAGTTTATGCAGCGCTCGGCAATCACGAATTGATGTTTAATGCCGATGAAGGAAAACAAAAATTTCAGGCAAGGTTCCCGATGCATAGCGCCACAGGCTATAGCGAAGTTATTGATTCGGTAGCGGTAGTACTGTTAAATTCAAATTTCAGCCAGATGAAGGATACCGAGATCATAAAGCAGGATACTTGGTATAAAAATACCCTTAAACAAATGGATATGGACCCGGCCATTAAATTTATAATAGTGGGTTGTCATCATTCCCCATACTCCAACAGCACTGTTGTTGGTCCATCGTTACCGGTGCAGCAAAGGTTTGTCCCGGCTTTTATCAGTTCAAAAAAGTGTGTGCTGTTCATTTCGGGCCATTCACATAATTTCGAGCGCTTTAATGTGCAGGGGAAATATTTTTTGGTGATAGGCGGCGGTGGCGGCCCTCATCAACCCTTATATAAAAACAAAGAGCTAACGCATGACCTCTCGCATGATTATAAACCGATGTTCCATTATCTCGAAGTTAAACGCTGCCGCGATTCGCTGCAGGTGACCTCCCGCGAACTGAAACCTGATTTTTCCGGTTTTGATGATGGATTGAAATTTAGTGTAACAGCTCATTGGTGACGTGTTCAGAAGATTTTATTTAAATCCCTCACGTAGGATGAACGGGGGTGATTGTGAAGTGGTAGGAATAATGTAATCAAGTTAAGCGATAGTAGCTGCACCGTAGGTGCAAAATGTTGGTAGAAAAAATGATATGTAAATCTATGGCATGCCGTCAGGTATGCAATTTCGCCAGTTTCGTACCTGACGGCACGAATTTTTGGTTTGTTTTTCTGCTACCAACATTTAACACCTACGGTGTTTCCTTACTTAATTGAGTTGGCAGGGAGGGGTCTGTACGCTAACCAAATTATTTTCATAACCCCTTCCTCCACCTTCCCTGGGGAAGGAATCGCACTGCACTACGCTCTTTTTTGATCGTTCAGATACCTATAGCTCTGTCAGAAATGATACCCCCCCACAAACAGCAATGCAACATTCCTATCAACAAAACCGCTGGAGTAATAATACTTAGCTTCGGTACCAATAGAAAACCTGTTATTGAGTTTATGCCGGTAACCGATAGCGCCAGAAAAATCGGCCACCGAAAAACCGGACGAGTTAATATCGCCCATATTCTCGGTATGGATGTGATTAAGCAATACCGACTGTCCCATAGAAAAGTTAACGTAGAAGGCTGGTGAAATCTTCATGGATAGTATGATCTGCAACGGAATAGCGGAGTTGGAAATATGAACCTGCGTAGGTTGCGGCGTATTAAATGTATATAACCTGTAATACCCGCTCTCGATACCAATGCTTAATAAATGTTCAGGTTCCCACATTACCCTACCTGCGAAAGAGTAATTGAAATCATTAACATATTGTTTCCCTAATTGAAGGTTATTGAAATAGTAATTAGGCCCAAACCCCGCGTAAAAGGCAAATTTGCTCTTCTTCGGTTTAGTAGGCTTGGTTGTTTGCGCAATGGCATGCATTAAACAGGCATTGATCAAAATTCCAATAATGATAATTCGTTTTAAATACATATTAACTTTATTGATTATAAAACCTTTAATGAAGTGCATAATAATCATATACCACATAAGGGGTATTGTCGGAAATAAAGCCATCAAACTTCCCGTTCTGCAAATAATCCAGTATGGTAGTATTATCGCTTAGTGTCCAGCTTATTGTTTTTATGCCGAGTGTATGCCCTTTATTTACATCATCCAGCAACAGGCCCATAGTAAACCTTGGCCCAAAATACTGGCAATTGTTATCAATAGCGTCCTGCAGGCTTAACTCGCACAGGCAAGGGAACTGAGCGCCGTAGCTTGGTTGTTTTTTATATTGGGTTATAACATCATCTGATGGTAGGCCGGCAAAAATTATTACATCCCTGTTTACTGCCTTGGCATGGGCATAAGCATTGCCTACTACAGGTTCCAGGTATTTAAATATATCCTCGTCGCCTTTTACATCCAGCCAAACATATTTCATGTTGGTGGAATCTACAAACGCCTCTAGCTCCTGCGCCAGTGACGGTATTTTCTGACCATCGATTAACCGCGCGTACTGTTCTAAAATATCAAAGGTAAAATCACTGAAATCGCCATATAGCGGGCCTTTTAGCGTAAGCCTGTCATCAAATGAATCATCGTGCATACATATGGGCACATTGTCTTTGGTTAGCTGTATATCCGTTTCAATTCCGTTCGAGCCATAATCTTCCGAATGTATAACTCCGTTTACCGAGTTAACTGCAAACGGCGAATTTGTTTTGAGGGGGATGGTGCCATGAGCCAAAATTATAAACTCATGCGCCAGTACATATTGCGAAAAAGGCCGTTCATATTTCAGGCTGATGGATTTTTGCGGGGAGTTAAAAATGCCTTTTAACAGGATATTGCTTGCTATGCCATTCGCGATCAGATCAAACGCGCCATCTGTTTTTGCAATAGAAAAATTAATGGTGCCCTGGGTCGCATTTTCGGCATAGCGCCAAAAACCGGCGAACTGAATAGAACCATCCGCGGTATTTAAGCCATAGCTCAGGATGAACAATATGCCGCTTTGGTTGCTGAAAAAGGATACTTTGGTTTTAGATACCTTGCATACAAATTGAGTGCCCAGGCTATTGCTCCCATCGTTCAGCGAATATATGCCTTCCATGTTCTTCACCACAGCGTTGTCAATGGCTTGCGTGTTGGCCAGGTTAGCATCCGCATTAACAGGCGGAAACATCAATTTATTCTTGTTGCATGAAAAGAATATGACCAGAACCAGGAGCCAGTATGTATGTTGATGTTTCATATTTATGCGCATTAAAAACTAAGACCTAAATCAAACTCCGGAATCCAATAGCGATACTGGTTTACCGGGAACGCGGGCCAGGCGATGATATGATATTTCAGATAGTTTGCCTTGAAACCAAAAGAGAGCAGTTTGTTCTTCCACAATCTTTGTTCAATAGAACCCGTTATGCTGTATCCGTTTAAAAAAGAGGGATAAGAAATAGTATGGCCTGCCTGAGTTTCACTCAGCGAACTGGTGAGGTACAGGTCGCCCCGCAATACTACCGCTATTTTTTTAAAGCTATAACCGGCCGTGAGGGATGGTTGTTGTTCCCATATATTCAGTGTAGTATTAAACCCAAACTGTTTCAAAAACCCAAGATTATAGGCCACCTGGTACCCTGCTCCAAAGTGGAAATTGTTTACGGAGTAATTCCAGAATGGCCCGAAATTTAAACGGTATGAAATAAATAACGTGGCCAGGCTCGACTGCAAATTAAAACCATAAGGCAACGTGTATTTACCGGCATAACTGAACATAGGCGCTGTAAGCTGTTCAGTTATCCAGTCTTTAGGTACAACTATATATTGTACGCCAACCTGCTGAAAATATTTTCCTGCCGGGAATGGCTGGGGTAATAAAAAGCTCGTGGTTCTTATATCAAAATTATCAATGACGGAATCTTTAACGCTTGATGCCTCTGTTTGCGCATAATTGTATTTGGCTGCCAAATACAGCATTAAAAATAGTAGAACCTGTAAGTGCCGTGGACTAAAGAATAACTTCATACATATGAGCGTTTTCAGCAGATGTTTATTTATCGTATGGTAAACGTCAATACAATATTAATTGCTTTTAACAGCGTAATACCACTTGATACAGGTGTATTGGTTGCAGATTTTAATTTGCACCAACTGATACCTACAAAAAGCAAAAACCCTCCAAACATCATTGTTTGAAGGGTTATCCTATTCAATAAAAAAGAACGATTATCCTTTTTTCTCTTTCATTTTAGCTTTAATGGCATCTTTCATTTCCTGCTCATGTTTTTCGTATATGCTGTACTGATCAGGCGTCAGGATCTTTTTCAAATCCTTGTCTTTATCCTTCGAGTCGCCCTTTACGGCCTTTGCCGATTTCAATTTACCCAACTTGCCTTTGGCGTTTTTTAGCTTAGCCGCATCCTGCATCATGTCGGCTGTCGCTTTTTTGTTCACATCATAAACCTGGGGTACCTGCGCGTCGGTAAGGTTAAGTTGCGCGGTCATTATCTTGGTTTGCACATCGGCCATTTGCGATATTTTATGTGCCTGGTATAATTTTGTCTGATCTGGCGTTAATAATTTTTGCAGCCCGCCATTACGTGTTTTCATTATACCCATTACCTGTTGTGCCAGTGCCTTGCCTCTGAAGCTGGTATCTGTTTTTGCCTTTTTAGCTGTTTGCACCAGCGATGTTGCCGCGGTTGTATTTAATGCCTGGGCGCTGGTTGTTTGCGTTGGCGTTAATTGCAGGTAAGCTAAACTATCGGTCATGTTTTTAGCTACTTTAGTTACGGCATCCTGTGCTGTGGCAGCGCTGCTAATTACCATTAACAGAGTAGCAGCCAGCATGCCTGTTAAGTGCTTTAGTTTTTTCTGAAATTTCATGTGGGTTGTTATTTAAGGTGTGAATACTGGAATGGTTCTACCTGCCAAATTCTGTCAGGGGTTTATTATGCAAGTTTAAGGAGTATAAAAGCGCCTTCATTAAAAACCTTAAGCTAACGGGTTGCACATTATAAATTGAAACCCTAAATGATGTAGCACATTTTTATGGAGCTTTAAATACGATATAGTTTGCTAAAAGAGCTCAATAAACAACACAGGTTTGTATCAGAAAAAATGACTGCATTGATCCCATGCGGATTACAGCTTATGCCTGTAAATCCATTTAATCTTAAAAATTCCGCTTCTCAATGCCGGTTCATTTAGTTCTTGACAATTATTTAACACAAAACACTTTTAATTACTGCAAATTCTGTTTACGTTTGAATTTTTTGTTGATGTAGCTTCTATAAATTTTTTACCTATACAGGATGCTACGAGTTGACAGTTCAAAACCTTGCCAGATAATTTATGCTATTGCTAAGCATGAATACCTGTCGTTTGTGATTGAACCGCACATTGTTCAGCTTAATCCTAACGGCGAATTTTCGCTCACCCACCAACGCTTATTTTCCAACACAGCCAAAGAGTTTGCTCATTGTATTGATGAAACAGACCTGAAACTGGTTAAAATACTGGAAGAAATAGAGCAGGGTAACCTGATCAAGAAATTCTATAAAAAGCCTATCCGCCCATTTGAGTTTTTTACCAAAATATTTAATGAGCAGCTATTTGAGGCCATAAGGCCGAAAATGGAAAAGCGCATGGCTGAAGCTTTGGGCATGCTGGGTAATAAGCAGATTTACCTCATGAGCAAGGAAGGCTACCCTGCCGAGCGCAAGCTGCATATTGCTGAGGAACCTGCATCGGTATTGTTTCATTTCAGGCGCGATGATGTGGAGATCAGGTATTTCCCAACCATCAAATACCAGGGCATGCGCATCGAATTTATGTTCAAGGGCGCGGAGATCATTTGTAACCACCCGGCCTGGATGTTGCTTGATGATACCCTGTACTACTTTGATAAAGAGATTGAAGGCAAGAAGTTGCTGCCTTTCCTTAACAAAAGGTATATAGCCATCCCGCGGTCATCAGAAAGATCATACTTCGAAAAATTTGTTGCCCCGTTGATAGAAAAACACAGCGTATATGCCGAGGGCTTTGTTATCAACACTGAAAAATACGAGGCTACGCCAATCTTAAAGCCAATATATATTGAGGGCGGCACATCGCAATTGCAGCTTAATTTTAAATATTCGGGCTATATTTTTCCTTATGGCGATGGCAGGCATGTTTCGGTACGGATGGATTTGGAGGGCGATATACCTGTTTTCCACCGGATAAAACGCTCATTAGGCTGGGAGAAGAATAAACTGTACGAGCTGGAAAAGCTCGGCCTAAAAACGGTATCAACACTATTTCAAAATCTTGAAGTCGCGGTTAGCGATGAAGATACCGATCACTCATTCTCCGTATTTGAATGGCTGAACCTGCACCACGACGCGCTTGCAGAACTTGGCTTTGTGATTGAGCAGCCCGAGGGCCAAAAGCGCTATGTGTTTGGTTCAACCCGCATCGATCTGGAAGTTAAGGAGAATAACGATTGGTTTGATATTTATGCCGTGGTGTATTTTGGCCCGTACCGTATCCCTTTCATCCAGCTGAAGAATCATATCCTCAACCATAAAAAGGAATTTACGCTGCCATCGGGCGAGATAGCGGTAATACCTGAAAAATGGTTCTCGCAATACGGCAACCTGCTGCATTTTAGCGAGGGCGGCGATGATATTAAACTGCGCAGGCACCATATTGGCCTGGTAAACGACCTTGCCGAAAGCGAGCTGGCCGATGTAACCATGACCCGTAAGCTGCAAAAACTAACCGATTTTGAAACTCTGGAAGAAATCGCATTGCCGCAAAACTTTAAAGGTAATTTAAGACCGTACCAAAAAGCGGGCTATAACTGGTTCCACTTTTTAAAGAACTATCACTTCGGCGGTTGTTTGGCAGATGACATGGGGCTGGGTAAAACCATACAAACCCTGGCGTTGCTGCAAAAGCATAAAGAAGATACCGAAGCCGAAGGCAGTAAGAGCACTTCGCTTATCATCATGCCTACCTCGCTTATTTATAACTGGCTTAACGAGGCTAAAAAGTTTACCCCAAAACTAAGGCTGATGGTGCATACAGGTACCATGCGCTATAAATCGCCGGAGGTATTTGGTAACTACGATGTGATCATCACCACTTATGGCATCAGCCGGATAGATACCGACCTGCTCACTTCTTTCTTTTTTGATTATGTGATCCTGGATGAGAGTCAGAATATCAAGAACCCGTCATCTAAATCGTACCAATGCGTAAGGCAGCTTAAATCGAGATTTAAACTGATATTGAGCGGTACCCCGGTTGAAAACTCGGTTAATGATTTGTGGACACAGATGTCGTTCATTAACCCCGGGCTGTTAGGCACACAGCAGTATTTTCAGAATGAGTTTGTAACGCCTATTGAAAAGAAAAAGGACGAGGATAAAGCCCACAAATTACAGGCACTGATAAAACCTTTTGTACTGCGCCGTACCAAGGAGCAGGTGGCAACTGAACTACCGCCAAAGACAGAAACCTTGCTCTATTGCCAGATGAGCGAAGAACAATCATCGGTATACGAAAAGGTAAAATCAGAATACCGGAACGAATTGCTAAAAAGCCTGGAAGATGGCACCTATGCCAAAACACAGATACAAGTGTTACAGGGCCTGATAAAATTAAGGCAGATCGCTAACCATCCATCCATGATAGATAGCGAATATGAGGGCGATTCGGGCAAATTTGAGAACGTGGTACATACGCTGGCAAACGTGCTGGATGGCGGGCACAAAGTGCTTATATTTTCGCAGTTTGTAAAGCAGCTGGCTATCTACAGGGAGCATTTCGATAAGGAGAAAATTCCATACGCTTACCTTGATGGCAGCACACAGAATCGCGGCGACATTGTAAAGCATTTTCAGGAAGATGAAAAAACACGGGTATTCCTGATCTCCATAAAAGCAGGCGGTGTAGGCCTCAACCTTACCGAAGCCGACTACGTGTTCATCCTCGACCCATGGTGGAACCCGGCAGTTGAGCAACAAGCCATCGACCGCACGCACCGCATCGGCCAAACCAAAAATGTTTTCATCTACAAATTCATCACCAAGGATTCTGTTGAAGAAAAGATACTGGCATTGCAGCAGCGTAAACTGAGCCTGTCACGCGCATTGATCACCACCGAAGAAAGCTTTATAAAATCGCTTACTGCTGATGATATTAAGGAGATTTTGAGGTAGGGGTTAATTGACTTGATTAATAATAACCCACTACCTATCTTCGCAATAAATCTTATCACATTAAATATGAAGAAGCAGCTAAATCTACTCTTAGCAGCAGTTGTACTATTTGCATCATGCTCAAAGAGTAACGATGCGAAACCTAAAGTTACTACTGATAACACCGTTACCATTGAGGGTACTACTTATCCCACGGTTAAAATTAACGGCCAAACATGGACAACAGTGAATTATAACGGCGCAGGCGGTCATAATTATGACGACAGTACTGTTAATATCCCATCTTATGGAAAACTTTATAATGCAGTTGAAGCCAATGCAATAGTTCTTCCATCGGGTTGGCGAATACCATCGAGCGCTGACTTTCATAAACTAGATCCTGGGCTGGATGGAAGTACAGGTATTGATTCTGCAAAACTACATAGCTTAATGTCCAAAGCAGGTTGGATATTCCCAGGAAACAATACATCCGGCTTCAACGCTGTTCCAACAGGCGAGTATCAAGAAGGTGCTATGGAAAATAGCTTTCGTTTACGAGGGTGGATGACATCATTTTTCGGTATTGATTGTTATTATGTTATCATAGAAGATGACAATGGCGATATACTGGGCTCAACAAATGAACGTATCGATGCGGCTAAGTTTAGCATGTCACTTAGGTTCGTCAAAGATAATTAGCAAAGAATGTGGTATCGATTTGAGTAACGCTATTACATAATTATCCCGCAAATAAACACTAACTTCACTGTAACAAACAGCTACCCTACACAGTCATAGCAGCAAGTTTTTTAAATTGATACCATGCCGGTAAAAACCACCTACAAAGAAAATATCGCCATAGCACTAAACTCTATAAAGGGGAACAGGCTGCGCACTGCGCTTACGGCTTTAATTATTGCTATTGGTATTATGGCGCTGGTTGGTATTTTAACTGCAATAGAAGGCATTAAACAGCAAACTACCGAGGCATTTGCAGGTCTGGGGGCCAACTCATTCACTATTGAGAACCGGGGCTCCGACCTGGGTTTTGGTAATGGCGGACACCGTAAAATTTTCCCACCCATAACCTATCAGCAGGCTACCCGTTTTAAGGAAACTTTTAAGCTTCCCGCGTTGGTTGCCGTTAACCTCGATCTATCGGGCACGGCGATTGTAAAATATGGCAACAAAAAGAGTAACCCCAATATTTCTTTCAGCGGAAGCAACGAAAATTATTTACTCACTAGCGGTTATAAGCTGGCATCGGGCCGTAACTTTTCATCAGCAGAGCTTGACCAGGCGCAGAGCGTGGTGATTGTTGGCGACGAGATAAAGAAACGTTTCTTTAAAACGGCCGACCCGGTAAACCAATCTATATTTATAGGTAGTACCCGTTTCCGGATAATCGGCGTATTTGCCACAAAGGGTTCATCGAACATTGGCCCTGGCGATAGGAATTGTATTATACCTGTGCTGAGAGCAAAACAGATTGATACGGTTTCGAACCCAACGTTCAGCATATCAATTATGGCAAACAGCCCAACAGCGGTAAATGCTACTATTGATGAGGCTACCTCATTGTTCAGAAATGTACGCGACCTGCGGGTATCAAATGAGAATAACTTTAATATCAACCGCAGTGATTCCATCGAAAAACAATTATCCGGGCAAATACAAGGCATGACTATCGGCGGTATGGCAATCGCTTTTATAACCCTTATTGGCGCATCAATAGGCTTAATGAACATTATGCTGGTTTCGGTAACTGAACGTACCCGCGAAATAGGTGTAAGAAAAGCTATTGGCGCTACCCCGGCCATTATACGCAAGCAGTTTTTAATTGAGGCTATAGTAATATGCCTTATAGGCGGCATACTCGGTGTGTTTTTTGGTATATTGATAGGGAATCTTATTGTACTGTTAACAAAAGGCAGCTTTGTTATCCCCTGGTTGTGGATAGTGGTGGCACTAATAGTTTGTACCGTAATCGGTCTTTTATCGGGTTTCTATCCCGCTAAAAAAGCCTCAAAACTCGATCCTGTAGAGGCACTGAGATACGAGTAAGTAGATTCAAGAGCCAAGATTTAAGAATCAAGAAAGGATATAGGATAGAACCAGGAACCAGGGTATAAGAATCAAAAAAGGCTTTTAAAAAGATCTTGATTCCTGACTCTTAACTCTTGATTCTTTCTACTTCAGCATTATATTTTTAAGCGGGTAATCGAACAGCAGTTTTTCGATATAAGTGGTACGCAGCGCATCGGTAAACGCGGCAGCATGCCTTGGGTGGTGCATATCGCTCGATATAAAGTCAATTAATTCATTATCAACCAGCAATTCGGCAGCTGCTTTAACGTCCTTGCCATAATAGCCGGTTAATGATATAGTGTTTAATTGAAAGTTGCACCCCCAGTCGTGCAGCATCTTGTATTGCTCCAGGTTCATATATGAATACCTTTCGGGATGTGCCAGTATAGGTTTATAACCTAAATCTTTCATCTTTTGTATTACGGCAATATAATTGGGAGGCAGGCTAATGAATGAAAATTCAAAAAGCACGTAATTATCCCCCATGGTCATTAAATTGCCGCTGTTTATACGGCCTTCAAACGACTCATCAAAATAGTGCTCGGCGGCCGTTTCAATATCAATAACGATGTTTTCCTTTTTTAGCTCAGCCTGAAGTATTTCAAGCGCGTCGCCAATAGTTTTAGGCGTATTTTTGTAGAAATCGGCCATTATGTGTGGCGTAGCAATAATTTTGCTAATACCCAGCTCCATCATTTTTTTGATCAGAACGACCGATTCTTCAGGAGTTTGCGCACCATCATCAATTCCCGGCAAAACGTGCGAATGCATATCAACCATGATCGATTCATAGTTGAACGTTATATGCTTCTTTAATTTCTTTTTACTCTTAAATAAACCAAACATTTACTATCCTTTAATCTGCCCTATAACAACTATCAGCCTAAAGGGGTTTCAGCTAAATATTTCTCCCAGGCCCAGGCAGAGGCCATCATATCATCAATATTAAGCGCTGTTTTCCAGTGCAGTTTATTTGTCGATTTAGTTACATCGCCCCATACCTTTTCTACATCTCCATCACGCCTTGGGCCTATTTCATATTTTAATTTTACACCGGTAACACGCTCAAACGCATTGATGATCTGTAATACCGTGCTACCATCACCTGTGCCAATATTGAAAACATCGTAACCTTTAAATTCTGATTTTTCCATTAATTTAAGCGCTGCAACGTGTGCTTTAGCCAAATCAACCACATGAATATAGTCGCGCACGCAGCTACCATCGGGGGTATCATAATTATTGCCAAACACGGTTAATTTTTCGCGTTTGCCAATAGCTGTTTGGGTTATGAAAGGTACTAAATTTTGTGGTACTCCAATAGGCAGTTCGCCAATTAACGCCGACTCATGTGCGCCTACCGGGTTAAAGTATCTTAATGATACCACTTTGTAATCGCTACCGGCAGCAATCATATCCTTCAGTATTTCTTCGGCAATTTGTTTGGTGTTGCCATATGGCGATTGCGCCGCTTTTACAGGGGCATCTTCTGTTACCGGCAATACATCAGGCTGACCGTATACTGTACAACTTGATGAGAATACAAAGTTGATGGGTTTACCAGCATAAGCATCCAGCAAATTAAGCATGGAATAAAAATTGTTGCGGTAATATTTTAATGGCAAATGTACTGATTCACCTACTGCTTTAAAAGCGGCAAAATGGATAATGCCCTCAACATCGGGCTCGGTTTCAGCCAGTTTTTTTACCGCGTGCTCATCGCAAAGGTCAACTTTATAAAAAATAGGTTTAAAACCGATGATCTTTGTAAGCTGATCTAATATTTTGGGAGAGGAATTTGATAAGTTATCAACAATTACCGGTTCATATCCTGCGTTTACCAGTTCAACAACTGTGTGCGAACCAATAAACCCTAAACCACCGGTCACTAATATTTTAGCCATAGCTTATTTGTTGTAATAGGTAAAATCTTTATGTAGTATTTCCTTTTCAGGCAGAGATTTGAAGTATTCATAAGTGATCTTCAATCCTTCGCTGCGCGATATTTTAGGCTCCCAGCCCAGTAGAGCTTTAGCCTTGGTAATATCCGGGCGCCTTTGTTTAGGGTCATCGGTAGGTAATGGCAGGCTGATCAGCTTTTGGTCGGTGCCGGTAAGCTTGATGATCTCCTCGCCAAACTGCCTGATGGTGATCTCATCCGGGTTACCGATGTTCACTGGTTGCGCGTAGTCGCTGTGCAGTAATCTGTATATACCTTCAACTAAATCATCAACATAGCAAAATGAGCGTGTTTGTGATCCGTCACCAAAAATGGTTAACGGTTCGCCCCTCAATGCCTGGCCGATGAAAGCTGGCAGTACGCGGCCGTCGTTCAGCCGCATACGTGGACCATAAGTATTAAATATCCTTACTATCCGGGTTTCTAAACCGTGGAAGGTATGGTAAGCCATAGTTATAGCTTCCTGGAAACGTTTAGCTTCGTCATATACCCCGCGTGGCCCTACAGGGTTTACGTTACCCCAATATTCTTCGGGCTGTGGGTTTACGTTCGGGTCGCCATATACTTCTGATGTGGAGGCGATCAACATCCTGGCTTTTTTCGCACGGGCCAGGCCTAACAGGTTGTGTGTGCCCAGAGATCCTACCTTTAGGGTTTGGATCGGGATCTTTAAATAATCTATCGGGCTTGCCGGTGATGCAAAGTGCAGAATATAATCAAGTTCACCCGGCAGGTGCACAAATTTGGAAACATCGTGGTTATAAAACTCGAAATTCTCCAGCTTAAATAAATGTTCTATATTCCTCAGGTCGCCGGTGATCAGGTTATCCATACCAATCACCTTGTAATCTTCCTTAATGAACCTGTCGCACAGATGCGAGCCCAGGAAACCGGCTGCGCCGGTTATCAGTACTGTTTTTCTTGTTGCCATTATGCGATTACTTTTCTGCCTATACTGTTATAATAGAAACCATATTCTTTCATCCTGTCCAGGTCGTAAAGATTACGTCCGTCAAATATAACAGGGGCTTTCAGCTTTTCTTTCATAAAAGTAAAGTCGGGCGTGCGGAATACTGGCCATTCAGTTACTACCAATAATGCATCGGCGTCATTAAGCGCGTCATAACGGTTTTCAGAGTAGCTGATCTTATCACCCAACAATTTCTTCACGTTCGGCATGCCTTCAGGGTCGAAAGCTACAACGGTAGCGCCATCCTTCAACAATTCTTCAATAATGTATAAAGCAGGTGCTTCGCGAATATCGTCGGTATCAGGTTTAAAAGCCAATCCCCACAGTGCGAATTTTTTGCCTTTTAATCCATCCTTGTAATAACCGCGCATTTTCTCAACCAATACTTTTTTCTGGATCTGGTTTACGTCCATCACCGCGTTAAGTATTTTAAAATCGTATTTGTTTTCCGCTGCTGATTTTTCCAGCGCCTGCACATCCTTAGGGAAACAGCTGCCGCCGTAACCGATGCCTGAAAACAGGAAGCGTTTGCCGATACGATCGTCAGAGCCGATACCCCTTCTTACCATATCCACATCAGCGCCTACCAATTCGCACAGGTTGGCTACCTCATTCATAAACGAAATTTTGGTGGCAAGGAAAGAGTTTGCCGCATATTTTGTAAGCTCTGATGAGCGTTCATCCATAAAAATAATAGGGTTACCCTGGCGCACATATGGGCCGTATAGCTCAGCCATCAGTTTGCGTGCACGTTCGTCTGTAGTACCTACAACCACGCGGTCGGGTTTCATAAAGTCATCCACCGCAACCCCTTCGCGTAAAAACTCGGGGTTTGATACTACCGCGAATTCTAATGTAGTATTTTCTTTTAACACTGCGGTTACTTTATCTGCCGTGCCTACCGGTACGGTTGATTTGGTAACAATCACTTTGTACTCCTTTATCAGTTTGGCAATGTCTTTAGCAGCGCCCAAAACATAGCTCAAATCTGCAGAGCCATCACCGCCTGGAGGCGTTGGCAGCGCCAAAAAGATGATCTTCGCTTCTTCAATAGCTTCGGCAAGGTTGGTTGTGAACTGTAAACGATTTTCGTTGATGTTTCTATTAAAAAGCACTTCCAATCCCGGTTCGTATATCGGTAACTGGCCTGCCTGCATCATTTTTACTTTTTGCTCATTAATGTCAACACAGATTACCTGGTTGCCAGTCTCGGCTAAACATGTTCCCGTTACCAGGCCAACATACCCGGTCCCAACTACTGCTATTTTCATAAGTGTTTATTGTGATTTATTGTTATTACTTTTATCCCGACGAAGATAATAATTCATAGTTAATGCTGCTAATATATAATATCGCTTTACAATTATACTATTATACTGTTCTAGCGGTGTCACTTTTTAACGAAAAAGCAAAGCTTTGGGTTGCTGGCAGAAGAAATATAAGCTATAAAAAATATGAGCAAAGTATCTGGTTCCACTTTGCTTCGCTTGGCGAGTTTGAGCAGGGGCGGCCGGTGCTGGAATATTACCGCGAAAAGTACCCTGATAAAAAGATAGTGATCACATTTTTCTCACCCTCGGGCTACGAGATCAGGAAGAACACTCCGCTTGCGGATGCGGTATATTACCTGCCCCTTGATACGGCCGCTAATGCCCGGCATTTTATTGATGCCATACAGCCCGATATAGCTGTATTTACCAAATATGAATATTGGTATCACTTTTTTAACGAGCTGAATAAGCGCAAGATACCGCTTTATATCATCTCCGGTATTTTCAGGCCTGAACAAGTTTTTTTTAAATGGTACGGCGGCCTGCACCGCAAAATATTAAGTTTTGTAACCTGGTTTTTTGTGCAGGATGAAGGTTCGGTAGCGCTGCTTAAAGGCCTCGGAATTGAACGTGTTTCCGTAAGCGGCGACACCCGTTTCGACCGTGTTTGGGCCAACGCGCAGCAGCCGAAAGAGCTGAAAAAAATAAACGATTTTAAAAATGGGCACAAGGTTTTTATCGCTGGCAGCACCTGGCCCAATGATGAAAATTTAGTGGCAGCTTTGGTACGTGATTATACTGGATGGAAATTTATTTTTGCTCCACACGAAATAAACGAAGAGAAGATCGATAAACTTATCAGCCTTTTGCCACTACAATCAGTTGTAAGATATTCGCAGCTGGCAACAGATCATTTGCCGCTTACCAATTACCAAACACTCATCATTGATAATATTGGTATGTTGTCATCGCTTTACCAATACGGCAACCTGGCTTATATTGGCGGTGGTTTTGGCGTGGGGATACATAATACCTTAGAGGCTGCAGCATTTGGAATACCGGTAATATTCGGCCCTAACTACAGCAGGTTTAAGGAAGCCAACGAACTGGTAGCCCTGCAAGCCGGCTACAGCATCAATAATGAGGCTGAATTAAAAAGTACAGTAGCCTATTTGCTGGAAGATCAGGAACGTTACAAAACCATTTGCCAAAAAGCGGCAACGTATGTGCAGGAGCATACCGGCGCTACGGCAGCCATTGTAGATCATATAAATCTGTAAGGGATATGATCTACCCCAAAAAGAACCCTGTTATATTTTGGATGATGCACTATTATGTAAAATGGATAGTGGGCAGGCATTTTCATGAATTGCTGTTCGATAAGATCGAAACTGATAAAAACAGATCCATACTATTAATAGCCAATCATTATAGTTTCTGGGATAGTCTGATATTATATTGTGTGAATACCCTTTTGTTCAGGAAAAAGATGTACATTATGATATTGGAAGAAACAGCCAGGAAGAATGTTTTTTTTAGATATGTTGGCGGTTTTTCTATAAATAAAAGATCAAAGGATATGCTGGTATCGCTGGCTTACGCGGCAAAGCTGCTAAATGATCCGCAAAACATGGTGGTAATATTCCCGCAAGGAAAGCTGTATCCCAATTTTGTAAATGACATAAATTTTGAAAAAGGGGTAATGCGGATAATAAAGCAAGCGCAGGGCAGTTTTCAATTGGTGTTTGCCGCAGCATTTGTGCAATACTTTAAACACAAAAAGCCCACAGCAACCGTTTATTTAAAACCAGCCAGTGAAAGTTTTGCCGGTAAAACTATTAATGAATTGCAAAGCGCTTATCAGCAATATTACGACCGGGCAAAACAGGTACAAACTGAAATAGATATAGAACAGTGATCATAGCCATATTTATTACTTTCTTTTTTATGGTACTGCGTTTCACGGTGTCGCTGTTTAATTTTATATCAAACCCAAAGCTGCCGCATATAAAAAAGGCTTATACCGAGCAGGTATCTATATTAATACCTGTGCGTAACGAGGAAGGGAATATTTTAAGTCTGCTTCAATCTATACAAAAACAGGATTACGACTATTATGAAGTTATTATATTGGATGACGATTCAACAGATAATACCTACCAGGTTTGTTCGGATTTCGCGGCTGAACATCCACACTTTAAAGTGATAAAAGGCAAAAAATTACCGTACGAGTGGCTGGGGAAAAACTATGCCTGCCACCAGTTGGCTAAACAAGCCAAAGGTGATTATTTTTTGTTTTTAGATGCTGATGAGCAGGTTTATAATGGTTTGATCAATAGCGCGGTGCACCGTATGCACCTGTATAAGCTTGGTTTATTAAGCTTGTTTACCAACCAGCAAATGGATACATTGGGTGAAAAAATAGTAGTGCCGCTTATGCATTTTATATTATTAAACTTGTTACCACTGCGCCTGGTTTATCTCACTAAAAACAGCTCGGTAGCGGCGGCAAGCGGGCAGTTTATGTTGTTTGATGCAGCACTTTACCGCCAGCACGAATGGCATAAGCAGGCTAAAGACAAAGTGGTTGAGGATGTAGAGATCATGAAACTTGTAAAAGCTGCAAAATATAATGGCGAGGCGTTGCTGGCAAACGGCATGATCAGCTGCCGCATGTATAAAGGTTATACCGATGCGGTAAATGGCTTCAGTAAAAACTTTTTGGCGGCATTTAATTATAGTATTATGTGGCTGCTTATTTACCTGGTGGTAATTATTGGGGGCCCGATGATCGTACTGATGACCTTAAATTTTCAGCTGATATTATTTATGGTGGGCCTGATTATCCTCACCCGGATCATGATCTCCTTATCGGCGAGCCAGAATGCATGGCTCAATGTGCTGCTACACCCGGTGCAAATGGTTAACTTAATGCTGATAGCGTTTGTGGCCATACAAAAATACCTCACTAAAACCACGGTATGGAAGGGCCGCCAAATTTGAAACCAAAACCATACGAATCAACGAAAAGCGCACAACTAACGCTCATTATAATTATTGTGCTTTTTCATACGGTGGGGCTTATCGGCCTGTCGATGCCATCTTTTCGGCCTCTTTTTTTGCAATTGGTACCATGGCATATATTATTGATGCTGATCGTGATCATTGCCAGTCACCGCCCGTTGGATTATCGCATATTACTACTTGCACTGTTTGTATTTATAGTAGGGTACGTTGCAGAATGGATAGGCGTACACAAAAACTGGTTATTCGGTAATTACAGCTACGGCGAAACCCTGGGATTGAAATTTTATGACATCCCCTTAATTATCGGCGTAAACTGGTTTTTGTTGATTTATTCATGCGGTGTGCTGATGCAGCAATTGAGGATCAGGAATGTTTTTAGTCGCGTAATAACCGGCGCGATTATTTTGGTTTTGCTGGATCTGCTGATAGAACCCGTTGCCGTAAAATTGGATTACTGGCATTGGGCAAATAATACCATTCCACTAAGCAATTACGCCGGCTGGTTTCTGTTGAGCGCAGTAATGCTGTTTGCATTTGAAAAATCCGGTTTTAAGAAGCAAAGCGTAGTTGCGCCAGTGTTTTTGTTGATACAGGTTTTGTTTTTTGCTGTGTTGTATTTCGTTTTGTAGAGACGCAATATTTTGCGTCTCCCGGCGAATATTTAAATAATAGTCTCAGTGCTCTTTGTGAAAACCTCAGCGCACTTTGGGGTTGATTCTACCACAGAGATCACAAAGATTTTGACAGAGAACCACAAAGCAGAGGACGCAAAATATTGCGTCTCTACGTGAATGCATTTGTTTAATTTTTTACCGTAAATTTGCAGCACAATGGGAGAGTATAATCTACAGGTTACCATAGACCAGGATTCGGGCTTTTGCTTTGGAGTGGTTTACGCTATTGATATGGCCGAAGAAATTCTGGCTGATGACGGCTACCTGTATTGCCTGGGCGATATAGTGCATAATGATGAAGAGGTTGAACGTCTGAAAGCCAAAGGCCTGCGCATTATTGAACATGACGCGCTTAAAGATCTTAAAAACGAAAAGGTACTCATCCGTGCGCATGGCGAGGCTCCTGATACCTATCGTACCGCGTTAGAAAATAATATTACCCTTATTGATGCATCATGCCCTGTGGTTTTAAAGCTGCAGAACCGTATCAAAAATTCATACGACGCTAACGAAAAGATCCTCATCTTCGGTAAGCACGGCCATGCCGAGGTAATTGGCTTAGAAGGCCAAACCAACGGCGAGGCACTCGTTTTCCAGGATATTGCCGAACTGGATAATGTGGAGCTACCGCATAACATCACCCTTTACAGCCAGACAACCAAGAGTATGGCTAAGTTTTACAGTGTGAAGGATGAACTGCTCGCGCGCGGTTACGATCTTAAGGCAAATGATACTATCTGCCGCCAGGTATCCAACCGGGATAAGGACCTGCCTAAGTTTGTTGCTCAGTTTGATAAGATCATTTTTGTATCCGGCCGTAAATCATCAAACGGCAAGGTGCTGTATGAGGTATGCCTTAAAAATAACCCTAACACCTATTTTATATCATCAGCCAGCGAGCTTGATAAAGCATTATTTGCCCCAGGCGATAAAGTAGGCATAGCTGGTGCGACATCAACCCCCATGTGGCTGATGCAGGAGGTAAAAGCGGAACTGGAAAATTTTTAGGCTCGTGAAAATGAAGCTATTTATTCCATTGCTTCTATTTCTCCTTAGCTTCAACAGTTCAAAAGATTATCTTTTCTTAAAAACCAACTCAAAAGGCCAGTATGCCTATGTTGATTCAAAAGGAAAAACAGTGATCCCTTTTGGGAAATATAACATGTGTTTTACTGATACCTTTAAAAAGTATGCGATTGTTTTAAAACCCAAAATAGGTTTCGTAGCAATTGACAGACATGAAAAGGTGTTATATACCATTTTCCCATTTGATAACGGACCCGATTACACGTCTGAGGGGCTTTTCAGGATTTTAAAAGACGGAAAAATCGGATATGTTGATTCTGCAAGCTTTGCTATTAAAATTCAACCCCGATATGGTTGTGCGTTCCCATTTAAAAATGGTGTGGCAAAAGTTAGCGACGATTGTAAAACTATACCCGATAAGGAACATACCGTATGGATAAGTAACAAATGGTTCTATATCAACAAAGCAGGCATCAGGGTGAAGAACTAAAATCACCCATCTGTGTTTGTTTATATATCTATGCAAAAACAGCCATCAAACATTGGTTTATTAGTTGCCCTGCTGGTTATGGGTACTTGGGCGGCCTCAATTATATTATTGATGGGCTGGCAGGTAAACTTTGCCAATCCTTTGCTATACCTGTTTGTTTTAGTGCAGATGCACCTGTATACTGGTCTATTTATCACCGCGCATGATGCTATGCACGGTACCGTTTCATCAAACAAAACATTGAATAATTTGGTGGGTTATACCTGCACCTTACTTTACGCCTCGTTCTGGTACCCTAAATTGTATACCAAACACCACCAGCATCATAGCCATGTTCATACTGAGGATGATCCGGATTATCATGAGGGCAATTTCGTTCAATGGTATGTGCGGTTTATCCGCAATTATTTATCTATATGGCAAATTGTGGTGATGGCAATAATATTCAATATACTCAAGATCTGGATCCCTCAGCCAAACTTGCTACTGTTTTGGGTAGCACCATCATTGCTGAGTACAGTTCAATTATTTTATTTCGGCACCTATTTGCCGCATAAAGGCGAGCATGATAACAAGCACCAGGCACGCAGCCAATCACGTAATCATGTGCTGGCATTTTTGTCGTGTTACTTTTTCGGTTATCATTATGAGCATCATGATTCGCCAGGAACACCGTGGTGGAAACTTCACAAGGTACAGCCCCCTAACCCCCTAAAGGGGGAACTATAATATGCAGGCTTAATTATCTCATGGCTTTGTAAAACTCCCCCTTTATGTGGCTAAGGGGCTTATGTGGCTTGCGGAAATTTTATTACTTTTGCTATTCATTATGAGTAAAAAGGGAGTTTTACTGGTCAATTTAGGTACGCCTGATAGTCCTTCAACCGCGGATGTGCGCAAATACCTCAGAGAATTTTTAATGGACCCGAGGGTAATTGATGTAAACCCTGTTTTACGTACCCTATTGGTCAAAGGCCTTATCGTCCCTACCCGCGGACCGAAATCAGCCAAACTTTATCAGCAGATCTGGGATGAAAAAACCGGCTCGCCACTTTTGCATTACAGTAAACTACAACGGCAGTTACTACAAGATCGCTTAGGCGAGGAGTATCAGGTTGAACTGGCTATGCGTTATCAAAGCCCGTCGATAGAATCAGCATTAACAAGATTAAAAGATGCTTTGGTGCAGGATATACAGGTAATCCCGATGTTTCCGCAATATGCATCGGCAAGTACAGGTTCGGTGTATGAAAAAATTATGGACATGGTGGGTAAATGGCCTACATCTCCCAATATTTCCTTCATTAATTCATTTCATGATAATGAGCTGATGATTGAAACCTTTGCCAACAACGCACAGAAATACAATCCTGAAAGTTATGATCATATCTTGTTTAGCTTTCATGGTTTACCGCAAAGACAACTAATAAAATCAGACCATACGCACAGCTATTGCCTTAAGGTTGATGGTTGTTGCGAAACGCTTAACGATACCAATAAATTCTGCTACTCGGCGCAATCGCACCATACCGCGAAACTGATCGCCCAGAAATTAAATATCCCGAAGGAAAAATATACCATTTGTTTTCAATCCCGCTTAGGCAACGACCCATGGGTACAGCCTTATACCAGCGAAATAGTAGCCAAGCTAGCTAACGAAGGTAAAAAACGGCTGCTGGTATTTTGCCCGGCCTTTGTTGCCGATTGCCTCGAAACTGTATTTGAAGTAACCAAAGAATACGGCGATGAGTTTAAAGCCTTAGGCGGCGAGCATGTGCAGTTAGTAGAAAGCCTTAACGATTCGCCAACCTGGATTGATGCGTTGGAGAAAATGGTTAGAGAGTAAATACTTACCACTTCTCGTTGCGAGGAACTATATAGGCGAATATGCATAACCGAATACCTCTCGCATGGTATCGCTTTTCGCTAAGAAGTCACTTTTTGTCTTGATACAAAAAGTAACCAAAAAAATCAAGACAACAAGGATGCTTCCGCGCTCCCTGCCGGTTCTTTACGCTTTTTTCGCTGTTCGAATACTTCGTATTCTCACATCACACAAAAAGATAAACCGTCATTCCCGCCTCTACGCTGGCCCGCCCTTATTGTCAAAGCCCACGCTCTTTAAAACAACAGATTTATCAAATATGTCATTGCGAGGAGGAACGACGAAGCAACCTTGTCGCGTTCAATCAGCAAGCGACGAGGTTGCCACTCGGCTTCCAGCAGATCGCAATGACATGGATGAGAGATTTATTTTTTCTTTCTCCGTCAGTAGAAAAGCTTCGGGTGAAATCAGGCAAAACGATGGTGGCCTTGTGCAGTGGCAGGGCATAGCAGATTTTTACAGAAGGGCAAAGGCAAAATCGCGTAGCGACAGCAGGGTAAAAATATAGCAGCCCAGGTTTTGCCTGATTTGCAGCGCAAAGGCCTTGCGCTGTAAATCAGCATTTCTACTGACTAACCTTTTTGGTCCTTTTGTGGCGAAGACAAAAGGACTAAGCCTTAGCGGCAATGAGCGGCTTCACAAGACAAGTCTGCGATAAGCATACTGCTCTGTACAGTAGGTGATTACCACGCTGTCGCCCGCAATTGCGCACACAGAACAAATCTTGACATCACTCTACCTTCTTAAAATCATACGGATTATACTCCACATCGTCATCAACCTTAACCCTAACACCGGTTACTGTACCATTTTGTACAGAGAATGGAAACACAGCCTTGCCCAGTTCTGGATCGGAGAAAACTACGTAGAAACGGTTGCCGCCCAGGGGCATCAGGTGGGCGTACATTTTGGGGTGATGCTCAAAGCGCATCTCCAGGTCATTACCCTCACCGGCTGTGATTGCCATGTTGCCGTAAAGCTCGTTAGTGTATTTACCCAGATAGGCCGTTGCTGGCAATGCTGGTGGGTGTAACAGGGCTACAGTGTCCTTACGCCGGTGGTCGAGTTGCTGGGCGGCATCAAGATCATCTTTAAATGTTTTTAAAAAGTTATCGCTGTAATTTCGGTAGGGCATTTTAAAATAGGCATCCATAATCTCCCATTTCAGGGCGTCATAAAGCCTGTTCTGGTCGGTATTGGTTAACACGATTATCCCCAAATGCTCCTGCGGAACTAATGTTACTGACGACACATAGCCACCAACACCGCCGGTATGCATCACTATCCTGTGCCCGGCATAATCTTCCAGGAACCATCCTAAACCATACAACTCATAATCTTCCATGCCGTTTAAATGGTGTACGCTTTTGACGATATCCTGCGGTTCGCGGGTAGCTTGTATAGCGGCTAAAGGTATCACCTGCCTATTGCCTACCTTGCCATTATTAAGCAGGCAAAGCACCCATTTGCTCATATCATTTATGCTTGAGCTAATGCTGCCTGCAGGGGCAAGGCCATCTATCTGATCATAGGGGATAGCGGTTAGCCGACCATCAACAATGGTATGTGGTACAGTACGGTTTAGGGCTGTTGGCAGGTTTTTGCTTAATGCGAGGGTATTACCCATACCCAGCGGGGCGAAAATATAATCCTTTATATAAGCCTCCCACGATTTACCGGTTACAGCCGGGATCACCTGGCCTGCGGTTAAGAACGCCGAGTTGGTGTATCCCCATTTGCTCCTGAAGGGATAGGTGGCCTTTACAAGCGCCATCTTGCTGATAATATCCTCGCGGGTAAGATTAGTGTTATAGAAAGTAAAATCGCCCTGGAAGGTCTGGAAGCCTATGCGGTGGCACAACAGGTCGCGGATAGTAACCATGTCGCCTGCGGGTTTGTTATCCAGTTTAAACGAGGGGATGTATTTTGTTATCTTGTCGTCAAGATTAAGTTTGCCATTGGCTTGCAGCATAGCCAGTATGGTAGCTGTAAAAGCTTTGGTGTTGCTGCCGATCATAAACAGGGTATTTTCGTCAACCGCTTCAGTAAGGCCAAGCTCTTTAACACCGTAGCCCTTCATAAGCACTATTTTACCATCTTTTACAATGCAAACTGCTGCGCCGGGAATACGCCAGTTAGTTAATGCGCGGCTGATATAAGTTTGCAGGCTATCGGTAATAAATTTGCTCCGGTCAATATTCTGCGCGTTGGCAGCAGGTAATCTAATACCGCATACTATAAGCAGCAGCAATAACTTTTTTATCAAACTAAACATAGGCGTTGGGCTAATAAATAAATATAGGTTTATGCTCCATACTATTTATTAACTGCAACTAATTTAAGGCAAAAAATTTATCGATAATATTTAATTTATAAATTATCAGGAAAACGGACAAAAATAAAGCCCTCCTGAATTAACAGGAAGGCTTCGCTATTTAGGTTTATAATTGGTCAGAATTTAATATCGTCCCCATTCAGGCTTTCTAATACATCATCTTCACCTGCTTTGTACGGCTTGGCGATGCTTTCTGTTTCAAAATCGCTTTTGCGACCCAGCAGGGTGAAATTCTCGGCTACTACTTCGGTGGTATATTTTTTAATGCCTTCCTTATCTTCAAATGAGCGGGTCCTTAATTTCCCCTCAATGTATACGAGTTTGCCTTTTTGCAGAAATTTAACCGCTACATCGGCCAGGCCCCGCCACATTACTATGTTGTGCCATTCGGTTTGTTCTACTTTTCGTCCATCCTTGTTAAAAGTTTCGGAAGTGGCCAATGGAAAACTCGTTACAGATACTCCTCCTTCCAGGTAACGCACTTCGGGATCTTTACCCAAATGACCTACAAGGATCACTTTATTTATACCAGACATATTTTAAATAGACAAAAAATTGTACTACAAATTAAAAATTTTTTTTATAAATATAAAAATGATTTTTGGCATTGCCAATTTTTGTAAATTTTCTATGTCGGTAAAAAACCAGTTTGGACTTAAATTAACTTGTTCGGGCTGTATGGTTATAAAGCGTACGTACAGGCGCTGGTGGGTAAGTATATGTTTGTAAACGGGCGATATATCGAGTGTTTTAATTCTTTTTCCAAAATGATCATTTAGTTGGGGTAAGTTGATAAGATCGGTTTCAGAGATCAAAGACGGCGTTTCGATCATGGGGAGGTCGTACATATTTGCCCATATATCTTTTTCGTCGCGCTTGTTCATTAGGAGTGTATCGCCGTCAACTATTAAGAAATAGTTAAGATACCTTTCACGAATTTTTAACTTATTTAATTTTACGGGTAAAGTAGTAGTGGTGTTATGAATAAAAGCGAAGCACCCCGTCCTCACCGGGCAGGTTCCGCAAGCCGGGTTTTTAGGTTTGCACAACATGGCTCCAAACTCCATCATGGCCTGGTTATGCAGGCCAGGTTGCTCCTGGTTAAGCAGTTCATCGGCCATTTGCTGGAATGTTTTTTTGCCTTTGGTGCTGTTTATCGGCTCATCAATACCAAAATATCGGGCCAAAACCCGGTAAACATTACCATCCACTACGGCCTTTGCTTCATTTGCGGAGAATGAGGATATGGCCGCGGCGGTATATTCGCCAATGCCTTTCAGTTTTATAAGCTCGTCATATTTTTCAGGGAACTTACCGTTATAAAGTTCATTAACCAGTTGTGCTGTTTTAAGCATGTTACGCCCGCGCGAGTAATAACCTAGGCCCTGCCACAGCTTTAAAATATCATCTTCATGTGCGGCTGCGAAACTGCTTACATCGGGGTATTGTTCAACAAAGCGGTTAAAGTAAGGCAGGCCCTGTTCAACACGCGTTTGCTGCAAAATAATTTCAGACAACCATATAATATACGCGTTATTAGTGTTGCGCCAGGGCAGGTCGCGCTTGTTTTGTATGTACCATTGTACCAGTTCGTCAGAGAAATTCATGTGTAACAAAAGTAGGATGATAAGCATGGTTTTGCTTATTTAATGTAAGATTTACACCTGTTTTTGTTAACGAATAAAAAAAACGTATTAATTATTTCAATCTTTGGTTATAAAGAGATACTTTTGCAACCCCAAAACAGTTAAGTATTTATATAATTAAAAAAAGAAAATCAGATATGACTAAGGCAGAAATTATAACTGAAATCTCAACTAAAACAGGCATAGAGAAAGTTGACGTACAAGAAACCGTTGAGGCGTTTTTTAAAGTAGTTAAAAGTTCAATGGT
>JAMFSA010000159.1 GCA_026225055.1 Mucilaginibacter xinganensis | reverse complement strand
TGCTGTTACCAGCGATGTGGAGAGCGTACCCGATCAGTACCTGATCCGCTTTGGAGCAAGCCTGGCCGTGCATAAGTTCAATTTCTCATTAGGCATGCGCGATGATTGCTTACCGGTACATGACCTTATAGGCGGTAGCGATGGTTTCAGAAGGCCGGGTTATATTATAGCTGCTGAACCCGGTATAACTTACAGCTTTAAAAATATCGCCTTATATGCCTATGTGCCTATCGCTATTATCCGCGACCGTACACAAAGCGTACCTGATGTTCGCCAAACCGAGCTTACCGGTGTTTATGCCCATGGCGATGCCGCTTTTGCTGATTATGTAGTGAATGTGGGCATCTCTGTTAAATTTTAATCCCGAAAAGAATTAGTGTAAGCCTTGTTATCAATTAATGATAATAAGGCTTACACTTTTAATAGCCATAGTAATTCTTTTGCCAATTACTTTTCTATTTTTACCCTATTAAATTGATCAGCCCCAAATGAAGAATATTCTTATTCTTTTATGTATCCTTTTCCCAGCACTACTATCTTCTTGCAAAAAGGATACGTTATTTGAGCAAGTATCATCCTCCTACTCTGGTATCGACTTTAACAATAAAATAACCGAAAGCTTTAGTATTAACCCGCTTGATAAGATCAATATTTATAACGGTGGTGGTGTTGGCGTTGGTGATTTTAATGGCGACGGACTACAGGATATTTATTTTGTGGGCAACCAGGTATCAAACCGGTTATACCTCAACAAAGGCAATATGAAGTTTGAGGATGTAACCGCAGAAGCCGGTGTAGGTGGCATAGGCGGCTGGGGAAGAGGCGTTGCCGTTGTTGATATTAATAACGATGGCTGGCCGGATATCTACGTATGCAATACCTTATTGGATGATTCAACAAAAAGGCGCAACCTGCTGTACATAAACCAGGGGCCTGATAAAAATGGGGTGCCTCACTTTAAGGAAATGGCTGCCGAATACGGCCTTGCTATAAACGTGCAATCAACCATGGCTACGTTTTTTGATTACGATAACGATGGCGACCTTGACATGTACCTCACCGTTAATGAAGCCGACCCAGTTGGTACCAGTTTGTTCAGAGCGAGCAAGAAAAATGAAATTAAAGGCTCGGGAAGGCTTTTCCGTAATGATTGGGATCCGGTTTTAAAGCACCCGGTTTTTCACGATGTATCGAAACAGGCAGGCATACTTAAAGAAGGTTTCGGCCATGCTGCCACCATTGTTGATATTAACCGTGATGGCTGGAAGGATATTTACATCACCAATGATTTTTTACCTAACAATATCCTGTTCATCAATAATCACGACGGTACGTTTACTGATCGATCAAACGAATATTTCAAGCATACATCCTTAAACGCCATGGGGCAGGATATTGAGGACATTAATAACGATGGCCTTGCCGATATTGTTGAGCTGGATATGAATCCGCCTAATAATTTTCGCAACAAAATGTTCATGGGGACCGACAATTACTCGTACTACAAAAACTTCAATCATAATGGCCATCAGTACCAGTTTGCGCGTAATACGTTACAACTTAACCAGGGGCCGCGTGTAGGGCAAAATGACTCCATCGGTGATCCTGCGTTCAGCGAGATCTCGTTTTTAAGTAACATCGCTCAAACCGACTGGAGCTGGTGCCCGCTGCTTACTGATTTTGACAATGATGGCTACCGCGACCTGATTATTACCACCGGCTATCCCAGAGATGTTGCCGATCATGATTTTATGAATTTCAGGGCGCAATCTTATTTTACAGAGAGTAAATTGAAGATTCTGGACCAGATACCAATAGTGAAAATCCCGAACTTCGCTTTCAGAAATAATGGGCACCTACAGTTTGAGGATGTAACCGCCAGTTGGGGTTTTGACACACCTGATTTCTCCAACGGCGCGGTATATGCCGATCTGGATAATGATGGCGATATGGATGTGATCATCAATCGTATTAATGACGAGGCAATGATTTACAAAAACACCCTGCGCGAAAAAAATAAGGATAACTCGCATTATCTACACATCAAATTTCAGGGTGGCGCGCAAAACAGGGCTGGCATAGGTGCTTTTGCTGACATCTATTACGACCATGGCAAGCACCAGGTTTACGAGAATAACCCGTTCAGGGGCTATATATCAACCATACAAAATATAGCGCATTTCGGTCTCGGAAAAATAATAGTGCTCGATTCGGTAGTTATACGCTGGCAAAATGGCAAAAAGCAGGTATTACCAAATGTAAAGGCAGACCGTATACTTACTGTTAACATAGCAAACGCGTCAATCCCCTACTCAAACAAACAACCCGAAATTGATAAACAATCTCTGTTTCGCGAGGTGACTAAGATGCTGGGCGTTAACTATACTAACCAGGACAGCGATTTTGTCGACTTTAATATCCAAACGTTATTGCCGCATAAACTATCAGAATATTCGCCCGGTTTAGCCGTTGGCGATGTGGATGGTAATGGGTTTGACGATATTGTGGTAGGCGGTACATCGCGCTACCCGGCACAAATATTTTTCCAACAACGGGATGGTAAGTTTATTCAACGGCTCTTATTGCCTTCAGGCAGCAGCAATCCCTATAAAAACATTAAGGATGAGGGCCTGCTTTTATTTGATGCCAATGGCGATGGCAAGCTCGATCTGTATATCGCAAGCGGTGGTTACGCCAATCCATCGGGCTCACCTTTTTACCAGGATAAGCTTTATATTAACGATGGCAAAGGCAACTTTACTGAAGCTGCAGGTGCGCTGCCCCAAAACTATACCAGCAAACTTTGTGTAAGGGCGGTGGATTACAATAAAGATGGAAAGCTCGATCTGTTTGTATCAGGCAGGGTTGATCCGTGGCATTACCCTAAACCGGTATCGAGTATAATATTGCGTAACGATAGCAGGAACGGGCAGGTAAAATTCACCGATGTAACCTCATCAGTAGCAAAAGACCTGAAAAATATAGGGCTGATTAGCGATGCGCTGTTCACCGATTTCGATAACGATGGCTGGCCCGACCTGATTTTGGCAGGTGAATGGATGCCGGTAACCTTCCTAAAAAATGACCACGGCGTATTTAAAAATGTAACAGCAAATACCGGTATCGGAAATAAACTTGGTTGGTGGAACACCATTGCAGCAGGCGATTTCAGGCACAGCGGCAAAATGGATTATATAGTCGGAAACGTTGGGGTAAATACCCTGTTTAAAGCAAGCGACAAATACCCGGTTTACATAACCGCTAAAGATTTTGATAACAATGGAAGCTACGATGCCTTCCCATCTATATTTCTGAAAGATGTGGATGGTAAAATGCAGGAGTTCCCGCTGCACACCCGCGATGATGTGGTTAAGCAGATGCTGGGTATGCGGGTAAAATTCCAGAATTATAAATCATTTGCCATCGCCACTATGGATGAGGTGATAACACCAGATATGCGTAAAGGCGCTGTCAGGCTTAAAGCCAATATGCTGCAATCGGTTTACTTGCGTAATGATGGTAAGGGTAAATTCACCATGATCCCCTTGCCGCTGGAGGCACAGTTCTCGCAACTATCGGGCATGTGTATTGATGATTTTAATGGCGATGGCAACCCCGACATTATTTTGAGCGGCAATGATTACGGCACCGAACTGACTATGGGCCGTTACGATGCCTTTAACGGTTTAATGTTAGCAGGCGATGGTAAAGGCAACTTTAAACCCCTGAGCATTTTGCAAAGCGGCATATACATACCCGGCAATGCTAAGGCGCTGGTTAAACTGGTGAGTGCGAATCAAAAATACCTGCTTGCTGCCAGTCAGAACAAAGGCCCGCTAAAAATTTTTGAGCTTAAACAAAATGTACGCCCTGTTAAAATAGGACCTATGGATAGCTATGCCATCATAACCTACAAAAATGGCAAAACCCTTAAAAAAGAGTTTTATTATGGCGATTCCTTTCTATCTCAATCCGGTAGATTTATTGAGACAGATGATACCATGTCGGCAATTAGTATTACCGATAGTTACGGACACACACGTAATATAGCATTGCACGGCAAGTAAAATTTATTTACTGTAACCTGCCTGGATCTATTTAAAAAGCCTAAACAACCAAACCAATCCCTGCAAGGTGCAGAAACCGCCATCATCGCTATCGTTCCATTTTGGAATGTGGAACATGTATTGTTTTCCCTGCTTATTTAATCAGCATAACTTTAACAATATTAAATAAACCGTCAATTCTTACTTACCACATTTATGGCGTATTAATTCCAAAACATGAATTCAATTCAGAAGGTTTTTTATGTACTGCGATCTGTTATATTAATTACAGCCATTATTACAATTGCAGATAATTGTTATGCCCAGGAAGTTAAGCAAACTCAGGATACCCTGCATTTAACTTCTGGCATAGATATTTTTGATGTACTCCGAAAATTAACAAAGAAACCTGCCAAACCCATAGATACTCCCCGAACAGGCAAAAGTAACTTCTCTTTTTTACCTGTTTTGGGTTATAGTCCGTCAAACGGGGTTGTGCTGGGAGCAGCCGTAAGTGTTACCAAATACATGGGCGATCCCACAACAACAAAACTTACTACCGCCTTATTAAATGCCTCCATCACAACCAAAGACCAGATCATTACATCCTTCAGGTATGACCTTTACACATCTCAAAATAAATGGTATATATCAGGCGATAACCGTTTATTGTTCTTCACCCAGCCTACCTATGGCCTGGGTATATACGGCTTAAATAACCAACCTTTCACCTTTAGTTTAAACGGACTGAGTGTAACCACCCATGGCAGTTTGGAGCAGCCGTTGAAGTACAATTACATAAGATTATATGAAACCTTTTTGAGAAAAGTAAACGACCAGCATTGGTATGCCGGCGCAGCCGTAATGATAGATCATAACTTTAAGATACAGGATGAATCCCTGCAGCTTGATTCACCGGTGCATATAACCTCTCACTATCTGTATTCAAAAACCTATGGCTTTAACACCACCAAGTACTCTACTGACGGTTTAGCTGCCGTAATTATGCACGATAGCCGCGACAACCCTATAAACCCATATAGCGGCTACTATTTAAACGTGAGTTACCGGGTAAACCCAACATTTTTAGGCAGCTCAAAAAACAGCACTATGCTTTATTACGAATACCGTACCTATATCAACGTAAATAAAGATATCCCGCGAAATCTGATAGCCTTTTGGTTTTGGGGAACAAACGTACTATCCGGTCATGTGCCTTATTTAGAGCTGCCGTCCATCACCTGGGATACTTATAACAGATCCGGCCGTGGATATATACAGGGCCGGTTTAGGGGCAACAATATGCTGTATGGCGAAACGGAGTTCCGGTTCAGGCTCACCAGGAATGATCTGTTAGGTGGCGTTACTTTTATTGATTGCACCACAGCCAGTAACCCGTTGCCCTATGTTAGTCAAAGCCTTTTTAATACCGTGGCACCCGGCGGCGGTGTAGGCCTCCGCATTAAAATGAATAAATCCGACCGCACCAACATCACTGCTGATTATGCAATGGGTTATGGCTTCTCAGGTATCTATTTAAATATAAGAGAAGCGTTTTAAAGGTTTTATCCGTTCAATTACTTTATAGGTGTGTAGGTGAAATTCTTAAACTTAACATCCCCATCGCCCATAGCGCAAAGCCCCAGCCGCAAACTTAAAAAACCACTCAGTACGTTATGATTATAACCTGATACCTCAACAGAATTTTCTATTTTGTCCCATTTCTGCCCATCTATACTGTAATACATATCTACTGTATTTTTAATGTTTTTCAGGCGAAGAAATACGTGGCGTTTTATCTTAGATTTTTCGGTTGGGAATTGCCATCCACGCAGATTAGCGAGTATATTTTCCTTATCGGCTAAAATCCCCGAATAATATTTGTCATTATAAAAAAGCACTATCCCACCGGCAGCATCACCATCAATAAACAACTCCACCTGTGCTATGTAGGAATGACCGGAAGGGATGCAAAGCAGTGGGGAACAATCGCCCACGGAATGACCTTTGCCCTTGATCACCAAACTTTTATTAACCATGTGAAATCTGCTGGTGTCATACTCCTCGAAAAACTGCCATTGCGGTTTTAATTCACTACCCGCGAAGCTATCGCTTAACGAAAATCCAGCCTTTGACGTACTTTTTAGCGGCCTCAGGATCGGCACATCTGTTTTTATATTAGCGGGCGTTTTATACCAGCCATCCTTTGTCCATTCAATTGGTTCAAGCAGCGTTTGGCGGCCCATATTGTAATAGCCGTTCTCGTACCCATGAAAAACCATCCACCATTTTCCATTCGGACCCTCAAATGGAGTTCCATGCCCTTTCGACCACCATTTTTCTGAATTATACATAGTCCGGATAATTGGGTTATAAGGCGAATTTTCCCATGGGCCAAATGGCGATTTAGAACGTGCTGAGATCACCATGTGGCTTGTTCCCGGCCCCGCCGTTCCACCTTCAGCAACGGTTAAGTAATAATAATCGCCCCGCTTAGTTATTTTAGGTCCTTCCATACAAAAACATTCTATCGACCATTCTCTCGGTATTTCCCAACCGCTGTAAGCCTGTTTAAGCGGACCGGTTATTGATAATCCGTCATCAGCCAATGGCACATAACCGCCATTATTAAAATACAGGTAACGTTTACCTTCGGCATCGGTAAAATGCCCCGGATCGATGTAGCCGATCTTCAGGTCGATAGGGTCGCTCCATGGGCCATTAATTGAATTGGCTGTAACCACATAATTTGTTTTGCCTGCCGGGAAATAGATGTAATATTTATCCTTGTATTTAACCAGTGAGGGAGCCCAAACAGAACCCACATACTTATGCAAAGCATGGGTTACCGGCGTCCAATTGATCAGGTCTTTTGAATGCCAGATCAACAGACCGGGATAATACTCGAAAGATGAGTGCACTATGTAATAATCATCGCCATCGCGCAATATGCTTGGGTCAGGATAATCACCGGGGAAAATTGGGTTCAGATAATACCCATCCCCTTTTATATTGGCATTTGCTTGCTGCTGCGCATTTGAAGTGTACGCCAGCAGTATGAGCATAATTGTTGTAAATATTTTCTTCATATGGATTACCATGGTTACAAATTTAAAGCAGCTGATACCACAACTCCTTTTGTTGCAAGCTATTAATATTTTATGATTTGATGCAGTCTTCTCTGCCTTATTTAAGCATTTATAATTAACCAAATTAATTCATAATTTTATAGGTAAAATAAGCTTTTACTATGACCAAACTGGCCCAGGCATTTCAGGCATTTGACGACTATAACAAACAAGACCCACATACATTTACCTGGGATGGCCTCTCCTATCCGCAGGAATATTTTTTAGCGTTGAAACTGCATGAGTGGGTACTAAAGTTAAACCCGGATGCAGATGAAGAACTTTTACTGGCATCGCGCAGCCAGCACATTGGCCGGTGGGAAATCCCACGTGAAAGTTACCCTGATGGAAGGGAAGCTTATTTAAAATGGCGCAAGGATCTGGCCTTGTTTCATGCCGAAAAAGCATCAACAATTATGCAGGAAGTTGGCTATAATGATGAGCAAATTGCACGCGTAAGGCAGATCATTTTAAAACAAAAGATAAAAGTTGATGCTGATGTGCAAACCATGGAGAATGCACTCTGTTTAGTGTTTCTTGAATTTCAATATGAAGACTTTTACCCCAAACATTCGCCCGAAAAAGTGGTGAACATACTGAGGAAGTCGCTATTAAAAATGGATAGCCACGGCCATCCGTTTGCCCTTGCACTTAACTTTTCAGAGCAAGGCCTAACCTATATTCATGAAGCCTTAAACAGCATCAAAAAAGATCAGTAATATTTATGGCTGAAGCTTAGTTTTATAAGCACCCTTATAACTATATACGGTATAGCTGCACATAAACTGTGCTGCATATTTAGCTATAAAACAGGCTATAAATATGGGTATAAAAAGCGCATAACCGCCCGGCACCAGACTGCAGGTTAAAAACACTGATGTTAGAGGCGCATGTATAGCCGCGCTCAAAGCAGATGCGGCACCTATCAATGCGAAGTTTAAAACGATAAGCTGGGTATGAAAAAAATGGTTCAGCATTACGGCAAACAGCATCCCCAATACCGCGCCCGAAACAATGCTCGGGGCAAATACGCCGCCATCGCCACCCGCTCCTAAGGTAAGCGATGCTACAACAGGCTTTAGTACCACGATGGCTAAAAGCAGCAACCCCAAATTTATGGTAAACGGTTGGTGCTGGATCTGGTTTAACAAGCCAGGGATAGCGTGATAGCTATCGCCATATAACTGTGGCAGGCACAATATGGATAGCCCAACCAAAACAGCACCGGCATTTACCCTTATAAAGTTGTTGTTTATCTTCCCAAACTTGTCTTTAAGAAAGATCACTATCTGCGTAAAATATACAGCTACAAAACCTGATAATATACTCAATACTATTAAATACGGAACTGCACGGAAATTCCAGCTGGTTACTGTAAAGGAAAAAAGCTTACCTGGGTCAAAGAGAAACATAAATCCCCAGGCTATTAAAACCGAACAGGCACAGCTAATGAATATTGTTTTTGTAAGCCTTTTGGCGATCACTTCAACAGCAAACAGGAACCCGGCCAGCGGGCTACCAAACAAGGTGGCCACCCCGGCGGCAACTCCGGCACATATCAGCTCCGTTTTATAAATATTAGCAATTGATTTCCTTTTATGAGCAGCCGAACCAATAGCCGCCGTTGCTACAACTGTAGATACTTCAATACCTGTTGAGCCGCCAAAAATTACAGTTAAAAACCCATTAAAATAATGCGAAGGGATCTTATACGCGGGTAACTCATCACGCCTGTTCTCCAGGGTTTGGTATATTTCTTTAATACCCTTATTTGCCTTGCCCTTAAATAAATACTTTCTTAGAAAGTAGATAGCAGTAATACCGATTGTTGGAAGCAAAACAAACAACAATGGAAAATTACTGGCCCTTTGCAAAATATGATCTTCATAATACCCTGTTGCTTTCTTTAAAGAATCTGCTAAAAATACCGAAAGCAAAGCAACGATGGCTGATGCAACAATTAACTTAAAATAATGAAAGCGGATAATAGCCTTTCGCATAAATACTAAATAGAGTACACTGTTTATTAGTGGCTGATATGATGATTGTCCGGATCATTTTTCATGGCCTTAAATTATTGCAAATATATACTTTCCTTGATATTTTTAGTCATTTTTCGACAATTTATATTGCACACGCAATGTTTTTATTGATATTTTATTTAATATTGCAATTATTACATGACTTAAACAATCAACTTACAATTACAAATAGCTGAAGACAGCGTTTATTTATGTAAGAATTCTGCTATCAGTTTAATAATTCCTGGATGATAAAAAACCAACACCTCTGCGATCTTAACACCTGCTTTTTATGCACCACCTGCCTGCCCGACTGGAAGCCTGCCATCGAAGCAAATAAGAAGAACCTGCTTATAAAAAGAGGGCAGGAAATTTTTAAAGAAGGTGACCCGGTAACGGGGATCTATTTTGTGTATGAAGGGCGTATCAAAGTGCATAAAAAATGGGATAACGAAAAAGAACTCATTATCAGGTTTGCCCAAAAAGGCGACATATTGGGTCATCTTGGCTTAGAGGGCAATAATATTTATCCCGTATCAGCCACTGCCCTCGAAACAGCAACTGTTTGCTATCTCCCGATGGATTTTTTTGAATCATCCCTGAAAATAAATAACGCTTTTGCCATAAAGCTGATGCGGTTTTTTGCAGGCGAATTACAGAACTCCGAAAAAAGGATGCGCAATTTAGTACATATGCCGGTAAAGGCGCGTGTGGCACAGGCCATTATCACGCTAAAAAATCAGTTCGGGGTTAACGCTGAAGGGTTTATTGATATTGAACTGGCCAGGCAGGATCTCGCCTCATTTTCAGGCGCGGCTTATGAATCTTTATTCCGGACCATTAATGACCTGGTAGCAGATAATATCATAACGGTTTCGGGAAAAAGCATGACGATTAAAAATGAGCATGAATTGCTACAATTGATCTCAAAAGCCGAATATTAATTAAACTGTTATGCCTGCTGATAAGAACAACATACTGTTAACGCTTATTTATAAAGGCGAATATCACCCCATAAGCACTTACACCAATGAATACAGCAGCCTGATGACCCTCATTTCCGCCCGTTTGGCAATTCCCGGTTTTGGTTTATGTTGTGGCATGGGGAGTTGCGGCACCTGTTTAGTTACTATTGGCAATAAATATACTTCAATCTCCCGACCGGTGCTGGCTTGCGAAATACGGGTAGATGACGAACTATCCAACACGCAAATCACCATCCCTGAACCGCGATACTGATCGCAAATTAATTAACAACAAACGAATAACATTATAAGACCCAGCTAAAACAGCTATTTACAAAACTCATGAAAAAACACCTGAGAAGGCACGCCCGAACCGCGAAGTTTATATTTTACAAAGAAACCCTTATTGATTATAAAGAACATATCTGGACATTCCTGGGTTCATTCGCGGGGATTGGTTTAATCGGCTGGATGCAAAGCAAGCAGTTTAGCGTGTCCGACAACATCTTTCTGATCGGATCATTCGGGGCATCATCGGTATTAATTTATGGTATTATTAACAGTCCGCTGGCTCAGCCACGTAACCTCATTGGCGGCCACGTGGTTTGCGCGCTGGTTGGTGTTACCGTTTATAAGTTAATCCCAGATCAGTTATGGTTATCCTCTGCCCTATCCGTTTCCCTTGCTATTGTGCTAATGCAAATAACCAAAACACTGCACCCGCCCGGTGGTGCCACCGCTTTAATTGCTAACATTGGCACGGCAAAAATAAGGGCGCTGGGTTACCTGTATGTGTTAAGCCCGGTATTATCCGGCGCTTGTATATTGTTGCTGGTAGCCATCATCTTTAACAACCGCACTTCGCACCGCAGCTATCCTAATAATAAAAATTGGTATAAGGTTTGGCGCAGGTATAAGCGTTGAGCAAAGGAGGATTTATATCTTATAAAAAACAATTATATTGAACTCAAGTTTATTCCAGCGGCAAGCTAAAATAAAATGTAGATCCCTTTCCCAGTTCGCTTTCAAGCCATATTTTGCCTTTGTGCCGCTCAATAATCTCTTCGCATAAATAAAGCCCTATGCCAAATCCCGAAACTGTTTGCGACTGCATATTTTGAGCGCGGAAATACCGGTCAAACAGCTTTTTCTGATCCTCTGGCTTTACCCCTATGCCTTCGTCCTTTATGCTTATCTGTAACCAGCCATCAACTACCTCACAGGTTACCGTTATACTACCATCTTTTGAAGAATATTTCACGGCATTAGTAAGCAGATTATTTACTACCTGTTCAATTTTATCTCTGTCGGCATTTACAAATAACGGGGGGCATAAGGAGGTCAGAATGTTCTTTCTTGAAGATGTCAGGATAACCTCGCCCACCACTTCTCCCACTAAATTACATATCTCAAAATTTTGCTTATTTAAATTGATCTTACCCGACTCAAGATGCGAAATATTCAAAAAGCCGTTAATCAACGCGGTCATTTTTTTTACTTGCGAATTGGCTTTGGCCAAAGAATCAAAAGTAAATGTATCATCCGCGCTCTTTGCCTTTGCACTCAACATTTGAATATAAGCCTGCAGAGAGGTAATGGGTGTTTTAAGTTCGTGGCTCACCATCGCTATAAAATCATTTTTCCGGATGTCGTCTTTTTTATTTTCGGTTACATCATGCAGTAAACCTGTAAAATATGCCGGTGTGCCGCCAATAGTATGGGTCAGGTTACCGGCGGCCCTTACCCACCGTATTTGATCATCATTAAATCTTTTCAGAGAAAACTCCACATCAAATTTCTTTTCTTCCTTAACGGCAGCATTAACAGCATCGGTTACTTTTGTTTGATATTCATCGCTTATCTGGGAAATGAACTCCTTATATGTCATAGTTTCACCATGCTCAAACCCAAAAATTTCTTTCATACGCAGGGAAGGGATAAATTCCCGGCTCTGTATATTCATCGACCAGGTTCCCATTCCGGCTGAATCGGTAGCTGCAAGTAACATTTTATTGCTGGAGTCCAGCTCCTTTTGTATTCTTTTTAACTCGGTAATATCATAAAAGGTAATAACCGCTCCGTTGGATGCGCCTTTGATTTGCGTAATATATGGGCTTGTGGTAACCTGGTAAACCCTATCGTCAGTCGCCTGTATTTCCTTCATAATTACCTGGCGATTTTTAATAACTTTTTGTATGTCTTTTATCAGGGTTTCAAACCTGATATTGGTAGTTATATTACTTAGCGGCCGCCCTATATCCCTTACCTTTAGGTTGATGTGCTTAACAGCTCCCGGCGAAAACTTTTTGAGCAGTATATCACTGTCAACAAATAGCTGGCCGTTTGTATTACTATTGAAATAATTATTCAGGTCGTCGTTTAATTCCGATAGTTCCAGTATGGTGGATTTATGCTCGCTGTTAATCGTTTCCAGCTCTTCGTTTATGGATTGCAGCTCTTCATTAGCGCTTTGCAGTTCTTCATTAGCCGACAGCAACTCTTCATTGAATGATTGCATGGCTTCTTTTGAAGATTCTAAAAACTCATTGGCTGATTGCAGCTCATGGCGCGTTTGTAAAAGTTCTTCCTCTAAATTAAAGATATGTTCTTTTACATGCGCATCCATATTAAAATCTACCCCCTCATCACTACCAGGAGCATTTTTTTTAAACTCCTTAAAAAGAACCAGCATACCCTTTCTCTTCCCCTTGCGATCAAGGTAGGGCGTGATAATTAAATCAGTTTGGCCCTGAGCAGATGAACCCGGCGAATTAAAGAAGATCTTATTTATTCTTACCTTTTCATTCAGTTTTAACACTTTATGCAGCGCGGAGCTAAATGCTACAGATAAAGGTTCAGGCAGTAATTCCTGCAGGTTAAAATTGAAGCGTTCGGGCTTAAGGTACGGTGTAAGATCCCCAAAGATTTGTATTACTTTACCATCTTCATCTATACTTACGCCGCAAAACCCATTTTCTTCTAACACCACTTCTGTAAGGTCGCGGGCAAGCGAGGGATGTTCAGTAATAGTTTTAGGTATTGCCGGTATTTCAACATTATTCAGGCTGATGCCCGCTATCGCCGAAGGTGAAATTCCTTTCGGCCTTATTGCTTCCTTATTTTGCAGCGTTTGGTAAATCTTCCACTTGGCGCTAACCTCTAAAAAATCATCTTTTAATACAGAGAGTGATTCGCTGGAGCCCAGGAACAAGTACCCGTTTTTTTGGAGGCCGAAGCTTAATTTCGCCAATATCTGTTTTTGAAGTACTGGTTTAACATAAATCAGCATGTTGCGGCAACTGATCAGATCAACGTAACAATATGGCGGATTTTTAGCCAGGTCATGACGGGCAAAAATAAGCATGCTCCGTATTTCAGGCTTAATTTTATAATGATCCTCCCCTTTATCAAAAAAATTCATCAATCTTTCTGTAGATACAGAAGTTTCGATATTATCCAGGTATACACCCTTTGAAGCATGATCAAGCGCTATCCTGTTTATATCTGTAGCAAAAATTTTAACATCAATTTTTTTTCCGGTTCTGTCCAGGTATTCTTTCACCAGTATGGCCAGGGAATAAGCCTCTTCTCCTGTGGCACAGCTTGCAACCCAAATTTTTAAGAGGCTATTTGAGGCTTTTTGATCTATTAACTGCGGGATAACATCATTTTCTATGATCTGGAAAGCTTCCGGATCTCTGAAAAAAGAGGTAACGCCGATTAAAAAATCACCTATCAGCACCTCTATCTCTTCCGGGTTGCTTTTTAAATAAGCGTGATAACTATCTTCTTCTTCCAGGTTGAAATGTATCATTCTTCTTCTTATCCTTCTGATAAGAGTTGGGATCTTATATTCAGTAAAGTCGAACGGAAACTGTTCTTTTATCAGGCTGACAATTGCCGTGGTGCTAATTTCATTGATGAGGACATCTTCTTCCTCTCTTATATCTTTATGAACATAATGTTCTATAGATAAAGGGATGGCCTCAGCAGGAAGAATAAAATTAGGGTTGCACATAGCAATTGCAGCCTTTGGCATACCATCAAATTTAGCGGTTGAAGGCTCCTGTACCAAAACAATGCCACCGGCATCCTGTATAGCGCAACACCCCCGCGACCCATCGCTGCCTACGCCTGAAAGAATAACGCCTATCGCTTTATGTCCCCGTTCTTCGGCTAAGGAAGTAAAAAATGCATCCACCGTCATGTGTGGTGCCTGCTGTGTTTCCTTTTCAATTAAAAACAGCCGTCCGTCTTTAATACCCATGTATTTGGTATTAGGGATCAGGTATACCTTGTTAACTTCTACAGGCATCCGTTCGGCGGCCTCCAAAATTTCCAGTTTGCTGTGATGCGCAAGAATTTCTGCCATCCGGCTCTTAAAGTCCGGCGATAAATGCTGTATGATTATGTATGATACTCCGTCAACCGGGGTATGATCAAAAAAAAGAGAAAGCGCATCAAGCCCTCCGGCTGAAGCGCCTATTGCTACTATATATTGATCATTTTCTGTTTCTATCATACATTTATAATAAGTTTATGGCAATTGCATTTTATATTATAATGCGATGAATTATTAAGCAGGATTTTCAAATTTATAGTAAAAATAAATAGTATAAGGGAAATCTTAAATTAAACTCTGATATATTGTAATATTGTTGTAATTGGCTTAAGCGGTATCATAATTTTGGAGATCGGTCAATATTTCCTTCAGCTTAGTAATATGCCCTTCCAGTTCAGCTTGTTTTTCTACATTACCCGCTGCCATATGTGAATATCCTCTTTCCTTACTTTCTACCTCCAGCTTTCGTAAAAGATGTTTTCGCTCTTCCATCATCCGTAGCGCAACCCATAATGTCGCTCCCGCAGTTTCAGCCTGCTTTAAAACCAGGTCCCGCTCTGTATAGGCGTGCCCGATATGGCACCGGTATCGCTTAATTATGTCACCTTGTATGTCCCATAAACCTCCCCCGCAATCCGGGCAGGCATACACACTTTGAATGCCTCCTAAGTTCCTTACATCATCAATACCAACAGCCGTCTTTTCAGCAATTTTAGATTCGGCGATCACATCTTCCGGAACCTTTGTTTTGATATCGCTTGTGCCATCAATTATTTTTCGGATAAGAACCCCCATATCTGATAAGGCAGCTACGTGATCAACTTCCATATCGTTCATTACAGACAGGGGCATATCCGGAAATTCAGCCTGGTTTGGGTCCTGCACAATACACTTTCCCCCGCTTCTTTTAATGGCCCACATGCCTGAAGTACCGTCATCCAGCAGTCCGCTTAGTATAATTCCAATACAGTGTGAACTATAGGCAACTGCGGCAGAACGGAACAATACATCAATTGACGGCCGCCAGCGGTTTTCTTCGGGGCCCGCGCCCAGCTTGATTTTATCATCTTTGACCAACATGTGCTGATTGGGCCTGGCAACATAAATATGATCTTGTTCTAAAATATCACCATCTGCCGCGAGGCTGCATTCCATTGATGTTACCTGTTTAATACGATGCACCACAAAATCACCGATCCCTTTTCTTGATAAATGGAGTACAATACAATACGCGGCGTCTTTTCCTTTTTCAAAGTGCTGCACCAACTCAATCAATGCGTTTAATCCGCCTGCGGAGCCGCCAATTACAACTATGAATTTGGGTGGTATATGCTGATCATTCATTATTTAATGGAATATATATTATGGTTTGATATGGAGTAAGAACAGATTTGCAGGTCTTATTACCTGTTAAAGTTTAATAGTGAGTCGGTTTATATTTTCACTACAATTTTTAATGCATATAGTTTTATTCCTTCCTGCTTAATAAATTAAGATTTTAAACATCAGAGAAATATTTCAGCAAAATTCACTAAGCTGTTCCAATAGGAAAAAGCCACAAGGATGCATCAAAACCAGTTGATCTCATTGTAATTCGATTGATGCTATGCTATAAGTTTGCAAAAAGATTCTCGTGATTAAGAATGTATAACAGGCCTCGCCGTTTGTCTAATTCAGGGTATTAGCTATTTCCTATTTTGTTAACTGTAGGTACATTTGTTTATGCCTGACGATCATAAGGGGTCTGCAGGTAAATTAAGTAAACAAATTTATCTGAGAACATTATGGAAAATTCAACACATCTCGGCCGCCGTCGCTTTTTAAGCATGGCGGCCCTCTCAGTCGCAGCAGCAGAACTTGGCACCGTAAACCTACTAAAAGCCAAAGACAAACCGGCTGCTTCAAGCAATCGCAAAAACAATAATTACACCAAAGCATCATTTGACGAGATTAAACAAGTAAAGGCGGGTGTGCTTAACGTAGGTTACGCCGAAGCAGGCCCGGCTAATGGCCAGCCTGTTATTTTGCTACATGGCTGGCCGTATGATATCCACAGCTATGTTGAGGTATCAGCTTTATTGGCCGATAAAGGTTACCGCGTTATTGTGCCACACCTGCGCGGTCATGGTACCACACAATTTCTATCAGGCAAAACACCAAGGAACGGACAACAGGCAGCTACCGCGGCAGATATTGTTGCATTTATGGATGCGCTGAAAATAGATAAGGCCGTTATCGGCGGGTTCGACTGGGGCGCACGCACAGCCAATATTATTGCCGCTCTGTGGCCCGAACGTTGCAAAGCAATGGTATCCGTAAGCGGTTACCTTATCGGTAGCCAGCAGGCAAACAGCAAACCGTTGCCGCCAAAGGCAGAGCTGGCATGGTGGTACCAGTTTTATTTCGCTACCGAGCGCGGCCGTTTGGGTTATGATGCCAACCGAAATGACTTTGCAAAACTGATATGGCAATCAGCCTCACCTAAATGGAATTTTGACGATGCTACCTTTGCCCGTTCAGCTGCTTCCTTAACCAATGCCGATCATGTTGCTATCGTGATCCATAATTACCGATGGCGCCTGGGCTTGGCAGAAGGTGAAACTAAATACGATGCCTTTGAACAAAAACTGGCCACCGGCCCTGCTATCACTGTACCAACTGTTACGCTTGAGGGCGATGCTAACGGCGCTCCTCACCCCGCCCCTGCAAGCTATGCCGCAAAGTTTACGGGAAAATACGTGCATCATAATATTACCGGCGGCATAGGCCATAATCTGCCTCAGGAAGCGCCAAAGGCTTTTGCAGATGCCATAATAGAAGCTAATAATTTCGCATAATTACCAAATCATATTAAAAGAGGCTGTATCAAAAAGGATAATAACGAATTACATTTTGCGCTATAAAAACTCCGTGCCTCTTTGTGAAAATCTTTGTGCCTTTCGTGGTAAAATCAACCACAAAGAGCACCGAGGCAATATTATTTGGTCATCTTTTTGATAAAATCGACTTTTGAGACAGCCTCTTTTTTCACTGTGACTATTTGCGATAAGTAAACAATTTTCAGGATCAGAAACACCTATTTCCGGCTACACAATTAACATTTTTGTTTATTTTCGTAACACAAACAGCGATATAAAACACATGAAACCAGACTCACAAAATGTAACAGACTATACGAACAACAACACCATATTTATGGTCTGGAATTTCAATAATGACCTGGATGTTAAAGATGTTTTCAGTAACGTTTGCAAACTGATCATCAACCTTAATAATTCTGCAAATGTGCGTTTCCCGGTTTCGAGGGCAAGCTGTGTAATGGGTATTGGTTACGAGGCCTGGCTCCGTCTTCAGCTGCCTGCTCCCTTACCTAAGGAATTGGCAAACTTTGTTCCTATCACTGGCGGGAAACACACGGCAGTTTCTTCCAAAGGTGACCTGCATTTTCATATAAGGGCAGATACCACCAGTATATGCTATGATATGGCAGAAGCGATAGCGGATATTTTAGCGCCGGTGGCAACCTGTACCGAAGAAATTCATGGTTTCAGGTATTGGGACAGCCGCTCTATTTTAGGTTTTGTTGATGGCACTGAAAACCCGCACGGACAGGACAGGGAACTATTTGGCATGATAGGCGATGATGACCCTGATTACAAAGGAGGTAGTTACCTTTTTGTGCAAAAATATATTCACGATCTGAAAGCGTGGAAAAACCTGCCAACTGAGCAACAGGAAAAAGTGATAGGCAGGTACAAGCCCAATGATATTGAAATGTCTGATGAAGTTAAGCCATCTAACTCACATATAGCATTAGCCAATGTTGGCGACGATTTTAAAATTGTGCGCGATAATATGCCCTTTGGCAATATGGCCACCAATGATATGGGGACTTACTTTATCGCCTACGCAAGTACATTCAGCACTGTACAAAAAATGCTGACTAATATGTTTATTGGTTCCCCTGCCGGGAACTATGACCGGATACTGGATTTCAGCACAGCAAAAACCGGGAGCCTGTTCTATGTACCAACATTTGATATGCTGGATGATTTCTCATAAAAACTGAGTATTAGTTTCCGTTTGATAAGCTCAGGATAAAAGTATTTTTTTCAGGATACATCCGAAAAACAGCATTGCTATCCGCTTTTGCAAAAGAACCTTTTAGGGCTTTTAGCGAATAGTTCATATCCTGAAAATTACAATCTATTTGATGGTGATCAATTTTTGTGAAAGGCAGTTTTGCTTTGTCTGAAGTGGACAGATCCATATACCAGCTGATCGCTTTCTCACTTTTGATATTTATTTTAATTTCGCGTTCATCCATATCGATCAAAAGCATTCCCTCAACTGTTTTTAACGGCCACGAGATGTGAAGCTTACCTTTAGCCGGACTTGTAACAGTAGGATCTCCCCCTTCTAAAACAACTTCTTTTCCGTTAATAATGGCTTTAACCCGCAAACCGGCCATTTGCTGCGCGGTGCTCCAGAGGTAGCCATCAACAAAAGGCAGTGTGAAAAAAGTACATTCATTTGAGGTAGCTTTTTCCTTTTCATAAACGGATGGGAACTTTTCATTGAATAGATGAATATCCCTTATCCGCAGGGTATTGTTCTCCCACAATAAATTAGCACGGTAAAACCTGCTATCGAACCAAACGGTTTTCCTGTCGCTGCCGTCAATGTCATGATTTATAGTAACCGATGTTGCTGGCGTAACTTTATAATGCGCCTTAAACCACTCGCCTGATGCGGCTAAGGTTTCCACCTTAATTTTATGTTCGTCCCTCAGGCGGGCTATCAGGGGCATTTGCAGTTCCAAGCCTTTTGCCATAGCATCCCAGGTAAAGGAATTTTCCTGCCCGGCCTGCGTGTAGGCAAATTCCATGGCCTCGCCTTTAACAAACTCTTTAAAATACCAGTATACCCAAGTTGAATCACCTCCGCCAAATTTATAAACCGGTTCAAGCGTTACCACACCCTGGCGGGTTGTACCAAGACCATTATCGTACTGTCGAACCGGATCACTCCCCAGCATCCTGAATATAGGCACAGGAATTTGATTTGCAGCATGCTGGGCAGGCATATAAGAGTTAGTTTTACTCGGATAATAAGCCTGGTTCCAGTAGCCTCCCCAAAGCGTATATCCATCCGTGCCATACTGATCCTTACAATTGGCCGAAGCAACTATCTTGTATTTTACATAGAGATAATTCAGCGTATGAGCATCAATAAACCAGGAAGCAATCGACTTTGGATAATAACCGAATATCTTTTTAAAATCGCGCATATAAACATCAACCAGCTTTTCACGCTCTTTTGGCGTATACCCTGTGGAGAAGCCAATATTAGCGCGCCAGTCCCACGGGTAACGGCCCCGCCATTTTAAACCTGCATTTTCTACCAATGGCTGCGGTATTTCCCACCAGGCTCCTATTTCAAATGAATCACGGGGTAAGCTTTTTAACAGCTTCTGGTAGCGGGGATCGAGCAGGGCATCGTATTGTAATAAAAACGTACCGCCAAGTTTGTACTTTTTCATGATCGCTACCTGCTTAACCACAGTTTGGTAAAGCACATTTTCGGTAACACTTGTATCGCGCGGTTCAAGTAAACGGATAAAATTAACAATGTTCACTATCTTAGGTTGATCCTTCGGATCTCCGGGGCCATTGTTTATATTTTTAAATGAACTGAAGAAACAAATACCAGTTAAACCGGTCAGCGTTAACACAAATTGTTTTATTCTTAGCATCTATTTAATATTAGTTTTAGTCGGTAGCTGTTATATTTTTGATATAAAAATTGCAATATTTTTTATATCGAAAAGGTTTTTACTTAGCTTGTTCCCGGTAAAAATAACTATTTACATTATAACAAAGTACCTGTCATTAACTCAAAACTCAACTTATGCTAAAAGCATTTTCTACTGCGCTCATTTATAGTTGCATAATGTTATCACCGGTTGTCGGCATAGCAAAAGAATACCCGATCAGCACCCCCAAAATCAGTATGTTGCTTGATTATGGCAACAAGGCCAGTATCACCTCACTCACGATTAACGGCCAAAAAGTGATCAGTAGCGCTGACGGAATATTTACATCGGTAAAGGTTGGTGGCATCATTTACTCATCGCTCCATTTAAAAGGCATCCCTCAATTGGTAAAAACCGGGAACGTAGTAAGGCTAACTGGAATAAGTTATGGCGATAAAAATTTGACCATTAATGAGAACTGGATATTTACCATCACCGGAAAATCAATAAAATGGACCCTGGAAAGAAGTTTATCCAAAGTGATAAACGCTGATGAAGCAGCTTTACCTGTCTTTAATTTCGATAGCATTAACACCTGGGAAGGCGCATACCAGGGCTATGGAGGGCTGGCATGGTTCTATTTATTCAATGAAAAATTATGTACTTACGGGGTTCACACCCGATCATCAGATTTCTGGAATAGCAAAACAAATAATGGCTTAAATATTACCGTGGATGCACCCGGCGAAAACGTTGCCATGAAATATAGCCGGACCAATGACGATAAACTGGCCTACACGGTAACGGTATCCGGCAAAGAATTGCTCCCAAAATCAGATAGCGGGACAAACAGAAGAAGATTTATAAGGCAGCGAACTGATGTGTGGGCCCCCTTTACCATATCCGCAGAAAAAAGCAGCGAAAGCATCACCCTAAGCTATTTTAATGTTGATGAAAAATATGGCCGCGGCAAGTTTAAAGGTGTTGATGGTACGGAAGTAAGCGCCGTTTTGAATACCATAGCCAGGATCGGCGTGATAGACTCACTGCATTTTGGGGGTAATAGCTGGCATACACCTTATGGGCCGATCTGCCTGCATGAGCAATATATTGGCTTGCTTGGACTGGGGATAAATGATCCCAAGTATCTCGCTGGCTATCAAAGTTGCTTAGATTATTACTGCACCCACGCCATAAAATCCGATGGCAGGGTTTACCCGAGATGGGCCTACACCAATGAGGATGCGATGCCGGGGCAGTTTAATAAATATGGTTTTTATGAGGCTCAGTGGGGCATCCTGATGGATTCGAACCCCGATTTGGTTAGCAATATTGCTGATCTGTATGATATGACGGGTAATAAAACCTGGGTTAAAAGCCACCAGCTGGATTGCGAAAAAGCATTAGACTGGATATTGAAAAGAGATGGCAACAACAACGGTCTTGTTGAAATGACCAACGATAACTCCGGCGAGAAAAAGAGCAGCGATTGGATAGATATTATTTGGGCATCATACGAAAATGCTTTTGTGAACGCCAAACTTTACCATGCCTTAGTAAAATGGGCCGCTATTGAACACCAGTTAAACAACGGGCCCAAAGCAAAGTATTATGAAGATTTTGCAGCCAGATTGAAAGCCAGCTTCAACAAACCGACCAAAGACGGCGGTTTTTGGGACGAGGAAAAGGGTTGCTACGTACACTGGCGGGATAAGGACGGGACCATCCATGGCCGTAATATGGTTACGCCTGTGAATTTTATGGCAATAGCCTATGGCATTTGTGATGATGCTGGACGCAAAAAGATCATCCTGAACAGCATTGAAGCACAGATGGAGAAGGAAAAATTATTTTTCTGGCCCCTGGCTATGAATTCTTATGCGCCGGGAGAAGGCAAAGAATGGCAGTTCCCCTTCCCCGGTTATGAGAACGGCGACCTGTTTTTATCCTGGGGATCAATCGGCGTGCAGGCTTACGCGGCTTATAGTCCTGCGCTCGCTATTAAATATGTGCGGAATGTTTTGGAACAATACAGTAAAGATGGCCTGGCATTTCAACGTTATGGCAGGATAAAACAAGATGGCCTTGGCGACGATATACTATCAGGGAACAGCCTGGCTATTGTGGGCTTATACCAATCTGTTTATGGCATAAACCCATTATATAATCGTTTTTACCTCGACCCTCATATTACACCAGATCTAAGCGGTACCGTGTTAAAATATAATTTCAGGGGTAAGCAATTAATTATAGGGCTTGATAGCGGCAGCTATTCGGTAGCTGATAAAATGTTTAAAGTTACCGCCAATACATCATTTGGGTTCAATGCCACAAAAACACAATTATCCTATTTTAACGAAAACAGCGCCGATGTTTCTCTGCAAGCTATCTCGGCTAAACGCTTAACCATCGCCATAAAAAGCTGGTCTGCTGATAAAATAGAATGGCAGCAAACCGCGTCAGCATCAATTAACTATATCCTCCATCAACTAAAACCTAATTCAACTTATATTTTAGTAGTTAATGGTGGAGCCGGAGTAAAAGTAAAAACCAATTTAAAAGGAGAGTTAACATTAAACAATAATCCAAAGTCAACCAATCAAATAATTACAATAAGTAAGATCTGATAATATTATTCCGAATGCTTATATAATATAAAGCAGATAAATAGATATTAGAAAAATATCTATTTATCTGCTTTTAATGCGTTTAGTCACTACATAAGTGTACTTATCGATACAACTTGATGTTTTGACGATACATATGATCGCTTGCTCAATGGTATGTATAGTTTTAAATCATAAACTATTTAATACTTATTAGGAGGAATCATATTATGGAAAGAAAATCATTTATATCAGGCGGATTAGCCGCATTAGGGTTTGCCGCAATTGCGCCATTTGCTAATTCCTGCAAAAAAGATAGCACTACAACAGCAACATCTACCACCACCACCACAACCAGTAGTTCATCAAGCGATTCCTGCACAATTACCTCATCAGAAACCGCGGGGCCATACCCTACCCTTGTTCCTTCGTCATATGTACGCAGTAATATAGTTGATGGCCAAACGGGAGTTGCTTTAACCATCAAACTTACATTTACCAACACCAATAATAGTTGCGCTGCATTAAGCGGCGCATTGGTTGATATCTGGCATTGCACAGCTTTAGGCTACTATTCAGAATATACCGATACACCCGGCGGCTCTTATGCTTCTGTTGATTATACCGCGTCGCATTTTTTAAGGGGACGGCAAACTACTGATACCAATGGGTTAGTTACGTTTACCAGTATTTTCCCCGGCTGGTATTCGCCAAGGGCACCGCATATACACGTGCATGTGTATAATTCGGCTGGTACTTCTTTGCTGATCACCCAGATCGCTTTTCCTACAGATGTTTGTAATACGGTGTATACAACAGTTTCCCCTTATTCAGATCGTGGCGTACAAGATACGGCCAATACAGCCGACATGGTTTTCAGCGATTCACTGGCAAATGAATTGTCAACGGTTACCGGAAGTGTTTCCGCAGGATATGTATTAACCATCAACATCGGCGTATCTGCCTAACATCTATCTTATGTCGAAAGGGATAATCCGGTTATCGTACCGCAAAGTGATCAATGCAGATTCACAGAATGCATGGGAGAAGTATGTATCCGATGCCACATTTCAGGAATACCTGATCCAGTCGCAAAATTACAACACAGATAAAAAGTATTTCACTTTTGCGGAACTGAGGCAACATGTACCTAATGCGGATAAGCTGCACTTTTTAGTGAGTGCATCCGTGATCAATTATCTGAAACAACTGAATGGTAAGGTGCCCGACATCCTGAATAACCTGGGTAAAGTTTTTCTGCCATTTAAAAATTACAAGTTTGAAATTATCGATTCAGATATTCGTGACAAGTCCAGGCATCGCATTGCTGTAGAATTTATCAGCGAACCCCTTACCTGGATTGATACGGTAGGAAACCTGCTGCTGGTGGCCTTTACAGGAACTGTACCGGAAAGCAACGATGGCATTTTAACAGAAATGTTTACCATGCAGCCATTTTTAAGTATTCACAGTATAAAGCAGGAGGAGATCTATGATACCGCAATCTAAAGGGAAACTATTTTTGGCAGATGAACGGGGGCTGAATCAGCTGGACTGGTACCGCAGTTACAACACCTTCAATTTTGGGAATTATCAGCATGAATATAAAGCACCTTTCAGTGATCTGTATGTTTTGAACGATGATACGCTGGTTGGGAGGAAAAGCATCAGCATGGATGTAGAAAAACATTCGGCTGTTATCCTTATTCCGGTAGTAGGCGCTATAGAATATATGGATAGTTTGGGCAATATAGACCTGATTAAACCCGGCCATGTACAATTATTAGATCTGCCCGCGGGTTCCCGTTTCCAGGTTAACAATCTGTACAAAAAAGAAATGGTAAACTTTTTACACCTGTGGATTAAAGCCAATAAACCCAACCAGCAGCAGAGATTTGCTTTTGACCTGCCCGGGAATAAGAACCAATTGATAGAGATTTTTAAACTAAACAATGCCATTGGTTACGTAGGGCAGTTTGACGGGCGTGCCGAAGCTACACTCCGTGCATCCAACCCTGATAACTTTTTGTTCGCATTTGTTATTGACGGCGTATTTGAAGTACAATACCGCTTAATGCACGCCAGGGACGGGTTTGTTTTATGGGAGCTAAACGAAATTGACATGGAGGCATTGTCCAACGATGCAGTGATCATGCTGCTGGAAATTGGTAAAATAACTAATCACAGAAACCTTAAAATAGTCAAATAAAGCATTCTTTTAAAGAGAAAACCTTTAATTTCAATGAAGACTCTCTGCAATATTAAGGCCGAGAACCTTTGAAAACTTTGCTGCACCAGCACGATCTCAGTTACCATATAAAAATCACCCGACATACTTTTAACCCGAACCACTTTCGTGTTCGAATGACTGTACACATTTCTTTGTAGATTAAAGTTTATATCTTTTTGGCCTAAAATGTATAATTTATGTCCTTTGAGACAATTAATGAAAAGTGTAGATTTGATATATGATCGTTGATAATCAGCAAAGAAAGCAAGTAGTAATTGTAGCCATGTCTGGCATCACGCTGCTTAATTTTGCAGGTCCGGCTGATGTTTTCACTACTGCCGATAAATGTTTGAGCGCGTCAGGCTCCAAAGCAGGCTACGATGTTTTGATTGCATCTCCAACTATCGACAAAAAGATCAGCACCTCAACAGGCATGGAGATAGTTTGTCAATACTGCGCAATGGAAATTAAAACGCCTATTGATACGCTCATAGTAGCTGGTAACGATTTCAACACTTTAAAAAAACCGCAACACCATGATTTTTATGATTGGCTGGCATTCATAAATAAAAATAACACACGCCGCATCGGGTCGGTTTGTGGCGGGGCATTTTCGTTAGCCGAAGCAGGTTTATTGAACGGAAAAAAAGCGACAACACATTGGCAATTGAGCGACAGGTTAAAAAAGGAATATCCTCTTGTAGATGTAGACAGCACAGCGTTTTACACAAGTGACGGGAATATATACTCTTCTGGCGGGGTATCATCAGGAATCGACCTTGCGCTTGCTCTGGTAGAGGAAGACCACGGAAAAGATATTGCTATACAAGTAGCCCGGAAACTGGTTTTTTATTTAAGCAGGCCCGGTTTCCAGGTTCAGTTTGGCAATTTGCTGCCCGTTTACGAAAGCTCAAACATTGCCCAAAAACTACATGACTGGTTTGTTAAAAATCTGCATGAAGCATTAGATGTAGTTAGTATGGCTGAACATTTAAATATGAGCCCAAGAAATTTTACGCGAGTATTTCATAAGCAAACGGGTCTACCTCCCGCTAAATTTATTGAAAAACTCAGGGTTGAAATGGCCCGAAAATATTTGGAAGATACGGACATGCCCCTTGAATGTATAGCAGAAAAATGCGGCCTCGGCGGCCTGGTTTCAATGCGACGGACGTTTTTGAGGCATTTAATGACTACCCCATCAGATTATCGCCGGGCATTCAGAACATCGCTCAAGATAGATGGCATTAGTGATATACTTCAATCCAGCTTATATCATACAAATTAATTAAAGAAAATACTGATCTCAATTTAAAATACGCAGCTACAGGCTGTACGTTAACGGGCATGCTATGTCCTTATTTATTTAACTTAATACAAACAAAATGAAAATTGCAATTAATGGATTCGGCCGCATAGGCAGAATGACCCTCAGGGCATTACAAAACAAACCAGAGATAGAAGTTGTAGCCATAAATGACCTAACGGATATTAAAACATTAGCCCATTTGCTTAAATATGATACCGCACACGGGCGATTCCCGGGTGAAGTTATTGCTGACGATGACGCCATGATAGTAAATGGAAAACGGATCCGCTTATTAAGTGAAAGGGATCCCGAAAAACTCCCATGGAAAGATCTGGGTATCGATGTGGTTATAGAATCAACCGGGCGTTTTACAGATAAAGCTTCGGCAACTTCACATATCAAGGCCGGTGCAAAAAAAGTATTGATCACTGCGCCTGCTACCGGTGGCGTAAAAACCATTGTACATGGTGTTAATAACGAAATTATAAGTGACGATCTGATCTATTCAACCGCATCCTGCACTACGGGCAGCATAGCCCCTATCTTATCTATACTGGATAATGAATTCGGGATCGAATCCGGTTATATGATCACCATTCATGCATTCACAGCCGATCAAAACTTGCAGGATGCACCTCATAAAGACCTGAGGCGGGCACGTGCAGCATCTTATTCCATCATCCCTACAACCACAGGTGCCGCCAAAGCCATAGGGGATGTATTGCCGAACTTAAAAGGTAAACTGGATGGCTACTCCTACCGCGTACCGGTAATTGATGCATCAATAGTAGATCTATCCATCAACTTAAAAAAGGAAGTATCAGTCGCCGAGCTGAACAACCTGTTTAAATACTATGCCGAAACCTCGCTCAAAGGCATTATGGAATATACTGAGGAACAATATGTATCATCGGATATCCTGGGCAATACGCATTCATCAATTGTTGATGGCAGCCTTACCAAGGTTATTGACAAACTGGTGAAAGTTGTAGCCTGGTATGATAACGAAGTAGGTATCTCTAACAGGATAGCGGAATTGGTAAGCCAGCTGTAAGGCAAAAGAAAATAATAACAATTGCCAACTCTGTAATGAATTTATGATGGAGCTGGCAATTGTTATAGCTTCAATCGAGGTTAAAGTAGAACCGATTAAGGAAATAGATAAAGATTCTATCGGCTATTTAATAGCTGCTTTTGCAATATAACCGGTTTCCTGCAATATAAAATCGACAATTGGGGCCGGATTAGGCAGACTATGCGGGTGATGCTTGAATCCAGGCTTGTGTATTACGGTGATATTTCCGTTCAATGCCTTTACCATTTGCTCAAACAGCAGGGTATTTTCTTGCGGAATCACCTGTTCATCCGCATCGGCACAAAGTATTAGTATAGGGTATTTGCCCTTTACAATCTGTTTTACCTTATCAACCGGGCTGCCTTTAAAATTCATTATATCGCTGTCAGTAGTCAGGTTATAATCTTTTTTAAAAGCCAGAAACATTTCATCTTTCATATCAGGCTTATTGATAAACTGCGCTGCCCACGACGGAATATTCAATAAAGGATTATCAACATACACACAGGCAACTTTTTCGGGATTTAAAGCAGCCCAGTTAAATGCATAAATACCGCCGCGGCTCATGCCTTCCAGTACTGCTTTTTTAGCGAGCCCTGCTTTGTGTAATAATTTATAATAGCCGTCCCAATCGGCAATGGCCTCGTTATTGCCCAGCAGCTCCGCCGCATCGTAATAAACAATGTGAAAACCTTGCTGCAACAATGCAATATCAGTTTGTGGCTCATGCCCCCAGAAACGTGCGCGCCAAACCCATGGATGGCCCTTGGCAGCAAATTTGGGCTTTGCTATTTTACAGTTTCTTCCGTTAAAAGTAAAATCAGCGCATTCATAGCCATAAAACGAACTTTGCTTTAATGGCATAGTAAGGGTTTTGAATATATCAAAATCCTTATCCCGCTCTTGCGCTATTACCCGGTAAACGTTTTGCGCCATAATACCTGCACCAATTTTATCCGGATGCAGTTTATCGGGCATATTAGCTTCCTTATTTACAAATGGCGAGTGCATATCAATAACTTCCACATGCTCGTCATAAGCTACCTTCTGTATCTTCGGATTGATCTGGTTTACGATCACAGGATCCCAAATACCGGCTGTATCTTTTAAAAAAGTGGCCATAGCCAGCAATAAGATAACACGCGGGTGCGATGGCAGCTGCGTAAATGAATGAATAAATTCTTTATAATCCTGCTCGTATTGATCCAGATGTGTGCGGTTAATTAATTTTGAGTCGTTCCCGCCCAGGTCAATAATTACCACATCCGGGTTATCAGCCAGGGCATCCTTATATTGTTTGGTTTGCCAGTAAGGGTTATCGCCTTTACGTATTAAAGTAGTAGCGCTTACACCATAATTTGTTACCTGGTAGTGGTTTCCAAGCATGTTCTGCAGCTGGGCCGGATAACAATTCTGTTCCCTATTCTCGATAAGGGCACCATAAGTGATGCTGGCACCTATGCAGGCTACTTTTACCTTGCCGTTGGTTTGCGCATGAACCACTAATCCGCTAAAAATAAGAATCGCTGAAATCAAATATTTCATTTATCAATCTATTAAAATATATCTAATTATGGGCAGCATTTCCTGAAGATAGCTCATCTATCTAAAATTAGACCAGGGCATATGATTCAATAATTAGTTACTGCAAAAAAATGCTGGCGCATTAATTAACGCTTAATAAAAAAATAATAACGGGGTTGAAAATAAATAAAATATTTCAGCTTACTTATGAGTTTCAGGTAAAAGCATATCCAGTAAATGCTCTGTGGCGGCTTTAATGTTCAATTAGTAAGCAGAAATCTATTTGTTCTTTCATTGGTTTTTACTCTTTTTAAAATGCCCGGTTTTATCAATGAACCATTTTTCATGTGATGTCTCGGTTTCAGCACTGTTTTCAGTTTCATTCATGATATATTCATGCTGAAGAATTAATGTTAAGTTTTGGTTGATAATAGAATGCCTGTCGGCAAACCAGGGATAATGCCCCGAAGGATCAGCTATTGCTATATTGATAGCATCAATAACTTCAAGATTATAAGTTAAAGTAACTAATTTTACGCCATTGAAATATATCGATTGTATCTCTACAACAATAAATTTGGGCTTCTTTACAATTAAATTCCAGGCTCCTTTGTAATTCTTTTCAACTAAGTTGAAAGTTGAATCTACTCGTTCGTCGTCAAGCCCGCCCCCACCAATGGTAGTCGGTATTCTTGTAAAGGACAAATTAAATAATTTCTTGTTCTTAAACTCAGACAAATCAATTGAATCGAATTCACGATTATAGGCTTCTGATTTAAATGGGAACTTGATTTTTGGCAAACTATCCAAATGAAGCATCAGCTTACCACTATCAGTTGTTGGTAGCAACTTAACAGCTATATTAACATCGGTGTCCTTTTTAATTATTTGAATATTAGTTTGACTGCTTTTATGATTGCATGAAATTAGAAGCAGAAGAAATAGTGAAATTAAAATTGTTAAATATTTCATCTAAAAGGCAGCTATTTGCAATAGCTTCACTAACATAATAGAAAATTGCTGAAATAAAAAGCCTCACAAACAGTTGCACAACCACCAACCATCACAAAAAGGTTATTCCATGCTCTATGATGAAGAAACCCGTTATCCATTAGAATATAAGCTTATTTTAGATAGAGCGGAACCCATGCAACTTTAAATTTTCAGGAAGTTTTAAGCAAGAAAAAAGGCTTTTAGAAATTGATCTAAAAGCTTTTTCATTTTCAGGTAAGCGCTTACTGAAGTTAATTAACTTTCTCCCAAACATCTTTTCCAAAAGCCAAAACCTTGGTAACGCCACCGGAATTGTTACCGGTAAACTGGAGGGTAAAGCCAGGCTCTGCTTTTGCAAAAAAGTCTGATGTGCTCGCGGCTGCAAAATCAATTTGTTTGTTATCCCATAGCTGCTTTAAAACTAAGCCATTGCCGTTAGAGCTGATTTGTATATAAGTTCCTTTTTTGTTTGCGGCCTCATATTTGCCTTCAAATTTTTTCAACTCCTGTGCAGTTAATTTTATTTCAACAGGGGCATGGTAGTTATTACTTCTAACCCAAACATCTGTTCCAAAAGCCAAAACCTGGGTAATGTGGCCTGCATTGTCGCTGGTAAACTGGAGGGTAAAGCCGGGAGCGGTTTTTCCAAAAAAGTCTAACGGGCTCTTTGCTGCAAAATCAAATTGTTTGTAATCCCATAATTGCTTTAAAACTAAACCACTGCCGGTAGAGGATATTTGTATAAAGCCTGCTTTTGGGCCTTTCATCTCGTAATAGCCCTCAAACTTTTTCAGGTCATGTGCAGTTAATTTTACCGCAACAGGAAGATGGTAGCTATCACTTCTAACCCAAACGTCTTTTCCAAAGGCTAAAATCTGGGTAATGAGGCCTGCATTGTCGCTGGTAAACTTAAGAGTGAATGATGGGTTGTCTTTTGTTGAAAACGTTAACGGGCCGTTAGATGTAAAGTCAATTTGCTTGTCATTCCATAATTGTTTTAAAACTATGCCATTGCCGGTCGCAGTAATTTGTATTACGGCCGCCCCTTTGGTGCCTTTCATCTCGTAATAGCCCTCAAATTTTTTCAGATCCTGAGCAGTTCCGCTCACGTTTTTCTGTAGAGCACTCACGCTTAATGGGTTAATTAAGCAATAACTGGCCACAATTAGTAACAACACAAACGCATATTTGTACGCATTTGCGTTAGGTGATTTTTTTAAATTCATCATTTTGATACGAAGTTTAATTTTTGAAGAACTATATAGACTGGTTAGTTGGTTTACCTGGTTGAGTTTAAGTGAGCTGTGCAGAATGCTAAGCTGATAGTCCTTTTTATCAACGCCACTGTTAATTACTTCGGCATCCGCAATGTATTCGTGATTGAGCTTGATGCCGCGTTTTAAGTATAACAACAGTGGGTTGATCCATAGTATAGCATGCACCAATTCGGCAAACAATATATCTATACTATGCCACTGCCGTATGTGCACATTTTCATGCGCAATGATCTGCTGGAGTTCATTATCGTTAAAAAGTTCTTTGTTAATGGCCAGGTAATTGAAGAATGAAAACGGAGCAGTTCCATCAAAAGCGCAATAGTAAATACCATCTATATATTGTTTATCGGTGTTTTTGATCAGGATACTGATTTTAAGTACTTTTATGATCGATCTTGCCAGTAAAACAATACTAACTAATAAATAAGCACCGGCTAAAATTTGCATCAGCGAAGGAGGTGTAAAGCCCTGGTTAACGGCAACGTAAGCGGTGTTAACGGGTTTTGTAATCATTTGCGAATTACCAATAGTTGTGTACAGGCCGTTTAACGGGTTGGCCGTTGTTATCTGGCGCTGGATCGGCTCGAAATGCGGAGAACTCAACTCTGGCAAAAGAGGCAAAAACAGCGATAGTACTAAACTGAATAGTAGGTAAAACCTATTCTGCTTAAACGACTTATCGTTTTTGAGCACCAATAAATAAAACAGGAACAATATGGATATCACCACATTGGCCTTTAACAGGTACATAACTAATGGTTCCATGGTACTGAAATTTATTTGTTCTTATCCTCTATCATTTTAATGATCTCTTTTAGTTCATCTAAGGACACTTCATCCTCCTCGGCAAAAAACGATACCACGTTTTTCATGGAATTGCCAAACAGCCCGGCTAAAAGCGGCCTTACAAACTTCCTGGTGTATTCCATCTTAGATATTATCGCCGCATAACGGTAAGTACTTCCAAAATCTTCAAATTTTAAAAAGCCCTTGTCGGCCAACCGGCGCATCATGGTTGCTACGGTGTTGATGTGGGGTTTTGGGTCGGGCAGGTCGTCGCGCACTTCCTTAACAAAGGCCTTTTTTAACTTCCAAACCGCCTGCATTATGGCTTCTTCTTTTTCGCTTAGTCGTTTCATAATACAAGCATAAAACTATTATTGTAATTATACAACTACAATTGTAGTTTTTATAAACATTTTTAGTATACCTTTTGGCGAGATATCAGATTTGTGCAGTTTTATTTCTTGATCTATAGGAGTTTACACATTTTGTTAGTATAGTTTAGAAAAACCGATGGTGCCCTCGAAGTGTATCTCCATTGTTGACAATCGCCAACGAAAAAGGCCCATAGACTATCTCTAAAGACCTTTATTTGTATTTAGGTGGAACTTAAATAGGGTGAAGTTAGCGGGCGTTAGGCGCACATAATCCAGTATAGCTGATAATCGCTGTTTTGAAACCGGGGCCATCGGCGCTAAAATAGAGGTAAATATTTGCACGCTGGCACCCGTTCCACCTGAAACCTCAAGTCGGTAAATGTTTGCAGCTTGTTTATGGAAACGATCAAAACTCAACTCATCCTGCACCCATAATAATATCAGGATGCCAATTGCCAACCCAGCAGTGAGGCAGGCGATGTTTATGAAGGAGTAAAATTTGTTTTTAACAAATTACGCCAGGCCGTTTTGATGTAGTTTTTTATCATTGGATTTGGTTCAAAAGTCCATTACCAAAAAAATGAAATACTAACTTACCCCATAAAACCCAATATTCCAACTAAGCGGACTAAATTGCCCCCCCCCAAAAAAAACACTGATTATATGGATATAAAGTAAAGTTGCGGCATTCAGCCCTTAGGGGAAGCTTCACCCCCGTTCTCCGACTACATTGAAATGTCAAATATTAATGCACAAAAAAAGCCCCGCGGACGTGCGGGGCTTTGCTCCTGAGCCTGGACTCGAACCAGGGACCCTCTGATTAACAGTCAGATGCTCTAACCAGCTGAGCTACTCAGGAATCATTTTCCGGTTTGGAGTGTGCAAAAGTAGGATTTCCGGCGAAACTTCACAATATTTCACAAAAAAAAATTTACAAAATATCAATATCAATTAATATTCAGGCATTTAATTTTATCTGTTGGTATTTAAAGCTAACATTTAGTCAATATAAATAAGCTCCTTCAGCTAATTTATAAGGTAATTTCACAATATTTGCCCCCGGAAAAAAAATATACATTTCAGCATGAGTTTAGTTGTTATTGGTACCGTAGCGTTTGATGCTATTGAAACACCCTTTGGTAAAACAGATAAAATTGTTGGCGGCGCAGCTACCTACGCAAGTTTAGCTGCATCATATTTTTATGATAAGGTTAAAATTGTAGCTGTGGTGGGTGATGATTTCCCGCAAAGCGAGATAGAGGATTTTCATAATCATAACATCAGCACCGAAGGATTGCAGGTAAAGGAAGGCGAAAAATCTTTCTTTTGGTCAGGAAAATACCATAACGACATGAACAGCCGTGATACGCTGATAACCGAATTGAATGTATTAGCTGATTTCGACCCAATCATACCCGAAAGTTACCAGGATTGCGAATACCTGATGCTGGGCAATCTTACCCCACAGGTACAGCAAACCGTTATTAAACGCCTTAAAAACCGCCCTAAGCTTATTGTAATGGACACCATGAACTTTTGGATGGACATTGCTATGGACGACCTGTTGGAAACCATAAAGCTAATTGATGTATTAACTATAAACGATGCTGAAGCACGCCAATTATCCGGCGAGTTTTCTTTAGTAAAGGCTGCCCGCAAAATATTACAGATGGGGCCAAAATACCTCATCATTAAAAAGGGCGAGCATGGCGCGCTGTTGTTTAGCGATGACCTGGTATTCTCTGCACCTGCATTACCATTGGCTGATGTATTTGATCCAACCGGCGCAGGAGATACCTTTGCAGGCGGTTTTATTGGTTACCTGGCAAAAGTAGGCACCATCAACTTCAATAACATGAAGAATGCTATCATATTCGGCTCAGCACTGGCATCATTCTGTGTAGAGAAATTTGGCACTGAAAAGATCAGGAACTTAAGCCAGGAAGAAATAGCTGCACGGGTAAATGAATTTGTTACACTATCGCAGTTTGCCATTATAGCGTAATTCTTACAATCGCTATAAAACAACCAACTGTTATAGTCGTTTTTGCAGATATATAAACGCAACAATTATGAAATACAGGGAACTTGGCAATACGGGCGAAAAATTATCGGCTATTGGCTTAGGCTGCATGGGCATGACCCACGCTTATGGCGATCGTGACGACGCGGAATCAATAAAAGTACTGGAACTGGCGCTCGACCTGGGCATTAACTTTTGGGATACTGCCGATATTTATGGGCCGCATACTAATGAGGAATTGATCTCGAAAGTACTGGCACCCAACCGCGATAAGGTTTTCATAGCTACCAAGTTTGGTTTCCTTCCTAAAAAGGATGGCGAACGTAGTTTTGATGCGTCCCCGGTTTATGCCAAAAAAGCTGTGGAGGCAAGTTTAAAACGTCTTAAAGTTGATGTGATCGATTTGTATTATGCGCACCGTATCGACCCAACTATTCCACTTGAAGAAATGATAGGCGGCATGGCCGATCTGGTTAAAGAGGGGAAGGTACGCTACCTCGGCCTTTCCGAGGCATCTGCCCAAACATTAGAACGCGCATGCAAAGTTCACCCTATTGCTGCGCTGCAAAGCGAATACTCCTTATTAACCCGTGATGCCGAATCAGAGATCATCCCAGCTTGCCGCAAACTGGGGATTGGGTTTGTACCATTCAGTCCGCTTTCAAGAGGCTTATTCAGCGCTACCCTACCGACTGATGCCAGCGAATTAAAGGCTAATGATTTCAGGCATTCGATCCCACGCTTTAGCGGCGAATATTACGAAAACAATACCAAGCTTGCAGCAGATTTTGCAGACATAGCTCACGATAAAGGCTGTACGCCCGCACAACTTGCCTTAGCATGGGTGTTAGCGCAAGGTGATGATATCATTCCTATCCCCGGCACAAAAAAAACAAAGTATTTAAAGGAGAATGCTGCTTCGGTTGATGTTATATTAAGCGATAGTGATTCTAAAGCAATTGAGGCAGTGATAAAGAAATACCCAAACATCGGCCCCAGGTATACCGAAGCTGCAATGAGTATGGTTAACAAATAACCTTATTTTAGTTTAGCTACGGCTTTAAATCTTTCAAAAACTTCATGTGTATGCGGAGCATCTATGAGCTCATCGGTAAGGTCCTGCCCTGCCCAGTGCTCATAGTGCTTGCCATTGCGCCAAAGGCGGCTTTCGCTTACATCGTAAATTATGCCTTTGTAAGCCACCCATATTTCGGGCTTATCGTGCCCGTTGCGCAGGGCCAGCTGCGATTTAGTGTACTCCGGCAAACTTGTCATAATGAACCTTTATAGCCCTCTTTTTAAAGTACTCGAAAAAGCCGATATTCATGAGCAGCAGCGCCAGCAAATAAAAATGATCCTCAATAGGTATAGTACCTACCCGCCTGCCCAGCATTTCGGTATTATTGTACATAACAACCGGCAAACTGGTAAGTATGCCGTTAATAATATAAAATGGTATTAGCGCCACCGCATAAGTTACATAAAAGCGGTTAAGCCAGCGCACCTTATAAATAAACTGGAACAATATCACCAAAAATGCCGCCAGTGTAAATGCAACCCGGGTATACATGCGGTGATGATAAAATATGAGTACCAGTATTGAGAAGATAATAATGAGGTTTGATATGATACGGGTAAGACGCATTTCCATTTCCCGTTTTATATAATAATTTAAACAGGCATAAATAAATATACAGGCAAACGGCACCGTTAAAAAGAAGAGCACCTCCTCAACAGGTAAGTGTAAAATAGCCGGACCGGTTACATAATTGCTATTAAAGCTCCATACACCTTTTAGTGTAAAAAGCACATCCCAAAACAAGAAAACCACGCCTGTAATGGCCATGCCCGGCCAAATGTATTTCCAGCTTTTGTGAAACTGCACTTTTTTATCAAAGGATAAGGCAACAGGAAAAAGTAATGTAAAGAAATTAATAAGTAAATAGGTAAACTTCATTAAAAAACGGTTAACAGCTTAATATAGGCTTTTTTCGGGTATTTTACAGCATTGGTGCACTGTAAATACAAATTTATCAAATAGAGTTCAGCTTTTGCCTGATAAGGGCGGTGCAATAGATAGATACTTTGCGGGTATCAGAAATACGTATCCGTTTTTTCATCAGAGTGGCAGCAGATATACTGGTTATTTTTTTAAACAACTGCAGATAGTAACAATAGGCAATATAAACACCCAACCGGCAGCCATGAGGCAATCGCTTTATCCCTTCAAAACCATCATCAAAATCTTTTTTTATGTCGGCCTCAATGCGTTGTTTATCTGTCTCCGTAAAATTCTTAAAATCGATACCGGGAAAATAGGTACGGCCGCGTTCTTCCAGATCAGCTTTTACGTCCCGCAAAAAATTAACCTTTTGAAATGCCGAACCCAGGCTGCAGGCATTTGGCAATAATTTATGGTATAATTGCTCATCATCGCCACAAAAAACTTTAAGGCACATCAGGCCTATCACCTCCGCCGAACCAAAGATGTAGGTTTTGTAAGCCTCGGTATTATAGGTCTTTTTATCCAGGTCCATCTCCATTGATAGCAGGAAAGCATCTATCAGTTCCGGGGCTATTTCATAATCATTTACTACCGCCTGGAAAGAATTTAAGATAGGATTTAAACTGATTCTTTGTTCAATGGCCTTAAAGGTTTCCAGCCTGAAATCACTGATCAGTTGCTGCTTATCATAATAATGGAAGGTATCAACTATTTCATCAGCAAGGCGCACAAACCCGTAAATGGCATAAACCGGGTTTCTGATTTTTTTATCGAAAGCTTTTATTCCCGTGCTGAATGAAGTGCTGTATTTGCTGGTTACCAATTTGCTGCATTCAAAGCAGGTTTCATTATACAGGTTCATTTTTCTGTGTGCGCGTTTTTACAATATTACAAAACTACGCCGGGATTTGTTTTTAAACTGCCACAAACTATTTACTACCTTAGGCGCTGAAAACAAATGGATAAGGGTAAACACATAGTAGTTATCGGCGCTGGCTTCGCCGGGTTATCAGCTACCTGTGTGCTGGCAAAAGCAGGCTTTAGGGTTACAGTACTGGAAAGGAACGACCAGCCCGGTGGCCGTGCAAGAGTATGGGAGCAGGATGGGTTTAAGTTTGATATGGGGCCAAGCTGGTACTGGATGCCGGATGTTTTTGAGAATTTTTTCGCCCTGTTCGGTAAAAAACCACAAGATTTCTATGAGTTAAAAAGGCTCGATCCCGCTTACCGTGTTTATTTTGATAAAGATGAGGTTGTGGATATACCCGCCGACATACCCGAACTGGAAATACTTTTTGAAAGCATAGCACCCGGCAGCAGTAATAAATTAAAGCAATTTTTAGCCCAGGCCAAATACAAATATGAAGTTGGTATGGGCGAGTATGTTTTTCGGCCGTCGCACACGCTGGGAGAATTTATTGACTGGAACCTCATCCGCAAGAGCTTTAGCATGCAATTGCTTACCAGTATGAGCAAACATGTGCGCAAGTATTTTAAAGACCCCAGACTGATAAAACTGCTGGAATTTCCTGTACTCTTCCTCGGTGCCAAACCGCAGGATACCCCAGCCATGTATAGCATGATGAATTATGCCGACCTGGTGTTGGGCACCTGGTATCCTATGGGCGGCATGCATGAAATTGTGAAAGCAATGGTTAAGGTTGCCGAAGACCTGGGCGTTGAGATCAAACTAAATACTGAGGTTACTAAAATCGATGTGAGCAATAAACTGGTTAACCGAATTCAAACCAGCAAAGGAATTTTTAATGCTGACTTTGTAATAGCCGGTGCCGATTATGAGCATGTGGATCAGCAATTAATAACAGAGCCCAACCGCAATTATGACAGCAAGTATTGGGATAGCCGTACTATGTCGCCATCGGCATTGTTGTTTTATATAGGCATAAATAAAAAACTGGGTGATATAAAGCACCATAATTTGTTTTTTGATGAGGACTTTGAGCAGCATGCCAAAGAGATCTACACTACTCCAAAGTGGCCGGAGAAACCGCTATTTTATGTTTGCTGCCCTTCAAAAACTGATGATACCGTAGCACCTGCGGGATGTGAGAACTTATTTTTCCTGATCCCATTAGCCCCCGGACTGGAAGATAGCGAAACTCTGCGCGAATCATATTTCAATCTGATAGTAAACCGCTTTGAAAAGATAACTGGCGAAAGCATTAAAAATCACATTATAGTTAAGCGTAGCTATGCCATGAATGACTTTAAGGCCGATTATCATTCATTTAAAGGAAATGCCTATGGGTTGGCGAATACTTTAGGGCAAACGGCTTTCTTTAAACCAGCCATGCAGGCAAAACATATTAAAAATCTGCTATATACCGGGCAGTTAACCGTACCTGGGCCGGGTGTGCCGCCCGCGTTGATATCCGGGCAGGTTGCTGCGGGGGAAGCAATGAAATATTTTAAGGAATAATTAAATCGCTTGCCATTTCGACCGCGGGGAGAAATCTTCTGCGATCTGCAAGCGAAAATACAGGGCGAAGAAGATTTCTCCCTCCGGAAATGACAATCTGGGATATATTATGGGAAACCTGGACAAAAAAATAGCCCGGCGATATTGCCGGGCTACCAATTGCTGTTGAGTCGCTTTATCAATAGTTAAGAGCTCATGGTATGGTACATATAATTACCGTTGCTTGGTGGAGCAGTTTGTAATTGTTTGAGTATACCATCAACAACCTTAGGGAGGTCGTCAACATTCTTTTTAGGGTCGCTATGTACTTCGCCAACACCGAAGCCGCGCCATACTACTTTTCTTGTTCTTCTATCTATCAGATCTATAATTAAAGTACCTTCTTTATAATGTTCCTGGTCGGCATAAGTTATACCGCCCGAGTAGGCAAACGGAGCCCCGAAAGCATAGTAATACGGGCGGTATCCATATCCCCAGCCACCGTAGAAACCACCGCCCCAGCCGCCGTATCCACCCCAGCCTAATCCCCAACCAGCATAGCCGCCGTAGTAACCACCGTAATTGCTGTAATAAGTTGTTCTTGAACCTCTGCCAATGGTAGTTGTATAGCTAATCAACAGGTCGGGCTGTTTTTGTTGCAGGCTTAAACCTTTGCTTTGCAATGCAAGAGTTGTTGCATCCTTAATATTGGCATCTGCTGTGCTGTTAAGGCTTACTACACCATTAACCTTTGCAGTGCCCGCGGGTATCCATGCAAAAGTGCGGTAACCGCTCATATTGGTTTTGTTAAGGCCGGCTGTATAATAGTTGTAACTGGTGCAGGCTGATAACCCCGACAGGATTACAAATAACAGCCCTAAGTAGATCGATCTTTTCATGGTTCGTAGCCCCTCGTTGAATTATATAGTCTTAGACAACTTTACTGTAAAAGGTTTAATCACTAAATTAAATAATTTTTAAATAAAACCATCGCTACACAAATCTATCAAATTGCCAGCCAAAGTAACTGGCGCACAGGTAATTTTTTTGATATAAATTGGGCGGAGAAAATTCCTAAAATTTCTAAATCTCGCCTTCCCGCTTTCTTACAAACCATTCAGTACTTAGTAATACCAATATCAGCGCAAAGATCCACTTTACATCTATCATATCGCTGTAGTGCTTGTCCTGATATACAACGGTTTTAATGTTATCGTTTTTGCGGATCAGATCAGTGAGCTGATTTATTTGTGATGGCAACAGCATTTGTCCGCCGGATTGTTTGGCGATGTTGTTTAATAACTGATGATTAGCTGCGCTTTGGCGCGTTTCAAGGTTGAGGGCTTTTACGGTTAGTTGTCCGTTTGCGGTAAATGCTCGCGGACCAACTTTTGTTGCCGCAGAATAAGTATACTCCCCTACCGGTAACGCGCCTGCATCCAGTTGATAACTCTGCCCGCTCCGGGTAAACAGGAAGCTATAGTTTTTCCCTTCCGCGCTTTTCAGGTTGATCTTTACATCTGGCGTATTAATCAGCTCGAGCGCGTCATTGTATAGTTCCGCGTTCAGGATCACATTTTCGCCTTCATCAAATACGTTTTTAGCTGGGTAAACCCTGAATTGCTGCCGGTTTGCATTAGCAGTAAGATATTGCACGCTTTGGCTCAATAACTCTTCCACAGCGTGATGATTGCCATTAGCCTTGTACTCGGCCAGTTGCCAGCGCCACAGGCCTTCGCCGGTAAGGATACCGATTCGCCTGCCTGCTTCATCACTAAATGATAACAAAGGGTAAGTGGTTAAAACGTTCCCAATCTTTTGTTTGAACAATACCTGGTTTGCTGGTGCCGAGGTATAGCTGCCAAAAGGCGCCATCAAAGGCGGGAATGTACTGATCTTTTGCCGGGTAGAATCGGTTAATGTAAAGGCCGAGAACTCCGGCACAGGTTGCGCGAAAACTTCCTGCATCTCGGCCCTGCCGCTGCTTATTTTAATAGCCTTTTGCTGGTTATTAAAATCCTGCAGATCTGATTGCCCGCCCAGCATATACCAAACTGGGATCTTTGTTTTTGCCAGGCTTTGCAATAGCCCCGAATTACCGGGTGTTAACTGGTAAAGAATAACCAGGCTATAATCGCTGGTTTTTAGGGTTGACAGGTCGGATAATAAGATTGTCTTTACCTCAAAGTTCCGGTTGCTTTCAATGCCTTGTTTTATCACGCTCACATCCGGGTGCGGCCCGTTGTATACCAGCAGTATTTTCTGTTTGGCATCCAGCACATCTACATAAATAGTTTCGCTGTTGTTTTGGGTGGATAACTCGTTAGTAACCGGCGCAATGTTAATATTAAACTTACGGATGCCTTTTCTATCAGCATTCAATTTTAAAGGCACCAGTTTTTGAAAAGCATCTGAACTTACCGGGGTGTTTTGGGCAGCTACCTGCTTGCCATCTTCCGTAACCGATAAACGCATAGTTTCGCCTTTACTTTGGTAGGCTTCGGCTAATACTTCTATTTCAAAATCATTACCCAGGAAAGCGGTTTTGTTGTAGTTTACGTTGGCTATCAGCAGATCACGTTTAGGGGTGGTATCGCCCAGAGCAATCGTATAAATAGTAGTTTTAAAGTTACGCGCTTCGTATTGCGGGTCGCTGCCCTGGTTATATAGGCCATCGGTTGCCAGTACTATTGCGCCGATGTTTTGATTTACGTACTGTTCATTCAACTGCTTCAGCGCGGCTGATATATCTGTTTGCTTGCCGTTGAATTTATTGGAGAGCCCAGTATGAAGCGTTTTATCAAAGTTAAATTCGTGTACTTCGTAATTATCGCCAAGGGAGGATTTAACTTTATCCAAATCACCTGTGAGATTAGATACATTATATGCTTGTGAACCTTTTGGAGTAAATAATTTTACGGATTCCGAGTTATCCTGCAAGATCAGAACCAGTGGTTTTTCCGGTTTATAACTTACCGATTTTAGCATCGGCGCAAGCAAAAGCAATGCTATAACAGTTACCGCTAAGGCACGTACAGCCGATAATACATATCTGAAATTATTAGTCAGGTTTATAGGTTGCCGGTACATGAGCCAGGCATACAAAACGCCAAGCAACAGACAGGCCAATGCCCACCATCCTGAAACCGCTCCCCATGTTATTGAAAATAAAAACAGCATATCTGTATCCAAATATGCTGTTTTTTATGCTGACCTTAATAAAATTTGTCATTCTGTGCGGTAGCGAAGAAACTATCCACATTCTATCCAAGCGATTAATGACTTGCTTGATGTAGAATAGATGCTTCGTTCCTCTTTATCCCATGTTTGTGTCCTCACAAACGATCTGCTAAATTATTACGCTGATAGCTGTTTGTGAGGACACAAACAGCGGGAGAGATATACTGAAACTAATCTCTAATCTCCAGCCTCTGATCTCTACCTACAACATCCCACCATCAACAGGGATTACCTGCCCGGTGATATAGGTTGCCATGTCTGATGCCAGGAAAACGCAGGCATTTGCCACATCATCAGTTTCGCCGGCGCGTTTAAGCGGGATGGCTTGTGCCCAGCCTTCAACTACTTTAGGGTCGAGCACTTCAGTCATTTCGGTACGTATAAAGCCCGGTGCAACTACGTTTGCGCGTATATTACGTGAGCCTAATTCTTTAGCTATAGATTTTGAGAAACCAATAATACCGGCTTTTGATGCCGCGTAGTTAGCCTGCCCTGCATTACCCTGTACACCTACTACCGAGCTCATGTTAATGAATACGCCATTACGGTTCTTCATCATAATTTTTGATGCCGCTTTGGTTACGTTGAATACCGATTTTAAGTTAACGTTAAGTACTTCGTCCCAGTTCTCTTCGGTCATGCGCATCAGCAGACCATCCTTAGTGATACCGGCGTTGTTAACCACAATATGCAGGGTGCCGAAATCGGCAACAATATCAGAGATGAGTTTTTCGGCTTCATCAAATTTAGAAGCATCAGAGCGATAGCCTTTTACTTTAGTTCCAAATTTTTGCAGTTCCTGTTCTAAAGCCTGCCCTTTTTCAACAGACGATAAATAGGTGAACGCTACATCAGCGCCATGTTCTGCAAATTTTTCAGCTATTTTGCGGCCTATGCCTTTTGACGCGCCGGTGATCAGCGCGATCTTTCCTTCTAATAATTTCATGAAGTTTACTAATTCGTTATGGGCTGCGAAGATAATTAATAAACCGGAAACTGCGAAAAGTGGGTGAAAGATGAGCTTTTGCGCGCTCCGTTTGACTCACCCCGGCTACGCTACGCTGGCCGACCCTCTCTTCGCTGCGCGGAAAGAGGGTAAAAAATGCTGCTTGCCCTCTTTTCCGCTTGCGGAAGAGAGGGCAGGTCGAGCGGCTGAGCGATGACCGGGTGAGTCGACGGAGCGCGTTTTACCCCCACCCGGCCTCCCCCTAAGCTTAGGTGGAGGTGTCGACGAAGGGGGTAAAACGGAGCGCTTCGAAGCCCTGCGTTAGAGATGGCAGTGGGTATCGGCCTCGTGATTAAGGCCTTGTGCAGTAGAGTGGATAGCACGGCCCGCTGGATAGCGGCAACGCCATTATTATCTCAATTACATTACCAAAATTTCCACCAAGCCTTATTAGCGTTTTTTATTGCTTGCGCATTAACGATATATGGACCTATCGGTTCGTCTGTTAATGGAATATCAGTTGACCAGAATTTATAAACATTACCTTTAGGTTTTCCTTCATCATCAATTGGATATGGCAGTCGCAGTTTTTTCATAAAATCGGTTAATTGCCACTCACAATTTGTAAACTCATCATCATCATAAGCTTTTGTTTCTTCCAGCTCTAAGTCCCATCTAATCAAATATTTCTCTATATCCTCCTTTTTTAAATATGGGACATATTCAATTAAGATTTGCACATTTCCTTTCCAACTATTAATTTCTGCGTCACTAACGTTTTCATCAAAATAATCCGGAATTGGCATAAACTGATCTTTTACTTCTCCATTGTAAAATAATGTGTATGCCCAAAAATCGCCATCGTAAATTTGCAATACAAAAACAGGAGTATTTAACGCTTCAGATAAAGAGCTGGCACATTCATCCCATTTGAAAAAATAAGCGGGATAAAAAATGGTAGTATTTCCATTGGCTTCCTCAATCACAGAAAAATTCTTATTTTCGTTATCGATGTCTGCTAATTCAAGACCTCCTGATTTTCTCTCCAAATAATTTCGCAAAGCAATAGTAACTTCTTTTTCAGATTTATTAATAATGCCTGACAGTGAAAGAGAAAGGCCCATGTGATTATATTTAGGTGATTATTTTATCTAAGATACAAATATTCATAGCATCTTATCGACTGAAATTATTTTTGTCAAATAGCTTGCTTTTGCTACATCCATCAACCATATTTGGTAAACTTTTTCACAAATTACTGTAACAAACCCTAACCCTTGCTATCTTATAATCACTATACAGCTAAGGTACTTCAGAATAAAGCTGTAAGTTATTGTGAGGGCCCGCACCTTAAGGGTTCCGGATATAACAATTCAAATAAAAAATGGCTGATTTAATTTTTTCACTGTGGTGGGTATTGCCTATCATAGTCCTTCTTGTGATGTACAAGTTCGTTTTGCGCGTGTTTTTTGGTATGATCATCGTACCCGACGACCGTATTGGTTTAGTGGTTAAAAAGTATACCCTATCGGGCAGCAAGCGTTTACCCGATGGCCGTATCATCGCTATTGATGGCGAAGCGGGTATGCAGGGCAGAGCACTCGCGCCGGGTTTATACTGGGGCATGTGGCCGTGGCAATACGGCATTACCATGGCACCATTCACTATTATTGAGCAGGGTAAACTGGGATTGGTAAAAGCTAAGGACGGCGCATCAATGGATACTGGCCGCGTGCTGGGTAAACCGGTGGATTGCGACAAGTTTCAGGATGCCATCGCTTTCCTGAACAATAATGGACAGAAAGGCCCGCAGGCGGCATTCTTAACCCCGGGTAGCTACCGTATCAATAACTTTTTGTTTGAGATAGAGATGGTGCCTGTAACACAGATTCACGAAAACAAAGTGGGCATTATTACTACTTTGGATGGTGAACCTTTGGAAAAAGGCGAAATTGCGGGCAGCTCAGTTGCCGGCCATAAAAATTACCAGGACCCAATAGCGTTCATCAATGCCGGTGGCATGAAGGGCTTGCAGGAGGATGTGATACTGGCAGGTACTTATTACCTTAACCCATGGTTCGTAATTGTGGAGCAGGTGGATATGATATACATACCAATCGGTTATGTGGGTGTGGTTAACTCGTTCGTAGGCCCTGAAGGCAAGGACACCAGTGGCGATGGCTTTAAACATGGCAATATTGTTAAACGAAATGAAAAAGGTGTATGGGATCAACCGCTCGACCCAGGCAAGCACCCGGTAAATATTTACACGCATGCGGTGGAGATAGTGCCAACGACCAACATCGTACTTAACTGGGCTGATAGTCGCACTGAGGCACATGAGCTGGATAAGAACCTTTGTACCATTACTGTTCGTTCGTCCGATGGTTTTACATTCAACCTGGATGTTTCGCAGATCATACACATACCACGTAACGAAGCGCCAAAGGTTATTGCACGTTTCGGTAATATGAAAAACCTGGTATCGCAGGTGTTGGAGCCAACAATCGCCAACTATTTCCGTAACTCGGCACAAAAAAGTGACGTAATTGAATTTTTAGCAAACCGTATACAAAGGCAGGATGATGCCAAACAGCACATCAGCAAAGTACTGGATAACTACAACGTAGTTGGGGTTGATACCCTGATAGGCGACATTGTACCGCCTGCAGCCTTAATGAAAACCTTAACCGACCGTAAAATTGCCGAGCAGGAAAAGGTTACTTATGAAACACAGCGTAACGCGCAAATTGAGCGTAAGGAATTTGAAAGCGCCAAAGCCGGTGCCGATATGCAGCCGGAGGTTGTAAAATCGACCCGCCAGGTGGAGATCAATACGCAGATGGCTGCTTCAAAAGTTGCCGCATCTAAAGGTGAGGCTGAAGCCAAAACCATTAACGCCAAGGCGGATGCCGAAGTAAGGATTACCATTGCCAAAGCCGATGCGGAAGCCAAAACAGTTAACGCCAAAGCTGACGCGAATGCTACAGAAGTGAATGGTATTGCCGAAGCCGCCAAGATCAAGGCGATAGGTTTATCAGAAGCCGAAGTAACCAAACAAAAAACACAGGCCATGGGTACCGAGCAGTATGCCATAGTACGTGTTGCGGAAGCATTAGCCAGTCATGGTATTAAATTAGTGCCTGATATTTTGGTGAGTGGTAAAGATGGTGGCGGCAATGGCATGATAGATGCCCTTATCGGCAGCGAAATGCTGAAGAAGCTGCAAAATGCTAATGATGCAGCGGTTGAAAAACCAATAGCTAATAAGGATGACAAAACAGTTTAAGCTGTTTTAAATATAGTGTCAACAACCCGGTAGTTTTACCGGGCTGTTTTTGTTTTGTATCGATATTTGGAATAAGTATTTTATATAATTCGTAACTTTAATCATGAAAGTTGCAATCGCTTCTCCCCCGTTTCCAAAATCCATTAATGATGGTGTTTTTTGGATTGAAAAATTGGTAAAGGAAGCCTCGGAGCAGCAGGCGGAGATCGTTTGTTTCCCGGAGTCGTATATTCCCGGTTATCGGTTGGAAGTTGGGGAACACTCGCCTGAAAAATTGAAGGCAGCATTGCATGAAGTATGTACCATAGCAAAGGAACATGCTATTGCCATTATTTTACCCATGGATTGGGACCATCCCGAAGGTATTCTCAACGTAGCCTATGTAATATCAAATAAAGGCGCGATCATGGGTTATCAAACCAAAAATCAATTGGACCCAAGTGAAGATACCATGTTCACCCCCGGCAATAAGCGGAATATTTTTGAGGTGAATGGGGTAAAGTTCGGTATTGTGATCTGTCACGAAGGCTTCCGGTATCCTGAAGCAACAAGGTGGGCAGCCAGACGGGGAGCAAAAATTGTTTTTCACCCGCATTGTACCGGCAGCGATTCAAACGGAACAATACCTGCTGAATGGGGCCATAAGGACAACCCCTATTACGAAAAAGCCATGATAATGAGGGCCATGGAAAACACCATCTACTTTGCCAGCTCAAATTATACCATGCGCTATCCGGAATCTGGCAGCGCTATTATAGCTCCAAACGGCGAATGCGTAGTAAATCAGGCTTATGGAAAAGTTGGTGTTATTGTAGCTGATATAGACCCGGATAAAGCCACTGGCTTGCTGGCAAAAAGGTTTAAACCGGAATTGTATAGCTGATAACGCTGATATCAGTCATACCAAGCATCTATATGGCGGATAAATAGTAACTTGTATCAATTGTAAAAAATAAATACATACCTACCCCTATATGAATGCACGTAAAACTTCCCCGCTTAAAAAGAGGATCACTTTCAGCATTGTAATTCTTTTCCTGCTCTTTGTTGCAATTCAGTTTGTACATCCTAAAATTGATAACCCGCCCGCAACCGGTGATTTTAAAGCGCCACCCGAAGTAAAAAACATTATTACACGCGCCTGCTACGATTGCCACTCCAATGAAACCAATTTGCGCTGGTATGATAAAATATCACCTATATACTGGCAAGTTGCCGGGCACGTGAAAGAGGGCAGGCATCACCTTAACTTCTCTAATTGGGATAGCCTGGCAACTGCCGACCAGAAAGGAAAGCTGTGGGAAGCGGTTAACCAGATAATTGCCGGGGCCATGCCTGTTAAAGATTATGTTACAGTACACCCATCAGCCAAAGTATCGCCAGAAGATCTGGCTGTATTAAAAAACTATTTAATGAGCATGGTGCATAACAAGCCTGCCGATATCGCTAAAATAAACGCGCTTAACAAACAATCTCAAGGCCTGGTAAATTTTGCCAAACTCCCACAGGCTGCCAACGGCATTACCTACATCCCTGATTATAAAAACTGGCAACCCATAAGCACCACCGAGCGCTTTGACAATGGTACCATGCGCGTGATCTTCGGAAACGGTGTGGCCGTAAAAGCCATACATGATAACAACATCCATCCCTGGCCAAACGGAACCATATTTGCCAAAGTAGCATGGGATCAACTGCAGGACAAGGACGGCAACGTTACTACCGGCGCCTTTAAGCAAATTGAGTATATGATAAAGGATGATAAAAAATATGCAGCAACCAAAGGCTGGGGTTGGGCGAGGTTTAAAACACCTAAAATGGTTCCTTATGGTAAGGATGTTATGTTTACCAATGAGTGTGTTAACTGTCACCGCCCGTTAAAGGATGAAGATTTTGTATTCACCATGCCTATTAAAAATTAAACATCATATGAAATCATCAGTATATATTTTATTTGCAGGCATGGTTGTATTGCTGGCCGCCTGTACAAATACATCCAAAAATACAATTCTGGTAAATGATGGTGCATCGTTGCCTGAGTCTTTTAATTTCAGCAAGGCGGGATTAAAGGTGGTCACCTCATTTATTAACAAAAATGAAGGCACCATGGCTACGTTATATGGCAATGAACCAGCCTTACAGGCTGCCAAATCGGGGGTAAACACCACAACTGCAGGCGAAATATTTGCCCTGTTTACCTGGAAACAAAAAGCCGATGATCATTGGTTTGGTGCAAATATTCCGGGCTACTTACAAACTGTCGAGTATGTTAAAACCACACAACCCGGTAATACGGTAAGTTATCAAAAATTTGAGGGCAAAACACTTGTATTAAGTAACGATACTTTGCACAACCAGGAAAGGATTAGGTATATCCTGAGTCAGAAAGCATCTATATTTCCGTAAACACTAACTTGTCCCAAAACACCCCACAAAAGGGCTTGAATATACCCCAATCAAATACTTGCATTTCGGTATGTTTGTTTACCAAAATCAATTATAATTATGAAAGCGATAAACGTTACACTTGTGTATAATGGGCAAACGGAAGCTGCATTTAACTTTTATAAATCTGTATTCGGCGGCGAGTTCAGCAACGTTCAGCGAATGAAAGATATACCCGGCGCTCCCCCTATGTCGGCCGAAGAAAGCGAGAAAATATTGCATATGTCGTTCCCGATAGGCAGCGCGATATTAATGGGTATGGATATGCCGGCAGGCCGCGGAACGGTTAACCAGGGTAATAACTTTATGATAACGCTTGATACCAGCAGCGAAGAAGAAGCTACAAAAATATTTGACGGGCTATCAGTTGGTGGTACAGTAATGATGCCAATGGCCGACCAGTTCTGGGGTTCTTATTTTGGCATGTTTACCGATAAATTCGGTATCCAGTGGATGGTGAGTTATGTTAACAGCTGATCAATAGTTATTATCCAGGATCTTTTGCAGCACCTGTTGCGATTGATTGGTCTTTTTGCTTTTAATGGCTTTAAACAATTGCTCGTGCAAATGGTGATTCATAGCAAAATGACTGATCCCCTGTTGATCTCTTGCCGAGAAAAAGTTACGCATAATTAAGGTAAAGCTGTAATAAAGATCAGACAATACGGTATTGCCCGAAGCATTGGCTATGGCCATGTGAAAGGCAATATCCGCATCAGCACAGTCCTGCGGTTTTTCTGCCTGGATAGCCAGTTTACGGTTTTCCAGCGCCTGCTCTATCTCTGCTAATTGCGCATCTGTATGGTTTATGGTAGCCAGCTTTACTATCTCTTTTTCAAACAACGCCCTTGCGGAGTTTATCTCATCAAAATCGGCCCGGCGAAGCCGCTGCTCCATGCTCACACCCTGAAAACTGTTATTTACAAACGTTCCCGACCCCTGCTGCACTTTTAATATTCCGGATATAGCCAGCGTTTTTATGGCTTCGCGAATGGTTGATCTGCCTACGCCGTATAACTGCATCAGCTCAGGCTCGGCGGGTATTTTTTCACCTGCTTTGTATTTACCACTGGTAATATCTTCCTTTATCTGGTTTACTATCCTATCGTAAAGTTTCATATTGCTAAACTGATGTTCAATTACAAACATACGATGTTTTTAATTTATTTTTCCATTTATTCAAATAATCAAGAACTACATTATTGGCCTTACAAGTATCACAAGCCATTATAAAGCACTCAATTACAGTGAAAAATAGATAAACACCAGCCTAATTGAATTACAAAAACATCATATGTTTAAATAAAACATATGATGTTTTTGTAGGATTTTTAAAATATGTTATTTAAGTTTGTTCCATATTTAATCAAACAGATCATGGAAACTACAAGACGCAAGTTTTTATCTACAGCTTCAGTATCATCACTGGGCCTGGTTGCAGCCGCTTCAACCATCGGATCATTAATTCCTGAAAAAGCAAAAGCAGGCACAAAACAAACAACCAAATCAGCATCTAACAAAGTACAGGCGGAGCTGGAAGACTTTGTTTACGACATAGAAAATGGCAGTACAGGTTACGAAAGCCCCGGTGGCACGGCTAAAGAAGCTACTGTAGAAGAGTTCCCCATTTCGCAAAGCATAGCGGGTGTTTCCATGCACTTAAATCCGGGTAGTTTCCGTGAGTTACACTGGCATTCCATAGCTGCGGAATGGGCCTACATTTTAGAAGGCCGGGTGCGCACAACCGTTATTACGCCTGATGGCACAACCTCAACAGATGATTTTGAAAAAGGCGATATTTGGTATTTCCCTAAAGGGCATGGCCATATGCTGCAATGCCTGGGCGATAAACCCTGTCATTTTTTATTAGGGTTTGATAACGGCCATTTCTCTGAATTCGGCACCTTCAGTATAACCGACTGGATCAGCCATACCTCACCGGCAATATTAGCCCGCAATACAGGCTTGCCTGAGCGCATCTTCACCGCGCTGCCTAAAAAAGAGCTTTATATAGGTACAGGAAAAATTGCAGTTGAACCAAGGCCGCAGAATATAAACGCGGGTATCCCATACAGCAATTCATCACATAAATACCGCATGGAATCTGATGGCGTGTACCAGCAATTTAAAGGCGGATCGGTAAAACTGGTTTCCTCGCTTGAATTTCCTATCCAAACTACCATCACCTCTATGCGTATGAACATTGAGCCGGGAGCCATCCGCGAACTGCACTGGCACCCCAATGCTGATGAATGGCAATATGTGATGAGCGGCAGCGGTAACCTGAGCATATTCGGCTCGCACGGCCGCGTAAAAACCATGCCTTACAGCAAAGGAATGGTAGCCTTTATTAAACAGGGCTATGGCCACTACATTGAAAACACCGGGACAGAAACATTAAAATTAATTGTACTTTTTAACAGCCCAATTTACCAGGAGCTGTCATTAAACGACTGGCTGAACTCCAACCCGCCACAGCTGGTTGCCGATCATTTTGGCATCACATTGAGCGAAGCGGCCGAACTGGCTAACCATCAAACAGGCATCTTTAAATAGACAACTGATCTGCATAAAAAAAGCTCCCGGATAAATATCGCGGGAGCTTTATGTTTTTAATAGGGTTTTATTTTTACGGGCCGTTTTATTTGTCAGCCAGTTTTATTTGCGATGGGTCGCTTACAACAATTTCGGGTTTGCCTTTAAAATCAACCAATACACCGGTAACGCAAATATTTTTGTCCTTATAATCAACCTCTGGTTTACCTGTAAACTTGCTCCTGTCCTCCCCTTTTATTACAAGGGTAAGTTCCTGGTTTGGGTGCGCACCACCAAGATCTAAAAACGTAATGTTTGGGCCATCCAGCAATTTTGTACCATAAACCTTATCGCAGATGGTAACGGTTTCGCCAATGTGCTTTGCCGCGTCTTTTGCAGGTATGGTGGTTTGTGCCGATACCTTAAATGCAAATAGTGCTATAAATGAGGTCAGAATAAGCAATCTTTTCATGCTATAAAGATACTGATGACATATGGCATGGCTATCAGTATAACAAAAAAATTACTTAGGGTTAAATAACGGATCAGCTGCCTGTACAGCATTTAAATTCCTGTTGTTTGTACAGGCTATTTACATTAACCCAGCTGATTTTTTGCTGAAGATAACAAACTACAATAGCCAGCAATGCCGGGGTAAAGTATTTTAAACGGCTTAAACTTTCAGGGGTTAAGCCCAGGAAAACGATTACCATTTGCTTGGGCATTGATTGATAAATATCGGGCAATGCAGCCGCAAATATAGTTTGCGACAACCAGCCCAAAGCAAATACTGCTTTTACAATTATTTTTTCGGGGATAAGGTTGTGAATGCTCATGATATTAATTGTTAGTAGTGTTTCTTCAAATTATAGTTGATAAGGTAATTCCTCGTAGTAAAAGCCGGCCATTTTGAGTAAGCTTTCTACCTGTTTTACTTTTTGTTTGGTAGCATCAACCCTCAGGATCTTGTCGCTGTCTTCCAGATCAATGTTCCAGAATTTTGGGCCGGTGATGTTATTTAAAATATCGGCAACGCGATTTTTTTTTCTCGCATTCTCAATATTGGTTTTGTAAATTTTGATCATCTATTTTAATGCTTTTGTTCCACAAAAATATGTTGATTTTTTGGGTATAAATGTTCAAACATTCAATCATGACAAAACAATGTTTTAAGGGCTTCAGACTGACATTTTAGTGATAATTCCTGCAAGATTTTATCATACAGGAAAAGGTTTTAGCAGGCTAATTTTTGTTTTATTATTTAGAATATCTATATTCCCACACTCATTACTGATAACATCATGTCTATTAAAAATTTCCTTGCTTCTTCCGCAGCAGTTTTACTCTTTACATTCCTTTCTCAAACCAGTGCAATTGCCCAGTCACAGTACGAATTAAACACCGGCTGGAAATGCGAAAAAGTGACTGACATTCATACCGATGGCGCATCGATCTCAAAAAATAACTTCGCTATAAATACGTGGGAAAATGCTACCGTACCCGGAACAGTACTTACCACCCAACTCAATAACAAGCAAGTTCCCGATCCTTTTTATGGGATGAACAATGAACGCATCCCCGATATTTATAAAACCGGGCGCGATTATTATACTTATTGGTTTGTGAAAGATTTTAAAGAAGCGCAACCGCAAGGTAATAACCAAGTCTATCTCAATTTCCGGGGCGTAAACTACAGTTGCGATGTGTTTTTGAATGGACATAAACTGAATGCTAAACTGCATTCGGGTATGTTTTTACGCCAGAGTTATAACGTGAGCAAATGGCTGGCAAAAGATGGCAATAACCGTGTAGCCGTTATAGTTTACCCGGCAAATGTGGTGGGCAATCCCAATGGCGGCCAGGGAGGCGATGGAACCATTGCCCGCAATGTGAGCATACAATATACAGCCGGATGGGATTGGATACAGCCTATAAAAGACCGTAACACAGGTATTTGGGATAAGGTAACAATTGAAAAAACCGGCGCGGTGAAGATCAATGATCCGCATGTGATCACTCTGGTGCCAGGTGTTAGGCAGCCAGAAGGTTTGCAGCAGCCAGCCATTATACAGCTATCGGCCGAACTTGAAAATGCAGCCAGCACCCCAGTTACGGGCACATTGCAATATAACATGGATGGTAAAGCGGTAAGCAAAACAATCACCCTGAAAGCTAATTCGAGGCAAACAGTACAACTGGATGATTACAGCCTGAAGAACCCGAAACTTTGGTGGCCAAATGGTTACGGACCGCAGAATTTATACAACTTAAATTTGCAGTTTGTTGCAGCGGGCAAGGTATCCGACCAAAACAATATTGAAGTCGGCGTGCGCCAGCTAACCAGTGAGTGGAACGAGCGCACCGAGAGCAGGCAGATCAATGTTAACGGGCAAAAGATATTTATTAAGGGCGGCGACTGGATCATATCCGACGAGATGCTGCGCTTTACCGATAAACGCTATGACGCTGAAGTTCGTTTCCACCGGGATATGAACTTGAACCTGATCAGGGTTTGGGGTGGCGCTTTGATAGAACGCCCCGAGTTTTATGCGGCCTGCGATAAATACGGGATGCTGGTTTTCCAGGATATGTGGGGATCTGGCGATTGTAACGGCCGCTGGGTTGACCCGATGAAGCTTGACGACCAATGGACCCGTCGTAAATATCCGGATGACCACGCGTTGTACGTTAAATCAATTGAGGACCAGGTAAAAATGGTTCGCAATTATGCATCGCTTGCCATTTGGTGCGGTGGCAATGAGATCACCCCTCCCGAAGATATTTTGGTAGCCCTGCGTGATACCATTATGCCTAAATTGGATAACACCCGCTGGTTTGTAGAGTATTCAAATTCCGAAAAAATGTCGCGCAATATTTTGGGCGGTAATGGCGACGGGCCTTACGGCATACAACCGCTCTCTACCTTTTGGGATCATAGAACATTCCCGTTCAACTCCGAAGTTGGCTCAATCGGCATAAATGATTATGAGGCATTTAAACGCTTTATGCCTGTACAAAACAGGATAGCACCTGAATACAATGCATCAACTGGCAGGAATAAAACTGACTCTGTGTGGGAATACCATAAATATATTGGCTACGATACTTCGATCAACAAGTATGGCAAAGCGAAGGATCTGGAGGATTTTGCAGCGAAAGCGCAGCTGGTAAATTATGATCAGTACCGTGGTTTAATGGAAGGCTTTAGTGCGCATATGTGGGATTGGTATACCGGTGTTATCATCTGGAAAACACAAAACCCATGGACAGCCTTACGCGGGCAGATGTATGATTATTACCTCGACCCGAATGCCTGTCTTTATGGCCTGCACAGCGGCAGCGAACCACTGCATATTATGTACAACCCGGGCGATGGTACCGTTATGGTAGCCAACAATACCTTTAAAACCCATACCAACATGATGATAGTGGTTAAAACCTATGATATGAGCGGCAAAGACAGCCTGCTCACCCAGGTATTTTCGGATATAACCCCTACTACCACCAAAAGGTATTTCAGCATAAAACAGGATCTTGATAAACTGGCCAAAAACAAAGGTGCCTTTGTCGATCTTGAGTTATTAGATTATAACCAAAAGATCATCAGTCAGAATATTTACTGGGTGCCGAACGAGAAAGGCGATTATACCGGTTTGCAATCAATGCCGGCATCGCAAGTGAGTACTACGGCAAAGCAAATTGCAAAAGGCAAAATAGAGGTTACGCTAACCAATCCCAAAAACGCGCCGTTGGCATTTTTCAATAGATTATCCTTAATAGATGGGCAAACAAATCAACGTTTGCTGCCTGTCTTTTACAGCGATAACTATGTATCAGTTTTACCGGGCACCAGCAGAACTGTTACTATTGACTATGATACCGCGCAATATCCTACCACGCCATTGGTAAGCATCAGCGGCTGGAATTTGAAAGAACAAACTGTGCACATACAATAATTAATAATTGCTATATAATTTACTGAATAAGATAGCATAAATCTTATTCAGTAAATTACAAATGCCTTGCCTGGTAACTCCGTACCGTGAAACTTGTCAGGATTAAAAACGTATTCAGCAATAACATCGTGAATACATAAACCAGGGGGTTCTCCTTAGGCATAGCGCCCAGGTAATCTGCCGGGGGCAATGCTTCTACAACGCAGTAGCTAAGCAAAAAATAAATGATCTCGAATAGCTTTTTGCCGCCACTTACTATGCCAATGCATGCTGCTAATGCTATTACAAATATCGCCCCATTAATGATATTTATTATCGAGTAGAATTGCAGCGTAGCTATGCTGCGTACAATTATTGGCAATGCCAATGCTAATGCCAACAATACACCTGCAAACATCTGTGCAGGCAACATACGTTGCAATGGTTTGTATGATGAATACGTAAAATAATGTAATCGATTAAATTTCTCTTTAGTGACCAGCTCCGACCAGCGTGTTACCTGCAAAAACCAAATTACAGGTAATAAGTATCCATAGGATATGTTAAATGGTGCAAATAACATGGCTACCCATACACCGGCGGTAATCAGCCAAAACCATTTTGAACCTTGCCTAATGAGTAATAACAGTTCTGTTTTTATAAATGGATAAATACCATAATCGGCAACAACAGGCGGCAGTGCAGCCATGCTTACGCCAACTGGTGCAGTGATCTTAACATCCTGCATATGATCCTTTATCAACGCTTTCTTCTTTTTACCGAAACGCTGTTTAACATCAAACCGGTGAAAAAAGAAGGATGAAAAATACACCAGGGCAAACGCTATGCAGATCCACAGGAACCGGCTGAACAGAAAGAAGCCTGTCCAGTTAACGCCATTCCAAACAAAAGTTCTGAAGGCTTTTTTGTGGCTGTTAAATGTAAATCCTAAATTAATGGCAGCAACATTTTCATGGTACTGGGTATTTACTTTATTACGGATACTGCTGGTCATGGTGCGTACGCCAAAAGCATCGGCAATTATGGCTGTATTATCATTCTTCAGGTTGGTTACATTTGCCAGCATCGCACCAAAAAACATAAAGAAAACAATGTATTGCAGAATGCTCCGCTTGCCTAAAAACACCTCGGCCACTACAGATAATGAGGATACTACCAACAGCGCGGGTATGGCAAATAACAGGTAGGGAACAACAAAATCACTTATTATAAAAGGGTACCCGGTTGTGCGCACAAAAAACATTACAATACTAACCGCAAACGTGCAACCCATAATGGTGAGCAATACCAAAAAGTTACTGAAGAACTTGTTCAGCAGGTAACCAAAATTACTGATTTGCGTTGTGGCTACAATCAAACCCACTTCGGTGTCAATATCTTTTTTAATGCCGCCGTTTATCAGGAAAAAGCCGTAGAGCGATAACATGATGGTAGTCATCATGGCTGATACATGCCCCACCCATGCTGAATTATATACCCCTTTATAACCTACAATATTTAATGTAGTATAAGAGGCGGTTGGCGGTGGCACAAATGAGTAAGCCGCATATACGGTAATGGCGAGCGTAATAAGGAATGCATAGCTGCGTGTACGCTGCAGGTAATCGGCTTTAACAATGCTGTAAATGTATCGCATGGCATCAGGCGTTATGTGTTAAAAACAAATAAGCATCCTCCAATGTGGCATTTACAGCTGTTGAGTCAAGTGCCATTTCATTATTTTTGGTAATATACCGCACTTTGGTTTTTTCCTTTTGCCGGCTGGTATTAATTACCAGGTATTTTGATTTAAAGGTGGTTAATTCGCCGCTATCCAACAATGTTTCAAACACCCTGCCTTCTACTTTACTGATAATATCGGGCTGAATGGCTTTATCCAATAACCTTCCATTTTTCATAATGGCTACTTCATCGGCAATAGTTTCAATATCTGATACAATGTGCGACGACAGTATAATAATGCAATCATCCGCCAGGTCGGAGATCAATTGCCTGAACCTTACCCGTTCCTCCGGGTCGAGGCCTACGGTAGGTTCATCAAATATCAACACTTTAGGATCGTTAAGCAGTGCCTGGGCAATGCCTATACGCTGTTTCATCCCGCCCGAATAGCTACCTATCGGTCTTTTAGCATCTGCGGTTAAATTAACACCGTCCAGCAGCATATCAATACGTTTGCGTAAACCGCTGCCACCAACGCCTTTCATGGCGGCAATATATTCCAGAAATTCGTAAGCGTTAAGGTTAGGGTACACACCAAAATCCTGGGGCAGATAACCCAATATTTTGCGGATATTATCCGGGTGCTGTACAATATCAACCCCATCTAAAAAAACAGTGCCCTCAGTAGGCTTACTGATAGTGGCGATAATTTTCATCAAGGTTGACTTACCGGCGCCATTGGGACCAAGTAAGCCTAAAACACCCTTATCAATGGTGATGGAATAATCAGCTAATCCTGTTTTATCTTTATTGAATTTTTTTGTGACATGCTTTATTTCGAGAGGCATAAGGTTGTGTTATATGCCGCGTATGACATAATAACATCAATCAAAGTTACATCCTGGGCAACTTAATTATTTATTGCGCTGAAATTATTACGCCATACCCCATCAATTGAAATAGTATTATACTCAGCAAAATAGAACAGCAGGGCTAAATAGGCCCCGTAAATGATCTGTGTAAAAACATTATTCCATTGCTCTATCATACTCGAACCAAATATAAGCGCGAGCATTAACGCTACGCCTAAAACCGCTGCATAGCGGGTAAACAGGCCGAGCAACAACAATATGCCTGTAAGCAGTTCAAGTACTGGTAAAACATAGCCAAAAGGCAACACCAGCGCTTCAGGCAATATGGATTTACTGAACGAAGCCGCCATGCCATGGCTGAACGCATCAAGCTTGGGCAAACGCTCCAGCCCCTGGCCAAAAAAGCTCATCCCGATAGGTAAGCGGGCAAGTAGGTAAGTGAACGATTCTTTTCTCATGTTATCCTTATTTTTTTATCAACATATGTGAACATTACAGGTTAATAATTAAGCTATTGCTGATTTAATGCTTCCAAAAACAGCACTGAATTAACCAATACTGATTTTCTCAAAAAGTACAATTGAATTAATCTTAGATTAATAATAGTAGCCAAACGATCAAAATAATAGTTAACGTGTAAATTATTCATTATGAGGTAAACTACTGCTGTTTATTGAAAATGTTACATAAAATTACCCGGTATATAAACAAGTTGATAATTGAAGCCGAAAGCATTTAGATGTTTGCACACCTAAACAACTTTCACTCCAAATAGGAATGTCATTGCTTAATAAATTATTATATGATAAAATTCTTTCATAATTTTAAATCTCAATTGTTGATGTATTATGGTTCGTAATGCCTGTATTTTAGTATTATCCGGTTTGCTTTTATGCTTTTGCTCCTGTAAAAAGGACGGCAGCATACAAATAAATGCAGCACCCGATAGTGTTAAAATAAAGCAAACCCTGATAGTTGGTGAATGGAAATTACAAAAGCAAACATTGGTAGCATATGTAAACAATACGCTTACTATTGATACCACTTGCTTAGCATCAAGTACTGTACAAAGCAGTGCAACATTTAATAAAGACAGCACCTTTACCAGTACCAGCAACGCGCTTATTACAAGCGGGGGCTTGCCATCGGCAATAAGCATTAGCATAGGCGGCAAATATAACTTCTCTAAAGCAGCCTTTAATCTTGCACCAACGGTATCGGGCCTCGATTTTACAGTTACGGGCAGTTTCGGTACAGGTACAGTTACTACCTTACCTACACTTACAACAATAACCCACACCGCTACCATTATTGGTATAAGCAACACCAGTTTGTCATTTCATACGGTTGATATTTATACCGAAACTTTCGATGGCACTTCAACATCATATGAGAATATACAGAACTTTTACTATTCTAAATAAAGTTCATCGTTTTATCTACCAATCTGATTTATGACATATTAGATTATAACTAAACGAATGGCTTAAAATTATTGCAGTTTGTCGTTTATATTAAAACGATCAACAGATTTAGCGCTGCTGGGCATTTCGTTAAATATGGAATATAAAATATATTCTTTATCCTTATCTACTCCCGTAAATATGTTACTTATTTCCTTTTTAACTTGCTCGTTTTCCTTTTTGAGCGCTGCCGTATCTGCCAATTTAATACTTGATAAATAATTTATCTGCGGATAATAGCCCTTATTAAACTCGGCACTAAAAACCCTGAATATACGCGGGTGAGTAGGCACCTGTTCAAGCACAATCGGGAACTTATATTTAGCGTTAGCTTCACCTACTATTTTGCCATAAAACTCACTAATATCTTTTTCATTATTATATATCCATGCCTGGCTTGGCCTTAATAGCGTGCCTGCAAGTTGCATGGTATTAGTGGCTTCAACCAGGTAATTTTTGGCATACTTTGCTTTTGCCTGTTCAAATAATTCGGGAGCAGTTTTCCCATTGATGGTATACATGGCAAAATCCAGATCGCTCAGTTTCCAACCATAACTATATTTGCTATAGGTTGCTGTTATCAGCCATTTGTCTTTAGCAGCTTTATTCACAAAAAATGCGATATACATTTCACGCGCTATGCCGCTATAGATTAATTTGTGCGCGTTAATGCCTTTGGGGGCGGCGTATATTGTATCAAATGTTTTGTATTTGTTAACCACATAATATTCATCCAATAATTTATAGTTTTCTGTTTTTAAGCTATTGCTGATGAGCTCAACCTGCCGGTTCATGTAACTATCGGCCAATAGCTCCTGCGACTCAATAAAGCCGAGCTGCTTATTATCATCTGCCTTTAAACTTGCGAATAACTGTTTATTAAGATCATTAAAACCCGACCGCTTACCTGAGCTGATCTCGTCATTTTTCCAGTAGCCCGGTTTATCATTTAAACAACTTTGTAAAGCAACAACAAAAAGAAAAAAGCTGAATAATTTTATAAAACGCATGATAAGGATTAAATTTTGTGATGCACTAAGATAAAAAAAGCTGGTATTAAAAGGTTATTAAGATTTTAATACCCCATGCAGAAAATCACTATCTTCACACTATGGGAGCAATAAGTAAAAAAGATGAATTAAAAAGAGTTAGAACCGCATTGTTTCTTAACCTTTTACCAACTGCGTTTTTTTTATATGAGCTAATCGCATCAATGAATAGCGGTATTACCTGGCGTATTGTTTGCGCCGCGACGGGTTTCTGCGGAATGCTGCTTTTATCAATTTTTGTGTTCGCCAGATTGTTAAAACTACAAAAGGCTGAAAAGAATTTATTGTAATCAGTTTACGCTGATTGATCCTCATCAAATAATAAAGGCTTTATCACCGGCCATATTTTATCAGCAATAACACGATAGCCTACGGCTGAGGGATGCAATCCGTCGCGCATATTCAAGTGCTGTTGCCCGGCCACGCCTTCCAGGTAAAAGGACACAAAGGCCATTTGATATTTATCTGCCAGTTTACGATATATCGCACGAAACTCTGCCGTTGCCGCGCCTGGTATAAACGCGGGTAACTCCATCCCCATCAATGCTAATTTTATCTGCGGATATTTAGCTTTCACTTTTAAGATAATGGCTTCCAGGTTCTGGTGTATTTTGGCTGGTGGAATGCGTCGCATCATATCATTAATTCCCAGTTCCAATACAAAAACATCCATTGGGCGGTTAAGCCAGTACTCGAGTCTTGTTAGTCCTCCAGCTGAAGTATCACCGCTCAAGCCCCCATTTATAACATGGTATTCCAGGCCTTCCGCATCTATCTTTTGCTGGATAAGCGCCGGGCATGATTCTGTGCGTACATCAGCCAACCCATAACCCGCAGTAAGGCTATCGCCAAAAAAAAGAATGTTTTTCATAAGTGAGAAATAAGCTTCGGCACCATTTTGTTTATGCAATATTCATAAAAACTTAATGCAACAATATCGTTATAATTAAAAATATTAAGGCAATTTTGCAGGGTTCAAAAACAAATGGAACAAAACTATCGTTTAATACCTACCAATTATACATTTTCATGTCTAAAAATATAATGATTGTCGATGATCAAGTTGATACACTCGACCTATTAAAAGAAGCATTGGAGCAGGAAGGATATGCAGTAACGACGCTTTCTTATACTGAGGATATCATTAAAAGTGTTGAGCAGCACAAACCAGACCTGGTAATGCTTGATTTTTTGCTTGCAGGTATTAATGGCGGCGAGCACTGTCATCATTTAAAAGTTAATCCTTTAACATCGCATATACCGATAATTATGTTGTCGGGTTACCCGCGTGTGCTGGAATCATTAGGTAATTATGGCGCTGATGTATTTATAGCCAAGCCTTTTGATCTTACACATCTTACCGGTACAGTAAAGCATTTGCTGGAAGATAGCTTGCATGCTGCTGTTTAAGCTGAGCTAAGTTCAAAAGCTGAAATTATCCTGACACAATTGTGCCGTGTATGCTGTTACTTTGAGAAAACACATAACAGCTACATATGGAATACAGACAATTAGGAGCATCGGGCCTGCAGGTGCCGGTACTTAGCTTTGGCACAGCTACATTTGGCGGTGGCAATCAATTTTTTAAAGCCTGGGGCGATACCCAATTAGATGAAGCTAAAAGACTGGTGAACCTGTGCATTGATGCCGGGGTTAACCTTTTTGATACCGCTAATGTTTACTCCCGCGGCGTTTCCGAAGAAATATTGGGTAAAGCGCTGGAAGGTTTGCGCGATAAAGTTTTAATATCAACCAAAGCCACCTTTAGGATGGGCGACGGGCCGAATGATTTCGGTTCATCGCGCGAGCACCTGATAAAATCGTGCGAGGACAGTCTGAGGCGTTTGCAAACCGATCATATTGACATCTATCATATGCATGGTTTTGATGGCAATACACCCGTTGAAGAAACCCTGCGTACATTGGACGACCTGATCACCAGCGGAAAGGTACGTTATATAGCTTGTTCCAATTTTTCGGGCTGGCACTTAATGAAATCATTATCTGCTTCAGAAAAATATGGTTGGGCAAAATATGTTGGTCACCAGGCTTATTACTCATTGCTCGACCGTGAGTTTGAATGGGAACTAATGCCATTGGGTATCGACCAAAAAGTTAGCACCATAGTTTGGAGCCCGTTATCATCAAGCAGGTTAAGCGGCAAATACCGCAGGGGAACGCCAATTCCCGAAGATTCAAGGATCAGTCAGGGTGGCTCGCATGGCCCGGCAACCAATTTCGAGCGCTTATATAATATAGTTGATGTGCTGGACGAAGTGGCTGAAGAAACCGGCAAATCGGTAGCGCAGATCTCTTTAAACTGGCTTTTACAAAGGCCAACGGTAGCTAACCTGGTAATAGGCGCACGTAACGAAGAGCAATTAAAACAAAACCTTGAAGCAATAGGCTGGAACTTAACTACCGAACAGATCAAAAAACTGGATGCCGCAAGTGATGTTGATCCTATTTATCCTTACTGGCATCAACGCCAGGATACAAAGTTAAATCCGACACCAAAGTTTTATTAGGATTTGCGGTGTTTTTCAATTCCCTCCCCCAGGAAGGGCGGGCAAGGATGAGATGTGGCAGGGAGGGGTGTATGCGCTATAAAAGCTAACGAAATCCCTTCCTCCCCTTCCCCCAGGGAAGGAATCGCACAATCCCCTGCTTTATAATATTAAAAAGAAGCGGCTGGTGTCATCACCAGTCGCTTTTTACGACCAAAATCCTTTAGCTTTTATTTGCCCCGAAGTATAACCCTGTAACCTCAGCATACGGCGCAACTGGCTAACCATCATGTTGTTTCCCGCCAGGTAAAATGTAGTATTCTCTAATGCATAGTTTTGCTCAGTAACCCATTGTATCAGGCTATGGTGGCCATAAACATCATGCCTGGCAACGGTTTGTATGGTTGCGGGGAAAAACCGGCTAAAAAAATCGCGATGCTGATCATCAGCCAGTAATACGGCTCCTGAAAAACGTGCGGCAGGCAATACCATCTGCTGTAATGCCAGCATATGCCCCAGGCTGCTTTCATCGCCCAAAGCTATTATTGCCGGGGTTATTTCAGGTGCCTGGTGACTGCTTCCTATTTTTAAATAGCTTACCTCATCGTCCTTTTTAATGTTACGTGCCCAGTTAGTCCCAATGCCTTTGTGCGCGGCATCGATAAACAAAGTGCAGGTTTGTGTGTCTGCATCCCAGCCCGATGGCGAATAATCGCGGTAAGTAAATGGTTCAACCTTAAATTTCATGTAGGGTATTTCTGTCCATTGGTACATGTCCGCGTTAGGCAGGTGCAAATCAATTTCAATAATGGTTGAGGGCTCCCAGTGCCTTACCTCGAGCACCCTCCCTTTGTTTAATTGCGAAGGCTCAAACCAGCGTTCGGCCCTTTGTTTTATTTTATGTAAAGTGGATGTTTCCATGTGTTATTCATTTTGACAATACAAAGAAACAGCACAAATACAGCAATAAAAATGGCAGGTTCGGGGTAATGATAGGACTATTTACGGTAATTAGTGCGAAAACTAAGCGGTGTAGTATTGGTAGCCTTTTTAAACAACCGTGAAAAATAAGCATGATCTTCATAACCAAGCACATGGGCAATCTCTTTAACATTCATCTGGCTGTAATACAGTAGACGCTTCGCCTCCAGTATCACTTCATTCTGCACCCAATAGCTTACTGAAAAGCCGGTTACTTTTTTAAGTGATTCGTTGAGATATGATTCTGAAACATTCAGTTGTGAGGCATAAGCCGACGGGCTTTTTAGCGTGCGCACGTTTTGCACCAATAGCTTTTTAAATTGATGCGACAACTGTGCCGGCCGTGATAAACTGGACCGCGAACTACTTAAACAAATAAAGCCAGCAGCGGCTATCCCGAAAAACGATTGCAACAGGGAATGTACTATAGAAATATTAAAAGGTGTAGCCTCATCTTCGTTGTATTTTTCATCAATCAGGCCAAGCAGGCTACGGCATTGGTTGAGCTGCCTTTCATCCAGGATAAAAGGCTGTTGTAAGATCAACTGATTTTCAAAAACATCACGATAGTCGGGCGGTATCAGCAGTGTATCAACGGCAATAAACCAGCCATCGGCCTCAGTAGCACGGATGCGGTGATGTACCTGCCCGGGCAAAATATAATAGAGCGATGATTTTTGCAGGTGCAGTTCATCAAAGTCGATCATCAGCGAGGCAACTCCGCCTTCCATCACGAAAAAGATATAATGATCATCCCGGTGAGCACCCAGATCTTCGCCTTTTCCTTTTTCCAGCTTTTCATGTGCTAAAAAATGCCTTATCTCAAGGCCCGAGCTTACCCTGTCCTGTAGTTGGTGTACCGGGATATCTTTCATCTGCGGCTAAATTAAAAAATTATCGGTATCAATTTCCGTCCATTTAAAACCAGTGATACAGCCCCTTCTGCGCCTCATAAATTCGCTTAAAGGGTAAAGCTCAGTCAGCTGGTGTGTGATGTCTTCTGTTTTTATATTTATTAGATGCTTACAGGGCCGCTTTGTTTCATAGTTGTTGAATTATTGGGTTTCATTTAAAAATTGCAACAAATACTTCCCTTATTTATAAGCATATCTTAATGAAAATGAATAAATTGCTTTAAAATCTACCGCCTTTATTATGAAGCAATTCAAACTATTATTATTTGCCTTGTTTATTCCCGCTGTATTATTTGCACAGCCGGATAGCCTTAAACAAAAGCAACAGCTTGATTCACTCATTAAAAACACAAAAGGCTACCCGGTTATCCCATTTCATGATACGCTGTTTAAACTGTATAACCGGCAAGGTAGTTTTACACCACGCGAGCGTGCCGAAATTATTAGTCAGCGCATAGCCAAACTGGGCCGCGATATTTCTTTTGCCCCTGATTCACTTATATTTCTCCCATCAGATGAAACGGTAGATATCCTTTATAAAAATTATATCGTTCTTTCTGTTTCTGACAAAGATGCTGCTTTTCAACACACCACCAAGGGAAAACTTGCGGCAGCTGAATGCGCCACAATTACCAAAGCAGTTATAAAATACCAGGAAGAAACCAGTTGGGAAACCCGGGTTAAAGAAGGCTTATCGGCCTTACTGGTTATTGTATTGGTTATAGTATTTATTTATGTAGTTAACCGGATGTTTAAATGGATGTTAGCCAAAATTAATAAGCTGTTTAACAAAGGCATTAAGCTGAGCAATTATGAGCTTTTAAATGCAGAGCAACAATTTTTGGTGGTGAATTTTGTTTTAAAAGCCGCTAAATGGTTTATTATAATACTGCTCATTTATCTTGCTTTACCGGTACTGTTTGGCATATTCCCTTTCACACGCGATATATCTGATACTTTGCTGGGCTATATCACAAGTCCGCTGAAAAAGATTGGGCTGCAAGTTTGGAACTATATCCCTAACCTGATTACCATTTTGGTGCTGGTAGGTATATTCCACTACATTTTACGTTTTCTGCGATACATTAAATCGGAGATAGCGAAAGGCAACCTGGTGATCCCGGGCTTCTACCCCGACTGGGCCAGGCCAACCTACCAAATATTGCGGGTGCTGATACTGGCATTTATGTTTATTGTGATATTCCCTTATTTGCCGGGTTCTGATTCGCCAATTTTTAAGGGGGTATCTGTTTTTGTGGGTGTGTTGTTTACCTTCGGTTCAGCCGGGGCGTTGAGTAATGTAGTATCGGGCCTGGTAATGACCTATATGCGTTCCTTTACCTTAGGCGATCGTGTAAAAATTGGTGAGGTAACAGGCGATATCATTGAGAAGAACCTGCTGGTTACCCGTATCCGCACCATACATAACGAGATCATATCCATACCTAACTCTACGGTATTGAGCAGCCATACCATAAATTTCAGCAGCGATTCGCAGGAGAAAGGGCTTATTGTACACACAGAGGTAACCATTGGTTATGATGCCCCATGGCGACAGGTACATCAGTTATTGATTGATGCGGCACTGGAAACAGAACTGGTTGAAAAGGAACCACTACCCTATGTATATCAAACCAGTTTGGAAGATTATTATGTAACCTATCGCATTCACGCTTATACCAAATCACCTAACAGGCAATCAGTTATTTATTCGCATTTGCATGCCAATATACAGGACCATTTTAATAAGGCTGGCGTAGAGATCATGTCGCCACATTACAAAGCACTGCGTGATGGCAATGCCACCACCATACCTGCCGATTATCTACCTAAAGATTACCAACCACCCGCATTTAATACCGAAGAACGGAAGAAGTAAAAATAAACCTGTTTGAGATAAGAAGCCTTTCAATAAAACGAAAGGATTTTTATGCAAATCCATTTTTCAATTAAATAGTACTATGCATTGCATATTACTATGTTTTATTGTAGATTTGTTTTAAATTAAGATCGATCACATTTTTAAAGATTAAACACATGAAAAAGCTCGAATTCATTATCCCGATATTATTAATGGTTATCTCATTTATCGCATGCCACCAGGGTACCCATACCATTATTGTAAGGCAGACCAACGATGTAAAGATCAGAATTGAATATTCAGGGGCAATTATGTTAACCGGGGATAGAACGGGTATACAAGCCCTATCTCACAACGCCTATATCAACTATGATAAAAATGGCGACCAGCTTTATATAGCCGATGACCCGCATGGCAAAATAGTTTATGAAGTGAATGGTGATAAAACCAACGCATTAGATAATCACGGTAAAGCGCTTTTAGCCGATGCTATTAAAATAATAGCCAAACAACAGGGCAGGCAGTAATATCATCCTGAATAGTAAACAATTGCGGGTACTGATTGTACTACAGATAATCATTTGTTTACTATGAAAAAGAGTATACTCATCGCATTTATTTTTGCTTCATTTGCCTTTAAAGCATCTGCTCAGGAAAAATTTTCATTGGTCCAGTTTGAAAAATATGTAGGCAAAAAAGTTACCCTTTGCGATACGGTATACTCTTATAAAATATTTAACGATACGCTTACCATGTTAAACATGGGCGGTAATTATCCCAACCAAAAATTTACGGTTGTGATAACGGGGCACGAGATAGTAATAAATTTTGATGATATTAAAGGCAAGCACATTTGCGTAACCGGCGATCTATCCAAATATAAAGGCCACCCCGAAGTGCTCATCTACCATCCCAACCAAATAGAATTTAAATAAAATAGAAAAGCCGCACTGAAAGATCAACGCGGCTTTGTATTTATATCTTAGCCATACATTATGGTTTCATAGCTTCTATAATGCCCGATGTATCGTAATAAGAGCTTTCTACAGCAATTTTCCCGTCCTTATTAAATAGGTCAAAAATTACTTCATAAAATTTAACCGGCTTTTTGGTCTTTTTATATACACCAGTTATCACCCACCATGATTGTACGGTAAAAGGATCTGAAGTATATTCCAACCCATCAGGATAACCCATCGCCTTAATTGTTATCTGATCCCAGTTGGCAAACAGTCGTTGCCAATCGGCCCTTGCCTGCGCGAGCGTTATTTTTTTAGGTGCTGATGAATCATAAAAAGCAGCCGTATCAGCATAATATTTTATTACAGTTGTAGTATCTCCCTTAGCAAACGCAGCATTTAAGTTATTTACTATAGTTATGTAAGGGTGTTCTTTGTAAATAGTACCATTCTTTACCACGCCTTGCGCAAAAGAAGTAACAGAAAATGCCATTAAGGCAATTGTAACAAGCTTTTTCATGTGTTTTTGAGGTTTGATTAATGATACATAAATATATAAATAATATTTTCATAAACAACTGAAAATCAGCAATTAAATATAGTATTATACTATTAATTAATATATTATTTATCGTTATTACATATACAACCAGTGGTTTTAAAGCTCTAAATTGATTTTATTTATCAAAATAGCAATTTTTACATAACTAACTGAATAACAATAACTTTAATGATATAAAATAAAAGTTTTTAAACTTAAAAAAATTAATTATTAGTAATTTAAACGCATTGTTATATTTACCCCTGATGAAGAAGATAAAGCACTTAATTGGATTCGACGATCCGAACATGTCACTGGAAAATAAACTCTTTAATGCTGTATCTCTAATCATAGGTCTGTACATGATCATCTCATTGATTATCAATATCATAATTGGATTTAGCCTGCCGCTTAATATCATTGTAATACTGGTTGGGGTTTTATCAGGCGTTGCATTTTACAACAGCAGGGTTAAAGGCTATAAAGAAAATACAGTTTTAATATATGTTACCATCGGTATTATATTATTCATATTAGGTTGGTTCTATAATGGTGGCATTGAAGGGTCTACGCCACAGGAAGGCGTTTTTTTAGTTGCCTTAATTACTATACTGGTTACACGCAAGCATCATGTACTTTTTATAGGCGTAATGATAGGTGTGTTTTTAGGCTGCTTTTTTGCCGAGAAACAATTTCCTCAATTGCTATCGCCACCCGAAAGCGGTTCGGCCAAGGAGATAGATATACTTGTCTCCTCTTTGGTATCAATGCTGATAATTGGCCTGTTGCTGGGCGTGCTTAAAAAAAGCCATGAAAGTGATAAAAACCACTTGATTAAAAAAAGCGAGGAACTGCTCCTCTCCCAAACAGAACTTTCAGCAGCCAAGGACCTGGCCGAGGCGGCTACTTTCGCCAAATCAAATTTCCTGGCTAATATGAGCCATGAGATCCGCACACCGTTGAATGGCATTATTGGTACGGCGCAGTTATTGTCACGGTCGGAACTTTTACCCGGGCAGGAAGAGCTGCTGCAAACCCTGCAATCAAGCAGTAACCTGCTCATTAATATTATTAGTGATATACTCGATCTTTCAAAAATTGAGGCCGATAAACTGGTGCTTATCCCGGTAGATTTCAATATCAGAAAGTGTATTAAAACTGTAATTGATATCTGCCGCCCTGCAATTGATAATGCCAACAAACCTATAAAACTCAGTTATACCATTGATAGTAAATTAGCCAACGCCGTAAGCACCGATGAAAGCCGTTTACAGCAAATATTGGTAAACCTGATAGGCAATGCTATTAAATTTACCGAACAGGGGTTTGTTACGCTGGATGTAACCGTAACCGGAAATCAGCTTAATACACAGGAAGTAACTTTCCGGGTAAGCGATAGCGGGATAGGTATAAACGCTGAAGCACTTGAACAGTTATTCAGGCCTTTTACGCAAGCCAATACCACTACCGTACGAAAATATGGAGGCACCGGCTTGGGGCTCTCTATATGCAAAAAATTGGTGGAAATGATGGGCGGAAAGATCTGGGTTGAAAGCAAGGAAATGGAAGGCTCGGTATTTAGTTTCAGCGTGCCGCTTGCAGTTGCCAAAAACGTTATGCCTGCCACAAATACTAAACTTCCTGATGCTAAGGAACGACATCTGCACAAGCCTCTGCGCATTTTATTAGCCGAGGATAACAAAATGAACCAGTTGATAGCGCGCCGCATATTTGAGAAAATAGGCTACCCTATTGATATTGCTGATAACGGCCTGCTGGCCATTCAAAAACTGGAACAGCAACAATACGATCTTATTTTTATGGATATACAAATGCCCGAAATGGATGGTATACAGGCAACCCGCTATATACTTGATAAATATGGTGATGATGCCCCAACCATTGTAGCCATGACGGCAAATGTGATGAGCGAAAATGAGATTGAATGTAAAAGGGCCGGCATGAAGGATTTTTTAAGCAAGCCTTTTACCATTGATCACCTGGAAGCAATAATTAACAGGTGGGGATAATTTGCTTACCATAAATAAGTATCTTGTATAAAACGTATTTGATTTATAAATGTTCACATAAACAGGAGGAACAAACAAATGGCAAATTTCAAGGAGATCATAGCATCAGACAAACCCGTATTGGTTGATTTTTCGGCTGAGTGGTGCGGCCCGTGTAAAATGATGCCGCCCATACTTAAACAGGTAAAAGACAACCTGGGCGATAAGGTAACCATTATAAAGGTTGATGTTGACAAAAATCCCGAAGCTGCTAATGCCTATAAAATACAGGGCGTGCCTACACTCATCGTATTTAAGAACGGGCAAACCAAATGGCGCCAAAGTGGTGTAGTACAGGCAAACCAGCTACAGCAAATTATTGAGCAGTTTGTTTAGCCGGATCTGTTTGCGGTGCCAATTTGCGTTTTATTGAATTTGTTTTTAATTGTAAAAACTGGTCAGCATCGTTTTTACCCGCAATAGCATTAACATAGATCTGGGTATTGTTATCAATTACCAGTACATTGTTGGTTAATGGTTTAATGGTGTATGCCGGTACCACTACAAAAGTGCTGTCGTTAGGCAATGTGCCGCCAACGTACACCTGGTTATTGGCAGTATAAACCGTATCGGTTGTACCCAGACTGCCTGCAGCTGCATTTGTAAAATTCAATAAATTATTTGTCCTGTCTATTCCGTACGAAACCAGGGAGATATCATAATCGGTTAAATTAAGGACCTGGTAGCTTGCTGTACCATTATGAACAGTAACAGCGTGGTTAACAATTGATGTCCCATTTATATTAAGCCTTATGGTATAAACTCCCGCTTTAGCATAAGTATGCTGCGGCGATTCATCTGTAGAAGATGTTCCATCGCCAAAATCCCAGTAATAGCTTTTGGCGCTGGTTGATGTATTAATAAGGCTGACTGTTTCGGTAAGGTAGTAATTGGTTTTTGAGGTGCTGAAAGATGATTTTCCAAGATCATCTCTTTTGCAGGCGGCCAATGAAAAAATCGCTATTGTGATAAAAAGCAGGTTTTTCCTCATAGTGATCAGTTTGATTGTAAGGTTATGCTACAAGTAACGTCTTTAATCAACAAAAAGTATTACCGGTAACCCATTGCCTGCAAATCAAATAATTCGGCATAGCGGCCGCCTTTTATCAGTAATTCTTCATGACTGCCGATTTCTATTAACTCACCTTTTTCCAATACCAATATCCTGTCCGCCATGCGTACGGTGCTGAAACGGTGCGATATCAATACAGCAGATTTCCCTTTGGTCAATTCGGCAAATCGCTCAAAAACATTATACTCGGCACGGGCATCAAGGGCCGATGTTGGTTCATCCAATATCAGCAATTGCGCATCGCGCATATAAGCACGTGCTAAAGCCACTTTTTGCCATTCGCCGCCCGACAGTTCAACACCATCGGCAAAGCGTTTGCCCAATTGCTGGTCGTATTGTCCCGGTAATTTTTCTGCCAATACATCCGCCAGACTTTGTTTGGCTGAATTAACGATCAATGGCCTGTTCTCTTTTTGGTTGATATTACCTACGGCGATGTTCTGCGCGAAGCTCATCTGGTAACGCAAATAATCCTGGAAGATGATGCCTACATTAAGGCGAAGATCGGCAAGGTCGTATTCTTTCAGGTCGATGCCATCCAATAATATGCGGCCTTCAGTTGGATCATACAAACGGGCAAGCAGTTTTACCAGCGTGGTTTTACCTGCACCGTTCTCCCCTACCAAAGCCAGCTTTTCTCCGGGATGCAGGGTAAACGATAAATGCCTGTTAGCCCAGCGTTCAGAGTTTATGTAACGGAAACCTACATCCTCAAATGTAAACCCTTGTTGTATGGTTTTAGGAAATGGCAACGCGTTATCCGACAATTTTATCTTGGGCTGGATCTCAAAAAATTCAAAGAAATCGCGCAGATATATCGCACCTTGTGATACTGCCGTAAAGCGGGTCAATATACCCTCTAATAAGCTTCGTAACTGCCTGAATGATCCCGCAAGGAAAGCGAGTTCACCAATACTTACCGAGCCTTCTACAGCTTTAATTATAATGAATACGTAAGCCGCGTAATAACCTATACTACCCAGCATGGCAAAGAACGTACCCCATAATGACCGCTTAATAGATAATAGGCGGTTATCCCAATAAAACTTATTGGAGAGCAGCTTAAAACGCTCTATAATAAATCCCGACAGGTCAAAGATCTTTACCTCTTTGGCCGTTTCATCACTCGCACCTAAATAGCGGATGTAATCCAGTTCACGGCGTTCGGGTGTTTGTCCGCGGGTAAGGGCATAACTCTTATCGTTAAAATGCGATTCGCCCAAAAAGGCGGGAATGATTGCGATGAGCAATAGTACGATGAGCCATGGATTAAAGGCCATTAAACCTACAGCTAAAAAGGCCATAGTGATCAGATCCTGCACCTGGCTCATTACCTGTGACAGTAATATAGTGCGCCCTACGGTTTGCTGGCGGGCACGTTCCAGTTTATCATAAAAGTCGGCATCCTCAAACTGGTCAAGGTCAAGTGTGGCTGCGTGGGCCATTATCTTTACCGAAGTGTGGTTACTGAAAAGGTCGCCCAGCAAGCTATCCATTAAAGTAATGGCGCGGGTTAAACCATCGGATATTAGCGCTAAGGCAAATTCGGCAGCTACCAGTTGCCATAAATATTGTGTACCGAGTGCATGGTTATGGCTGATCCTGATCACCTGGTCGATGATTAGCTTACCCACATACAGCAAGCCCAGCGGTGTAGCCGACCGTGCTATGCGCAACAGGGAGTTAACCACGGTCATCCACGGACTAGTTTGCCAAACTAATTTAAAAAATGCAGGCAAGCTACGGAGCGCATCAAGGCGTTCCTTAAGGGTTACAGGTTCGGGGCGTTTATTTTTTGGAGGGCGTGTGGTATTCAATATAATATTACTTTCTTTTACTGTTGATCTCTTCTTTTTAACCACCGCGTCATTGCGAGGTACGAAGCAATCTCTAAATTATACAGAGCAACTGAAAGGTTGACTTGTTGGCTGACCTGCCCATGTAGAGATTGCTTCGTACCTCGCAATGACGCTTGGCGAAGATTATGTTATTAGTAAAATTACAAAAATACCGCTAAGGAACAGCAGGCAGCAGGTTTTGTGAGAACAGCATGACAGATAACAAAAGAGGGATGCCGTTTGGCATCCCTCTTTTGTTAAATAGTTCCCCTCCCTGGAGGGGCGCATATGGTTTGTGTAATGGCAGGGGTGGGTTCTACATTGTGCTCTTCAATAACACACCCCTAACCCCTCTCAATAGGGGAACTTTACATTCAATCCTTAAATCTTACTCACCGGCTTAGCAACCGGCGCAACCATCGATTGCGTATGAATCTCTCTTTGCAATCTTGGATTATGACTGAGATCCTTCTGCAAATGCGGTGCAATTACAAGGGATACAATTGACATTAGTTTGATCAAAATATTCATTGATGGGCCCGAGGTATCTTTGAACGGATCACCTACGGTATCACCTGTTACAGAAGCCTTATGCGGCTCTGATTTTTTGTAATACATCTCGCCGTTTATCTCCACGCCTTTTTCAAATGATTTTTTAGCGTTGTCCCATGCGCCACCTGCATTGCTCTGGAAGATCCCCATCAACACACCTGATACGGTAACACCTGCCAGTAAACCACCCAATACTTCCGGGCCAAATATAAAGCCTACAATTATTGGGGTGATCAAAGCGATTAAACCCGGAGCAACCATCTCGCGAATGGATGCCTTGGTTGATATAGCCACGCATTTTTCATATTCAGGTTTGGCTTTGTATTCCATTATACCCGGTATCTCGCGAAACTGGCGGCGAACTTCTTCTACCATCGCCATAGCCGCACGGCCCACTGCCGAGATAGCTAACGCCGAGAATATGAATGGGATCATACCACCTACAAATAAGCCGGCCAATACATCAGCCTTGTAAATATCAATATGTTCAATACCCGCAACACCCACAAATGCCGCGAATAAAGCCAGTGAAGTTAATGCTGCCGATGCAATGGCAAATCCTTTACCTGTAGCGGCAGTAGTATTACCTACAGCATCCAGGTTATCGGTACGGTGCCTTACTTCTTCGGGCAGACGGCTCATTTCGGCAATACCACCGGCGTTATCGGCTATCGGACCAAAGGCATCGATAGATAACTGCATGGCAGTAGTAGCCATCATACCTGCGGCTGCAATAGCCACACCATATAAACCTGCAAAATGATAAGAGCCGTAAATACCCGCGGCTAATACCAATATAGGCAACACGGTTGATTCCATACCTACTGCCAAACCGGCAATAATATTGGTAGCATGCCCGGTTGATGACTGTTTAATGATACCCAACACAGGTCGTTTACCCATGGCGGTATAATATTCAGTGATCATAGACATTAATGTACCTACAACCAGGCCAACTACTATCGCGCCAAAAACATCGCCCCTGGTAAACTCAATTGAACCCCCCTTTAGCATTCCACCACCCAATTCATCTCTCTTCATGTGAAAAACATATGCAGGCAGCATCCAGTTCACTAAAAAGAAAGTGGCTATGGCCGTTAAAATAATGGAGGCCCAGTTACCAATATTTAATGCACTTTGCACACTATCAGTTTCCTTGTTTATTTTAACAAACGATGCACCTACTATAGAAAATATCAAACCTAAACCGGCAATCACCATTGGTAACAGAACGGGGGCAATACCACCAAAGCTATCAGGTGATACGATCTCACGGCCCAACACCATGGTTGCAAGCATGGTAGCCACGTACGATCCGAATAGATCGGCGCCCATACCTGCCACATCTCCAACGTTGTCGCCAACGTTATCGGCAATAGTTGCGGGGTTACGTACGTCATCTTCAGGAATACCTGCTTCAACCTTACCAACCAAATCGGCACCCACATCGGCAGCTTTTGTATAAATACCACCGCCAACACGTGCAAACAATGCGATCGATTCAGCCCCTAACGAGAACCCGGCTAAAACATCAAGCGCTTTTGCCATGGCCTCGCCATTTACACTTGCACCGGCAACGTTTTTAACATATATAGTATAGAATACAATAAATAATGAACCTAAACCAATAATTGCCAAACCGGCAACACCTAAACCCATAACTGTACCGCCTGTAAACGATACTTTTAATGCCTGCGCTAAACTGGTACGGGCAGCCTGTGTAGTACGCACATTTGCCTTGGTAGCAATACGCATCCCCAAATAACCTGCGAATGCAGAAAGGAATGCTCCCACAACAAATGAAATAGCAATAACCGGGCTCGATGTATCTACAGTTGTACCCGAGTAAGCAAGCAGCAAGCCTGCTATAACCACAAAGTAGCTTAGCACTTTCCATTCTGCGCGTAAAAAAGCCATTGCCCCATCGGCAATGTAACCTGCCAGCTGGGCCATATCCCCATCGCCTGCATCCTGCTTAACAACCCATGCCGCTTTAACGGCCATCACGGCGATCCCTATAAGCCCAAAAACAGGGATCAAGTAGATTAAATTAGTGTAAAAGAAGTCCATAGTAAATATTTAGTTTATAATTGGTTAGTAGTTCTCCAGCAGCAGCTCGATTAATTGGTTGTGCAAATTAGCAAATTAATTTATTTACAATAGGGTGTCAATTATAAACTTTTTTGAATAGTTTAGGGTTTTTAACCCTCACCCTTCATGAAAGATAATCCCGGTCAACCCAAACTAAAACATTCGCTCGGCCTGTTAGACGGTACAATGATCGTAGCAGGCTCCATGATTGGTTCGGGGATCTTTATTGTAAGTGCTGATATTATACGCAATGTTGGCTCATCGGGCTGGCTTATAGTAGTTTGGTTGCTCACCGGGTTTATGACACTTACCGCTGCACTGAGCTATGGCGAGCTTAGCGCCATGTTCCCTAAAGCAGGCGGACAATATGTTTATCTAAAAGAATCATACAACAAGCTTATTGCCTTTTTATATGGCTGGAGCCTTTTTGCGGTAATACAAACCGGCACTATCGCGGCTGTGGGTGTAGCATTCTCTAAATTCACGGCTTATTTAATACCGTCAGTTAGCGAGGATAATATCCTTTACAAAATGCAGTGGGGAGGCGATACAGGCACGGCGCACATATTTACTATCAGCGCGGCGCAGCTGGTATCTATTATACTGATCATCTTTTTAACCTTTATCAATACCCGTGGCGTTAAAAGCGGTAAGATCATCCAGAATACTTTTACTTTAACCAAACTGGCCAGTTTATTCGGCTTGATCATATTCGGCTTTATAATGCTTAAAGGCGATGTATGGCATGCCAACTGGACCAACGCCTGGCACCTGCAAAAGCTAAATACCGACGGCACCTTTGCCCAATACACCACCGGTGCCGCTTTAGGCGCTATTGCTGCCGCGATGGTTGGCTCCATATTCAGCAGTGATGCCTGGAACAATGTGACCTTTATAGCCGGTGAAATGCGGAACCCGAAACGGAACATAGCATTAAGTCTTTTCCTGGGCACCATGATTGTAACTATTATTTATGTATTGGCTAACGTAGTATATACCGCGGTTTTGCCTTTGCATGATATTGCCACTGCTCCTAAAGACCGTGTGGCGGTATCTGCCGCGCATGCCATGCTGGGCAACGCGGGTACAATCATTATCGCGTTATTGATCATGATCTCTACTTTTGGCTGTAATAACGGGTTGATATTATCGGGCGCGAGGGTTTATTATACCATGGCTAAGGATGGCTTATTCTTTAAAAAGACAAGTACCCTTAACAAATTTGCTGTACCTGAATTTGGTTTGTGGATACAATGCGTGGTAGCATCTATTCTTTGTTTAAGCGGCCGATATGGCGATCTGCTGGATATGATCTCCTTTGTAGTAGTTATATTTTATGTATTGACTATTATCGGCATCTATATCCTCCGCAAAAAACGGCCGGATCATGAACGCCCTTACAAAGCATTTGGCTACCCGGTACTGCCAGCTATTTATGTTATAATGGGATTGGCCTTTTGTACGTTATTGATCATATACAAAAGCACTTATACTGTTTGGGGATTGAGTATAGTTTTAATAGGGATTCCCATTTATTATTTTGCGCAACGTAATGCAAAGCATGAGGATACGACACTTACTGACGATTAGCTTATTATTTATTGCAGGATATGCGCCTGCACAATCGCTGCAGCAAAAACTGAACGCTGCTTTTAGTCGACTGCAATTGGATAGTCAATGCCGCTATGCCTCTGTTTCCCTAACTGTGCTTGATGCTAAAACCGGCGAACAGGTTTTTGCCGTAAACCCGGATATGGGGCTGGCAACGGCATCAACCATGAAAACCATTACCACCATTACCGCCTTTAATGTTTTGGGGAAGGATTTTAAATACCAAACACAGTTTGGTTACAATGGTACAATAGCTAACGGTACACTCAACGGCGATATCATCATAAAAGGCGCAGGCGATCCAACCCTTGGTAGCTGGCGTTATGAGAGCAGTAAAGAGAACCATATCCTTACTATAATGGTTGATGCCTTACAAAAGGCGGGCATCAAAAAGATAAACGGGCGTATTATTGGTGATGATTCTGTTTTCGGCACACAATCTATCCCTGATGGATGGATCTGGGAAGATGTAGGCAATTACTATGGTGCGGGCACATCGGGCCTTTGCTGGCGCGAAAACCAATACGACATCAAACTGCATACCGGCGAACCTGGCACACCGGTAACTTTATCAAGTGAAGTACCCGCCATGCCTTATCTCAACTTTAAAAGCGAAGCCACTAACGCTTCAGCCCATACAGGCGATGATACCTATGCTTACCTGCCTGTTAACAGCAACATGGTTTATGTAAGGGGAACTTACGCCAGCGATCAAACCAAGAAAAGCATTGCCGTTGCCCTGCCCGATCCCGCTTACGACGCAGCATTCCGTTTGGCTGATACGTTGAAACGTTTAGGTTTTATAATTACAGGATCAGCCGAATCATCATCGACGCTAACAGCTAAAGGGAAAGCATTACCAGCAGCGACACAAAGTTTGACTACGATTTCGTCACCAGAACTCAGCAAGATCATTTACTGGACCAACCAGAAAAGCATCAATCTTTACGCTGAGCAATTGCTAAAAACCATCGCCTGGAAAGGTGGCAAATTGCCATCCACAGCAAATGGCGTTAGTACTTTGCAGGATTTCTGGAAACAGCGTGGTATTGATACCAACTCACTTAACGTATTTGATGGCAGCGGCCTGTCCCCTGCTGATCGTGTAACTACACATACTATGGCTACCATACTACAATCAGCTACCAAGGAAGCATGGTTCCCTGATTTTTTTGAGAGCTTACCTGTTTACAACGATATGCACATGAAAAGCGGCAGCATTATCAACGTGCTTAACTACGCCGGTTACCAAACCCATAATGGCCGGCAGCTGTGTTTTTCTATTATGGTGAATAACTATAATGGATCTACAAAAGCAATTAAGGAGAAGATTTTCCGGGTGCTGGATGAGTTGAAATAGTAAATTCATTCGCTGCCGCGAGTTTAGCGTAGCGTAACTCGTGGCGCGCATTGTACAAGCTTCTTAGCTTGTTGTTACTAAAGCTACAAGCTTTAGCCATGCCGAACCACGGGTTACGCTACGCTAAACCCGCGGCAGCAATTGCTAAACCCGTGGCAGCAATTTTTGGATTTTTATTTTAAAAATTTACTAATTAAAGGCTTCACCACCTCAAACCAAATCGTGATCAGCGCCAGCAATAACGCCACAATTTTCGACCAATCGGCCAAAGAAATTTGTGAGATCCGTTTAAATATAGGTGGTCGTTTAATTTGTGGCGCTTTTCTTTTATCGGATCGCTTGATGAGGTTGTTTATTTCTAAATAAGAATAGCCCTTAGTGGTTAAATTAATGCCGCTATCAATCATTATATAGCCTGCGGCCAGCAATTCATCTATAACCACATTTACAGTGGCATTGGTAGTTTTTGTATTTAATTTAATGATCTCGACAGAGGTGCCAGGGTGCTTAAAGATGTATAACAGATAAGTTCCGTAGTATTTTTCAAGCATGATTAATCTTTTTGGGAGAAACTTAAAACATTGTTATTCAGCACCATTTCCAACTAATAATCAACACAAAAAGTATGCCTATCTAAAACTGATAAGGCGTGCCTATTATCAAAAAACATTAAAAAATAAAAAGCATTAAATAATTGTTAAACAATTTATTATCCGCCAGAGATTAAGTTTTAATAATTATTTTCGGCAGACCATTGTAACATCCTGCACCGATACTCATCTAAATAATAAAATAATCTACAAAATGGGCACGCGCCTTTTCAATCAATTATCAATTCTTATAATTGTTCAATCGTAATAATATCATGAAAAAAATACTTTCAGCCATTGGCTTAATATTGCTTATTGCAGGCTGTTCGCAAAACCCGCCGCAGCAAAATAATGTAACCATTGAAAACGACACCAACTCGGGTTTCGATGTAAACAAACTGGCCCAACTGGTTAAAACCAGCACAGACCCGCAAACACTTGAAAAAGCTATTAATGACCCAAATAATCACATCAATAACCTCGATCTGGACAAAGATGGCAACATTGATTACCTTAAAGTAATTGAACCCGCTGCAAACCGGTTAAATGTGGTTGATGATGTGAGCGACAGTGATTCGGTAACCGTTGCACGTATTAAAGTTGACCCTGATCAAACTAATAATACCGCCGACCTTAACATACAGGGTAACCCCAATTATGTAGGGAATGATAACTATTACCATTCGTCGTTCTCGTTAACCGACATTTTGCTGCTGAGCTATTTAATGCGCCCGCATGCTTATTACATGCCGATGTACCATTATGGCTATTACCCGTCTTATTATACACGGGTACACACTTACAGCACTTTCAAGCCAACTACATCGTCGGCTATGTCATCGCGTATCAGGAACCGCAGCAGCCTGGGTTCACCAACCAGATCACAACGCTCGTTCGGCACCCGATCATCCGGCAGCGTGCGCAGTGGCGGTTTTGGTAGCAGCCATAGCAGCAGCTTTGGAAGCAGCTCGGGCAGGTCATCAGGATTTGGGCACAGCCGTAGTGGATTTGGCCGCAGAAGATAATATAAACAACACAGTCAATTAATTAATCTTAAATTTTAAATACAATGAGCATATTCGATAGGTTATTCCGCATAGGCGCAGCAGAAGCTAATGCCGCAGTTGATAAATTAGAAGATCCGTCAAAAATGGCCGACCAGATCTTGCGCGAATTAAGATCAAACTACCAGCAAGCCATACAAGGCGAAGCTGAAATAAAAGCGCTTGCATTACAGCATCGCGCAAGCGAATTACAATACCGCAATACAGCAGCCGATTGGGAAAAGAAAACCAATGAGTTGCTGGATCGCATTGAAACTAAACAGCTTGACGAAGCCAAAGGCAATGACTTAGCCAACAAAGCTGCCGAAGCACATCAATCTGCAACTAATGAAGCAGATCAGTTTGCAAAGATGGCTGAGAAGGAAGAAAGTGCCGTGGCTGTAATGGACCTGAAGATAAAACAGATAAAGGACCAGATTGCTGAAACCGAAAGTCGCGCGCAGCTGATCAGTTCAAGAGCAAAAACTGCCGAGGTATCCGAAAAGATCAACAAAACATTATCAAGCGTTGATACTGATGGCTTAATGGCTACATTGAACCGGATGGACCAAAAAGCATCGGCCCAGGAATTTAGAGCGGCGGCTTATGCGCAGATAGATGATTCGGCATTATCAACCGAGCAGGAAATTAACAAGGCTTTAGGCCAAGGTTCCGCACAAAATGCTTTGGAAGCAATTAAAGCTAAACGCACAAAATTGCTGAACTAATTTTTGTCAGTGTGATCATAACAGGCTGCCCGTTCTTATGGAACGGGCAGTTTCTTGTCGCGACTAATTATTTAATAAACCCATGTTTATAACAGACGATAATAAAAAGACCTTTAAAGCCATTATCATACTTAATGAGATGATCAATGGCACCCATAAATTCAGAACGGTTGATAATGGCGACGACAGTATATTGGAGCCTTTGTTTATTGAGCTGTTGTCGAAAGGATATGTACAAACAACCGGTATAAATTATGAGCCCACCGCTAAAGGGCAGGATGTGTTTAACATCTTCATGAAACGGTATACCGAATACCTGAAAGTATATGATATCTTTTCTTTTGTAGATCTTGAAAAAGGTGAATTTGCTTTCTCCCGGTATTTTGATTTCGACAGCGATGATGCCTGGGCCGATTTTACCAATGATGAACGTTTTGACGATTTGAGGATTGCTGTAGCGCTATTCAAAAAGATCGATCCGGCGGAGATCGTGTTTATGTCTTTCATCAACGAGACCCGTTTTGATACCGCCTCAGCAGGTTGGCAAATGGATTTAGTGTCGGATAACTTATGGAAAGAGATAGAAGATATTTGCGCTACCGCCATTAAGCCCCAAGAAGTTGGCGAAGATGCCATGGTTGATATGATAGGCCAGGGCTCAGAACTGATGATAAAACTACTGGAAGAAGAAAAGAATCAGCAGCAGGACGATCAAAACAATAATAACGGAACTGAAACTATTGTAGAGGAAGAAACCGTTGAATACTACGAGCCTTATTACGATCCGTATTATGTTTCGCCGGTATGGTTGTTGCCTTTGTTTTTGTGGTAGTAGTATTAATTTCAAAACCCAATTGTCATTCTTCGCTATCGCTCAGAATGACAATTGTAGGTTAATTCAATACCGGATGTACATTGGTGATATTAAAGATATCCTCCATCAAATCATCACTTGGGTTAACCTTTAAAGCCTTTGAAAACACTTCAACAGATAATGCGTCATCCCTGTCTTTAACTAAAAAGCGCAACGTACAATTCTTAACCGGGTATTTTTCAACATTATTATTAACCGCCTGCTCAATACTATTTACCAGCTTTTCGTTTAATGAGTTCAAATCGATACATACAGTAAGTGATTTGGTGAGCTTATCACGCATTTCAGATAGCAGGCTCATGACATGTATCTTCAAATCCCAGTTATCCTTTTGTCTGAATTTCTCTTCAATGATTCCCTTCAAGTGCATAAAATAGCCGTCAACCATTAAATAGCGAAACTTCACATAATCTTCGCCAAAAAGCGCGAACTCATACGATTCCTTATAATCCTCCAGCACAAACGTACCGAATGGCTTACCAGTCTTGGTCATTTTATGCTGAACGTTACCTACCAGGCCCCCAATACGAATCTCCCCCCTGCGGCGCAGCTCGGCAAAAGCATTCATGATTTCCTCACCACCCTCACCGCTCCGGGCCTTTTGCATATTTTTCAAATCGCTAATGTTCGTGTTGCAAAAGCGCTCCATTTCCACCTTATAATTATCCAAAGGATGCCCGGTTAAATATATACCGATTACCTCACGCTCATATTTTAACTTTTCAATCAATGGCCACTCATCGCTCTCAGGCATACTTGGCTCGGGAATATATGAGGCCACCGAACCACCAAATAATGAGGATTGGTTACTGCTTTGTGTATTTTGGTAATCATTGGCATATTTTATCAGGCGTTCAACACCTGTTAAAATACCGTTCTCTGTTTTGGCAAAAAACTGTGCCCGGTTTAAGCCCATACCATCAAAAGCACCGCCATAAACCAGGTTTTCGTACGATTTACGGTTTACGCTGCGTGTATTTGAGCGCTGCGCGAAATCATATATGGTGGTAAACGGACCGCGTTCATTACGCTCTTCAATAATACTTTCAACCGCTTTATCGCCCACACCTTTTACACCGGTCAATCCAAAACGCACCTCGCCTTTTTTATTTACCGCGAATGCCATGTCCGACTCGTTAATATCCGGGCCTAAAACCTGCACACCCATCCTGCGGCATTCATCCATAAAGAAGGAAATCTTCTCCATGTTATTCTGGTTATTCAATACCGAAGCCATGTACTCTGCCGGGTAATGCGCCTTTAAGTAAGCTGTTTGATAAGCCACAAAAGCGTAACAGGTAGAGTGTGATTTATTGAACGCGTATTGGGCAAATGCCTTCCAGTCATTCCAAACTTTGGTAAGCTTATCCTTAGGGTGACCTTTAGCAGTAGCACCGGTCATAAACTGGGCCTCCATTTTGTTCAGTATCTCTATCTGCTTTTTACCCATTGCTTTACGCAAAACGTCGGCATCGCCCTTACTAAAGCCTGCCAGTTTTTGCGATAAGAGCATCACCTGTTCCTGGTAAACGGTAATACCGTAGGTTTCGCCCAGGTATTCCTCCATATCGGGTAAATCGAACGCGATAGGCTCATAACCATGCTTACGTTTAATAAACAATGGTATATATTCTATCGGGCCCGGGCGGTACAGCGCGTTCATGGCTATTAAATCCTCAAACTTATCGGGCTTCAGATCGCGCAGGTACATTTGCATACCATCACTTTCAAACTGGAAGGTACCGTTGGTATCGCCACGCTGATAAAGCTCAAATGTTTTTGTGTCATCAAGCGGGATATAATCTATATCGATAACAACTCCATGGTTTTGCTTGATCATCTGCAAGGCGCCTTTAATAATGGTCAGGGTTTTAAGGCCCAGAAAGTCCATCTTAATAACGCCTGCATCCTCAATTACGCGGCCGTCATACTGGGTAACCAGCAGGTCGGAGTCCTTGGCAACGGCAACCGGCACAATATCGGTAAGGTCATAAGGCGCTATGATGATACCGGCAGCGTGTACACCCGTGTTACGAATGGAACCCTCCAGCTTTGCAGCCTCCCTGAGTACAATACCACGGAGATCTTTCCCCTCATAAATACTTTTTAATTCGGGTACCTGATCTATCGCCCCCTGTAAGGTGATGCCTAAAGTATCAGGCACCAGTTTCTTCATTAAGTTCACTTCAGATAGCGGCATATCCAGCACACGGCCTACATCCTGTATACTGGTACGTGCAGCCATGGAACCATAGGTAATGATCTGCGCTACCTGATTTTTACCATATTTTTCAACAACATAATCAATTACCTTCTGCCTGCCTGCATCGTCAAAATCCGTATCAATATCGGGCATTGATTTACGATCGGGGTTCAGGAACCTTTCGAACAGGAGATTATATTTAAGCGGATCGATATTAGTAATACCAATACAATACGCTACCACCGATCCCGCTGCCGAACCACGACCCGGACCAATAAACACTCCCATATCGCGGCCTGCCTTGATGAAATCGGCAACGATTAAAAAGTACCCTGCAAAACCCATGGTACGGATGGTGAACAGCTCAAAATTGATACGCTCCTCAGCCTCCGGCGATATATCTACATAACGATTCTTCGCGCCTAAAAAGGTAAGGTGTTTCAGGTATTCCCACTGGTTCAGCGTATCCGAATCAGGGGTCATATCGCTATGGATCTTAAATTCAGGCGGAATAACGAAATTGGGCAGTAAAATATCACGCTTTAATTTCAGCGTTTCTACCTTGTCAACTATCTCGTTGGTATTATCTAATGATTCAGGCAGGTCATTAAACAGCTTGCCCATTTCTGCCTGGGTCTTAAAGTAAAACTGATCGTTGGGGAAACCGAAACGATAACCCTTGCCACCTTCTTCATCGGTAGCAATCGGGGTGCTCTGCATATCGCCGGTATTCACACACAGCAAAATATCATGCGCGTTGGAGTCCTGCTGATCCACATAATGCGAATCATTGGAGCAGATCACTTTTACATTATATTTTTTAGCATATTTAAGCAGCACGTTGTTAACGGTATGCTGCTCGGGGATATCGTGGCGTTGTAACTCTATATAATAGTCTTCGCCAAAAAGATCGAGCCACCATTTAAATTCCGCCTCGGCTTCTTCTTCGCTTTTACGCAATATAGCTTGTGGAACACTTGCACCTATACAGCAAGTGGTAGCAATAAGCCCTTTGTGGTATTTTAATATCAGTTCCTTATCAACACGGGGCCATTTGCTGTACAGGCCCTCCATATAACCTAATGAACATAGCTTAACCAGGTTTTTATAACCTTCGGGATTTTTGGCTAATAATAACTGGTGGTGCCTTACATCCTTTTTCTCCTTGGTGAACTGTTTTTTGTGCCTGTCTTCAACCACATATAGCTCGCAACCAACGATGGGCTTCACGTTATGCTTACCGGCTTCGGCAACAAACTTAAACGCGCCGAACATATTCCCGTGGTCGGTAATAGCCAGGGCTTTCATACCATCAGCAGCTGCTTTTTTATATAGTTTACCTATATCAGCGGCCCCATCAAGTAATGAAAATTGAGTATGTACGTGTAAATGCGAATAATCCGGCATAGCAATCCCTGTAAATTTATTGGAGAAATACAAAGTTACCAAAAAACAACTTGTGGTGTATAGTTGTTGATAATTCAGTTTTAGCCGGGTACATATTATTGCCCTGTATTATTATTTGAAAAAATACATATTTATAGGAGAGTTTTAAACAGGTTTACCTAACAACTGTTTTTTTAGCATACTAATTGCATATATTTAATAGCAGCAATCTTTACCCTTGAAAATCATAAAAATTTGGCACGAATTGGACGTATAGTACTAAAAACAGTTCTTTGGATAATTGCAGGTGTCATCTTCCTGGTGCTGCTTGTAGTTATTTTGATACAGGTACCTGCTGTGCAAAATTTTGCCAAAAATAAGGCCGTTACTTTTTTACAAAATAAGATCCACACAAAAGTTAAGATAGGACACATTAGCTTAGGCCTGCCGAAGCTGATCGTATTGGAAGATGTTTACTTTGAGGACCAGCATCGTGATACCCTGATAGCAGGTGAGAAACTGAAGGTTGATATCAGCATGCTAAAACTGCTGCACCACCAGGTGGAGGTGAATGAGATTAACCTGGAAGGCATAACCGCCAACATCAGCCGTAATAAGGATAGTGTTTTTAATTTCGATTATATAACCAAAGCATTCGCGGGCGAGCAGAAGAAGGAGCCCAAGCCTACGGATACCAGTTCATCCATGAAATTCTCGGTTGATAAGATCATTCTCGACAGGATAAAGATCAGTTATAATGATAAGATCACAGGTAACGATGTAAGTTTTAACCTGGGCCATTTTGATACCCGCATTAAGGATTTTGATATGGATAAAATGAAATTTACCATACCAAAGATCACCCTCTCAGGCTTTAACGCGCGCATTATTCAAACTGCTGTACCGCCATCAAAAACGCCAGTTGATACAACTACCAAGCCGCTGAACATGACGCTTAACCTCGGCACTATTGATATATCAAAGATCAATGTGGTATATCGTACGGATACCATGGCTGCCAATGTGAACCTGGGCAGTTTGGTGGTGGAGATGAACAAGATCGACCTTAAAAACCAGAACGTAGGCATCAAATCAATCAACCTGAGTGATACCAAAGCAGGCATAACCTTTGCGCAACCCGAAGCCGCTAAGAAGGTTGTTGTTAAAGAGATAAAAAAATTAAACACGATGGCCAAACCAGCAAACAGCACCAAGGGCTGGTCGGCTTCACTGGATAAGATCACTTTTGTAAACGACAATATCCAATTTGATAATAACGCCCAAAAGCCGCTGAAAAAAGGGCTCGACTTCGCCCACATGGATATCCGAGACCTGAATGCTGATGCGCAGAATATCGTTTATAACCCTGATACCATTTCAGGCAAAATAAACTCATTTACTTTTAGCGAGAAGAGCGGGTTAGCTATAAAAAAGTTCCATACCACGTTTTTCTATGGGCCAAAAAACTCTTATCTGAACGACCTGTATATGGAAACCCCGCAATCTGTCATTCAAAAACAGTTGCAGGTTAGCTACCCTTCCATCGCATCATTAAGTACCAATTTGGGCGCTTTGTATGTGAATGCCAATTTAGATGGCAGTCGCTTAGGGTTAAAAGATGTGTTATTACTGATGCCGACCATGGCGACAATGGAACCTTTCGCGCATTCGCCAAACGCGGTGTTCAGGATTAATGGCCGGGTAACTGGCAAGGTAAATGACCTGAGTATCCCTAATCTTGAGGTACGTGGATTAAGTAATACCCACATCCTGGCATCAGCAAAAATGCGTGGTTTGCCCGATGTAAATAAGGCATACTTTGATCTTACGATAAAAGATTTCAATACCAGCAGTGTCGATATTAACAAACTCGTTCCAGCCGGTACGATACCTGCCAGTGTAAGTATACCGCAGACCATGAACCTGAAAGGCACCTTTAAAGGCGGTATAAAAACCTTCAATACCAAAATGGCCCTGCGTTCCAGCTATGGCGCGGTTGACATTACCGCCAACATGCAGAATGGCAATAATAAAAAGATCGCCGCTTACTCGGCAAACATAAAGGTAAACGATCTGAACGTTGGCGCGCTCAGCAAGCAACCGCAAATGGCGGGTAAGGTAACACTTGCCGCAAATATTAAAGGTACCGGGCTCGACCCAAAAACTGCGAACTTGCAGTTCAGCGGCGATGTAGTATCGGCGTATGTTAAGGGATATACTTATAAAAATTTAAAGCTGAGTGGCACATCGCATAACGGTAATTATACCGCCAAAATGCTGATGAAAGATCCAAACATCAACTTCAGTCTGGATGCCAAGGCTAACATGAACAAGAAGTATCCATCAATAAATGCTACTTTAACGGTGGATAGCATCAACCTTAAAAATTTGAATTTCACGAAGGATGAAATGCGTTTTCATGGTAAAATAGTAGCCAACGTTCCTACTGCTGACCCCAATTATTTAAATGCTGATATTGAGGCCACCGACCTGCTGATCGTAAATAAGGCACAGCGCATAAAAGTAGATTCGATGAGTTTGATCTCTACCGCCAATGCCGATAGCAGTACGCTTAAATTTAAAACACAAATGCTTACCGCGCACCTGGCAGGTAAATATAAACTCCCGGAGATTGGCGCGGCTTTGCAGGATGTAATTGACAAATATTACAACACTTCTGCGGCAAGCGGCAAAACAAAGGCTAAATATTCGCCTGAGAATTTTGTGTTTGATATCCATATAGCCAAAACGCCATTGATGGTGCAGTTCCTGCCCGATCTTAAACAGTTAACGCCTATACTTATCAACGGCCACTTCAACAGCCAAACCGGCGACCTGGCCTTAAATGGTGGGTTAACAAAAATGGTTTATGGCGCTAATGATATCAGCAACTTAAAAATAGCTATCAACACCGGCAACAACGCGCTCAATTATAGTTTTACTGTTGATGATATAAAGGTTGGTTCATCATTCGATCTGCTCTATACCGCCATCACTGGCAGCGCACAAAATAACAAATTGAATATTGACGCGCAGATACATGATGCTGCGAAAAAAGAGCGTTTCCATCTGGCCGGGGTAGTAAGCGCTTTAGAGAACGAATACCAGTTTAGCTTCCTGCCCAATGGCCTGATGCTGGATTATGAACCATGGACAGTAGGTGCTGATAACTTTATTCAATTCGGTGGTAAAGGTATACTGGCTAAAGATTTCAGCCTGACCAATAATAACCAGGAGCTCAGTATAAACAGCGATTCACAAACAATGAACTCGCCACTTACGGTTAGTTTTAAGAATTTCCATATCGAAACCCTTACCCGCATAGCCCGGCAGGATTCGTTACAGGTTGGCGGCGTAATTAATGGCGATGCGCATGTAAGCAACTTCCAAACCTCGCCTGTGTTTACTACGGCATTAAATATTAACGATTTCAGCTTTAAGGGCGATACCGTTGGCAACATCGCCATAAAAGTTAATAACCAAACTGCCAATGCATATGCTGCCAATGTAAGCATCACCGGCAAAGGTAACCAGGTTGACCTGGATGGCGTTTACTATACCCAACCCGACAGTCGCTTTGACCTTAACCTGAATATCGTTTCGCTGAACATGAAGAGTATTGAAGGCTTCAGTTTTGGCAATATTAAAAATGCCAGTGGGGATATTACCGGGAAAATGAAAATTTCGGGCACAACAACGGCTCCTGAAGTTAGGGGTGATATCAATTTTAACAAAGTCGGGTTTAACGTATCCATGCTGAATTCCTACTTCAGCATGCCAAATGAAAGCATCACTTTTAACAACGATGGCATCCTGTTCAATGATTTTACTTTGGTTGATTCAACCGGGAATAAAGCTGTTGTTACGGGTAACATCTACACAAAAACATATACTGATTTTGCTTTCGCGCTTAATATCAAAATGGACAACTTCAGAGCGGTTAATTCAACACAAGCCGACAATAAACTGTTTTACGGGAAACTATACCTGAACAGTAATATTAAGATTGGCGGCAATATGGATAAGCCTATTGTTGATGCTACCATCACCGTTAACGACAAAACGGATATGACCTTTGTATTGCCCGAAGATGACCCGAGTGTTGAGGACCGGCAGGGCGTAGTAGAAGTTATAAATGAACACGCGCCGCAATTGGATTCGCTGCTGATGGCCCGGCAATTGGACTCGCTTAAAAAAACAGGGCTTAAAGGGCTGGATGTAAATGCGACTATCAATATCAGCAAAGCTGCCAATTTTACTATTGTAATAGATGAGCGCAATGGTGATGTAGTGCAAATTAAAGGCGAGGCGCATTTAAATGGTGGTATCGACCCAAGCGGTAAAACAAGCTTAACGGGTACATATACGGTTGAGCAGGGTTCGTATAATCTTTCGTACGCTACTGTAAAACGTAAATTCCTTTTCAAAAAGGGAAGTACCATCACCTGGACTGGCGACCCAACCAGCGCTGATATAAACCTTACAGCCGTTTATGTGGCCAACGTACCCCCTATCGACCTGGTGAGCCAGCAGTTGGGTGGCGACCAGACCACTACAACCATGTATAAGCAAAAGCTGCCCTTTAATGTCGACCTGAATTTAAAGAACCAGCTATTAAAACCTGATATCAGCTTTGACATTGTATTGCCCGATAGCAGTTACAGTGTATCGCCGGATGTGATACAAACTGTGAACACCCGCCTAACACAAATACGCCAGGACCCTAATGAGATGAATAAACAAGTACTGGGCGTGTTGGTACTTGGGCACTTTATTGGTGATAATCCGCTGCAAAGTCAGGGTGGCAGTACTGGTATTAATGGCGCTATCCGCAGTAGCGTAAGCAGCTTACTATCCGATCAGCTGAATAAACTGGCGGGTAACCTGATAGGTGGTATCCAGTTAAGCTTCGACCTGACTTCGGGGGCAGACTATTCAACCGGAACCCAGCAAAACCGTACGGACCTGAATGTAGGTTTATCAAAACAATTTTTAAATGACCGCATTACAGTTACAGTAGGTAATAACTTTAACCTGGAAGGACAAAACCAGCCGGGGCAGAAAACTACCGATCTGGCGGGTAATATATCCGTAAATTATAAGATCACCCAGGATGGCCGCTACATGGTGCGCGCTTACAGGCGTGATGAGTTTATAGTGATTGAAGGGCAGGTGGTTGAAACCGGCGTGGGCTTTACCATAACCTATGAGTACAACCGCTTTAAGGAACTGTTCAGGAAAAAGACGCAACAGGAAAAGACTTTAGAGAAAGATTATAAGGATAAGCAGAAAGAGCAAAATAAAGAAAAGAAGCAGGCCGAAAAAGAACACGATCAGCAGGTAGATAATACGCAACCGGCAGATCAGCCTGCACAACAAAAACAAACATCCAACTAACGTATATGGCTAAGTTTAAATATCTGTTTATTTTTTTATTGGTCGCTTTTATAAGCGCCTGTAGCACCACTAAATACCTGGCGCCCGGGCAAAAGCTATATGATGGCGGCGAGGTAAAGATCACAGATAAGCAAAACACAACAAAGGCTGAAGCCAAAGCACTAACTACAGAATTGAATGGATTGCTAAGGCCTCAGCCTAACTCAAAAATCTTAGGCTTACGTTTTAAACTTTGGGTATATGATAAAACCCGGACTAAAAAAGAACGTGGTTTAAGGCATTATTTAAATACCCATATAGGCGAGCCACCTGTTTTGGTAAGTTCGGTTGATATGGATAAGAACAGCAACATATTACAAAACAGGCTGCAAAACGAAAGTTACTTTTTAGCGCAGGTGAACGGCGATACCGTTAGCAAGAAGAAATCATTTATATCAAAAGCTGTTTACACCATACAAACCGGGCCCGCTTATCATTACAATAAAATTGTGTTCCCTGGGGCTAAAGACAATGACCTGGATACCGCGGTTGCTGGCACAGTTAACCAAACTCTTTTAAAGGTTGGTGACAAATACAATCTTGATATTATTAAGGCTGAACGGATCCGGATTGATGCTAAGCTAAAAGAAAGAGGCTTTTATTATTTTGCGCCTGAAGACCTGATCATGCGTTACGATAGCACCATAACCGGGCACAAGGTTGATATGTTTGTAACTATTAAGCCTACTACTCCCGATCAGGCGAGGTGGATCTATAAGATCAGGAATATTTATGTGTACTCCAGGTATTCATTAAGGGATACCTCCGTTAACCCTGATTCTGCTACCAAATATGCCTGGTATCATGTTATTGACCGCAGAAAGACCGTACATCCTTATGTATTTAAAAACACGGTATTGCTGCATCCGGGTGATACTTATAACCGTACTGAACACACCAATAGCTTAAACCGTTTTATTGAACTGGGACCGTTTAGCTATGTAAAAAACAGGTTTGATGATGTAACCCCCGATTCGCCTTTTTTGGATGTGAGTTATTACTTAACCCAGTACAAAAAGAAATCGCTTAGTGCTGAAATAATCGCGCGGCAAACATCGGCCAATTACGATGGTACACAGATAAACCTGACCTTCAGGAATAAAAACACCTTTAAGGGAGCTGAGTTATTTACGATAAATCTGTTTACGAGTACTGATAAGCAATTTGGCAGCTACCATAATGGGTACGATGTTTATCAGTTTGGTATCCAGCCATCCATATCATGGCCAAGGTTTATAAGTCCGTTTAACGTTACTACCGATAATGCCTTTATACCGCGAACTATATTGACAACAGGTTACACTTATATTGATCGCCGGCAACTTTATACATTAAACTCATTTAACGCATCGTGGGGGTATCAATGGAAACCTAACCTATATAAAACATACCAATTTAACCCTCTTGAGGTAACTTTGGTTGATGCTGCTAATGTTACCAAGCTTTACCTGGATAGTATTCATAACACACACAACCCAACACTAGCGCACGTAATAAACAACCAATTTACTATTGGCCCAAGTTTTACTTACACGTATGATAATACAGGAGATGATTTCAGGACCAATACCATGTATTACAATACAAAGCTTAGCCTTTCGGGTAATCTTTATGGTATTATAACGGGTGCAGATACTTTAGCTGGAAAACCAAAAAAATTATTTGGGGCAACTTTTGATCAGTATACGAAGTTAGAGAACGAAATAAGATTTTTTCATAAACTTAGTCCTAACAGTAAGCTTGCTGCACGGTTTTTAGTTGATGTAGGTGTTCCTTATGGCAACTCAACTATATTGCCTTACACACAACAGTTTTTTATTGGTGGCCCTAACAGCTTACGTGGGTTCCAGGCGCGGTCAATAGGTCCAGGGTCGTACTATCCACCATCAACAGTTACAGGTGCCAGTGAGTTTTTGCCGGATGAATCGGGAGATATAAAGATCGAGGCCAATATAGAATACAGGCCCAAGCTATTTAGTATAGTTGAGGGCGCGCTATTTTTTGATACCGGTAATATATGGATGATGAGGCCACATGACGGGCTGCCCGGTGCCGCGTTCGGTAAAAACTTCCTTACTCAATTTGCAGGTGATGCCGGTTTTGGTCTGCGTTTTAACCTTACCGTATTGATTTTACGTACCGACTTTGGCTTCCCGCTTTTCGAGCCGGCTCAAAAAACATTTGGGGTTGTTGACGGTGTAAATTATGACGATGCAAAATGGCGCGGGTCAAACATGGTGTTTAACCTGGCAATTGGCTATCCGTTTTAATTGCTTTTACAACTGAACGGATCATATTTGCTCGATTATTGAATAATTTTACATAATTGCTGATTTAGTTTTAACTTTATTTGTCTTGACCAATTTATGTGCCGTGCACATGCTCAACCTTAAATAATTTGATACTAAGCAAATGGATCGTCCGCAAAAAAGTAGAACGATTATAATTATTAGCCTGTTTATTATGGCTGTAAGTGTGATATGCATGCTTGGCCGGGCATATCATAACGCTAATATTCAGCATATTGCCATATTTGATGTTTTTAAATTTAATGCGGCCCTATGTTTCTTTTTGTTCAGCGGCGCTTTGCTACTTTTTCAATACCGGCTTCCTAAATATAATACCTTGCTCTTTTTTGTATTATCAATTTTGGGTACAACAATCGGGCTTATCACGCTGTTCCAATTTATATTCCATTTTAATACAGGCATTGACCAATTATTTGCAACAGATACTGCAACATTAGCGCCTTTATCTCCGGGGCGTATGGCCTATAATTCGGCCATCAATTTTTCGTTGCTTGGCATAGGCATGCTGGCGCTTACGGCTAATAAGCGCGCAATTAATATCGCATCACAATATATTTTTCATTTAGTTAGTATCATATCTGTTATCGTATTAATTGGATTACTGTACGGCGCATCTTTATTTTATACGCTGTTTTATATAACCTCAATGCCTGCGTTTACAGCATTCTTTTTCCTTATCTTATCGGTTGAGGCATCGTTACTAAACCCATCAATCGGCCTTGCCCGGCTTTTTACAGGTAAGCGTATCGGCAACCAAACGGCAAGGCGACTCTTCAGCCTCATTATTTTAATGATCATTATTTTTGGCTCATTAAAGGGCGAAACCGAACGTTCACAATTATTTTCATCAGTAAACGTCGGCTTATCTATACTTGCTATCTGCTTTTTACTGGTAAGCCTTGCCCTGGTGTGGAATACGGCTATCTGGTTAAATAAAATAGATAAGCTACGTTATGCAGCTGAAGCTGAGGTAAAATTGATGAATGCCGAACTGGAACAAAGAGTAGAAGAACGTTCCGCCGAGATCAGAAAGAGCGAGGAGCAATACCATTCGCTTATTGAGCAGGCATCGGATGCTATTTATGTGATCGATAATAACCGGAATTTCACCTATGTAAACGCCAATATGTGCCGGATGACCGGCTACACCCGCGAAGAACTTTTGAAGCTTAATGTAGCCGATCTGCTTGATCTAAGTGAGACAGAAACCGCTCCCCTACCGCCCCTTAATACCTATGTTGGTAAAGAAGCAAGCGAGCACAAATTCATCCGCAAAAACGGAGAACCTTTTATAGCCGAGATAAATGTAAAAGTATTCCCTGATAACCGTGTGATGGTTATTGTGCGTGATATTACAGTTAGGAAAAAGATTGAGACTGAACTTCGGGAAGCTGAATTAAGATTCAGGACCATTGCTGATAAATCAATGGTGGGTGTATATATTGTACAAAAAGGAAAGTTCACATATGTAAATCCGAGGTTTGCTGAGATCTTTGGGTATGAGCCTGATGAACTGATGAATACCGTACCATTGGAAATTATTATTGCCGAAGAATACCGTGACATTACCACAGAAAATGTAAAACGCCGTATGACTGGTGAAGTGGAAAGCGTGAACTATGAAACCAAAGGCAGAAGAAAAGATGGTGCTACCAATTGGGTGGAATTTTATGGCAGCAGGGCAATAATTGGGGGCGAACCAACCATAATAGGCTCGATGATAGATATTACCGAGCGTAAAAAAGCCGAGGAAGAATTGAGATCATCTGAACTGAAGTATAAGCTGCTTTTTGAAAGTAACCCGATGCCTATGTGGATGATTGCCAAGGATGATCTTTCAATAATTGATGCTAATCAGGCTGCCATAAAACATTACGGTTATACAAAGGATGAGCTTTTGCAAATGAGCGTAAAATCAATGCGGCCTAAGGAAGATGAGGAGCTGCAACTGGAGGGTTATTTGAAAGAGATGGACCTGGATTCGGCACAAAGGATTGTGAGGCATTTGAAGAAGGATGGCTCTGTAATGTATATACAGTTGATATCGCATGATATTATATTTGAGGGCCGCCCGGTTAGGTTATCATTAACAAATAACATTACGGAACGGCTTAAAGCAGAAGCTTCACTCCAAAAATCAGAGGCTAACCTGCAAACCATTTTAAAAACAACTGATACAGCCTACGCTTTATTCGACCAGAATCTGAAGGTGCTTACATTTAACCAAAAGGCTGTAGAGTTTGCTGAATCACGACTTAATCATATACCTAAAAAAGGCGATATGCTCACTGACTATTTCCCCGAAGATACATTTCCCCGCTTAAACAAATTTGCACATGACGCTTTAGATGGCCATAATGTTAACTATGAAATAGATTATCCTCAGCCGGATGGTTCGGTATTATGGTATTATGTAAGGCTTTTCCCGATAACTAATGATAATAAAGAGATTTTAGGTATGCTGATGGGCTTGTACGACATAACCGAACGGAAGAATGCGGAACAAGACCTGAAAAGTGCTTACGAACGTATCCAAAATCATATAGATAGTATAAGAGATATGGCCTGGAAACAGTCGCACCTTATGCGTAGTCCGCTGGCTAATTTAAAGGGGTTGACATATATATTAAAAAACGATAATTCAGACAGAACGGCACTCGAGCACATACAAACCGAACTCGACAGGATGGATGCCATCATTATTCAAATGGCCGAAGATGCATCAAATCACGATGATGAATAGATAATTAAGCATGAGATTTTCAGTACCCTTACATATTATTGATCTGCACGAAGATGGTTTTCATCCGCTACTGGATATAACTGTATTTAATAAACCATTTAAGGTAGTACTCGATACAGGTGCTTCAAAAACAGCTTTTGATAAGAATCTGTTACTCGAAGTCAATGAAATTGCCTTATTAAACGCCAGCGATAAGCTTTCAACGGGTTTAGGCACAAATACTATGGAATCATTTACGGCTACCATTCATGACATGGCCATTGGCAAGCTAAAAATACCCGAATTTGATGTAGCCGTGCTCGACTTATCTACCATAAATATCGCCTATGAGCAAATGGGCCATCCGCAGGTATTGGGGGTAATAGGTGGCGATATATTAATGCAATATAAAGCGGTGATTGATTATGGTAAACGGGTGATAAAGTTTAAAACTTAGGCACTAAAACTGGCCTGAATATCATCCCTATAAACTCTGTAAAAGTTAACCGAATGTAACGTGATAATCACACAGAAAAGAATCATGAAAACCACTGTTAAAGTAGCTTTAACTGGGTCGGCATTTCTGAATGAATTCGTACCCTCAAATATAAAACCTATGATCAAGATTGGCCCCTTGTTTAGCCATCTATAAAATCCTGTTTTGACAGATCTTTTTGGCGTACCAGTAACAGGATGAGCTTTTATCTGTTTTGCAAGTTGCAATAAAAAAGGAACAAATCTTATTAACAGCAGCATAACCAAGTACTCCCAAAAAGTAAACCACGGCTGTTTAAACAAGCAATAGAGCGTTAAAGTAAAAAGCGCCAATATAATTACCCCTGGAAATTTTAAGCTTTCAATGGCATAACTGAAATATTTCTTCTGCATTTCAGCAAATACAGCACGCTGGTAATTTTGCTCAATTAAACGCATCCCTGCTATCCCGCCAAAATTCTTCTCTATTATTTCTTCGCTTGCATTATCGAATGAAATACCAACAGGCAGGGTTTCAACAGCAGAGAGTATGTGATCATAAAACTCTGCATAAGTTTCCCGGTATCTTAAATTTTTAGCAAGATACGCTTGTAGCTGAAGCTCCTGTTGCGGGTTAGGTTTCATTTACAAAGCATTTGGATTAATATCAACAAATTGTTCCAACTCCTGGTTACACAAACGCATGCAACTCATATCATAAATTAATACCAGGGCCAATTCAAAAGCGAGTATTGCCGGATGGAGATGCGCCAGCGTAAACCTATAATTATCGTTAAAAATTGAGGGCAGCTGGGGCAGCCATACTAAGGTATACAGAAACATCATTGGAAGATTTGCCTGTGTAATTGTATGGCTGTATACCAAAGATGTTTTTCCCTTTGATGGTTTTATCCGTCGCAGTTTTATATAAGCATACGCGCTTGAATGGATAGCGATAATGAACATCATTATCGTTAATATAATTACCGTTGGTTTAGTATGTGGAAGGGTGAAACTTATGCCTGTTAATATTGCAGTAAATAGCAGCGACTGATAATTTAAATAACTCCTGAAGTTGCCCCAGATCAACTTTCTCACTTTTTTCTTGTAGCCGGCTTCATGTGATTTTGCAACACTTTCAACACCATAATAGCCACCAAATTGAACGTCGATCACTTCGGTATACATTTTTTCTATACTCCTGGTATCACCTTCAGCCCTTTTCTGTTCAATAGCAGTTACAATATGGTCAAAAAGTTCATTATAGATCTCCTGGTATTTAATATCATAACTTTTCATCCGGGTGTGGATAGAGTCCAGCTCCCAATAGTTTAGCTTCATTTTACAGTAGGTTTAAGGTTTAACAATAGCTGTAACTGCTCAATAAATGCTTGTGCCTCGCTTAGTTTGCTAGTAACTTCCTTGCCACCCTGCTCGGTAAGCCTATAGTATTTTCGTACCCGGTTATCCACCACTTCGGTAAATGTTTCCAGCATGCCATCAGCTTCCAATTTATGCAGCGCGGGGTATAGTGCACCTTCGGTAAGCATAATTTCGCCTGCGGTCAGTTCTTTAACCTTTTGGGTGATCTCATAACCGTACATGCGGTTATTATCTTCAAGCAACTTTAAAATAATAGTTTGCAAAGTACCTTTCAGCATTGGGTTCGAACTCATAAACCAAATATAATTTAATTTATATACATAACAAAATTATGTATATAAATTTAAAAGCTTAAAAGTTGCAAACTTTCAGTATTGGTAGGCTTCAGTTGCAAACTGAAGCCAGTAACATATGTTGGAGCTGGTTTCAGTTTGCAACTGAAACCCAGGATAAAGACAGTTTGCAACTGTCATAAAACAAAAAGCCCCGCTTTGTAGCAGGGCTTATATACTTTATCAACTCCAATTTAGGGGTTGGGGGTTAAACATCAATCTTAGCATATTTTGCATTACGCTCAATAAACTCGCGGCGCGGTGCTACTTCATCACCCATCAGCATACTGAAGGTATGGTCGCATTCTGCTGCGTTTTCAATGCTGGCTTTTTTTAACGTGCGCGTTTCAGGGTTCATGGTAGTATCCCATAATTGCTCGGCATTCATCTCACCCAAACCTTTATAACGTTGTACGTGCACGCTATCTTCTTTACCGGCACCTTTTAAGCGCTGTATGGCAACATCGCGTTGCTCTTCGTTCCAGCAATATTCAAACTCCTTACCTTTTTTAACCTGGTATAGCGGTGGCGAAGCGATGTAAACATATCCATTCTCAACCAGCGCCTTCATATAACGGAAGAAGAAAGTTAGGATCAGTGTTGTAATGTGCGATCCATCCACGTCAGCATCCGTCATAATGATAACCTTATGGTAACGTAGCTTGCTAAAGTTAAGGGCCTTAGCATCTTCCGGCGTACCAATGCTCACTCCTAAACCGGTGAACATATTTTTTATTTCTTCGTTCTCGTAAATCTTGTGCTCCATGGCTTTTTCCACGTTCAATATCTTACCACGCAATGGTAAGATAGCCTGGTATTCGCGGTTACGGCCTTGTTTGGCGGTACCACCCGCCGAGTCACCTTCCACAAGATATAGTTCACACATAGCAGGATCACTATTGGCGCAATCGGCCAGTTTACCCGGCAAGCCTGAACCACCCATAACGCTTTTACGTTGCACCATTTCACGGGCTTTACGTGCAGCAGCACGAGCGGTAGCGGCAAGTATTACCTTGTTCACTATCATTTTTGCTTCGCGCGGGTTTTCTTCAAGGTAATTACCTAAAATTTCACCCACTGCCATATCTACGGCACCCATAACCTCGTTGTTACCCAATTTGGTTTTGGTTTGTCCCTCAAACTGAGGTTCAGCAACTTTTACCGAGATCACCGCGGTTAACCCCTCGCGGAAGTCATCACCTGTGATCTCAATTTTCATATTCTTCAACAAACCCTCTTTATCAGCATAAGCCTTTAAAGTACGGGTAAGCCCTCTGCGGAAACCGGCAACGTGTGTACCACCCTCGATAGTGTTGATGTTGTTTACATACGAGTGTACGTTTTCTGAATAAGTATCATTGTATTGTAGTGCCAGCTCAACAGGTATACCTTGTTTTATACCATCAACATAAATGGGTTCCGGCAAAATAGCTGTACGGGTACCATCCAAAAATTTAACAAATTCGCGCAAGCCACCTTCTGAGTAAAACTCTTCGGTAATAAATGAGCCATCTTCATTAGGGTTGCGCTCATCTTTTAAAGTAAGACGGATGCCTTTATTTAAATAAGCCAGTTCACGCAAACGCGCGGCAAGTGTATCGTATTTATATTCGGTAGTTAAAGTAAATATTTCCGGATCGGGATGGAAAATAATGGTTGTACCTCTTTTATCACTATCGCCAATAGTTTTTACATCAAACAAGGGTTTACCTTTTTCGTACTCCTGTGTCCATATTTTACCTTCGCGGTAAACAAGCGCAGTTAAGTGGGTTGATAATGCATTAACGCAACTTACACCCACACCGTGCAAACCGCCCGATACCTTGTAAGTATCCTTATCAAATTTACCACCGGCGTGCAACACGGTCATTACAATTTGCAATGCCGAAACCTGCTCCTTAGTAGTAATACCTGTTGGGATACCACGACCGTTATCTGAAACAGAAATTGAATTGTCTTTTTGAATAATCACGTGAATGGTATCACAATGACCGGCCAAAGCCTCATCTATAGAGTTATCAACAACCTCGTAAACCAGGTGATGCAGGCCTTTTACACCTGTATCGCCAATGTACATTGATGGGCGCTTACGCACCGCTTCCAAACCTTCTAAAACCTGTATATTATCTGCTGAGTAATTTGATTTGTCCTGATTTTCTTCGCTCATAATTGATTAAAACAATAACCTTCAAAAATACGATTTTTGGCTCAAATATTAGCTATTGTTGATAAATATGACCCAATAGGTACATGGCTATAAAATACTTAGGAAACTTGTACTGAAAGTTTATATTTGTAAACTTTATAAACAAATTAACCGGGATAAATAGGGACAGTTATCACCTGCTAAACCCATTAAACAAACGAAGAAAAAATATATAATGAAAAAAGCTTCTATTATTACAAAATGCACACTGGGCCTGTTAATTGCCGGAAGTATGACTGCATGTAATCAAAACAAAACTGCCGGCACAACTGCTGCTACACCAACTGCTGCATCATCTGCCGACAACAAAGAAACTATCGTATTTATCAACTCTGATTCTTTATCAGCAAAATATGCTTATGTTAAGGATATGGATAAACGCCTTAGTGATAAAGGTAATGCTGCAAAAGGTGATATCCAGTCGAAAGGTGAAGCTTTTCAGCGTGAGGTAGCTGAATACCAGAAATCAGCAAGCACTTTGCCTGCTGACCAGCGCCAGACTACTGAGCAACGGTTACAACGCGAGCAACAACAATTACAAGGTTACCAGCAAAATGCACAGGCTGAATTACAGAATCAGCAGACTGCTGAAATGACCAAATTGTACGATAAAATTTCAGAGTTTACCAAAGCATACGCTAAGGAAAAAGGTTACAAATTGGTTTTAACCTACTCAAAAACTAACACCAACGTGCTATATGGCGATCCAAGCCTTGATGTTACCGCTGACGTAATAAAAAGACTGAACGACGCTTATACTAAGGATAGCACAACCAAATAATTTTTTATAAAGCTGAAAGGCGAAAGAAAAAAGCTGAAAGTTGATAAGACTTTCAGCTTTTTGTATTTATATGCTTTGTATTTTTAAGTTCCCTCCCAAGTGAGGGGCGCGATGGCATGAGTAATGGCAGGGAGGGGTTTCTGCACTATACCATCGAATATATCCCTTCATTAAACCCCTACCTTCCCTTCCCCGAGGAAGGAATCGCACGAGGCTCTGGCTCTATCTCTGGGGTTGAACTTTTAACTACAGCCTACCGTCTACCTCGCCCTTCGGTAGTATGCCTTTTACATCATATATCACTTTATTTTGCTTGCAAAGTTTAGCAAAGTCGAGGCCTTTAAATTCATCATGGGCTACCGCGATGATAAGCGCGTCGTAGCATTTTTTTTCATCCAGTTGCTTTACCGATGTCCAGCCGTATTCATGGTTCAAATCATGCGGATCAGCCAGCGGGTCAAAAATGGTGATATTGATATCGTACTCTTTTAAGGTGTTTACAATATCAATCACCTTGGTATTACGCACATCAAGGCAATTCTCTTTAAAGGTAACGCCCAGTACCAGTATATCCGAACCTTTAACTTCGATGTCCTTTTTTATCATCAGTTTAACTACCTCATGCGCTACATATTCGCCCATGCCATCGTTCAGTCTGCGTCCCGCCAAAATAATTTCAGGGTGATAGCCTACTTGCTGGGCTTTGCGTGCTAAATAGTATGGGTCAACCCCTATACAGTGACCGCCGACCAGTCCGGGTTTATACTTCAGGAAATTCCATTTAGTACCAGCTGCTTGTAATACCTCTTCTGTATCAATCCCCAGGCGGTTAAATATTTTTGCCAGTTCATTAACAAAAGCGATGTTGATATCGCGTTGCGAATTTTCAATCACCTTTGCCGCCTCGGCAACTTTTATTGATGTTGCCTTGTGTGTGCCTGCTTTAAGTATGGTATTGTACAGGTCATCAACTATGTCTGCAACCTCAGGCGTTGATCCGGATGTGATCTTCAGCACCTTTGTGAGCGTATGCTCCTTATCGCCGGGGTTAATCCGCTCCGGTGAATATCCTGCAAAAAAATCAACGTTAAATTTTAAGCCTGATACCTTTTCCAGTATCGGCACACATTCCTCCTCGGTGGCACCGGGGTATACGGTTGATTCATAAATAACGATATCTCCCTTTCTCAAAACCTTACCTACGGTTTCACTGGCCTTGTACAAGTGGGTAAGATCCGGGCGATTAATTTTATCAACGGGGGTGGGTACGGTGACAATGTAGAAATTGCAGTCGTGCGTATCCTCTATTTTATCAGTTAAATGCAGTCCGTGGTTTGTACTACTTACATTTATAGCTTCTTGTAATAAGCTATCATCTATTGATAGCACCCGATCGATCCCTTTGCTTAACTCACTTATCCTGCGTTTACCGGTATCAAAGCCAACAACTACGTGCTTTTTGGCAAATTCAACCGCGAGGGGCAAACCCACATAGCCAAGACCTATTATTGCAATTTTTACTTCCCCTAAATCCTTTTGTGTAATGGTTGATGGCATATCGACGGTTTAAGTCCGGTGCAAATATCTATTTATTCTTACAATTATTCTTTGTCTTCTGTTTTATCCTCAGTGGTAAAAAAGTCATCTTTCAGGTCGTCAATCTCACGCCTGTCTTTTTTGGTAGGCCTACCCGTACCCCTGTCGCGCATTAACAGTGGGGCATGAAACATGGATTTAAACGCCGTGGTTTGCTCAACAGGTGTAATATCTTCATAAAAATAAACCGCTGTTTTAGCGTCCACCCTGCTCTCCAGCAAACCGGTAACTTTTATCACTTTACGTTCAATCCCTTTTGAAACCTGATAGATCTCCCCTACTTTCACTTCGTGCGACGGCTTAATGTTATTCCCATCCAGCTTAACCCGTCCGGATTTACAAGCATCAGATGCTAATGTGCGTGTTTTAAACGCCCGTATGGCCCACAGGTATTTATCAATTCTTAATTTCTCTTTTTCAGCCATGGTTAAATACACCAACTAATTTAATTCTTTTTTCTGAACCCGAATTTTTTGGAATTGGAGAATTTTATCGAATTTCTTTAATTCTTTAATTCCATAAATTCGGGTTCAGATAGTTTTTGGGCGTTGCCTTCGGCCGTGCTATCCGCTCATACTGCACAGGCCTTAGTCACAAGGCCGGTATCCGCTGCTATCACTAACGCGAAACTTCGCCGCGCTCCGTTTGACTCACCCGGTCTTTGCTTCGCTCGACCACCCTCTCTACCGCAAGCGGCAAAGAGGGTTTATACTATTTTATCCCCCCCCTTTAGGGGGTCGGGGGCTCTAGTTATATAACCCCATACAAACTCCCGCCTTTCTCCCCCATTTTATCCACTAACTTTTCAACCGCTGTATCCTTTTCCAAAACCGGCGCATGGTGTGGCTTTATCCTCGCATCAATTATCAGCGGACCTTTGCAGCCCCAGTGTTTATGCTCGGTAAAGCTGTGTACCCCATAAATATCATGCGATGGGTTGCTGCGTGTAAACGTTACCCATACAAAATTATCCAAATTTTGCGCGGTAAAGGCGGCATCATCGCATAATACCATTAATGGTAATCCATTCAAATCATTATCCGCGAAATGAGCATCCAAAGTACTGATCATCCCACCAATATCTTTGTTGTTGATATTCTTCGGGATCTCTACTGCCAGCACACCCGGCATTACCATTTTATAATTATTAAACGGTTGCGGCATGCTAAAGTTTGCCGGGATCTCTGTCCACAATTCCCTTTTGATATCACCTGCAACTGTCACAGCTACTTTACTGCCAGAGTTTAGTCCGCTGCCGCTGTAATCCAACGTATCAATGGTGGTTTTGGTGTAGAAGTGCAGATCTCGTGTAAGATCTATCCTTTGCAAAATATGCTTTAAAAACCCACCGATGTCATTTACATTTAAAGAAGGATCATCCTCCTTTGCAGCAATAAACAGAAATTTAGCCAAACTCAGCTGACTTTTCCCCAGTATATGATTGGCAATAGTTAATATTTCCTGTGGCTTGCGTTCCTTTATGTATGGGGTATAACGCTCACTGCCTATGGCAAAAAGTAAGGGGTGCACGCCTGCGGCATCAACTGCATTTACGGCATGCAGACCTGGTATTTCTTTTGGTATGGCCGAACCGGTTATCTCGTGGATCAAAGCGCCGAAACTGGTATCCTCCTGCGGTGGCCTGCCTACTACTGTAAAGCTCCATATGGCATCCTTACGATGGTAAACATTATGCACTTTCAATAACGGGAAAGGATGTTTAAGGCTATAATAACCCAAGTGATCCCCAAAGGGGCCTTCCAGTTTATTTTCATGCGGCATTACTGTACCGGTGATCACAAAATCAGCATCAGATGAAATACAAAAACCTTCCGCATCATAAAAATATCTAAAGCGACGGTTTCCTAACGCACCGGCGAAAGTCATTTCTGATAAGCCTTCAGGCAGTGGCATAACCGCCGCTACCGGGTGCGATGGCGGGCCGCCTACAAATATACTTACTTTTAAAGGCTGACCTTTTGCGTTTGCTTTTGTTTGATGTACACCAATACCCCTGTGCAACTGGTAATGCAGACCGATTTCCTTATCGGTTATATAATCATTGCCTGCCATTTGTATGCGGTACATCCCCAGGTTGGCATTTATAATGCCGGGTTTGTCGGCATCCTCGGTATATACCTGCGGCATAGTAACAAAAGGGCCACCATCATCGGGCCAGTTAACTATTTGCGGCAGTTCACTAATATGGGTACGACCAAAGTTTACCGGTACGTTTTTACCGGTTTTCATGGGCAAAGCCGATAAAGCCGTGAGCGCTACATTAGCATATTTAAAGGGGTGCTTTATGGCTCGAATGGGATCTGATTTAAGGTCGACCAGTGTTTTGATCTTATCCAGCGTATCCCTGAAAATAAAGCGGGAACGATCAAGCGTACCGAACAGATTTGATACCGCCGGAAATTTGCTGCCTTTTACATTTTCGAAAAGTATGGCCGGGCCTTGGTTTTCAAATACACGCAGGTGTATGGCTGCCATTTGCAGGCATGGGTCAACTTCCTCCTTAATACGTATTAAACGACCGTTTTTTTCAAGATCGGCAACACAGGCTTGTAAACTCGGGTACCCCATAGGCAGGTATAAAAATTAGTGAGCACGAATTTCACTAATTTTTTCTAATAGGACGAATTAAATATAACACACAAATTCCACGAATCATCTTAGTAATTCGTGGAACTCGCAAAGCTATTCGTGAAATTCGTGTTTATTTTTATAGTACAGGCAGGTTTTTTAAATACTTACCGTAACCGCTTTTAATATATTTTTCAGCTAATACCAGCAAAGCATCACGATCAATAAAGCCCATCCGGTAGGCTACTTCTTCAATACAGCCAATTTTGGTATCCTGGCGTTTCTCAATTACGCGCACAAACTCAGATGCATCACTTAATGAATCAAATGTACCGGTATCTAACCAAGCCATACCCCTATCCATCAGGCCTACCTGAAGTGTGCCATTTTCAAGATAAACCTTGTTAACATCCGTTATCTCGTACTCACCGCGTGGCGATGGGGCTATGTTTTTAGCTATTTCAATTACTGAATTATCATAAAAATATAAGCCAGGTACAGCGTAATTCGACTTAGGCGCTGTTGGTTTTTCCTCCAGTGATAATGCTTTAAAATCCTTATCAAACTCAACCACACCATAACGTTCAGGATCCGCAACCGGGTAAGCAAAAATAGCGGCACCGTTTACATCGTTAAAGCTCTGTATCAGTTTGCTAAAGCCCGATCCGTAAAAAATATTATCACCCAAAACCAACGCGGCTTTATCGTCGCCGATGAAATCAGCACCGATCACGAATGCCTGGGCAAGTCCGTTTGGCTTTTCCTGCACCGCGAATTGAAAGTTACAACCCAACTCGGCACCATCACCCAACAGGCGTATAAAACCATCCTGATCTTCAGGAGTAGTAATAATAAGCACATCTTTAATCCCCGCCAGCATTAATACTGATAATGGATAATAGATCATGGGCTTATCATATATCGGCATTAATTGTTTGCTGATAGCTTTGGTGATGGGGTAAAGACGGGTGCCTGAACCACCTGCTAATATTATTCCTTTCATGGTTGTGATGTGTTATAGATGTAAATGTCATTTCGAACGAGGTACGAGGAGAAATCTTCTTCACCATATCCGCGCGTTATATAGCGTAGAAGATTTCTCTCTATCGTTCGAAATGACAAAGCATTTTTAGTTATTATTGTTTAAGCCTTTCAATACAGATAGCCAGGCTATCTCTCCAATACGGTATTTCTATACCAAATGTTCGCTTGATCTTTGTTTTATCCATAACCGAATAAGCCGGTCTGGTTGCTTTGGTTGGATATTCAGATGTGCGTATAGGCAATACTTTAGTGCCGGTTTTAGAAAGATCAAAGATTGCCTTTGTAAAATCATACCATGATGCAACTCCTTCGTTACTATAATGATAGATGCCGTAAGTTGTTTTGCCTGATGCAATAATATCCAATATAGATGCAGCCAGATCAATACCGTAAGTTGGTGTACCCACCTGATCGGCAATTATTTTAAGCAGATCTCGTTCAGCGCCCAGCTTAAGCATGGTTTTAACAAAGTTATTACCAAACTCCGAATACAACCAGCTTGTGCGCAGTATAAAATGCTCATCCAATATCCGGGTGATATCCTGCTCACCTTCTAATTTGGTTACACCGTAAATGCTGATCGGTTCTGCAATATCGTCCTCAACCAGCGGGTTAACTGAGTTTCCTTGAAATACGAAATCGGTAGAAACATGAACCAACACAGAACCGGCTGCTTTACAGGCTACGGCCAGATTTTCGGCCCCGGTTTTGTTGATGCTCCGGGCAAGGTCTACATCATCCTCGGCTTTATCAACCGCAGTATATGCCGCGCAGTTTATGGCATAGGTCGGTTTATATTTTTCGAATACCGTTTTAATCGCTTCCACGTTTAAAATATTGGCTTCGTCTTCGGGCAGAAAATGAATATCAGCTACCCCTTTTTCTTCTGCTACCTTTTTTAAGCAATGGCCTAATTGTCCTGAGGCTCCAAATACTACAATGTTTCCCATTAATTTATTTATGAACAATGCTTAATATTAAAAACCAAAATCACCTGCATCTTTTAAAAAAGGCAGTTCCTTATCTTTATCTGAAACAAGCAGACTATCCGCAGGCAATTGCCAGTTGATATTGATACCCGGATCAGCAAAATGCAGGCCTCCTTCTGATGCTTTGTTGTAATAATTATCGCATTTGTACTGGAATACCGCTTCATCGCTTAAAACAACAAAACCATGCGCGAAACCACGTGGAATGAAGAACTGGCTGTTGTTAGTTTCAGACAACAATACAGCGTGATACTGACCGTAAGTTGCAGATGCCTTTCTCAAGTCGACCGCTACATCCAGTACTTCGCCGCGGGTTACCCTTACCAGTTTTGACTGTGCATGCTCCCCTTTTTGCAGGTGCAAGCCACGCAATACTCCTTTGGTAGAGAACGATTGATTATCCTGTACAAAATGTACGGATCTGCCAACGGCATCGTTAAACGTTTTTTCGTTAAATGATTCGAAAAAATAGCCCCGCTCATCATTAAATACGCGCGGAGTTAGTACTATACAACCTTCAAGAGGTGTTTGTGTTATATTCATTGGGTAGGTGTAATACGCAAAAATTAGTTTTCGTATTGCGTTTCGTAATAATGGGCGTACGCGCCGCTTGTAATATTATTTAACCACTCCTGGTTTGATAAAAACCAATCAATAGTGGCAGAAAGTCCTTCTTCAAACGTAACTGATGGCGACCAGCCTAATTCTTTATTGATCTTACCGGCATCAATAGCGTAGCGAAGGTCATGACCCGGGCGGTCTTTTACATACGTGATTAAGTTGGCGCTTGTGCCCTCTTCTCTGCCCAGTTTTTCGTCCATCTGCTTGCAAAGCACATGTACCAGGTTAATGTTTTGCCACTCGTTAAAGCCGCCTATGTTATAGGTATCACCTTTTTTGCCTTCGTGGAATATCAGGTCGATAGCGCGGGCGTGATCGATAACATATAGCCAGTCGCGGGTATATTTACCATCGCCATAAACCGGTAAAGGTTTATTATGGATGATGTTATTGATCATCAAAGGGATCAGTTTTTCAGGAAAATGGTTTGGCCCGTAATTGTTGGAACAGTTTGATACCACTACCTGTAAGCCATAAGTATCATAGTATGCACGTACAAAGTGATCTGATGCTGCCTTGCTCGCGCTATATGGCGAATGCGGATCGTAACGTGTATCCTCGGTAAACAAGCCTTCAGCGCCTAAAGCACCGTAAACTTCATCGGTTGATACGTGGTAAAATAGGTGATCCTTATAATTATCTTTCCATTTATTTTTGGCTATATCCAGTAATGTTACAGTACCTATCACGTTGGTATATACAAAATCCATCGGACTAAGAATAGACCTATCTACATGCGATTCTGCTGCCAGGTGAATAACATCGGTAATATTATACTGATCAAAAATAGCGCTGATACGTGCGCTGTCTTTTATATCGGCTTTTTCAAAAATGTAATTTGGGGCCTGCTCAATGTCTTTTAAATTCTCCAGGTTACCGGCATATGTAAGCGCATCAACGTTTACGATACGATAATCCGAATATTGTGTTACAAAACGGCGAACCACATGTGATCCGATAAATCCGGCGCCGCCGGTAATTAAGATTGTTTTCATTATGGCTAAAATAATACTTTATGATCTCCCAAAAAAAAGATATCAATAAATTATACTTAAAACAGGGAATCAAATATTACACACAAATATAAATAAAATGTAGTACCCGAAACTACTATAAGGTTAACTATTACTTGATTTTATTCAGGATGAATTAGGTATACAAAATCTGTCTCATGATTATTTCTTCATATTTAATGGTTCCTATACACAAGAAAATTTAATTTGGCTGATATTTTGGTTATTGATTTTTAAGACAAGGGCTGGATATCTTATTTTTTTGTAATTTAGTTTCTTTATGAGTAAGAATATTGTTGTTGCAATTGATGGTTATTCATCATGCGGTAAAAGTACTTTAGCAAAAGCATTAGCCAGAAAACTTCATTTTATTTACGTAGACAGCGGTGCTATGTACCGTGCTGTTACACTATATTTTTTACGTAATAACATTAACCTTGATGATCACCTGCAAATTGAGCAGGCCCTGAAAAACATCCACCTAAATTTTCATGCGCGTGATTATGAAACTCATATTATACTGAATGATGAGGAAGTATCAGAAGAAATACGCCAGATGCCGGTATCAGAAAAAGTAAGTGCTGTATCTGCCCTGCATGAGGTGCGTGTTGAAATGGTTAAACAGCAGCAGCGTATGGGAAAATCAAGTAATATTGTAATGGATGGCCGTGATATTGGCACAGCTGTTTTTCCACATGCCCAACTTAAAATTTTCATGACTGCCGATCCAAAAATCAGGGCTGAAAGACGCTATAAGGAGCTCTTACCTAAAAACCCTGATATTACCCTTGAAGAAGTATTTGAAAACCTGGCCCATCGTGATTACCAGGATACTACCCGTAAAGAGAGCCCTTTGGTACGGGCCGATGATGCTATTGTATTAGATAACACAAAACTCACGCCCGATCAGCAACTGCAATTCGTCTTGGATAAAATATCCCCGTTTTTGGAGCAAAGCCATTGATATCTGCGTTCAAAAAAAACAGCAATAATTATAATAATTATTGCTGTTTCAAATTAGTTAGCCATTATAGGTGGCTCAAAAATAGTTATAATCCGCTTTATCTTTCAGCAACCAAAGCGCCTTTAGTCAGGTAATCCTGGTATGCTAATGCTATGCCTTCTTTCAATGTGGTATGGAATTTCCAGCCAGCATTTGTTAATTTGGTAACATCCATTAATTTTCTTGGTGTACCATCTGGTTTAGATGTGTCAAAATCAATTTCCCCGGTATATTCAGTAATCTCTTTCACCAAATATGCCAGATCTTTTATTGACAGATCTTCACCCGTACCTATGTTAACCAAGCCTGCTTCATTATAATTCTGCATCAGGTAATAACAAGCTTCGGCTAAATCATCAGCAAACAAAAACTCACGCTTAGGTGATCCTGTTCCCCAAATGGTAACAGTTGGTATACCCTGTTCCTTTGCCTCATGAAAACGACGTATCATGGCGGGTAAAACGTGTGAGTTTTGCGGATGATAATTATCATTATAGCCATACAGATTTGTTGGCATTGCTGATATATAATTGCAACCATATTGTGCACGATATGCATCGCACATTTTTATACCTGCAATTTTTGCAATTGCATATGGCTCGTTGGTTTCTTCAAGTAACCCGGTTAGTAAGTACTCCTCCTTTAATGGCTGAGGGGCCATTTTAGGATAAATACAGCTGGAGCCTAAAAACATTAGTTTTTTAACGCCATTCAAATATGAATTATGAATAACGTTATTCTGTATTTGCAGGTTATCATACAAAAATTCAGCGCGATAAGTGTTGTTAGCAATAATGCCACCTACTTTAGCTGCTGCTAAAAATACGTAATCAGGTTTCTCCTGCTCAAAAAAATCAGCTACGGCCTGTTGACTGCGCAAATCAAGTGTTGATGATGTGCGGGTGATAAAATTAGTAAAACCCTCTTTCTCCAACTTTCTATGAATAGCAGAACCAACCATACCCCGGTGACCGGCTATATATATTTTTGCGTCCTTTTCCATAAAATTATTCAAACTGGTTTTTGATAACGTAGCCTGAATCTTTTAAAAGTTTCTCTTTTCTAAACAGTTCAACGTCGGCAGCAACCATCTCTTTAACTAAGCCCTGCAGATCATATTTAGGTTTCCAGCCCAATTTTGTTTTTGATTTTGTTGGGTCACCAATCAATAGATCAACCTCAGTAGGCCTGAAATAAGCCTTATCAACAGCTACTACTTCTTTACCGGCTTCTACCTGGAAATCAGGATTGCTACTACTTACAACATATCCTTTTTCATCAGCGCCTTCGCCTTTAAATTCAATTTCGATGCCAACTTCAGCAAATGACATCCTTACAAATTCACGAACATGGGTAGTTACGCCGGTAGCTATAACATAATCTTCCGGGGTTTCCTGCTGCAATATCAAATACATTGCTTCAACATAATCTTTTGCATGGCCCCAATCTCTTTGAGCATCAAGGTTACCTAAAAAAAGTTTATCCTGCAGGCCCATTGCTATTTTAGCAGTTGCCCTGGTTATTTTGCGGGTAACAAAAGTTTCGCCACGTAAAGGGCTCTCATGGTTAAATAAGATACCGTTACAAGCGAATATGCCATATGCCTCGCGATAATTTACTGTAATCCAATAGGCGTACATTTTTGCTACTGCATAAGGAGAACGCGGATAAAAAGGAGTGGTTTCTGATTGTGGTACAGCCTGCACTAATCCGTATAATTCAGATGTTGATGCCTGATATATTTTGGTCTTTTTTTCCAGCCCCAGTATACGGATTGCTTCCAATAACCTCAATGTTCCTATACCATCAGCATTTGCGGTATACTCAGGAGTATCAAAGCTCACCTTTACGTGTGACATAGCTCCAAGGTTATAGATCTCATCTGGTTGTACCTGTTGTATGATCCGTATCAGGTTCGTTGAATCTGAAAGATCACCATAATGCAGTGTTAGTTTTATATTCTTATCATGAGGGTCCTGGTACAGGTGGTCGATCCTGTCCGTATTAAATAAGGAACTACGGCGTTTTATCCCGTGAACCTCATACCCCTTCGATAATAATAATTCTGTTAGATAGGCCCCGTCCTGGCCGGTTATTCCTGTAAGTAAGGCTACTTTTTGCGACATAGGTGATATTAATTACATTAATTACTTAAAGAGAAAGAAAGCTCAAGCTTTTTTACAAATATATATCTAAATTTACGAAAAAAATACATTTACAAATAAAATATTGTTATTTTTTTAAATAAACAGTCAATTATTTAAAAATATACTTCCCATTTTTAACTATTGATTATTATAAATCTCTTCTAAATGTTCAGCATATTGGTTTACAATTATATCCCAACTGTAAACATTTGTTATTTTGTTATTATTATTAGTTAGTTTAAGCTTGTTATCAGCTTCGTTTTTATCTGTTGATATAATTACTTTAGCTATTTCATCAGCAGTTAAGAAATACAGGGCATCATCACCTAATATGTATTTATTGAAAGGATTATCATTTGCACAGATCAAACTGTTTGATGACATTGCTTCTAATAAAGAGGGGTTTGTACCACCTACAGTATGCCCGTGAAAATACACATTGGAGTAATAACGCAGGTTATTAAGTATGTTGATATCATAAATACCCCCAATAAACCTGATATTTTTTTGATTAGAGAATTTAGCTTTTAAATATTCGCCGTATTTAGTTTGATGCTTGCCTATTACTAAAAACGGGCGCCCGATATTTGCCTGTACAACCCCATCAAGAATAACCTCAATGCTATTTTCAGGCTCTAACCTGGCTATCAGCATATCATAGTTATAAGCAACAACGTCGTAATCTTTTAATATAGCTTCATCAGGTGTTTGAAACAGATCTGCCCCATATGGTATGAATGTTGAATCCTTTTTATATTTCTCCTTCAGGTAATCCTGTATACCAATAGAATCTGATATAAGGTAGTCACTATATTTTACACCCAATTTTTCGGCATACAACAGGAACTTTTTAACTTTCTCAGAGTATTTGGTTCGCTTCCATTCCAAGCCATCCATATTGGTAGTAATTATGCTATTTTTACGAGGCAACAACCATCCCCATACTGAGCTGCTTGTGTAGCCCAACTGCAATATTATATCACAATTTCTTTTACGTAAATCTCTGATACAATTAAGGTCATATATAAACTGCCCTGCTGTTCCCCATTTGTATTCCGGATCATAACAATGTACAATTTGCACACCCTTCCAATTGTTCTCCTGGTAAGGATGATTATGAGAGTTATAAACTATAACTTCATAACCTTTATTTACAAGGCCTAATGCCAAATATTCAGCACATTGCTCAAAGCCGCCATAATAATTTGGTATTCCTCTTGTGCCAAGTATAGCTATTCGCATAAAACGGTTTTATAAGCGGTTAATGTTTCCTGAGCGGCACTTTCCCATATATATTCTTTTAATACACGCTCTTTTAATTTATTGTTGAATGGATCATTGTACGCTGCTATCACAGCATTTTTTATTGACTCAATATTATCGGGCTCACAGTAATATGCCATATCTTCAAAATACTCAAATGTATCGCCCATTTTTGTAACTACTATATTACAACCCATTGCTACAGCCTCAAGCGAACTTAAACCCGTTGTCTCAAACCAGCTTGGTAAAACGTGTACCTTTGCTGCTTTGTATATAGCAGCCAGCTCTGCATGATCTACATGCTCAATTATCTGAATGTTATTGGTTTTAGCTATTAAGCTTTTACATTCTTCAAAATAGGCCATATGATTAGGCGATGGCTTACCGATTAAGGTGAGAGAGAGATTTGTATCGGCCAGTGCCTTAATGAGGTTTAATTGGTTTTTACGCCCCTCAATACGGCCCACACATAATACGTGATCTTTAAAGTTATTATTGGGGGGCACCTCATCTGTAAAAAAGTGATTGTCAATAGCGTTTGGTATTTTCCGGTAACTGCTTTCAACTTCGTAACTTTTAAAAAGGCGATGGTATTCACTATCTGAATTGGGGAGTAACATATTTGTCCTCCTTATTATATTCTTAATGGACTTTTTGTGCCCATTAAGAATATAATAAGGTGAGTTTATTTTATCGCCATTTTTTACGAAACGGGCAATAGTTTTCAGATATTCTAATTGATCTCCTGTAAGAACTTTTGCAAAAAGTTTAAAAGTCCCTTCCCTGTTGTTTTTTTCATACTCTGAATAATCAACAAATATGGTTGACACTACAAATGGCAAGGATGACTTATTAATGTGCGGAATTATATCGTCGGGCCGTATTATGTTGAAAAAGTGGAGCAAATCATAATTATTGTAGTCAAGATCCTCGCCTGAGAGCTTTATATCCACCTCAACTCCCAAGTAACGTAAGTATTTTGCCGTAGAACTAATTTGTACTGTATCGCCACCGGGCGATGAATACAAAGTTTTTCTCGCAATCATTAAAATTTTCATCAACATATATAGAATTAGGCTTACGAAATATTACCTGTAAATTAATGCCTGTTCAACCCCTATTAAAGGATTAAAATCTTTAGTTGGCATCATATACCCACCTTCGCCGATCTCATTCCAGGCATATACCATAGCAATTTTATCTTTGTAGGTATAAGCAGGGTTATCATCAACCCATTTTTGCACGGCCAAAATAGATTTACGTATAGATTCGGCAGAATAGCCTGTATAATACCTGGCATCCTGGTTACTTCCGGCTTTACGCCACGGTCTTGGATCCCAGTTTAGTGTGGATACAGGTATGTATGGCAGGCCAAAATTTAAGAACCTATCCCATATCCTTTTATTTCCAGCTAACAAACTATCAACATCAGCCGTATTCTGGCCTTTTTTAAAGCCCACTGTGGGATAATTATAAGCGGTAAACGTATCAAAGCCACATGCTTTGGCTTCAGCAACTTTTTTTGCTTCCGGAGAAACACATATAGCAATTGTAACACCCCCTAATCCATTGGCCTTAGCAACTTGCCTTAGGCTGTCTAAGGCTTTGTGTACGGCTTCAATAGAGCCAAAAGTGTAGATCATATCACCCTGGCTAAAAAATGAGATATACGGCTTGTTATTTACTTTTAGGTAATCTTTATCTTTAAACAGCTTTATCCAATAATCAACATCAAAGGCCCAATCTTTGGGGCCAACCCTATAGCCCACATGGTTAGCTACAAACAGGCAAAATTTTAGCCTGCTTTTATTGGGAGCCTGCAAATATAAACCCAGATCACTATTTAAAACCTCTTTAGGATAAGGCTTATCATTAGGGTAATACCAATCAAAATTAAAAAACGACAGGCCGGCATCTGCGGCCAAATCGATTTGTGTTTTCATAGTTTGCGCCGATGTAGAAACCCAACCCCAAAGCGGCCTGCGTTCGGGAAAAGTATCGCGCAATTTGGATGTAATATGAAAATCAGTTGCAGAGGTCCATCCTCCAAAATAATAGGCACCAATTCTCACTTTTGATTTTGTTGAACTTTGAGCTAATGTAATCCCGTGTATAAGAACAAACAGGATAAATAAATGGTACTTTTTCATAATTAACTTAGATTAATTTAGAGTAACTTTATTTATAACGTAAACACTATTTTTTAATGTATAAATTTAGTCCAAACTTACGTGAAAAATTTTTAGCAAATCGTTTAGCATGTATATAGTAAAAGTTTGTAAGTGCTGCTAATTTATTCCCTCCGCCGGTTGTTATTACAGCTTTATATTGTTCTTTTATTGCTTTAGTGCTGTCACTGGCACCACCCTCGCGCATTACAATGCTTACAAAATCAATAAAAACAGCTTTTAGGTCGCCCCTGGCCCTAAGTAAAAGCTCATAATCTCCAACTATTTTGTAGTTGATATCAAAGACCCCATATTTTTCAAAAAGCCTTTTTGAATGCAGTGATGCCGAATGGGCCACGGTCATATATTTTAAAAATAATGGCCACTCCCATTTCCAACCTATTAAACGTATTTTCCGGTCGTCCTTATCAATCATTTGCCGCCTGAAAGAAATATATTCTACTTCACTATTTACTTCCTTTATAAATTTCAGGTATTCCTCCAGGGCATTGGGAACTAAAAAGTCATCACATCCTACAAACATTACCCAATCACCTTTTGCCTGCTTTATTCCTTTATTCCAGGCATCATATATTCCTTTATCAGGTTCGCTAATAAAATAATCTATTTCATCCGCATATCTTTTTACAATTTCCATGGTATTATCTTTAGAGCCACCATCAATTATAATATATTCAATCTGATCGTTTTTTTGAGAGATAATACTTTTTATTGAATCTTCAATAAAAGCTGCACCGTTATATACGGCGGTTATTACGCTAATTTTAATATCCTTATTCATTATTATAGGCTATTTTTTTAAAATATTCGTCAGGAAACACTTTGGAAAACGCCATTACCCACATTACGTATTCAAGTGTATTTACAATGTTGCTTCCAACAAATTGAAAAAAGAAAATAAATAAGAAAATACAAAGTCTAAAAGAACTTGAACTTACTTTGGTTCTGAAAAATAAATATATTTCAATAAATAGCTTTAAACTCACCCCAAGGTATCCAAAGGTTGCTAAAACCTCAGCCATATTACATGGCAGGCGAACCACTTTATCGTCAGAATTATCGTACTGATAAAAATCATTGATGATATCTTTCCCAACAATTTTAAGTTGACCGGGGCCTATCCCGAACCACACATTTTTTTTAAAAAGGATAATTTCGGCAAGTGTATAAGAATCAACAGCACGCCCGTTACTGGAGGAATCATTTCCTGAAAAGATAGCCAAAACCCGCTGAGCTATGCCTGTATTACTACCCGGCCCTAAAATGAAGATCAGTATAAATACAACTACAGAGAAATAAAGTACTATTAATTTACTGTTATTTTTAATCCTCTTTTTACCAATATTATCATACAATAACAACAGTGTTATTGTTATGATAATTAATCCTATTACTCCAAAAGATAAAGAACAAAGCAATGAAATTATAATTGTAACAGAAAGCCAAAAACGTTTTTTCCCGAGATTAGAATGATAAAAATAAGCGAAATAGAAAAAAAAAATGGGAGCAAGCAAAGCACTATACTCTGATGATTCTGTAGTAAATAATTTTAACCGGGGGAATTTAAGGCTTTCGGTAATTTCATTACTATACCAAAATATATTGTTTTGTTTCCATATCGGAAATGATATTAAGGCTATAATAACCCAAAAGAAGTTAAACTTCAAAAGCTTTACTAAAATTGGTTCAAATGTAAAATTGTATTTATTTATATAAACATAAAAGGCAATTGAAAATATAACACAGGTTAAATATACTGTGGATGATACCAAATATGCTTTGCTGTCAACTCCGGAAAGATTATGTATGCAATAAAAGAGTATAAACAAAATCCCAAAACAACCAAAAACTTTAACCAAACTTACCTTTTCACTGTTTAACCAAACGATCATTACAGGAGTTAATAATATAGTATAAAGCAGGCCCGACGGAAGCAGAAAACTATTGAAAAAAAAGTATATAAATGCAAATACTGTTAAATTAAAAAAAGTTCTCTTTTTAATTTTAGGAAAATTAAACGTATCCGAAGTGAGTGCATTATTATCCATTATATTAAATTTCAAGATCAAATGAAGGGAAAAAATTTCTTATAGTTATAATTCATTTTACTTGGTTTTTTTTAAGAATTTCGCAGGATTGCCGCCCCATATTTCAAAAGGAGGTATGTTTTTAGAAACCACTGAACCAGCTGCTATGATACTTTGCTCACCTATTTCAACTCCTTTTAGTACAATAGAACCGGTTCCAATAAATGCCCCTTTCCTGATTATTACTGGCGCTGAGCAAATGTTTAGCTGATCGAGATCCGTACGGCGGATATTATAATCTAAACTGTGAAAATCATTATCTAATATCTGGCATCCGCCACCAATTAATACATCATCTTCAATAATAATTTCGCTCCTGGCAGAAATAAGCGCATTTGAAATCCCTACGTTATTTCCTATTTTGATAATAGCACCCGGTTCTACACATAGGTATGTACTGGATGATAAGCCAACAGGATTCATCCATTTAATTGAATTAATTGTAACGTTGCTGCCTATATACACTTTACCTTTTGTACCCCGTACTCCTATTGTACCAATTATATAAGGGAATTTAACATACTCTGCTTTAACAATTTTGAGCATTAAATAGTTCCATATATATGCGCTATAGTATAAAATCTTTTTCATTCAGTTTATTGAATTAGAGATTGCATATTAAGATTCATTAATATCAAGTTTGGCTAAATCGTCTAATTGGAAAAAGTGCTTTTCGATTAAAGGTAATTTATCGTCACTCCAATCCCACCATTTTATAGCTAACAGTTTTTCAATTTCCTTTTCATCAAACCTATATTTTACTACTTTTATTGGAGTGCCTAAGGCAATTGCATAAGGCGGTATATCTTTACTTACAACTGCTCCTGCGCCAATTATTGCGCCATCGCCAATGGTGATGCCGCCAAGGATAGTTACATTTGCCCCTATAAATACATCATTCCCTATTTTCACCTCCAGCATTTCAGTAATTTTGTTGGTTTTGCTTAGTGAAACCCCATTCTGTTTATGGTTTGAATAAAACATCGGCGCTGTTGATATGCCATTTGTGGGATGTATACCTAAGCCGCAATACACATTAGGACCTATTGAACAAAATTTACCTATAGCAGTATCATATATGTGAGCATTAGGGGCTATATATGTATAATCACCTATTTGAACATTATACAGTTTGTAAATAGAATACAATTTTACAAACCTACCTAATTTCACATTTTCCTTAATGTTTGAGTAATAAGTTATATTACGAACAAACAAAAACAGCCTTTTAATTATCGTTAGTATCATTTAATAAGCTTTTGTAATTTCGAATAGATCCCATATTTTTTTAAGAAATGGATCACCCTTATTTTTAAGTAAGGAACTGCTGTAACATAAAAACTGTCAATGGCTCTTCTATTATACAAATTCTCCTGTATATTCTTTTTTTCAACTACCACATAATCTGTTAATCTGGGATTAAACTGTGAGTCGCCCTTTGAATTTGTCCCCGAATTATCAAACCCGATATTTTTTGTTAATGATTTATATGGAAATAATGAGTAACCATCATTAAAAAGCCATGAGGCATACCATTTTACAGCCCAGGTATATAATTTCCCTTCCTGGTTTAAAACAAGTTGATGATAATAATCTGCATGCCCTTCAATGTTGAATTTTTTTATCGCTTCCTGAGTATTAAAGTGCGAAATATGAACATCGGGGTTATGCTCATAATGTTTCCAAGCCCTGGCCCATGTTGCCCATCCCCAGCATGATAAAATATTTGCAAAGAAGGTTTGTTCAGTATCATCACTAAGTTTTGCCGGATAAACATAGCCACTAACATGCATTACTTTTGATTCATTTTCATAAATATCCAAAGCATCATTCATGTATTTCAAAAAGCCTTTTGAAGTGATCAGATCGTCCTCCAATACTATAATTTTACCATGTTTATTTACTACCTCAGTAACGCCTTTTACTATTGAGTTAGCCAAGCCGTTATTAGTTTCAGCCTCTGTAATTATAACCTCGCTAAATCCAGTAGCATTTTTAATTACATTTCTTGTTTCTTCTATTTTACTTAATTGATCATTTGTAGCATGCTGCTTTGGCCCATCAGCATATATGTACAATATACTGCCACTAGCCAAATCATTCTTTGCTAATGCTTCCAATGTCATTTTGGTATGCTGTGGCCTGTTATAAACAAATAGTACTATTGGAGCTAAACTCATAATCTTTTCCTTACTAATGAAATAACTTTATTTAATTCCTTTCTTCCATCAAAAATTAAGTATACGGTAAAAATGGCCAGTAGTATATACTTAATAATTACCAAATCAAAATATAAAGTAACCCAGATCAACATGGATAAAAATATTTTAGGTAGCCAAAATATTAAAACCTTTTTTTTATTGAAGCCAAGATTTCTTATAACAACATAGAAAACCTGAAATATAATAACTGCTGAAATATAAGCCAATGAATAAAATTGCACTATTGCCATTAAAGAAATTAACCCTCCAATAACGATCGCCCCAACACAAAAAAAGGCAGTTACCCATCCCGATATCATATACTCACGCTCTTTGTTTTTTAACATGAGTAATGGCCCTGTTATTGGGACTAATGGTTGTGTTAAAACAAGTAATCCAAAATATGGCAATAAGGTAGCTACCTGCAGCCAATTTTTACCCCATAATAATGAAACTAAACCATGTGGAAATATAATGAACAGTAAGACCAACGGATAGCTTAAAAATGTAATGACCTTTAGTACAAAGTAATACTCAGACTCGATATCGCCACCTTCTGATTGTAACTTCTTCATACTCGGAAAAAGTATAGTATTAAACAATGCCGAAATAAGAGTTATAGGCAATAGTAATAGTGAATAAGCCCGGTTATATATGCCAAGTTCAGCGGCACCGTACCATTTACCAACAACCATGTTATCAGAGTTTCTTGACCAATAGGTAATTGAATTAAAACCAAAGACACTAAACACTAACCGTTTGGTATGTTTAAAACATACTTTCAGATAATTTAATGGGAATATTTTAAAGCCTAACCTGACCTTCTTTTCATAAAAAAATGTGGTTATTAACGCTGTGAAAATCTGAGGAACAACTAATGACCAATATCTTGCTCCAAAATAAGCCATTACGATAGTAATAGACACAGATACAATCATACATAACAACGTTATTTTGCCTAAAAAGCCAAATTGTAACTGCTTCGCCAATAATGCGCCTTGCGCCAAACTAAACCCCCTTATCAAAAACGTTAGTGATAATACCAGCGTAGGCCATAATAATTGATCGTTTTTATAAAAAACTGAGATTGGATACGCCAAAATTAGTGTTAACAGGAATAACGTGATTCCCAATATCCATGATAAATTGGTTAATACACGTTGATAAGTTCGGCCAAAATCACTCCTGATTAAAGCATATGACAGCCCCCCATCAGATATTATAACAATGAACCCGGTAAAAACTGTTATCAAACCAATTAAACCGTAGTCGCCTGGAGATAATATCCTTGAAATAATAATGGACGAAAGGAAATTTATTCCTTGTGATAAGTAATTATAACCACCCGAAATTAATATATTTTTAAATAAAGATTTCTGAAAACTTTCCACTATTAATTTAAGTTATATAAATTACCATTGAGCTAACATTAATATGAATGCTTTAGGCAATGCCATTATTTGATTACTATACGTAATGGAATGTTTCCCATAAGAGCCGCTCGCTCTGAAAATGTACTATTGTGAGAGCCTAGTATTTCCTTACAGCAGCTTAAACAGTATAGATCCAATAATGCGGATTCTATGCCATCTTTTGTATCCCTGCTTCTATTTGTTACTCCTGTAATAATAATATCATTAAATTCTTCTTTCAATTGATCTACAACCTCATCCGAATCTGTTGATAGATAAAATTTCATAGCTGGAAATTCACCTAGTACCGATTTAATTTCGTCAATAAAAAGCTGTAATGGAGAATTTTCAATTGATTCCACATGATCAGTTCTTCTTATATGAACACCGGTAATCTGGCCTACATCCTGCAATAAGTATTTTCCTTTATCTGCTACTTTCTTATTTATTTTAACAAAAAAGTTGTTATAATTTGAATAAAAGCTATAACAGATATAGAGATAAAGCCCTTTGTTTTCTTTTGCATATTCTACAAACAACTTTTCCAATACCTTTTCGTCTTTGTAGTTTTCTATAGCTTTGATCTCCTCGTCAACAACTTTTTTGTTGGTATTGTAGGATGTATAAAAAAATTGCCAAAACAATAAAACCTTACGTCTTATTTTCGAAAAAGTATTTCTCCCTGAAAAATTTAAATCAATAACTTTTACCCCCGGAATATCTTCTAAGCAATCAGAAAATTTGGCATTTAAATCACTATTCCTTTCCCAAATTATTATTAAGTTGCTTTTATAAGCAATAGAATAATTATATGCCGATTCAAGAACACGCATTCTGTTTGCCAGCCCACCAGTAGGCTTAATTATAACATTATTAAGTTTAAAAATTTCTTTACCCTTCATTTGTTAACAGCTATATAAGCAAGATTTGATTTCCTGGAATTATATAACAAATATTATTCTTACAAAAATTAATTAATTGTGCAAAAGTAACCTTGGCTATGTTTACTACAGATCAGCTATTGATTAAAACTTCTTTTTATTAAAAATTTTATTGTACCAGCTTAGGTTTTTATTTTCATCCGCCTCATGACCGTAACCATAACCATAGCCATAGCCATAACCGTAACCATAGCCATAACCGTGATAACCCGATTTTCGTGATTTTATATCATTTATAACCAGGTAGGTCTTTCTAAACTTACCTCCTTTAACTAAATCATTCACTATATTTAATTGAGATTTTAAGGTATACTCCTGCCTAACAACATATAAAGTTACATCAGTATATTTTTCAATTAATTGAGCATCAGAAACTAAACCAATAGGAGCGCTATCAATAATGATATAATCGAATTTACTCTTTAACGATTCCAACATTAACCCCAGCCTGTCGCTATGCAATAATTCTGAAGGGTTTGGAGGCACAGGACCTGATGATATTATAAAGCAATTAGGAGAAAAGAATGTTGGTTGAATGTATTGTTCAATGTCTGTAGATTCAGACACTACATAATTGGTAAAACCCAGATTATAGTCTAAACCTAAATTTGACGATAGCTTTGGCTTTCGCAAGTCTAACTCAAGTAATAATACTTTCTTCCCGCTCAGGGCCACAATACTACCCAAGTTCATTGTTATAAGTGATTTACCTTCACCACTCATACTTGAAGTAACCATTATAATACTACATTTTGAATTTGGTAAAACAAATTGAAGATTGGTTCTTAAAGCCCTAAATTGTTCAGATAAAATTGACCTGGAATTATTTTCTACAATTAGAGATTTACCATTGGGTATATTACCTATTTCGCCTAAAGTAGGGATTCTTGTATTAGATTCTATATCACTTTTGTTTATGATCTTTATATTTAATGCTTCCTTCATATATAGGTAAATAGAAGGTATTAAAACACCAATTATTATACCTATAAAAAGTATTATCGGAATCTTTGGTTCGTAAGGTGAAAATTCGCTTTTAGCTGGGTCTATTATTCTTGAGGTAGATACTGTAGAAGTTTTGGTTATAGCCGTTTCCTCCTTTTTTTGTAACAAATACAAATACATCTGTTCCATCAAGTTTTGTTCCCTGGTATAATCCAGAAACACTTTTTCTTTTTGAGGAACCGATTTTACCTGGCTATCCAAATCCGAATTTTTTGATTTTACCTCTTTTAAGGTAACTAATAAACCTTGTTTATAGGTATTAAAGCTTTTTAACAAACCAATACGAACATTCTCTATCTCAGCATCAACTGAAGCTACAACCGGGTTGCTTTCCTTGTAGGAAAGCAACAATTTATCCCTATCAACAAGCAACTCATTATACTTTCCAATCGCGTCTGCAAATACAGGATCTTGTACAGTGAATGAACTTGGGATTATTCTTTTATTTACCGGATCATTTATGAATTTTGAAATGTCATCTACAAGCGCTATCTGTAATTCCAGATCATTAAGTTTATTATAATATGTTGACACATTTTCAACCAACGCTTTTCCTTGTTCATCAACATCTGATAGATTATTTACCTGCTTAAACTTGGCAAAGTTATTTTCAATTCCCGATAACTCTTTTCCAACAATTCCTAAACGGTAATCGATAAAATTTATAGTACTATCTGCTATTTCAATTTTATTCTGCATGTTGGATTTCAGATATAAATCCATCAGCTTCGATAAAATTGCTTCTCCTTTTTTAGGATTAGGGTATTGAAGGGTTAAAATTAAAGTGGTACTTTTCTTATCAGTCAGATCAACATTAAGCGCTTTTAGTAATTGCTGAGTTTTTCCGTCTACCGATTCAATGCTTAATCGATATTCACTTTTAGTAAATGACTGGCCCGGTTTGCGCGCAAAAATAAGGTCGTATTGCCCTAAAGAAACAATTGAACCAAACTTTATAGTTTCATCAACATTATCTTTACTGTTACGTATGTGGATATTATTATCTTTAAAATCAAGATTATAAATACGCCCCTGAAACGTATCTCTTTTTGCAACTACCTCTACAGTAAACGGAGCTTCATCATATAATTCAACAGCATTTATTTTCCCACTTCTAAATATTGTTACGTTAAGCTGCAAAGACTTAACAACATTTGTCATCAATAAATTTGATTTTATGATGTCAATCTCATTGTAAGCATTGCTTGAAAGATCAAGCATGTCAGAAAAACTACCTAAAGAGTTACTTAGTTGCTGACCACCTGGCGCACTGGTTTGATCAGATACTGTTATCTTACTGATGATATTATAGCCCGGAGTAGCATATCGAGTATAAAAGAATGCCAGTAAAAAGCAAATAAGTATACTAAATACATATAAATACCAGTTACTTAAAACCTTTCCGACAATTTTCTTTATATCGAAATCGTCATCATTGTCTATAAAATTCCCAATTTCTCGCTTTTGATAATCCATTTAAAAATGACTTTATTGTTATACTAGTCTTAATGTAGAAATCTTAGTGTATATTAACTCTTGAAGCTATGACTATTATCAATGTTAATAAAGAAGTAAATATTGCAATATTACGTGTTTGCGCTACGTCATTTGCAGCAGCTTTGCCCTTGCTTGGCTCAACGTATATGTAGTCATTTTGATTAAGATAATAATAGGGTTCGTTAATTATTCCGCTTTTATTTAAGTTAATTCTATAAACAGTTTTAGTTCCTGCCTGATTTTCCCTTAACAAAAGAATATTATCTCTTTTACCGTAAATTGTGAGGTCGCCTGCGATGGAAAGCGCATCAAGTATCGTTACTTTCTCACTAGGCATAATATAAATTGAAGGCCGCGCAACCTCACCTGTAACTGTAACTTTGAAATTCGCGTATCTTACAACAACCGAAGGGTCGTTATAAAATTTGCTGGCGCGTTCCTTTATCAATTGTCTTGCCCCTTCTGTGGTTAGCCCTAATAATTTAATCTCACCTAATACGGGCAATTCTACATTACCATCTTTATTGACCAAATAACCGCTAACAACGGGCTGGCTAGCTGCGGCAGGTGATCCGGAAGACTGACCGCCAGTGGGAATATTACCTAAGTTTATTATTTGAGTAGCTGTTGGATCAACTGTGGTTACAATGATCGTCATAATATCATCAACCTGTATTTTGGGTTCGATATAAGCAGCTATAGGAATTGTTTTTAAAACTCCTGAATCCGGGATATCTTGAAAATATTTTGTATTCTTAGTTGTTGAGCAAGAAGAAACACTTATGCAAATGAACGAAATGAACAAAATGAAACAGGCATTTATCAAGTAGTTTTTTCTCATATGGGTAGATTTTATATCTATTCAGAAAGCAGACATTAAAACGATGCAATATATGTACTTTTTAGTTAATTACAATTATAAAATTGTTAAGTTTAATAAAAAAGACACTCTTAATGTAAGTTTTTTTTATTAAATGGTGCATTTTAATAAAATTATTAAAATTTATGCCTGTCCTACTGTGCCGCCAAAATTCATTGGAAAGCCTGCCGGGCCCTGCTGAATTTTGATACGGCCATTAGCAGTTTCAAATTTTTCTATGTTGTCTTCCAGCGCAGTAAGTAAGCGTTTGGCATGTTCTGGTGTTAAAATAATCCTTGATTTTACCTTTGCCTTAGGCACTCCAGGCATAACTCTAATAAAGTCGAGCACAAACTCTGAACTTGAATGGGTAATAATTGCCAGGTTAGAATAGATCCCCTCCGCTATCTCTTCGGAAAGCTCGATATTCAACTGATTTTCGTTTTGTTCTTCCATCGCACTAAAATAACAAACCTGTCTTTTACCGAAAGGCTTTTATAAAATATTTATTTACTGTTTGTTTATATTGCTAACTCTCGTTAAAAGTAATATTTTCTTTAAAAATATTGATTGTTTTCCCATAGACATAATATGAGAAAATTATTCACTAAACAAAAAGGCCCGCCAAATGTTTTTTTGGCGGGCCTTAAATTATTTACCGGATCATTTATGCTTCTACTTCTTCAGTTTTTGAAGCCATTAAGCGGTCAAACTCCTCTTGTGAACCTACGCGGATATTTTCATATGCACGTAAACCAGTTCCTGATGGGATAAGGTGACCAACGATAACGTTTTCTTTCAATCCAAGCATATTGTCTTTTTTACCTGCAATCGCTGCTTCGTTCAGTACTTTGGTAGTTTCCTGGAACGATGCTGCCGAGATAAACGACTTGGTGCCTAATGACGCCCTTGTAATACCTTGCAGTATCGGGCTTGAAGTTGCAGCTATAGCGTCACGTACTTCAACCAATTTTAAATCTTTACGTTTCAAAATTGAGTTTTCGTCTCTCAGCTTTCTAACGGATACAATCTGACCTGATTTTAACGAAGCTGAATCACCTGGCTCAACAACAACTTTCTTATCGAAGATATCGTCGTTCTCAATCATGAAATCCCAGCTGTCAACAGCTTCTTTCTCAAGGAATGTAGTATCGCCGGCATCTTCAATAGATACTTTCTGCATCATCTGGTGTACAATAACCTCAAAGTGCTTATCATTTATCTTCACACCTTGTAAACGGTAAACTTCCTGTATACCATTAACCAGGTACTCCTGTACTGCAGCCGGGCCTTTAATAGCCAGGATATCAGCAGGTGATATTGAACCATCTGAAAGTGGCATACCAGCCTTCACAAAGTCATTATCCTGTACAAGGATGTGTTTAGATAGTGGTACAAGGTATTTCTTGATCTGGCCATCTTTTGATTCGATGGTCATTTCGCGGTTACCACGTTTAACACCACCCAGGGTTACAACACCATCAATTTCAGTTACTACTGCAGGGTTTGATGGGTTACGTGCTTCAAACAACTCGGTTACACGTGGTAAACCACCTGTGATGTCACGGGTTTTACCTGTTGAACGAGGAATTTTAGCAATAACCTGTCCTGTTTGTAGTTTTTCGCCTTCATCAACTGCGATGTGAGCGCCTACCGGGATGTTATAGCCTTTAATCACATTACCCTTACCATCGCTGATCTGGATAACAGGATTCTTGGTTTTATCTCTTGTATCGATAATTACCTTTTCACGGTGACCTGTTTGTTCGTCTGATTCTTCACGGAAAGTAATACCTTCCAATACAGCTTCAAACTGGGTTATACCCGCAAATTCAGATATGATTACCGCATTGTACGGATCCCATGAACAGATACGGTCGCCTTTAGCGATCTTGCTGCCATCTTTCACGTATAAATAAGCACCGTAAGGTATGTTGTTGGTTACAATAACTTTGTTAGTGCCTTCTTCAACAATACGGAACTCGCCTGAACGACCCAATACTACTTCAACAAGTCCATCCTCAGTTTTGTAAGCAACCGTACGAACGTTCTCAAATTCAATTATACCTTCAAATCTCGCATTGATCTGTGATTCAGCCGCGATGTTTGACGCGGTACCACCCACGTGGAATGTACGAAGTGTTAACTGTGTACCCGGCTCACCGATTGATTGTGCTGCAATTACACCAACAGCCTCACCACGTTGCACGCGTTTACCGCTTGCAAGGTTACGGCCGTAGCACAATGCACAAACACCACGTTTGCTTTCGCATGTTAATACTGAACGTATTTCGATACCTTCTAACGGAGAGTTCTCTATGTTTTTAGAGATTTCTTCGTCAATATCCTGACCTGCTGAAACTAATAGCTCGTTAGTGATTGGATCATGAACATCATGTAATGATGTACGGCCTAATATACGCTCGTGTAATGGCTCAACAATATCCTCGTTATCTTTAAGGGCGGTTGTGTATATACCTCTTAAAGTACCGCAATCTACTTCACCAACAATCATATCCTGGGCAACGTCATGTAAACGACGGGTTAAGTAACCAGCATCAGCTGTTTTTAACGCCGTATCCGCCAAACCTTTACGTGCACCGTGAGTTGAGATAAAGTATTCCAATACCGACAAACCTTCTTTAAAGTTTGAAAGGATCGGGTTTTCAATGATCTCGCCACCTGAACCTGATTTTTGCGGTTTCGCCATCAATCCCCTCATACCTGCAAGCTGACGGATCTGCTCTTTAGAACCACGCGCTCCTGAATCAAGCATCATGTATACTGAGTTGAAGCCTTGATTATCAGTTGACAGAATTTCCATCACATTCGCGGTTAAGCGGTTGTTGATACGTGTCCAGATATCGATGATTTGGTTGTAACGCTCATTGTTGGTGATGAAACCCATGTTATAGTTACCCATAACATCTTCAACTTCTTTTGAAGCTTGTGCAATCAGCGTAACTTTTTCTGCAGGGATATTAATATCCTTCAGGTTAAATGATAAACCACCCTGGAATGCCATTTTGAAACCTAATTCCTTAATATCATCAAGGAACTGGGCCGCGCGTGCCATACCTGTAGTTTTTACTACTTCACCAATAATATCACGCAGTGATTTTTTGGTTAACAGTTCATTTATATAACCAACCTCAACCGGTACATGCTGATTAAACAACACGCGGCCTACAGTGGTATCAATAATTTTATTTACAATGCTGCCATCTCTTTCCTTAACAAAAGTTTTCACTTTTATAAAGGCGTGCAGGGCTAATTTCTTCTCGTTATAAGCGATGATCACTTCTTCAGGAGAGTAGAAAGTTAAGCCTGAACCTATTACGATATGTCCTTCTTCTGATTTACGGCCTTTGGTTATGTAGTACAAACCAAGTACCATATCCTGCGAAGGTACAGTGATTGGCGTACCGTTAGCCGGGTTAAGGATGTTATGCGAAGCAAGCATTAAGATTTGGGC